>CAVSXR010000016.1:0-235568 GCA_963731885.1 uncultured Acidimicrobiaceae bacterium | reverse complement strand
TCCCAGAGCCCTCCCAATTTTGGGCTGAGAATCGTGGATTCTCACGGACAACGGCGGGAAAACGTCCGAGGCCCTGACCTGGGCATTTGCGCTGGTCAGGGCCTCTTTTCGGGTGGCGCCCTCGGGGCGACTCGAACGCCCGCACACGGCTCCGGAGGCCGATGCTCTATCCGCTGAGCTACGAGGGCTGGATGGCGGCACGAACGCGGTCGTGCCGGGAGGGGGGATCGTAGCTGCCCGCGATCGTGGAGCGAACTCCCCACGGCGCTGCTGCCGGCCGCCCGGTGCGCCCGGCTGCTCAGCTCCCGACGACGCCGGCTGCGGGCATCGGTTCACGTTCCTGCGTTCAGGGGGCCGCGCCGTAGGCTCGGCCGCCATGGCTGCGCCGATCGTCCTCGTGGTCGAGGACGACCTCACCATCCTTCAGCTGCTGGAGGTGAACTTCGAGATGGAGGGCTTCTCCGTGCTGCGCGCCACCGACGGCGTCATCGGCCTCGAGCAGGCCAAGGAGCACCGGCCCGACATCATCGTGTCCGACGTGATGATGCCGAACATGTCCGGCATCGAGTTGGTCGTCGCCCTCAAGGACGATCCCGAGACGGCCTCCATCCCCATCATCCTGCTGTCGGCCAAGGCGCAGGGCAGCGACATCCGCGAGGGCATCGACGCCGGCGCCGACGAGTACATGACGAAGCCATTCGAGCCGCTCGACCTCGTCGACCGCGTCAACGCCCTGCTCGACCGCTGAACAGGAGTCTCTTGTGATCCGCGACATGCTCGCCGCCGCGGTCGAATCGGCCGCCGCCGGCATCGGCCTCGACCCTTCCGCCGTCACCTGGACGATGGAGCGTCCGGCCCGCCGCGAGCACGGCGACTGGTCCTGCAACATCGCCATGGCATCGGCCAAGGCGGCCGGCCGGCCGCCCCGTGACATCGCCGCCGACCTGGTCGCCGCGCTCGAAGCCGCCGCCATCGACCACGTCGAGTCGGTGGCCATCGCCGGCCCCGGGTTCGTCAACTTCCACCTCGCCCCCACCTGGCTGCACGGCGTGCTCGCCGACGTGGTCGGGTCCGGCGTCGACGGGTATGCCCGCCTCGACACCCTGGCGGGCGAGCGGATCATGGTCGAGTTCGTGTCGGCCAACCCGACGGGGCCGATCCACGTCGGCAACGGCTGGTTCGCCTCGTACGGCGATTCGGTGGCCCGCCTGCTCGAGCGGTCCGGGGCCGAGGTGCACCGTGAGTACTACGTCAACGACACCGGCGGACAGATCCGCCAGCTCGGTGAATCGGTGCTCGCCCGGGCCGAGGGGCGACCTGTCCCCGAGGGTGGGTACCCGTCAGGCTTCGTCAAGGGCCTTGCCAGTGCCTATGAGGGTCCCCACGACGTGGAGGCAGCCGGCCGGTGGGCGGCCGAACGCATCCTCGAGTTCATCAAGCTCCAGATGGAGATGGTGAACATCCACTTCGACCAGTGGTTCTCCCAGGCGTCCATCGAGGACTCCGCGGCCGTGTCCGACGCCCTGGCCGAGCTGCGCGAGCGCGGGCTGGTCTGGGACGAGGACGGCGCGGTGTGGCTGAACACTGGCGAGTTCGGCGACCCGCGCGAGAAGCGGGTGGTCAAGAAGTCCGACAGCCAGGGTGGCGACTACACCTACCTGGCCGGCGATCTCGCCTACCACCGGAACAAGTTCGTCGTCCGCGGCTTCGACCGCGTGATCAACGTCTGGGGCGCCGACCACCAGGGTCAGGTGCCGTCGCTGCTCGCCGGAGTCGAGGCCCTCGGCGTCGAGCGAGGACGCCTCGAGGTGCGCCTCGGTCAGATGGTGTCGCTGGCCAGCGGGCGGATCGGCAAGCGCCTCGGCAACGCGGTCGACCTCGACGACCTCGTCGACGACATCGGCCCCGACGTCATGCGGCTGCTGTCGCTGGTCGCGTCGGTCGACCAGGCGCCCACCATCGATCTGGACGCGGTCCGGGAGCAGTCCAACGAGTCTCCGGTCTTCTACATCCAGTACGCCCACGCGCGGATCGCGTCGATCGGCCGCAAGGCCGAGGAGGCCGGGATCGTGCGCCGCCCGCTGGACGCGGTGGATCTGTCGTTGCTGGTGCACGAGCGGGAGATCGAGGTCCTGCGCACCCTCTCGGAGCTGCCGGAGATCCTCGAGATCGCCACCCGGGAGCGCGCCCCCCACAAGATCACCAGCTGGGTGCGGGAGCTGGCCGACCGGTTCCACGGCTTCTACCACGACTGCTACGTCATCGGTGACGTGCCCCCGGAGCTGACCCAGGCCCGGATGTGGTTGGTGGAGGCAGCCCGGATCGGATTCGCCATCGGCCTCGACCTGCTCGGCGTGTCGGCCCCGGAGCGGATGTAGTGGCCGGACCCGTCCCGCGATCCCTCCTGCCCGACAACGCCTCGGTCTCCCCGGACGGCCGGCTGTCGGTCGGTGGGTGCGACCTGGTCGACATCGCCGCCGAGTTCGGCACGCCCCTGTTCGTCTACGACGAGGACCACCTCCGCGCCCGATGCCGCGAGGCCGTCGCCGCCTTCCCCGACGGCGTCGCCTACGCCACCAAGGCGTTCCTGTGCGTGGCCATGGCTCGCCTCGCCCACGAGGAGGGCATGCACCTCGACGTGGCCACCGCGGGGGAGTTGCACGTGGCCCTGACGGCCGGGGTGCCGGCCGACCGCCTCGTGCTGCACGGGAACAACAAGTCGATCGCCGAGCTGGCCATGGCCCGGACCGCGGGCGTGGGACGGATCGTGGTCGACTCCTTCGACGAGCTCGAGCGGCTGACCCGGCTGCACCAGGACGACGGGCTGGCTCCGCAGGTGCTGTTGCGGATCACGCCGGGGATCGAGGCCCACACCCACGAGTTCGTGATGACCGGCCAGGAGGACTCGAAGTTCGGATTCGGGCTCCACTCCGGCGCGGCGGGGCGAGCCATCGAGCTGGCGTCGGGCTCCCCGGCCGTCGACCTCGTCGGCCTCCACATGCACATCGGTTCCCAGGTCTTCGTGGCCGACTCCTTCCACGACGCCGTCGCGGCCATGGCCCCGTTCGTCGACGCCCACCAGCTCCCCGAGTTCAGCATCGGCGGTGGCCTGGGCGTGCCCTACGTGGAGGGCGAGTCGGCCCCCACCATCACCGAATGGGGTGGTGCCATCCAGGCCGGCTGTCGGGACGCAGGGATCACCGCCCGCATCACCGCCGAACCGGGCCGCTCGATCGTGGCCGCGGCCGCCGTGACCCTCTACACCGTCGGGACCATCAAGGACATCCCGGGCGTGCGCACCTACGTCTCGGTCGACGGCGGCATGTCCGACAACCCCCGTCCGGTGCTCTACGGGTCGGGCTACGAGACCTTCCTGCCCCGGGCCGTCGACGCCGGGCGGAGCCGTCCGGTGCGGGTCGTCGGCAAGCACTGCGAGTCGGGCGACCTGCTCGTCCGCGAGGGCTGGGTGCCCGACGACATCGAGGTCGACGACGTACTGGCCACCCCGGTCACCGGCGCCTACGGCCACTCGATGGGGTCCAACTACAACAAGATCCTGCGCCCCGCCGTGGTGTTCTGCTCCGGCGGCGAGGCGCGGCTGGTGGTGCGACGGGAATCGTTCGAAGACCTGGTCCGCAACGACGTCTACCGTGACCGGCCATGACGGCGACGAGGGTCCGGGTCGGGCTGTTGGGATGCGGCGTGGTGGGCGGCTCGCTCGTCAGCCTGATCAACGGTCGTGGCAAGGAGATCGCCGAGCGGACCGGGATCGCGCTCGAGATCGGCCCCGTCGCGGTCCGTGACCTGGCCAAGCCCCGGGCCGTCGACCTCGCCCCGTCGCACTTCACCGACGACCCGTACTCGGTGGTCGACGACCCGTCCGTCGACGTCGTCGTCGAGCTCATGGGCGGCGTCCACCCCGCCCACGACCTGGTGGCCAAGGCCCTCTCCAACCGCAAGCCGGTGATCACCGCCAACAAGGCCCTGCTGGCGGCCGAGGGCGCGGAGTTGTTCGCCATCGCCGACGCCAACAGCGTCGACCTTCTCTTCGAGGCCGCGGTCGCCGGGGGCATCCCCTTCATCCGTCCCCTGCGCGAGTCCCTGGCCGGCGAGCACATCTCCCGGGTGATGGGCATCGTCAACGGCACCACCAACTACATCCTCACCAAGATGACCGAGGACGGCGCCGACTACGAAGCGGCCCTGGCCGAAGCCCAGGCGCTCGGCTACGCCGAAGCCGACCCCAGCGCCGACGTCGGGGGGCACGACGCGGCGGCCAAGGCGGCGATCATCGCCTCGATCGCCTACGGCGGCCGGGTCGTGGCCGACGACGTCTACGTCGAGGGCATCACCCACATCTCGCCCACCGACATCGAGGTGGCCACCAAGCTCGGCTACGTCGTGAAGCTGCTCGCCATCGTCGAGTCGTTCGGCATCGACGGGGTGGCCGTTCGCGTCCATCCCACGCTGGTGCCCGACACGCACCCGCTGGCGTCGGTGCGCGACTCGTTCAACGCCATCTTCGTGGAGGGCGCGGCGGTGGGGGATCTCATGTTCTACGGGCGCGGCGCGGGCGGTGGGCCCACGGCCAGCGCGGTGCTGGGCGACCTCATCGACGCCGCCTCGAACCTGCGCAAGGGCACCCACGCCAGCATCTTCGCCTCCACGCCGGCACCGATCATGCCCATGGACCAGCTCCGCTCCGCGTTCTACCTCAACCTCGACGTGGTCGACCGTCCGGGAGCGCTGGCCACCGTGGCCGGCGTGCTCGGATCCCGCCGGGTGTCGATCCGGTCGATGGAGCAGATCGGTCTGGGCGGCGAGGCCCGCATCCTGTTCATCACCCACGTGGCGCGCGAGGCCGACGTCCGGGCCACGCTCGACGATCTCCGCGAGCTCGACGAGGTCGGCCAGGTCAACAGCGTGATCCGCGTGCTCGAAGGCTGACCCGTGGCGCTCCTCTACCGGTCCACGCGGGGCGATGCACCCCCGCTCGACTTCGCCGACGCCCTGCTGACCGGCCTGGCTCCGGACGGCGGGTTGTTCGTCCCCGACCGCTATCCCGACCTCCCCGGGCTCGCCGACGCAACCAGCTACCCGGAGATCGCCGCCGCCGTGATGTGGCCCTACGTCGAGGGGTCCATCGACCGCCCGGTGTTCGAGCACATCGTCGACGAGGCCTACGCCACCTTCGACCATCCCGACGTGTGCCCGCTGGTCGAGCTCGACGACCGCCGCTGGCTGCTCGAGCTGTTCCACGGCCCGACGATCGCGTTCAAGGATGTCGCGCTCCAGCTGGTCGGCCGTCTGTTCGACCACGTCCTCGAAACGCGTGGCCGGACGGCCACCATCCTCGTCGCCACCAGCGGTGACACCGGCTCGGCCGCCATGCACGGCTGCGTTGGCCGTCATGCCATCGACTGCGTGGTCATGTTCCCCGACGGTCGCGTGTCCGACGTGCAGCGCCGGCAGATGACCACGCTCGATGCTCCCAACCTCCACGCCTACGCGGTCGACGGCACCTTCGACGACTGCCAGGACCTGGTGAAGGCGGCGTTCGCCGATCGGGCGTTCCGCGACGAGGTCCAGCTGTCGGCGATGAACTCGATCAACTGGGGCCGGGTCATGGCCCAGGTCGTCTACTACGTGACCGCCGCTCGCAGCCTCGGGGAGCGGGGGCTGGGCGCGCCCGTGTTCAGCGTGCCCACCGGGAACTTCGGAAACGTGCTCGCCGGTTGGGTCGCCCAGCAGATGGGGCTCGACGTGGCCGGCTTCCTGGTGGCGTCGAACACCAACGACATCCTCACCCGATGGCTGGAGACCGGGACGTTGTCGATGGAACCGGTGGTCCCGACCCTCAGCCCCAGCATGGACATCCAGGTGTCCTCGAACCTCGAGCGGCTCCTGTTCGAGTTGCTCGACCGCGACGGCCCGGGCACCGGTGAGCTGCTGCGCGAGTTCCGGGCCAGCGGCCGGGTCGACGCGCCGCGTCCGCACGGGTGGTGGGGTGCCCGGCTCACCGACGACGAGGTGCTCGACGTCATCGCCGAGCACCACGATCGGTCCGGCGTGCTGCTCGATCCCCACACCGCGGTCGGGGTCGGCGCGGTCGACCGGGTCGCCGACCTGCCCGATGCACCGGTGGTGTGCCTGGCCACGGCGCACCCGGCCAAGTTCCCCGACGCGGTCGAGCGGGCGACCGGCATCCGCCCCCCGCTTCCTCCCCACCTCGCCGATCTGCTCGACCTCCCGGAGCGGTTCGGGCACGTCGACGGCGATCTGGCGGCCGTCGAAGCGGTGGTGCGCGCCGCCGTCGCCCATCGAGGGGAATGGTGATGGAATGTCGCTGACCCGGCGACGGGTTGCAGCGGCGGGGTAGCGAACAGGGGCACGGTCAATGGGCGACGGCCAGCGAGTGTGGATCACGATCGATCGACCCGACATCGATGTCGGCACCGTGACCACCGTGGTCGTCGGGGGGCGAGCCGTGTGCGTCACGAAGACCGCCGACGGCTGGGGTGCGCTCGACAACCGGTGCCCCCACCAGGGCGGCCCGCTCGGCGACGGCCAGGTCGAGGCCGGAGCCGAAGGCGTTCCCTATGTCATCTGCCCGTGGCACGCCTACGAGTACGACCCGGTGTCCGGCGCTCCGCCCGAGGGGTTCGGCGACGCCGCCACGGCGTACGCGATCCGCGAGGTCGACGGCGCCGGGCTCCAGATCGAGGTCCCCGTGCCCGACGAGCGCCGCACCCTGATGGACCAGATGGTGCAGACCCTCACCGACTGGGGACTGGATGCCGTGTTCGGCATGGTCGGCCACTCGAACCTGGGACTGGCCGATGCCCTCCGCAAGGCCGAGGAGGACGGCCGGCTCACCTACATCGGCATCCGCCACGAAGGGGCGGCCGCGTTCGCCGCCAGCGGCTACGCCAAGCTCACCGGTCGACCCGCGGCGTGCTTCTCCATCGCCGGCCCCGGAGCCACCAACCTCTACACCGGCATGTGGGACGCCAAGGTCGACCGCGTTCCCCTGCTGGCGCTGATGGGCCAGGTGCAGTCACAGGTCGTCGGGCCCGGCACTTTCCAGGAGATCGACACCGCGGCCGCGTTCGAAGCCGTGAGTCGGTACGAGAAGACCGTCCTCGTGCCCCAGAACGCCAACGAGCTGGCGGCCCTGGCCATGAAGCACGCCATCGTCGAGCGCGATGTGGCCACCCTCATCTTCCCCGACGATGTCCAGGAGCTCCCGGCCCTCGAGGACGCACCGGAGAAACCTGTCGTCGGCCGGCTCGCCGACCCCCGCATCGCGCCGCCCGAGGACGAGTTGGCCCGCGCCGTGGCGATCCTGTCCGCGGCCGACAAGCCGGCCATCGTGATCGGCAATGGAGCTCGCCCCTTCCGCGACCAGGTGATCGCGCTGGCCGAGAAGCTCGACGCCGCCATCGTCACCACGTTCAAGGCCAAAGGGACGGTGCCCGATGACCACCCGCTGGCCTGTGGGACGCTCGGCCGCTCCGGCGTACCCCCGGCGTCGATCACCCTGAACCAGTCCGATGCCCTGCTCGTGCTCGGGGCCAGCTTCTCGAACCACACCGCCATCCCGAACTGGATCAAGACGGTGCAGGTCGACTTCGACCGCATGATGTTGGGCAAGTTCCACGCTGTCGACGTCCCGCTGTGGGGCGAGATCGGGCGCACGCTCGAACTGCTCGGCGATCGCCTCGAGCCGCAATCGCACCCGGAACGACGCGACCAGATCGCTGTCCGGTGGGCGCGCTATCGCGCCGAGAAGCAGCGTCGCGCCACCCTGTCGGACAGCAAGGGGCGTCTCCACCCCGCCCTCGTCATGGGGATGCTCCAAGAGGTCGTGCCCGACGATGCGGTGATCGTGGTCGACGTGGGGAACAACACGTACTCCTTCGGCCACTTCTTCGAATGTCGGGGCCGCCAGGACGTGCTGATGTCGGGCTACCTCGGCTCCATCGGTTTCGCCCTGCCGGCGGCCATCGGTGCCTGGGTGGCCGTCCAGCGCCAGGTGATGGCCGGTGGCCCGGCGCGACGGGTGGTCTCGATCTCCGGTGATGGTGGGTTGGGCCAATATCTGGCCGAGTTCACGACCGCGGTCAACAACGACATGGACATCGTGCACGTGGTGCTCGACAACAGCGAGCTGGCCAAGATCAGCCGTGAGCAGCTCGGCGCCATTCGCCCCGTGTGGAAGACGGATCTGACAAACCCCGACTTCGCGGCGTATGCAGAGCTGTGCGGCGGAGCCGGCTTCCGGGTCGACCACGCCTCCCAGCTCCGCTCCGCATTCGAGGCAGCCTTCGCTGTCGAAGCCAAGCCCGCCCTGGTGGCGATCGCCGCCAGCAACCGCGACGTGTGAAGCGCACCGAGGAGATCTCCATGGCCGAACTGCTCCGTCCCCTCCCGCCAGGGTTTCACTCCACCCGTGACGCGCTCCATCGCCTCGCCACCCATGTGGTGTACCTCGCCCGTCGCGAGGCGACCGGTCGGTACGGGTTGACCTGGACACCGGGCGGATTCGGCACACCGTTCTTCGGGGCCGCCGAGGACGAACAGGTCCGCGTCACCGGCCAGATGCTGGTCCACCAACGCCGTCGCCAGCTCGAGTCGGCACCCATCACCTCGCTGCGGGCCGCGGCCGAGCTGATCGGTCGCACTGTCGACCCCACCTTCGATCACGGATTCGACGGCGTGGTCCCGGTCGGCGATCCTGATGAGGACCTCGGGGTCGACGAGGCATCGGCGTTGGCATTGGGCGACTGGTACGGGTTCGCCACCTCGGTCCTCGAGCAGCTCCGCCGGGAGTGGGAGGCCGGCGGGCCCACGCCGGTGCAGCTGTGGCCCGAGCACTTCGACATCGCGTTCGATGTCGCCTTCGGCGAACCGGCCGACACCCGGCGGGTCAACATCGGTGCGTCACCGGGCGATCCCGGTCATCCCGACCCCTATCTGTACGTCGGGCCGTGGACCGACGATCGTCCGGGCGACGACGGCTATTGGAACGCCGCCTTCGGGGCGACGTGCAGCTACGCCGAGGTGGTGAGCGCCGGCCGCAAGGACGACCAGCGCGACCTGGCGCTGGAGTTCTACCGCGCCGGCATGGAGCGGCTCCGCGGCGTGTGACCGCGGCGCGTCGCGTCGGTCACGGCAGACGGCCCCGGCACAGGATGCGAGGGAAGGCGAAGAAGTACGGCTCGGCCCCGCCCGGATCGCCGAGCCGCGTGAGCAGCTCTCGCCGGTACTCGTCCCGGAAGGCGGCGAACGCCTCCGCGTCGAGCAGGGACTCGAACCGGGTCAGGAGCGTTCCCGACACCCATTCGATGACCTCGTCGGTGCGGTCCATCGCCATGCCGTAGATCCGCTCCGTGACGTCCAACTCGCGGAGGCCCGCACCCCAGAGGATCTCGGCATACCGGGCCGCGTCGAGGGCATCGATGTGCCGGGCCAGGGGGTCGAGCCCGAAGCGCCGCCCCACCTCGTCGGCAACCGTGTGGCTGGGATGGGCGAAGTTTGCCGGTACCTGGAACGCGAGCTGGCCGCCGGAGCCGAGATGTCCGACGAGGGTGGGGATGAGGCGATCGTGGTCGCGGAGCCACTGCAGCGACGCGTTGGCGAACAACACGTCCCACCGGCCCGAGATGTCGGCGAGGTCGCCCTGCACGAAGCTGATCCCGGGCGCGGCGAATTCCGATGCACCGGCCAGCATGTGAGCGGAGGAGTCGACGCCGAGGGTCTCTCCCGCTTCGACCCGAGCGTGCAGGAGCGGTGTGTACCGGCCCGTCCCGCAGCCGAGGTCGCATGCCCGGCCACCCGGCACGGGCTCCACCAGCTCGAGCAGGTCGACCACCGGCCGTTCCCGATGGGCGAGGAACCGTTCGTACCGACCGGGGTCCCACGCATCCGAATCCACAGGCGGAGACGGTATCGAGGCCGGGTCAGCAGCGATGCCGGTGTTGGAGCGTGCCCGCCGGGACAGCTATCGTCGGTCTGTCCGCCACGCCGTGCATCGCACGTAGCGGCGGCCGACCAGGCGCAACGGGCCGGCCCACCCTGGTGGGGGTACGGACCGGCCGCGGAACCGGGGGCGACGTGCCTCCCCTTCGACACTGACGAGAGAAGAGCACCACATGAGCGTGGACGCCAATGCCCTCGAGCGCGAGACGCTCGAACGCAAGGACCGCGACGAACTGCAGAAGATCGCCGGCGCGTTGGGGGGCAAGGTCACGTCGCGCACCCGCAAGGCCGACATCATCGACATGATCCTCGAGCTCACCGGCGTCACCTCCTCCGGCGACACTTCCTCCGGCGCACCGACGAGGCCGCCGAGACCGTGGAGAAAACCGAGAGCACCGAACGCCCCGAGCGGGCCGAGCGCCCCGACAACGGCAAAGCCAGCGAGGCAGCCGAGTCGTCCGGCGACAAGCGCTCGGTGTCGGCCAAGCGGAGCCAGCGATCGGATGCCGGATCGTCCAAGGACGCCGACAGCTCCGACAGCTCTGACAGCTCGGACAGCTCCGACGGGTCCGACTCCGACGATGCGAAGGCCGACGACTCCGGCGGACACCAGGGCAACGACGACAGCGACGGCGGCGGACGTCGGCGTCGGCGCCGCGGTCGCAACCGCGAGAGCGGTGGCCAAGCCGAGGAGTTCACCGGGGAGCCGGTGCCCGTGGTGGGTTGCCTCGATCTCCGCGACGACGGCTACGGCTTCCTCCGCGTCGATGGTCTGCTGCCGTCCAAGGACGACTGCTACGTGTCGGTGAAGCAGGTCCGCCAGTTCGGTCTCCGCAAGGGCGACGTGGTCGCCGGCGGATCCCGCCCCGCCTTCCGCAACGAGAAGAACCCCGCCATCCTGCGGATCGACACCGTGAACGATGTCGAGCTCGAGCCGGGCACCGAGCGGCCGCGGTTCGAGGATCTGGCCGCCACCTTCGCCACCGACGCCTTCGACCTGCAGGTCGAGGACGAGGACGACGACCGCATCACCCGGGTGCTCGATCTGCTCGCGCCGATCGGCAAGGGCAGCCGGGTGCTGCTGGCCGGTGCCCCGCGTACGGGCCGGACCACGATCCTGCAGACCATCGCCCGCTCGATCGAGGCCAACGACCCGGAGACCACATTGCTGGTCGTCCTGCTCGACGAGCGTCCCGAGGAGATCAGCGACATGGAGCGCGTCGTCGCCGCCGGCACCGTCCACGGCTCGGCGTTCGATGCCAGCCCCGACGACCACACCGCCGTGGCCGAACTGGCGCTGGCCCGTGCCCGTCGCCTGGCCGAGGCCGGCGACGACGTGGTCGTGCTCTTCGACGGGCTCACCCGCCTCGCTCGGGCCGAGCACGCCTCCGGCCAGAGCACCGGTCGCACGGTCGGCGGTCTCGAGGCCTCGGCGGTCCAGGCCGCCAAACGAGCTTTCGGGACGGGACGGAACCTCGTGGACGCCGGCTCGGTCACCATCGTCGCCACGGCCACGGTCGACACCGATTCGGAGATCGACGGGGCCGTGTACGACGCGGTCGTGGGTGCCGCGACGACGCAGATCCATCTCGACCGCTTCGCGGCGGAACGACGAGCCTTCCCCGCGGTCGACATCGGGGGGACCTCCACCCGCCGGGAGGAGCTGCTGGTCGGCGACGACGGCGCTGACCAGCGGGACGCGCTGCGCCGGGTCCTGGCCGGCTTGCCCGCCGATGCCTCGCCCGACCAAGCTGGTCTGCTGGATGGTCTCCTGGAACGGCTTCGGACCACGAAGTCGAACGAGGAGCTGTTGCAGGCAGCGGTCAAGGAAGACGCCTGACGCGCAACCCACGACACGTGGGAATAGCCCCGTGTTGTACCGAGTACGAGATCGTCACCATTGCGTGAGGAGCAATCCATGAAGACCGACATCCATCCGAACTACGAGACCGTCACCATCCACTGCTCGTGCGGCAACGAGATCGTGACCCGGTCCACGGCCAGTGACCTGCGGGTCGAGCTGTGCAGCGAGTGCCACCCCTTCTACACCGGCAAGCAGAAGCTGGTGGACACCGGTGGTCGCATCGATCGCTTCGAGCGCCGCTACGGCCGCCGCAAGAAGAGCGGCGCCGCCGCCCAGGACGCGCCGGCCGAGCAGCCGAGCGAGGATCCGGCTCCCACCGGCGAAGCCTCCGACACCCCCGACGCCTGAGCACCGAACCGAATCCCACCGACGCCGCCGAGGCAACCCAGCGGCGGGCGGCCCGCAACGCCGCCAAGCTGGGCGCCCTCGTCCGCGGGCGGTGGGGCATCGACGCGCCCCCGGTGTCGGTCGGTACCGGCGCGGCGTCCACCGAGGGGCACCGGGCCTTCGTTCTGCTCGACGGCGATCATGGCCTGGGTGCCGCGTTGGCGTGGGCCAGCCGGGCCCGCGCCACCGAGCTCCACGTCATCGTCGACGACGACGCGGGCGTGGTGGCACGGCAGGCCGCGGAGTTCCGCACCGATGTCTCGGTGTGGCGCACCTCGGGACGCGATCTCGTCACCGTCGAGCCAACACCGTTCCGACCGGGGCTGGGGCCGCCGGATGCACCGGAACTGGTCGCCGTGCTCGAAGCCGAGGGCCTCGACGTCGTCGTCGAGGGCGACCGGCTGGCGGGTGAGTTCCGCGGCCTCGAGGTGGTGCGCATCGTCCGGGCCGTCGACAACGGGGAACCGATCCTCGAGGTGGGCGTCGGGCGGTTCGACCGTGAGCTGACCGCCATGATGCACGGCGACCTCCCCGATGCCTCGTCGATCGCCCGGGTGGTCGCCCAGCTCCGCGAGATCCGCCGGCCGGGCGGTCCTGTGCACCCGCTGGCCACGCTGGTGCCGGAACGCTGGCTCCGTCACACGCTGCTCCGCGAGCCGGAGCGCGTCGGGTGCGACGACCTCGTCGCCGCTCCGACGCCCGTGCCGCGCGACCGGCTGCGGACCCGGGGGATCGCCGCGGCGGTCGGCACCCGCGATGGTCGACCCGTGGTGGTGGCGTGCAGCGTGGGTGTCGATCTCGAGGCCGTGGTCCTCGGCGCTGACACCCGGCTCGCCGTCGATCCCGACGCCACCTTGCTGCTGGCGCTGCCCGAGCGCGACCTGCTGCCGGTCAACACCGCCCTGGTCGCCGACATGATCCGGCCGGCCGAAGTGGCCGCCGTCGCCGGTGACTGGAAGATCTGAGCCCGGGCACCGCTCGGTAACCTCGGGATGATGTTGGACCGCCTCGACGCCCTGGAGCGCGAGTTCTACGAGCTCCAGGCTCGTCTCGGCGACCCCGAGCTGATCGCCGACCAGCATCGCTACGCCGACGCGGCCCGTCGCTACCACGAGCTGGAGGAGATCGTCGCCGTCGGTTCCGAGCTACGGGCCCGCACCGGCGATCTCGAGACGGCGAGGGAGCTGTCGCGCGAGTCCGAGGGCGACGATCGGGAGCTGTTCCGGACCGAGGCCTCCGATGCCGAGACCGACATCGAACGGCTCACCGAGCAGTTCAAGCTGCTCCTGTTGCCGAAGGACCCGAACGAGGGGCGCAACGTCATCGTCGAGATCCGCGGGGCCGAGGGCGGCGAGGAGGCGAACCTGTTCGCCCGCGACCTGTTCCAGATGTACGAGGCCTACGCCGCCCGGATGGGCTGGAAGCTCGAGGTCATGAACACCGACCACTCCGACATGGGCGGCTTCCACGACATCACCTTCGTGGTGAAGGGCGATGGTGCCTGGACCCGCATGAAGCACGAGGGCGGACCGCATCGGGTCCAGCGGGTGCCGGTGACCGAGGCGCAGGGGCGCATCCACACGTCGTCGGCCACCGTCACCGTCCTGCCCGAGGTCGACGACGTCGAGATCGACATCGACGAGAAGAACGACCTCGAGATCCAGGTGTACCGGTCATCGGGCCCCGGCGGGCAGTCGGTCAACACCACCGATTCCGCGGTGCGCATCACCCACAAGCCCACCGGCCTGGTGGTGTCGATGCAGGACGAGAAGAGCCAGCTCCAGAACAAGGCCAAGGCGTTGCGGGTGCTGAAGTCGCGGCTGTTCCAGCTCGAGCAGGAGCGCCAGGCCGCCGAGTTGTCGTCGGCCCGCCGCGACCAGGTCGGGGGCGGGGGGCGTTCGGAGAAGATCCGGACCTACAACTTCAAGGAGAACCGGGTCACCGACCACCGCATCGGGCTCACCATCTACAAGCTCGACAAGGTCCTCGCCGGCGAGCTCGACGAGGTCTCCGACGCCCTGGTCCAGGACGAGCAGGCTCGGCGTCTCGCCGAGGGCACCGAGCCGTGACCGATTCCGACACTGATACCGGCACCGACACCACGACCTGGGCCGAGCTCCACGCCGAGACGGTCCTGCGCCTCGCCGCGGTCGGCGTCGACAACGCCGTCTCCGAGGCCCGCTGGATCATCGAGCGGGCCGCCGGTGACCCGCTGCGCATGGTGGCCGAGCGCCCGGCGACCGTGCGTTCGCACCACCACTGGCGGCTCATGGTCGAGCGTCGCGAGCGAGGCGAGCCGCTGCAGTACGTGCTCGAACGCTGGCCGTTCCGGACGCTGGAGCTGTTCGTCGACCGTCGTGTCCTGATCCCGCGGCCCGAGACCGAGGTCCTGGTCGACGCGCTCCTCGTCGAGCACACACGCGTCGGGGGACCGGTGGTCGACCTCGGCACGGGGTCGGGCGCCATCGCGTTGTCGGTGGCCGCCGAGCGTCCCGGCACCGAGGTGTGGGGGGTCGAGCAGTCGCCCGGTGCCCTGGCGGTCGCCCGGGCCAACTGCACCGGCCTGGGTCGCCGGGCGGCGACGGTGCGGCTGGTCGAGGGCTCGTGGTTCGACCCGCTTCCCCGGGAGTTGCTGGGCAACGTCGGTGTCATCGCGGCGAATCCCCCGTACGTCGCGGCCGACGACCCGCTCCCAGCCCAGGTCGCCGACTGGGAGCCCGCCGATGCCTTGATCTCCGGTCAGGACGGGCTCGACGCCATCCGCCAGATCGTGGCCCAGGCGCCGGGCTGGCTCGCGCCGGGTGGCGCCCTCCTGGTCGAACACGCCCCGGATCAGGCCGACGAGGTGCGGGTCCTGGCCGACGCCGCCGGCTTCACCTCGGTCCGGATCGCACCGGACCTCACCGGCCGGGACCGGTTCCTGGTGGCGCGCCGATGACGGCCGAGGTCCTCGACGTCACCGACCTCACGGCGGCGATCCGAGCGGCGGCCGTGCTCCTCGCCGGCGGCATCGTGGTGCTGCCGACCGACACCGTCTACGGCCTCGCCGCCAACGCCGCCGAGCCCAGTGCCACCGAGTTGCTCTTCGAGCGCAAGGGTCGGGCGGCCGACACCCCGCTCGCCGTGCTGTGCGCCGACGCCGAACAGGCCTTCACGCTCGCCGGTCCGACCACCACCGAGGGGGCGCGCCACCTGGCTCGACGTCACTGGCCCGGTCCGCTCACCCTGGTGGTGCCCCGCCGCCCGGACCTCGACTGGGCATTGGGCACACCGACCGAGACCGTGGGGCTGCGATGTCCCGACCACGACTTCGTGCGCCAGATCGCCCGGGCGGTGGGCCCGATCGCCACCACCAGCGCGAACCGGCACGGTCAGCCCACGCCGCCGGGGGCAGCGGAGGCGGCCAGCAGCTTGACCGGGCCGGTCGACCTGATCATCGACGGGGGAGCACTGGTCGGAACCCCGTCCACCGTGGTCGACGCCACCGGTGATCGGCTCCGGGTGCTGCGACCGGGGCCGATCGAGGTCACCGACGACGACTGATCGGACAACGCGCCGGTGGCGTACATTGCCCGGTGACAGCGCACCGAGGGGGAGCGACATGGACCAGCAGGATCTCGCCAAGCTCCAGTTCTTCGAGGGCTTCTCGTCGAGTGATCTCGAGAAGATCCACGGCATGGCCGAAGAGGTGACGGCCGAGGCGGGGGCCGTCCTGATGGAGCAGGGCGACGTCGGGCAGGAGGCATTCGTCATCTGCGACGGTCAGGCCGCGGTGGAGGTGGCCGGCCAGCGGGTCGCCACCATCGGGCGAGGCTCGATCGCCGGCGAGATGGCGCTCCTCGAGTTGCGGCCCCGATCAGCGACCGTGCGGGCGCTCACCGACCTCACGCTGCTCAGCTTCGACAACAAGCGATTCCACAAGTTGATCGAGACCATGCCGGAAGCCAAGGAGCGGGTCGCCCAGCTCACCGCCGAGCACCGGGCGCAGAACAGCCAGCTCTGAGTCGCTCAGACGAGGGTGATCGTGCCGTCGGCGGCGCGCTCGACGGTGCGGTCGATCATGTCCTCGGCCACCATCTCGGCCAGGGCATCGGCATCGGTCGTGGTACCCCATGCTCGTCGGCCGTCGTCGGTCAGTAGGGCGACGAACGCCGTTTCGGGCCGGCTCTCCCGGTCGTGCATCACCACCCAGGATTCGATGGTGGCCCGGCCGACGTGGTCGGTGGCGATGTCGCGTGAGGGCAGGGCGTCGATCTCGTCCTGGGGATGGACGTGCACGAAACCCGAGGTCGGCGGCTCGGTGCTGTAGACGCCGAAGGCGTGCTTGGTGAGGTACCCCCCGTTCGCCCACACCAAGCCGTTGGTTCCCGGGTCGTCGCGCAGCACGTCGACCATGGTCGCGATCGAGTGCATCACGTAGTTGTTCCACGGCCCGCCGGCGAAGCTGAGCCCGCCCGTGACGGTGAGCTGGCGGCCGAGGTCGAGGCCGAGCTCGTCGGCGCCGACCTGCACGGCCACCGGGAAGCACGAGTACAGGTCGACGTGGGTGATGTCGTCGATGGTCATGTCCGCCCCGGCCAGCGTCGCCCGGCCGATGACCCCGACCGCGGGCGACGTGTAGAGGTTGTCGCGGTTCGACAGGTACGGGTGGTCGTGGCCGTCGCCGCCGGCGAGCGGGAACACCCAGCGGTCACGGGAGACGCCGAGCCGCTCCGCCACCTCCACCGAGCACACCAGGACGGCCGCCGACTGCTCGACGGCGTTGTTCGAGTTCATCACCTTCGTGTACGGGTACCCGATCATCCGGTTGGACTCCGAGGGGGTGACGATCTCCTCGGCTGTCATCGACTCCTGGATCCAGGCGTTGGGGTTCTTGGCTGCCACCTGCGAGAACCGCGACCACAGGTCGCCCAGTTGGGGCAGGTGCTCGTCCATCGTCCGCCCCAGGTGGTGGCGCCGGGCCTGTTCGAACATCGGGTACACCTGGATGGGCAGGAAGATCCCGAGCGACGACTCGGCCTCGTGGTTCATCTCCACGGCCTTGCCGATCTCGCGGGCCGGTTCGGTGCCCTCGGGCTCGACCGTCCAGTCGGGCTTGTCGCCGTCGGCCCGGGCCGACATGCGGGTGCGCCACGCCTCGGCCCCGGCCAGCAGCACGCACGACACCCGCCCGGCGGCGATGTCGAGCGCGGTCTCGTTCAGCAGCATCTGGGGGGAGTTGCCCCCCATGGCCGACACGCCACTGTCGACGGCGTGACCGACGCCGAGGCGGTCGGCGACCAGACGGCCCGGGTTCACGTAGCGCCACGAGAGCAGGCCCACCGTGCGGACCGAATCGATCTCGCCGGCGTCGATCGGCGAGGCGCCGCCGGCGTCGGCCAGGGCCTGCTGAGCGGCCACCACCATCAGGTCGACCGGCTCGAGGGCGGGCTCCCCGCGATCGACACGCTGGTTGTGCTGGCCGACGCCGATGATGACCGGGGTGCGCGGATCGAGCGACACGAGAGTCCTCCGTGACCGAAGTTGACTGATCGGTCAAGGCTAGGAGGGGACGTGGCCGTCACTACAATCCCGCCCATCGACGTACTCGTGGTGTGCACCGGCAACATCTGCCGCTCGCCGATGGCCGAGGGGCTGCTCCGCGAGCAGTTCGCACGCGCCGGGGTCGACGCCCACGTGCACTCGGCCGGGCTGGTGACCCAGCACCAGCCGGCATCGGCGTACGGAGTCGATGCCATGGCCCGCCGTGGCATCGACATCCGCCAGCACCGCAGCCGGCTGCTCGCCGCCGCCGACGTGCGTGACGCCGACCTGATCATCGGGATGGAGCTCCAGCACGTGCGAGAGGTGGCGGTCCTCGACCGCGACGCCTTCGCCCGGACGTTCACCCTTCCCCAGCTCGCTCGGGCCGCCGAGGCGATCGGATCACGCGTCGCCGGCGAGTCCGTCGACGCCTGGATCCGGCGCGCCGGTGCCGGCCGTCGACCCGCGGACATGCTCGGCAGCCGGTCCGAGGACGAGGTGGCCGATCCCATCGGCCGATCGGCCGGTGACTACGAAGCGACGGCCGTCGAGATCGAGGGACTCATCGACACCGTCGTCGGCCACCTGTTTCCCACCCGCGTCCCGTAGACCAGGAGCAGAGCAGTGCGCATCGCCATCGGCGCCGATCACGCCGGATACGACCTGAAGTGCCACCTGATCGGCACTGTCGAGCAGCTCGGCCACGAGGTCATCGACCTCGGAACCGACTCCACGGAGTCGGTCGACTACCCGCCGATCTGCGCCGGCGTGGCCCGGATGGTGGTCGCGGGCGAGGCCGACCGTGGGATCGTGCTCGGAGGTTCCGGGCAGGGTGAGCAGATCGCCGCCAACAAGGTTCATGGCGCACGCGCCGCGCTGTGCAACGACCTCTACACGGCGCGCATGAGCCGTGAGCACAACGACGCCAACGTGTTGTCGATGGGTGGGCGCATCGTCGGCATCGGCCTCGCCGACGAGATCGTCGCGCTGTGGCTGGCCACCGACTTCGAGGGCGGCCGCCATCAGCGCCGGGTCGACCTCATCTCGGCCATCGAAGGCGAGGAGAGCTGACGCGGAGTGGCATCCTGGAGCCATGGGATGGCCACAGAACAACGACGACGAGGTGTTCCGTCTGATCGACCGTGAGGTCGAACGACAGAACACCACCGTCCAACTCATCGCCTCCGAGAACTTCACCTCGCCAGCCGTGCTCCGGGCCACCGGCTCGGTGCTGACCAACAAGTACTCCGAGGGTTATCCGGGCAAGCGGTACTACGGCGGCAACGAGGTCATCGACGAGGTCGAGACCGTGGCCATCGAGCGGGCCAAGTCGCTCTTCGGCGCCGCCCACGCCAACGTGCAGCCCCACGCCGGGGCCAACGCCAACATGGGCGTCTACCTCGCCTTGCTCGAACCGGGTGACACCGTGCTCGGCCTGCGCCTCGACCAGGGTGGCCACCTCACCCACGGCAGCCCGGTCAACGCCAGCGGGAAGCTGTACCACTTCGTGTCCTACGGGGTCACCGCCTCCGACGAACGGATCGACTTCGACCAGGTCCGCGACGCCGCGCTGGAGCACCGGCCCAAGATCATCGTCGCCGGGGCCACCGCCTACCCGCGGATCATCGATCCGCAACCGTTCCGCGACATCGCCGACGAGGTCGGCGCCTACTTCATGTTCGATGCGGCCCACATCGCCGGTCTCATCGCCGGCGGGGTCCATCCCTCCCCGGTGCCGGTGGCCGACATCGTGACCCTCACCACCCACAAGACCCTCCGGGGCCCGCGTGGGGGAGCCATCCTGTGCACCGAGGAGCTGGCCCCGGTCATCGACAAGGCCATCTTCCCCGGCCTCCAGGGCGGTCCGCTCGACCACGTGATCGCGGCCAAGGCCATCGCCTTCGCCGAGGCTGCCACCCCGCAGTTCGCCGACTACGCCGCCCAGATCGTGCGCAACTGCGCCGCGCTGGCCGAGGGACTGGCCACCCGAGGTCTTCGCCTCGTGTCGGGCGGCACCGACAACCACCTGCTGCTCGTCGATCTCCGCTCCTACGACGAGGAGCTCTCGGGGAAGAAGGCCCGGCTGGCGCTCGATCGGGCCGGCATCTCGCTGAACGAGAACACCGTCCCCGACGATCCCCGGCCCCCGTACATCACCTCCGGGCTGCGCATCGGTACGCCCGCGGTGACCACCCAGGGCATGGGCGAGGCCGAGATGGCCACGATCGCGGAGCTGATCGTGCGCACCCTCGACCACCGCGACGACGACGCCGAGCTCGAGGCGATCCGCGACGACGTGCGCACCCTGTGCGGCAAGTTCGAGCCGTACCCGGTCTGAGCCCGACCGGCGCGACGGGTCGCGTTCGGACCGATTGATGGACGCCCTCGTCGTGTTCCTGACCGCAGCCGGCGTGACCGCCGCGGTCACCCCGCTGGCCAGTCGGCTCGCCGTGCGGGTGGGGGCCATCGCCGTCCCCGACGACCGCCGGGTCCACGAACGACCCACGCCGACGCTGGGCGGGCTCGCCATCCTGGTCGGGGTCGTGGCGGCGGTGGCGGTGGCGTGGCGGCTGGGGGAGTACGAGAAGGTCTTCGACGCGCCCACCGTGCCGGTGGGGGTGGTGATCGCGGCCGTCGTCGTGTACCTCGTGGGTGGCATCGACGACGTGCGCGAGGTGTCGGCGCCGGCCAAGACGGCGGGCACCGTGCTGGCCGGCAGCATCTTGAACTTCGCCGGCGTCAGCATCCTGCTGTTCCGGTTCCCGCCGTTCGGGCTGATCTCCCTGTCGCCGGACTGGGCCGCGCTCATCACGGTGATCTGGGTGGTGGGGATGTGCCAGGCGATCAACCTCATCGACGGTCTCGACGGCCTCGCCGCCGGCATCGTCGGCATCGCCGCCTTCGCCCTGTTCCTGTTCGCCGACAAGCTGGGCGACCCGTCGCTGGCCCAACTCCCCGCCGACAACATCGCACCGCTCATCGCGCTGGCCACCGCCGGCGCCTGCGCCGGGTTCCTCCCCTACAACGTCCACCCCGCCTCGATCTTCATGGGCGACGGCGGGGCGCTGCTGCTCGGCCTGTTGATGGCGTCGTCGTCGATCGCCGTGGCCGGCAACTCGACCGCCGACTCCTCGAGCCAGACGTTCTTCTTCTTCGCCCCGCTCTTCATCCCGTTGGTGATCCTCGGCGTGCCGATCTTCGACACCGCCTTCGCCATCATCCGACGAGCCCGGAGCCGCACCGGTGTGACCGAGGCCGACAAGGGGCACCTCCATCACCGGTTGATGGACCTGGGCCACGGGCAGCGGCGCAGCGTGGCGATCCTCTGGTTGTGGACCGCGCTGCTGTCCGGATTGGTCCTCTATCCGGTGTACACCGAGAGCGATGACGGCGCGTTGCCCATCGGTATCGCGGCCCTCGCCCTGCTCCTGTACACCGTCCTGCACCCGACGGCGCGTGACGAACGACGTGCCCGGCGGGACCGGTCGATGCTGCCCTGACGACCTTGGTGGCGCGAGAGGGCGCGGTCTAAGGTCGCCCGACCAGTGGGAGCGATCGGGGGCAGCCACGACGAGCCGTCGTCGTGACGTCCGGACTTGCGACCGTCCCCTGCAGCTTCTATATTGAGAAATTATTCACAAGAGATCGATCTGGTCCCGGGACAACGAGAGTCGAGGAGTGTGATGACCGACAGCGACGACGCGCCCAAGCGAAGCGCCCGGCTCACTCGGGCTCTGGTCGGTCACCAGCGTGAGCTCAACAACGGGTTCGGGAACGCGCTGAACAGCGCGGTCGAGCTCTCGGTCACCCCCGCCATCTTCGCCTTCATCGGGTGGCGCATCGATGCCGCCCTCGGAACCTCCCCGCTGTTCTTCGTGTCGTTGTTCGTCGTGGTCGTCGCGTGTGTCGCGTGGCGGCTCATGTCGAAGTACGCCGGCGAGATGCGGATCGAGGAGGAGCGGTTCCGGCCCAGGACGGGGACCGGCCGCTGATGATCGCCGAGAGCCCCGAGGTGGAGAAGACCCTGGCGTTCGACATGGTCAAGCGCGGTCTGCCCCTCGCCCCCGTCGTCCTCGTCGTCGCGGGAATCGCACGTGGCTGGCCCGGTGTCGCATCGGCGGCGGTCGCCGTCGCCGTGGTGCTCGCCAACCTGGTGATCGCCGCGGTGATCCTGACCTGGGCGGCGCGCATCTCGCTGTCCATGATCATGGCCGGCGCGCTCGGGGGCTTCGCCCTCCGCATGGGCCTGCTCACCCTGCTCGTCGTGGCCGTCAAGGACCGTCCGTGGATCGACCTGCCCACCCTGGCGGTCGCGATCCTCGTCACCCACCTGGGGTTGCTGTTCTGGGAGACCAAGTTCGTCTCGGCCTCCCTCGCGTACCCCGCCCTGCAACCGTCACCGTCAGCACTGACAACGTCTCGGGAGGCGTCATCGTGATTCCCGTTCAACTGATCCTGGGACTCGAGTTCCCTCCGATCAGCCACACGGTCGAATGGCCCGACATCATCGGTAGCGGCCCCTTCGCCGTGAACAAGGTCGTGCTGTTCATGTGGATCTCCGCGGCCATCGTGTTCGCGCTGTTCTTCATCGCCGGTCGCCGCCAGCAGCTGGTGCCGGGTGGGGCGCAGAACGTGAGCGAGTCGATCACCGACTTCATCCAGGAAGGCATCATCCTCCAGACCATCGGTCCCGAGGGGCTCAAGTGGACGCCGTTCCTGATGACGATGTTCTCGTTCGTCTTCGTGTGCAACGTCTGGGAGATCATCCCCTTCGTGCAGATGCCGGTGAACGCCCGCATCGCCCTGCCGGCCTTCATGGCCGTCACGGTGTGGTTCATCTACCACATCGTCGGCATCAAGGAGCAGGGCTTCTTCACCTACTGGAAGAACATCATGATCGTGCCGGGTGCCCCGGCCGTGATGCACATCCTGCTCACCCCGATCGAGCTGGTGACCAAGCTCATCACCCAGCCGTTCTCGCTGGCGCTTCGACTCTTCGCCAACATGCTCGCCGGCCACCTGCTGCTGATCACCTTCATGGTGCTGTCGACCGCCCTGTGGGACGCCACCATCGTGGGCTCCGCGGTGCCCTTCGCCCTGCTCGTCGGCCTCACCGGATTCGAGCTGCTGGTCGCCGTGCTCCAGGCCTACATCTTCACCATCCTCACCGCTGTCTACATAAGCAGCGCTGCTCACCCCGCGCACTGATTCAAGAACCCAAAGGAGACAACCCCGTGCTTCACGTCCTCGCTCAACAGGACCCAGGCGAACTCGTCCAAGGCCTCACCGCGGTCGGCCGTGGCATCGTGTACGGCGGCGCCGCCATCGGCCCCGGCATCGGCATCGGCCTCGTCGTCGGCAACGCCATCACCGCCATGGCCCGCCAGCCCGAAGCGGCCGGCATGGTCCGCACCACGATGTTCCTCGGTATCGCCTTCACCGAGGCGCTCGCGCTGTTCGGCTTCGTCCTCGCCTTCATCATCTCGGGCTGAGGTGGCCACTGTGAGCATTCGCCGAGAGAACACCGGGCGACCGCACCCGCGGCGCCTGCGACTCCGCCACCTCCTCGCGGCCTTCGCGCTGGTGATCGTGGTGCCCGTCGGCTGGTCATCGGTCGCCTCCGCCCAGGACAGTGGCGACAACGCGGTCGAGATCAGCCACGAGGCCCAGGACTGCATCGACATCCTCCAGGACGGCGGCGAGGTGAAGGAATGCCAGGAGGCGCCGAGCCTCATCCTGCCGGCGACGAACGAGATCATCTGGGGCGCACTGTCCTTCGCGATCCTGTTCGCGCTGCTCGCCAAGTTCGCCTGGCCCGGCATCAAGCAGGGCATGGAGAACCGCGCCACCCGCATCCGGACCGATCTCGACGGCGCCGAGCACGCCAAGACCGAGGCCGAGGCGGTGTTGGCCGAGTACCAGGCCCAGCTGGCCGACGCCAAGGCCGAGGGCGCCCGGATCATCGAGGAGGCTCGCCAGGCCGCCGATCAGCTCAAGGCCGCCCAGCAGGCCCGTCTCGACGAGGAGCTCGCCGCGGCGCGTGCCCAGGCTCGCAGCGACATCGACGCCGCCAAGGGCCAGGCCATGGCCGAACTTCGTGGTGAGGTCGCCGACATCGCCATCGGGGCAGCCGAAGCCGTCGTCGGGGCCAGCCTCGACCGCGACGCTCAGCTCCAGCTGATCGAGGACTACATCAACCGCGTGGGCTCGGCCACCACCGATCGCGGTCAGGTCTGATCATGGCGACCGAGCGCGAGACCGCATATGCCACGGCGTTGCTGGCCGTAGCCTCGGCCGAGGGCGAGTCCGCCACGGTCCAGGACGAGATCTTCACCCTCGCCCGCGTCCTCGGCGGCGACGACCAATTGGTCGCGACGTTGTCCGATTCCATGGTGCCGGTGGCTCGCCGCCAGCAGATCGTCGAGGACATCCTCTCGGGGCGGGCATCGAAGACCACCGTGGCGCTGGTCTCGATGATCGTCGCGGCCGGACGGATCCAGTCGCTGTCCGGCATCGCCGAAGCGCTCGTCGCCCTCGGGGCCAGCGAGGCCGGCCGGCAGGTGGCCGTGGTCCGGTCGGCCGTCGAGCTCACCGACGACCAGAAGACCCGCCTGGCCGCCGCGCTGCAGCAATCGGTCGGTTCGCCCGTCGACGTCCGCGTCGTGCTCGATCCATCGGTGCTCGGTGGTCTCGTCGCCCAGATCGGCGACACGGTCATCGACGGCACGGTGCGCCGCCGCCTCGACCAGCTCAAGCAAGCCATCTGAGCCCGGGCATCCCTCTCCCGCATCCCAGAAGATCAGGAACACCATGACGGATCTCAACATCAACGCCGGCGACATCGCCGCCGCCATCCGCAAGAACCTCGAGGGGTTCGACCCGTCCATGGGCAAGGCCACCGTCGGTCACGTGGCCGAGGTCGGTGACGGCATCGCCCGGGTCACGGGCCTGCCCGGCTGTGCGGTCAACGAGCTGCTCGAGTTCGAGGACGGCACCAAGGGCCTGGCCCTCAACCTCGACGAGGAGTCCATCGGCGCCGTGGTGCTCGGCGAGGTCGAGCACATCAGCGAAGGTCAGACGGTGCGCGCCACCGGAGGCATCCTCTCCGTCCCGTGCGGCGACGGCCTCCTCGGCCGCGTCGTCGACGCCCTCGGCGTCCCGGTCGACGGCAAGGGTCCCCTCACCAACGTCGGTAGCCGTCGCATGGAGATCCAGGCCCCCGGGATCATGGGTCGCCAGCCGGTCCACGAGCCGCTCCAGACCGGGATCAAGGCCATCGACGCCATGACCCCCATCGGCCGGGGCCAGCGGGAGCTGATCATCGGCGACCGCAAGACCGGCAAGACCACCGTGGCGATCGACACCATCCTGAACCAGAAGGGTCTCGGGGTGAAGTGCGTGTACGTGGCGATCGGCCTCAAGGAGTCCACCGTCGCCCAGACGGTGAACACCCTCACCGAGCACGGGGCCATGGACTACACCGTCGTCGTCGTGGCCGGCGGGTCCGATCCGGCGCCGTTCAAGTACCTGGCGCCCTACGCCGGCTGCGCCATGGGCCAGCACTGGATGGAGAACGGCGAGCACGCCCTCGCCGTCTACGACGATCTCTCCAAGCAGGCCGAGGCCTACCGCCAGGTGTCGCTGCTGCTCCGCCGCCCGCCGGGCCGCGAGGCCTACCCGGGCGACGTCTTCTACCTCCACAGCCGGCTGCTCGAGCGGGCCGCCAAGCTGTCGGACGAGAACGGCGGCGGCTCGCTGACCGCGCTGCCCATCATCGAGACCAAGGCCGGCGACATCTCGGCCTACATCCCCACGAACGTGATCTCGATCACCGACGGTCAGGTCTTCCTCCAGGAGGATCTGTTCAAGTCCGGTGTCCGCCCCGCCTTCGACACCGGCCAGTCGGTGTCGCGAGTCGGCGGCGCGGCCCAGATCAAGGCGATGAAGAAGGCCGTGGGCACGCTCAAGGGCGATCTCTCCCAGTTCCGCGAGCTCGAGTCCTTCGCCCAGTTCGGTTCCGAGCTCGACGCCGTGTCGCAGGCCACGCTCGATCGCGGGTACCGCCTCGTCGAGCTGCTGAAGCAGAACCTGAACAGCCCGCTGCGGGTCGAGGAGCAGGTCGTGGTGCTCTACGCCGGCACCAAGGGCTACGTCGACGGCATCCCGGTCGAGGACGTCAAGCGCTACGAGCGCGACCTGCTCGAGTGGTTCGAGACCCGCCACCGCGACCTCCTCGACGCCATCCGCGACAGCGGCGACATCACCGACGAGGACGCGCTGAAGGCCGCCATCGACGGCTTCAACGACCAGTTCGTCGCCACCGAGCAGGTGGAGGAAGCGTGATGCGGCCCGAGGCGCCCAACGAGAGTGCTGCGGGGCGGCAGAGCGCCAGCGGCGCCCCGCAGGCGGCCCGAGGACAGGTGGCCCGCCAGGGCCAGCCGACGAGGACGCAGGCATAATGGCGGGCGGCAAGGAACGCGTCCTGCGCCGGCGCATCCGCTCGGTGCAGACGACGAAGAAGATCACCAAGGCGATGGAGCTCATCGCCGCCAGCCGGATCGTCAAGTCACAGCAGCGCGTTCTCGCCGCCCGTCCGTACGCCGACCAGATCACCGAGGTGATCCGGAACCTGGCCGCCGCCGGCGCCGGGGGAGGCGCTCCGCTGCTGGCCCAGCGTGAGCAGATCGACACCATCGCCACCATCGTCATCGGTGGCGACCGGGGGCTCTGCGGCGGCTACAACACCAACGCCATCCGGATGGCCGAGCGCAACCAAGCCGCCCAACGCCGCGAGGGCAAGCAGACCGCCCTGTTCGCGGTGGGCCGCAAGGTGGACTCCTACTTCCGGTTCCGCAAGGTCGACGTCGAGGGTTCCTTCACCGGCTTCCTCGACGAGCCCCACTACGAGAACGCTCGGGAGATCGCGGCCGCGGTGGTGCCGAAGTTCGAGGACGGCACCTTCGACCGGGTCGACATCGTCTACACCCAGTTCCTCTCCGCCGGCACCCAACGGGTGGTGACCCGTCAGTTCCTCCCCCTCGACACCTCATCGCTCACAGGGAAGGCCGGCGTCGGGGCGGGCACGCCCGGCGCCAGCGAGCAGCCGGCAAGCGGTGCGCCGAAGGCGACCGCGGATTACGAGTTCGAGCCCGACCCCGACTCGATCCTCGAACGCCTCCTCCCCCGCTACGCCGAAGCCCGCCTGTTCTCTGCGTTGCTCGAGGGAGCGGCCAGCTTCTTCGCCGCCCAGCAGCGGGCCATGAAGTCGGCCACCGACAACGCCGAAGAGCTCATCGTCAAGCTGTCCCGCCAGATGAACCGGGTCCGCCAGGACGCCATCACCACCGAGATCATGGAGATCGTCGGCGGCGCCGAAGCTCTCCGCCAGGGTCAGTCCGACGAGATGGACCTGATCCCCGACCACGCACTCGCCATCCAGGATCTGTTGGTCGACTCCCTCGACCACCACCGCTAGGAGCCCTCAAGATGACCGTCACCGAAACGTCCGGAACCGACACGACCCAGCTCAAGTCGGGACGCGTCGTGGCCATCGCCGGTCCCGTCGTCGACGTCGAGTTCCCGGTCGGGTCGCTGCCCGACATCAACTCGGCGCTGGAGATGACCATCACCGTCGACGACAAGGAGGTCATCGTCGTCGCCGAGGCCGCCCAGCAGCTGGGCCAGAGCCGGGTCCGGGCCATCTGCATGAAGCCCACCGACGGCCTGGTGCGGGGCACCGAGGTCCGCAACCTGGGCCACCCGCTCCAGATGCCGGTCGGCGATGGCGTGCTCGGCCATGTGCTCAACGTGCTGGGCGAGCCCCTCGACGTCCCCGAGCTCGACCAGTCCAAGATCGACGGCTACCGCCCGATCCACCACGCGGCCCCGGACTTCGCCGACCTCGCCCCCAAGAAGGAGGTGTTCGAGACCGGCATCAAGGTCATCGACCTCCTCACCCCGTACCTCCAGGGCGGCAAGATCGGCCTCTTCGGCGGTGCCGGCGTGGGCAAGACCGTGCTCATCACCGAGATGATCAACCGCGTCGCCAGCCAGTTCGGCGGCGTGTCGGCCTTCGCCGGCGTGGGGGAGCGGACCCGTGAGGGCACCGACCTGTTCATCGAGATGGGCGAGACCAAGATCGACGAGAACACCTCGGTGCTCGACAAGGCCGCCCTGGTCTTCGGGCAGATGGACGAGCCTCCGGGCGTGCGGCTGCGCGTCGCCCTCTCGGCCCTCACCATCGCCGAGTACTTCCGCGACGAGCGCAACCAGGACGTGTTGTTGTTCATCGACAACATCTTCCGGTTCGTGCAGGCCGGCTCCGAGGTCTCCACCCTCCTCGGGCGCATGCCCTCCGCCGTGGGCTACCAGCCGACGCTGGCCGACGAGATGGGCACCCTCCAGGAGCGGATCACCTCGACCAAGGGCCGGTCCATCACGTCGCTGCAGGCGGTGTACGTACCGGCCGACGACTACACCGACCCGGCCCCGTTCACCACCTTCACGCACCTCGACGCCACCACCGAGCTGTCCCGCGACATCGCCGCCCTCGGCATCTACCCCGCCGTCGACCCGCTCGCCTCCACCTCGACCATCCTCAGCCCCGAGGTGGTCGGTGACCGGCACTACGCGGTGGCCACCCGGGTCCAGGAGATCCTCCAGCGCTACAAGGAGCTCCAGGACATCATCGCCATCCTCGGGCTCGACGAGCTGTCGGAGGAGGACAAGGTCCTGGTGTCCCGGGCCCGCAAGATCCAGCGGTTCCTGTCCCAGCCCATGTTCGTGGCCGAGGTCTTCACCGGCCTGCCCGGCGTGTTCACGCCGGCCGAGGAGACGGTCGACAGCTTCGAGCAGCTGGTGAACGGCGACCTCGACGATCTCCCCGAGCAGGCGTTCCTCAACGTCGGCGGTGCCGACGACGCTCGCCGCAAGGCCGACGAGCTCCGCAAGTCGGCAGGGGAGTAGCCCCGTGGGGATGCAGGTCGAACTGGTCTCGCCGGAGCGCATCCTGTGGTCCGGCGAAGCCGACATGGTCATCACCCGGACACTGGTCGAGGGCGAGATCGCCTTCCTGCCGGGCCACGCCCCCTTCGTCGGGGCCCTCGACACCGGTGTGCTCACCATCCGGCCCAGCGATGGCGGCCGCGACGAGAAGGTCGCGGTCCACGGTGGCTTCGTCGAGGTGTCGGACAACCACGTGACCGTGTTGTCCGATGTCGCCGAGCTGGCCAGCCAGATCGACGTCGAGCGGGCCCGCCGGGCCCAGGAGGCCCTCGAGGTCAGCCTGCGCCACGAGCACGACACCGAGGCCGAGGCCGCGCTCCGTCGGGCACACATCCGGATCGAGGCCGCGGGCCAGGCCGCCAGCCTCCACTAGCAGCTCCTATCGTGGATCAGTGCCCCGACGCCGCTTCGCCGTCGCGCTCCTGATCCCCCCGCCGGTGGCCCGGGAGATCGATGGGCTGCGCCGGGCCCTCGGTGACCGACAGCTGGGGCGGATCGATCCGCACATCACCATCGTCCCGCCGATCAACCTGCGCGAAGAGGAGATCGCCGACGCCATGGCCGTCGTGCAGGCCGCGGCATCGGGCCGCGAGCCGCTGACCGTCCGGCTCGGCCCGGTGCAGACCTTCGCCACCGAATCGCCGGTGCGTTTCCTGGCCGTCGACCCGTGGGACGAGGTGCAGGCGCTGTACGACGCGTGCTGGACCGGGGTGCTCGAACGGCCGTCGAAGCGGTCCTTCCACCCCCACGCGACCATCGACATCGACGGTGGGGTCACCGACGGCGACGATCCTGCGATCGAGGTCCTCGGTCACTTCAGCGCCGAGGTCACCATCGATCGCGTGACCCTGCTCGAGCACATCGACGAGCCCGGCCGGCACCGCTGGGAGCCCTACACGGCGTACCGCCTGGTCGGCTGACGGGAGAGGATCAGGAGAAGATCAGGAGAAGTCGACGCTGGCGAAGCGGGCCAGCTTGTCGATCTTGTGATGGGCGTCGACCAGGCGCACCGTCCCCGACTTGGACCGCATGACCAGCGACTGGGTGGTGGCGCCCCGGGCATCGAAGTGGACGCCCTGGAGCAGTTCGCCGTCGGTGATGCCGGTGGCGGCGAAGAAGCAGTTGTCGCTGCGGACCAGGTCGTTCTCGGTGAGCACGGCGGCGAGGTCGTAGCCGGCCTCGATGGCCGCCCGGCGCTCGGCCTCGTTGCGAGGCCACAGCCGCCCCTGCATGGCGCCGCCCATGGCCTTGACCGCGGCGGCGGTGATCACGCCCTCCGGGGTGCCCCCGATGCCGAAGAGCACGTCGGCGCCGGAGCGCGGCCAGGCGGTGGAGATGGCTCCGGCGACGTCGCCGTCGGGGATCAGCCGCACCCGGGCACCGGCCTCGCGCACCTCGGCGATCAGGTCGTGGTGGCGGTCGCGGTCGAGGATGACCACGGTCAGGTCCCGTACCGACTCGCCCTTGGCCTCCGCCACCGCCTCGAGGTTCTCGGTGGGGGACCGGGTGATGTCGATGGCGCCGGCCGCCTCCGGTCCGGTGGCGATCTTCTCCATGTAGACGCAGGGTCCGGGGTCGAACATCGAGCCCCGCTCGGCCACCGCGATCACCGCGATGGCACCACCTCTCCCGAGGGCGGTGAGCGTGGTGCCGTCGATGGGATCCACCGCGATGTCGGTCTGGGGCGGATTGCCGTCGCCGATCAGCTCGCCGTTGTAGAGCATGGGGGCTTCGTCCTTCTCGCCCTCACCGATGACCACGATGCCGTCCATCTGCACGGACTGGAGGATGATGCGCATGGCGTCGACCGCGGCGCCGTCGGCCCCCTCCTTGTCGCCCCGGCCCATCCAGCGGCTGGCCGCCAGGGCGGCGGCCTCGGTCACCCGCACCAGTTCGAGGGCGAGATTGCGATCAGGGGCCTGTGGTTGCGGCATGGGGCCGAACCGTACTCGCGCTCCGAAGGGCGAAAAGAACTATCAAGATTTCCTGTCAAGGGGTCGATGCAGGAGGTCACCGAGGAGGAATGGATGGATCCCGACACCCATGGGCGGATGCGCATGTCACCCAGGTCGATCGTGCTCGGCGCGATCGAGGCCGCGACCGCGGCCGGTGGCTGCGACGACATCATCACCGAGTACTGGTCCCACGCTCGACTGGTGGCCCGGATCGCCGGTGAGCTGTCGGCCGTCACCGATGTCGACCCCAGCGAGGTCGCCGGCGCCGCCCTGGCCCACGACGTCGGTGAGCTGCTGCTCCTGGCCCGTCACCCCGAGGAATACGCCGCGATCCGGCCGCCGGCCCGGGCCCACCACCTGCAGCTCGAGCTGGAGCAGGTCCGCTTCGGGATCGACCACGCCCTGCTCGGAGCCGAGCACCTGCTCGACCACCGCATCCCGCATCCGATCGCCGACGCGGTGGCCGATCATCACGAGCCGTTCCGCGACTCCGAGCTGACGACGCTGGTCGTGGCCGCCGCCGACGAGATCGCCGACGACGACCAGGACCGGCACGCCGCCCTCGACCTGCTCGGCATCTCGCAGGAGGCGTCCGAGATGTTCCTGCTCATGGCCCAGCGCAGCCGGACCCCGCGGCACGTGGGCGCGCCATCGCTTCGGAGTGTTTCCCAATAGATTTGGACGGTGCTCAACACTCCGGGACAGGACGACCACGACGGCGACCTCGAGCTCGATTTCGGTGACCTCGATCGGCACGAGCCCGAACCGGGTCCCGCACCCGGCCCGGACTCCGGCCCCGATCACGAGCTGGACGACTGCACGCCACTCGACGACGAGCGGGAGCAGGTCGGCTACGAGCTCTACTCGTGGGACCCGGGTCAGCTCGACGAGCTCGATGACGCCCTCCATGAGCTGGGGCTCCCGCACGAGTGGGTGAGCGACGGCTACGAGGTGGTCGTCCACGCCGACGACGAGGAGCGCGTCGACGCCCTCCTGCCCACCATCCGGTATCCGGACGAGATCCCGGCCGAGGAGGACGACGGTGACGACACCGACATCGAGGTGCTGAGCGAGCTGTTCGTGGCATCCGACCGCATGCAGCGTGATCCCACCGGCGATGCCGTCGCCGCGTTCCTCGACGCCGCGGAACGTATCGCCGATCGTCCGCCCTACGGCGTCGACGCCAACCAGTGGACGAAGGTGGTCGAGGTGGTCGACGAGCTCATCGACATGTTCCACGCGGCCGCCCCCACCGGTGAGATCGCCTCGTCGGCCACCATCCTCCGGAGCCGGCTCCGGCCCCTCGTCTGAGCCGCTGCGCCAGCGGACTTCGTCCGCCGGCTCCGCTTCTGGAGTTGCTCGCCGGCCGTCCTTCGGCCGGCCGGCTCGTCAACTCCGCCGGTCGTGCGGACTTCCTCCGCCGTCGATAGCGTCACTCCATGGAGGCGCTGGCCGAGCTGCAGATCCACCATTCGCGGCCGTTCGCGCCCACCCGGCGCATCGCCCTCGGCCCCAGCCGCCTCCCGGTCGACCCGGCGCCCGGTCCCGGCGGCGTCCTGCTCGGCGGGGTGGTCGCCCATCACCGCGAGGCGCTCGACGAAGAGGCGGCCGAGTCCTTCCTGCGGCTCACGATGCAGATCCAGGAGGGGCAACGGATCGTCCAACCCAGGCTCCGCCATCGCTTCCAGGAGGACCGTCACGGTCTCACCCGGTCTCGGGTCCGCCTCCACCGCACGGGCGACGCGCTCAGCATCGACTTCGACGAGCACGGCACCGGTCTCCAGCTGCTGCTCGGGGCGGTGTACGCGGCCGGGACCCTTCCGCCCGTGTCCCGCCGGGCGGCCATGGACGCCATCCGCAAGGGTCTCCGCTGGAACGGCCCGGCCGATCGCTCGTTGTTCGCCCATCTGTCGGGCCTCGACTCCGGTCGGGAGTGGACGCCGGACATCTACGAGGACCCGGTGCAGTGGGCGCTTCAGACCCTGGGAATCGACGTCCACACCAACGGTTCGGTCCACCTGCTCGAGCGGCGGACGATCCAGCGTCGCTTCCGCGACCTGCTGCGCGACGCCCACCCCGATCACGGCGGCGACCGCGACGATGCCGCCCAGCGGATCAACGACCTCACCGAAGCCCGCCGGATCCTGCTGTCGTGACCCCGGTCCGGCCGGCCGGCCTGCTCGTGACCCCCGGCGCCAGCGCCGACCGCGACAACCGCACTCTCGTCGCGCTCGACGCCGGCCTCGGCATCCCGGTCGAGCGCATCACCGTGCGTTCCCGCGCCGTTCGCAAGGTGCACGAGCAGCTCCGGTCCGACATGGTCGATTTCGCCGACCGTCTCGGGGTCGATCCGTCCGAGTTGGTGATCGGCGGGCGCTCGTTCGGCGGACGGATGTGCTCGATGCTGGTGGCGGCGGGTGAGGCGGTGGCCGGGCTGGTCCTGCTCAGCTACCCGCTCCATCCTCCGGGCAAGCCGGATCAGCTCCGGGTCGACCACTTCGCCGACATCGACGTGCCGGTGCTGTTCGTGTCGGGGACGAAGGATCCCTTCGGTACCCCGGAGGAGCTGGAGTCGGAGGCCGCGGCCATCCCGGGTCCGGTGGAGTTCCGCTGGCTCGACGGGGAACCGCACTCGCCGCGTGACGACGTTGCGGTGGTGCGGGCGGTGTCCGACTGGCTCGACCGCCTCGGCTGAGCTCAGGGGCCCAGGGAACCGAGCGTCGGGAGCGGGACGGCGTCCTCGGGGTTGAGCTCCTCGAGCTCGCGGTGCGCCGTCTCCGGGTACTGGGGGAGCAGGAACAGCACCACCACGGCCGGCGCCACGGCGAGGGCGGCGATGCCCGGGCCGAGCGACCACCGGTCGGCCAGCCGGCCGGCGATGAGCAGGCCGAGGACGGATCCTCCGACGCCCAGGGTCGAGATCACCACGTTGGCCTTGGTGCGCAGCGCGGTGGGGAACAGCTCGGGCCCGTAGACGGCGAGGGCGGGGACGGCGAGACCGCCCACGATCGAGCCGGCGGCCGACGCCAGCCACAGGACGGTGACCGACCCGCCGACGAACTGCAGGACGGTGAACCCGGTACCGCCCGCCACGCCGATGGCTCCGATGAGCCGCTTGCCGTGGGTGTCGGCCAGCCGGCCGCCGAGCACGATCCCGATGCTGCCGGGAGTGACGGTGACGATGGTGAACAGGGTGATCTGGGCGGCAGAGAACGAGAAGCGGTCCCGGAGGAACTCGTTCTGCAGCTGGGACGCCGGCGCACCGAACATGGCCAGGGCGAGCGCGGTCCCGGCCAGGAGGGCGAGCCGCCGGCCGTGGCCGGCGAAGCGAGCCGTCGCGTGCTGGCGGACGAAGCGTCTCGACTCCGGGAGCATGCGGGCCGTACCCCGGATCAGCGGGAGGAACACCAGCGGCACCAGGAACAACGCCCGCCACGCCCGGGTGTCGAGGTCGACGAGGGGCAGCAGCCACAGGACGATGCCGGCGCCGAGCGCACCGGTCATCGTGAGCAGGCTCACGGCGTAGGCGCGCGATCCGGCCGGCATCTCCTCGGCCGCCACCACCACGATCAACAGGGCGAGGGCGGTCGCCATCCCCCGGGCCACGATCTGGGTACCGCCGAGGGCGAGGAGGTCGGGTGCGAAGGCGCCCGCCGCGGTGGCGATGCAGCCGACGGTGGCGCACCCGAGCAGCGCTCGGCGCCGACCGTGGCGGTCGGCCCAGCTGGCGATGACCAGCGACAGCAGGATGCCGATGCGCACCGAGGCCAACGTGTCGCCCTGGGCTCGTTCGCCGGCGCCGAACTCGTCGGCCGCGAAGGTCAGGGTCTGGGTGAGGAGCGTCCCGAGGAACCCGGCGACGATCGACAGGTAGGCCAGGGAGGCGAGCGCCGCCGCGCCCTGGCGGTCGAGGACCTCGGGCGGTGCCCACCACGGCGCCCGCCCGCCAGCCCGGCGCAGCACCCGCCGCATCGGGAGGACGAACACGATCGACCACGGCCCCAGTCCGAGCTCGAAGTCGACCGTCTGGGTGACGGTGTGCCGCCCCGGCCCGGCCGGCGCCACCAGCAGGGCGCGCCGGTAGTGGCGGAACGGGCCGTCCTCGCACTCGAAGGTGCCGTCGCCCCGGTCGACCTCGACGACGACGTCGGTCCGCGGGGCGCCGAACCGGGCCAACCCGGCATCGTCGACCTCCGTCTCGGACACGACACGCATCGAGTCATGGTTCCATTCCCCGCCCTCGGCCACACAGCGGGCGGGGAACAGCCCGCCCCCGGCCGGTGTTGTCACCCGTGGTTGCCGCTGCGAGACTGCGGTCCCCCCGCCATTCGAGGAGCACACGACGTTGGAAGAGAAGATCGCCAAGGTGATCGAGGCCATCCGCCCGGCCGTGCAGGCCGACAACGGCGACATCTTCCTGCGCAGCGTCGATGTCGAGACCGGCCGGGTCGAGGTCGAGCTGGTGGGAGCGTGCGTCTCGTGCCCGGCGTCGACGCTCACGCTGAAGGCCGGTGTCGAGCGGATCCTGAAGGACCGGGTCGAAGGGGTCACCGAGGTCGTCAACATCGGCGAGACCTTCTCCGAGAGCGCCGTCAGCCTGTAGAACACCCCCGTGGTCAGTCGCGATCCGCAGGAGCTGATGGATGCGGCCGCGGCCGGTGATCGCCGGTCGGTGGCGCGCCTGCTCTCGATGGTCGAGCGGGGCGGCGATCCGGCCCGGGAGGTCGGATCCCTCGCCCATGCCCGGAGCGGCGGCGGCTACACCGTGGGCATCACGGGTGCACCGGGGGCCGGCAAGTCGACCCTCACCGGCGCCCTGCTCGCGGTGATCCGGGCGGGCGGCGAGATCGTCTCCGTCCTCGCCATCGACCCGTCCTCCCCGTTCACCGGAGGGGCCATCCTCGGCGATCGCATCCGGATGCAGGAGCACTCGCTCGACGACGGTGTCTTCATCCGGTCGATGGCGACGCGCGGGCACCTCGGCGGCTTGGCGCTGGCGACCCCGCAAGCGGTGCGGGTGCTCGATGCCGCCGGGTTTCCCTGGGTGCTGGTCGAGACCGTCGGCGTGGGCCAGGTCGAGGTCGAGATCGTCGGTGCGGCCGACACGACGGTGGTGGTGGTCAACCCCGGCTGGGGCGACGCCGTGCAGGCCAACAAGGCCGGCCTGATGGAGATCGCCGACGTGTTCGTGATCAACAAGGCCGACCGGCCGGGTGCCGCCGAGACCCGCCGCGACCTCGACGCCATGCTCGACCTCACCGTGACCGAGGGGTGGCGGCCACCGATCATCGAGGCGGTGGCCACCGAGGGCACCGGCATCGAGGAGTTGTGGGCCACCATCCGGGCTCACAAGGACCATCTCGAATCGACCGGGGAGCTGGGTCGCCGTCGCGGCGAGCGGGCACGCGAGGAGCTGACCCACATCGTCGCCGAGCGGCTCCTGGCCCGGGCCCGCCAGGCGTCGTCGGGTGATCGGTTCGAGGAGCTGCTCCGCGCCGTCGAGACCCGGGGGGTCGACCCGTGGTCGGCCGCGGACGAGCTGCTCGGATCGGGCCCGGAGTCGCCCGCCGGTTAGCCTCCGGCCCGTGCCGGGACTGGTCGAAACCGAACATCGTGACGACGGCGTCGCTGTCGTCACCCTCGCCAACCCCAAGGTCAACGCCCTGAGCGCCGCCCTGCTCGACGAGCTCCGCGACGTGGCCGTCGGGCTGGCGGCCGAGCCGCCCCGTGCCGTGCTGGTCACCGGGGGCCCCAAGGTCTTCGCCGCCGGCGCCGACATCAGCGAGTTCGGCGGTCCGGACGAGGCCGCCACCGTGGGCCGGTCGTTCCTGGACGCGCTCGAGGCGGTGGCCGCCATCCCGCGGGTCACCATCGCCGCGGTCGGGGGCTACGCGTTGGGTGGAGGCTGCGAGCTGGCCCTGGCGTGCGATCTGCGGATCGCGTCCGAGCGCGCCCGCTTCGGCCAACCGGAGATCCTGCTCGGCATCATCCCCGGAGGTGGTGGGACCCAGCGCCTGCCTCGCCTGATCGGTCCGTCCCGCGCCAAGGAGATGATCTTCTCCGGCCGCCAGGTGGGCGCCGAGGAGGCGCTGCGCATCGGGCTGGTCGATCGTGTGGTGCCCACCGACGAGTTCGAGGCCGCCGCCCTCGCCTGGGCGGCCGAGTTCGCCGCCGGGCCGTCGGCGGTCGCCGGACTGGCCAAGCAGGCCATCGACCGGGGGCTCGACCTCGACCTGGCAGCCGGGCTGCGCATCGAGCAGGAACTGTTCGCCGAGTCGTTCCGCACCGAGGACAGTCAGATCGGAGTCGCCTCGTTCCGCGAACACGGCCCGGGCAAGGCGTCGTTCACCGGCCGCTGAGCCGGGGCGGGCCGCTCAGGCCCAGGCGATGCGTCCCATCTCGGCACTGGCCGCGAGATCCGGGTGCGACGGCACGACCCGAACGGTGAAGCCGTAGCGGCCCGCCTGCTCGCAGCCGAAGGCCCCGTGGTAGCGGACGTGGATGTCGTCGGTGCGCTCCATCTCCGACATCGCCGTGATCCGGGGCGATTCGATCTCATCGCCCTGCCCGACGATGCCGTGGACGAGCTGGACCTCCACGTCCTCGCCTGTGAGGGTGCCGAGCGACACGATGGCGTCGACCGAGCGCTCGTCGCCGATGCCCGTGATGGAGCTGTCGCTCTCGATGGAGTCGACGTGCACCCCGTGCCAGGCCTCGATGACCCGTTCCTTCCAGTCGGCCAGCTGCCGCGACCGCCGGTACTGGTCGGCGCTCATGCGATCGACGTGGGCGGCAGCCGGCTCGTACAGCGCGGTGGCGTAGTCCTTCACCATCCGTGAGGCGGTGACGAACGGTCCGAGGACGGCGAGGGCGTGCTTGACCCGACGGACCCAGCGTCGGGGAACCCTGCCCTCGTAGAGGTCGTAGTAGCGGGGAATGACCTCCCGCTCGAGCAGGTCGAACAGGGAGTTGGCCTCCAGCTCGTCCCGCCGGGCGTCGTCGTCGATGTACTCGGCCGAGGAGATGGCCCAACCGTTCTCGCCGTCGTAGCACTCGTCCCACCAGCCGTCGAGGATCGACAGGTTGAGCTGGCCGTTCAGCGCGGCCTTCATCCCGGACGTGCCGCAGGCCTCCTGTGGCCGGCGGGGGTTGTTCAACCAGACGTCGCACCCGTGGTACATGGCCCGCGCGATGGCGATGTCGTAGTCGTCGACGAACACGAACCGGTGCCTGACCTCGGGGTCGCGGGAGAACGCCACGATCTGGCGGATCATCTCCTTGCCGTGGTCGTCGGCCGGATGGGCCTTGCCGGCGAACACGAACTGCACCGGGCGATCGGTGGAGGTGAGCAGCGCCCGCAGGCGGTCGGGCTGGGAGAGCAGGAGCGTGGCCCGCTTGTAGGTGGCGAACCGCCGGGCGAAGCCGATGGTCAGGGCTCGGGAGTCGAACACCTCGTCGGCCCAGGCCACGTCGCTGGGGGCCTGGCCGCGGGCCACGGCCGAACGTCGGATCTTGTCGCGCACGAGGGCGATGAGCCGGTCCTTGCCCTGTTCCCGGACCCGCCAGATCTCGTCGTCGGTCGCATCCTCGATGCGCGACCAGTCCGACGCCCCCGCCTCCCCCCAGTGCGGGTGGACGTGCCGGGTGAGCAGGTCGTCCATCTCCGATGAGACCCAGGTGCGAGCGTGGACGCCGTTGGTGATCGAACCGATCGGGACTTCGTCCACCGGCACGTCGGGCCACAGCGGCTGGAACATCTCTCGGCTGACCGCGCCGTGCAGGCGGGCCACGCCGTTGGCCCTTGCCGCCAGGCGGAAGCCCATGACCGCCATGTTGAACCGATCGCCCTCGGCATCGTCGGGTTCTCGTCCGAGGTCGAGCAGGTCGTCGAGCTCGACACCGACCTCCGCGGCCCAGCTGCTGAAGTACTTCTCGATGAGCTCGGCCGGGAACCGGTCGATCCCGGCGGGCACCGGGGTGTGCGTGGTGAACACGCTGCCGGCGCGCACCGCTTCGATGGCGTCGTCGAACCGGAGGCCGTGATCGACCATGTGCTCGCGGATGAGCTCGAGCCCGAGGAAGCCGGCATGGCCCTCGTTGGTGTGGAAGACCTGGGTGTCGACCCCGAGGGCCCGCAGCGCCCGGACGCCACCGATGCCGAGGAGGATCTCCTGCTGGAGGCGGTGCTCGCTGTCGCCCCCGTACAGGCGGTCGGTGACGCCGCGGCAGGTGTCGCTGTTCTCGTCGACGTCGGTGTCGAGCAGGTACAGGATCGTGCGACCGACCTCGGCCTTCCAGATCTGGGCGAACATGGTCTCGCCGCCCAGGTCGAGCTGCACCCGCAATCCGTCCTGGAGGGTGAGCGCCATGCCGTACGGATCGAGATTCGGGTAGCGCTGCTCCTGCCATCCCTCGACGTTGAGCGCCTGGCGGAAGTAGCCGTTGCGGTACATGAGGCCGATGCCGATGAGCGGGAGGCCGAGGTCGCTGGCCGCCTTGAGGTGATCGCCGGCGAGGACGCCGAGGCCGCCGGAGTACTGGGGGAGCGCCTCGCTGATCCCGAACTCCGGGGAGAAGTACGCCACCGACCGGAGGGGGCTGTCGGACCGGCCCTGGAACCAGGCGTCCCGGGTCAGGTAGCTGTCCAGATCGGCGCTGACCGAGTCGAGGGCCCGCAGGAATCCCATGTCGTCGACCAGCTCGTCGAGGCGCTGCGTGCTGACCGTGCCGAGCAGGCGAACGGGGTCGTGCACGACCGCATCCCACTCCACGGGGTCGACCCACCGGAACAGCTCCCGGGTGTGCAGGTCCCACGACCATCGCAGGTTCATGGCCAGGGCCTCGAGGGGCGCGAGGGCCTCCGGCAAGCTCGGGCGGACGGTGAAGCTACGGAGGGCCTTCATCGGGCGCGACGCTATCGACGTCTCGTGAACGGGGTGTGTCCGAGCTGCTGTCGGCCCGTTCGGACTCCGGCCGTGGCCCCGCAGCCGGCGTCACGGCCGTCGTGCCGTCGGGTTCGGCTCCGGCAGCCGCCTCGGACTGCCTCTCGCCTCCGGACTGCCTCTCGCCTCCGGACTGCCTCTCGCCTCCGGACCGCCCCCCTCCCTCCGCAGACGTTCGGGGCAGATTCTGCGCAGATTCTGCCCCGAACGTCTCGAGTGGGGGTTGGGCCGGGTTGGGCTCCGGATCTGGGTTGGGCTCCGTCTCCGGGTCGAGCTCGGGGTCGAGTTCAGAGTCGAGCTCGGGATCAGGCTCCTGGTCGGGCCAGGGCTGCGGGATCCAGCGGTCGGGGTCGGTCCGCTCGGACGGGTCGATCGGCGTGGACGACCACGGGGCGACCTCCACCGTTTCGGGGGTGTGGGGTCGCGGATCACGTCCCACACCGAGTCGGGACACAGGCGCGACGTCGTACACGCCACGGCGCACCCGGATCGCCCGGCCGCAGCGCACCTCGTAGCCCATCGCGTCGGCCAACGTCTTGACGGTGTGGTCGCCGGCGATGCCGTAGCCGTACGCATGCAGTTGTGCGTGCATGTCGGGCAACGTCATCGGCCCGTACCGGGCCAGCATCGTGAGGCACAGGCCTCGCAGCGACCGTCCTCCGACACGACGGGCTCCGGCGACCATGGGTGGCAGCGGGGGCCGGTCCAGCGCCGGTGGCCGGCGACCGCGACAGTTGGGGGCCTCGGGCCACAGCCGGTCTCGCAAAGCGTCGAGCTGGTCCAGGATCTGCACCCGCTGCGCGCTCAGTTGCTCCAGCGAGTCGTCGATCGTGCGCAGCGTCACCAACAGCTCGTCACGGTCGATCTGGTGCCGACGACGAACTCGGGGATGCAGACCGGCTTGGATCCGCTGGAGGTAGGTGGGTCGTTTGGCGTACTCGCCGGGAACGAGGGGGACGGGCCAGGTGCGGGTCATGGGGTGCTCCCACGTCGATGACGACGGGAGCGTTGCCGTGGCCGCTCCGAACCCGGTCGCCCACGCTACGCACCGGGTCCGACAGGTGCCCGTTGTACCGATGCCGTCTGTGGGGTAGGGCTGATGGCGTGAACCTCGGCCCGATCATCATCGACATGGTCCGCCCGACGACTCCCGGTGGCAGCGGCCAACCCAAGTCGTCGGTGGGCGAGTCCACCCCTGTCCAGGCTCGCATCTTCCGCGATGGTCACGACCTGCTCGCCGGTCGCGTGCGGTGGCGGGCCCGGGGGGCCCGCACCTGGAACACGGCCCCGCTGGTCGACACCGGGAACGACATCTGGACCGGAGAGATCGTCTGCGACCGGGTGGGCCCACACCAGTTCCACCTCGAAGCCTGGACCGACGTGTTCGCCACCTGGCGCAAGGAGGTGCGGATCAAGGTCGGCGTGGGCGAGGACGTGACCACCGAGCTCGAGGAGGGAGCACGGATCCTCGAGACCCTCCTGCCCGAGGTCGACGGCGACGAGGCCGGGCGCGTCGCCGACGCCATCACCGCCATCCGACGCCGCAACTGCAGCGACGACGTCCGCCTCAACGCCGCGCTCGACGATGCGTTGGTGCCGCTCGTGGCCGGCATCCCGAGCCAGCACGATCTCACCCAATCGGCCACGACCTCGCTGTGGGTCGACCGCGCTCGGGCCCGCACCAGCGCGTGGTACGAGTTCTTCCCTCGCTCCGAAGGCGGGTTCAAGGGGTCGGTCGATCGTCTCGACGCCGTGGCCGAGATGGGCTTCGACGTCGTGTACCTGCCGCCCATCCACCCGATCGGCACCACCGCCCGCAAGGGCAAGAACAACACGCTCACCCCGCGTCCCGACGACGTCGGCAGCCCGTGGGCCATCGGCGGACCGGCGGGGGGTCACACCGCCATCCACCCCGACCTCGGCGACGAGGCCGACTTCGCCCGACTCGTCGAGCGGGCCCGCGAGCTCGACATGGAGATCGCCCTCGACTACGCCCTGCAGTGCTCGCCCGACCACCCCTGGGTCTCGGCCCATCCGGAGTGGTTCCACCAGCGCCCGGACGGATCGATCAAGTACGCCGAGAACCCGCCCAAGAAGTACCAGGACATCTACCCGATCAACTTCTGGCCGGCCCAGGAGACCGACCGGCTGGCCCTGTGGGACGCGTGCCGGGACATCCTCCTGCACTGGATCGACCGCGGAGTCGAGATCTTCCGGGTCGACAACCCCCACACGAAGCCGCTCGCCTTCTGGGAGTGGTGCATCGAGGAGATCCACGAGGCGCACCCGAACGTGCTGTTCCTCGCCGAGGCGTTCACCCGCCCGGCGATGATGTCCAAGCTGGCCGAGGTCGGCTTCACCCAGAGCTACACGTACTTCACCTGGCGGCACGACAAGCAGGAGCTGACCGAGTACGTCGAGGAGCTGGCCCACGGCCCCCTCGCCGACATCATGCGGCCCAACTTCTGGCCCAACACTCCCGACATCCTCGGCGGCGTCCTCCGCAACGGGAACCGGGCCGCGTTTGCGCTCCGCTACCTGCTCGCCGCCACGCTGGTCCCCAACCACGGGCTCTACTCGGGCTACGAGCTGGGGGAGAACGAGCCCGCCTCGGAATCGAACGAGGAGTACCTGAACTCCGAGAAGTACGAGGTGAAGGACCGCGACTGGACCCGGCCCGACTCCCTGGCCCCGCTCATCACCGAGATCAACGGCGTCCGGCGCCGCCACCCGGCGTTCGCCGAGCTCCGCAACATCCGGTTCCATCACGTCGACAACGACGAGATCATCGCCTACTCCAAGGGTTCCCGTGCCGATGGCGACCTGGTCCTGATGGTGGTGAACCTCGACCCCGACCACGTGCAGGAAGCAACCGTGTACCTCGATCTGGCCGCCATCGGTCTCCCCGAGTGGGGGCCGTTCGATGCCCACGACGAGCTGAGCGGCGACACGTTCGAGTGGCACGGTTCGGCGAACTACGTCCGGCTCGATCCGGGCATGGGACAAGTCGGCCACATCCTCGACCTCTCGTGACCCCCTACCCTCCGGACTCCATGCGCCGAGCCATCGATCCCGACGACCACCGCTGGTACCAGCACAGCGTGTTCTACGAGGTGCTCGTGCGGGGCTTCTCGGACTCGAACCACGACGGCACCGGCGATCTGCGCGGGCTCACCGAACAACTCGACTACCTCGAGTGGCTCGGCATCGACTGCCTCTGGCTCCTGCCGTTCTTCGATTCGCCCCTGCGCGACGGCGGGTACGACGTGTCCGACTACCTCACCGTGCTCCCCGAGTACGGCACGGTGGACGATGCCGCCGAGTTGATCTCCGAGGCCCATCGCCGGGGCATCCGGGTCATCAGCGACATGGTCGTGAACCACACGTCCGACCAGCACCCGTGGTTCCAGGAGTCACGCCAGGACGGCACCAACCCCAAGGCCGACTGGTACGTGTGGAGCGACGACGACCAGCGGTGGCCCGAGGCCCGCATCATCTTCACCGACACCGAGGTGTCGAACTGGACCTTCGACACCCAGCGCGGCCAGTACTACTGGCACCGGTTCTTCCACCACCAGCCCGACCTCAACTTCGACAACCCCGACGTCGAGGAAGCGCTCGCCGACGTCGTGCGCTTCTGGATGGACCTCGGGCTCGACGGGTTCCGGCTCGACGCGGTGCCCTACCTCTACGAGCGCGACGGCACCAACGGCGAGAACCTCCCCGAGACCCACGCCTTCCTGAGGCGGATGCGCAAGCGGATCGACGCCGAGTTCCCCGGCAAGGTCCTGCTGGCCGAAGCCAATCAATGGCCCGCCGACGTCGTCGACTACTTCGGGGCCGACGGCGACGAGTGCCAGATGAACTTCCACTTCCCGCTGATGCCGCGCATGTTCATGGCGGTGCGGCGGGAGCAGCGCTTCCCGATCACCGAGATCCTGGCCCAGACCCCGCCGATCCCCGACAACTGCCAGTGGGGCATCTTCCTGCGCAACCACGACGAGCTCACCCTCGAGATGGTCACCGACGAAGAGCGCGACTACATGTACAGCGAGTACGCGTCGGATCCCCGCATGAAGATCAACGTCGGCATCCGGCGCCGGCTCTTCCCGCTGCTCGACAACGACCGCCGCAAGGCAGAGCTGTTCCACGCGTTGCTGTACTCGATGCCGGGCAGCCCGATCATGTACTACGGCGACGAGATCGGGATGGGTGACAACATCTACCTCGGCGACCGCGACGGGGTCCGGACGCCGATGCAGTGGACGCCCGACCGCAATGCCGGGTTCTCGCGCGTCGACCCCGCCCGTCTGTACCTACCGGCGATCATGGATCCGGTCTACGGGTACCAGGCGGTCAACGTCGAGGCCCAGCAGAAGGACCGCTCCTCCTTCCTGCAGTGGGTCCGGCGGATGCTCGCCGTGCGGCGCGAGTTCCCGGTGTTCGGCACCGGCGACTTCGAGGTGCTCCACAGCGAGAACCCGTCGGTGCTGGCCTATCTCCGCACCGCCCGGGAGGACGACGACGACACCGTCGTGCTCTGCGTGCACAACCTGTCGCAGTTCCCCCAGCCATGTGAGCTGATGCTCGGCGCCCACGCCGGCAAGATCCCGATCGAGCTGTCCGGGCGGGTGCCGTTCCCCGAGGTCGGCGAGCTGCCCTACTTCGTGGCCCTGCCGCCCTATGGCTATTACTGGTTCACGCTCGTGGACGGCATCGGCGAACCGTCGACCGGGAGGGTCGAGCCATGAGCACCGACGCCGATCCACTCATCGATCCCGCAACCGTCGCGTCGCTGATCCCCGAGTACCTGGCCAAGCAGCGGTGGTTCGAACACGAGGATCCTCCGACCGACGTCACCATCGTGGCGTCGGAGCCGTGGCGGCGTGGTGATCCGACCTTGTGGTGGCTGCTCGTCGACGCACGCGACGGGGAGCGATCGCTGGGGCGCTACCAGATCGTGGTCGGCGCCCGCACCGACCCCGACGAACACGACTTCCTCCGGGGCAAGGACGCCGAGCTCCTCGGTTTCGTGGCCGCACCCGAGGGCGAGGGCGGCGACGGCGAGGCCACGGTGGTGGCGATCTACGACGCCAGCATCGATGCCCCGCTGGCCATAGAGATCCTGCACCGCATTGCGCCGGACACCCCGGCCGAACGGGTGCGGGCCCTCACCGTCGAGCAGTCCAACTCCTCGATCGTGTTCGACGAGAAGGTCATCGTGAAGCTGTTCCGCCGGATCCACGAGGGACCCAATCCCGACGTCGAAGCGGTGGCCGGCCTGCTCGACCACGGCTACGAGCACGTACCGGTCCAGCACGGCGTGCTGGCGCGCCCGTCGGCCTCGGGCGCGGTGCAGCACCTGGCCGTGGCCCGTGCCTTCCTGGCCGGTGCCACCGACGGATGGCACCTGGCCCTGACCTCGCTGCGCATCCTCTTCGCCGGTCACGAGACGCCCGACGCCAGCGGTGGTGACTTCGGTCCCGACGCCGGGCGGCTCGGCGCCATCACCGCCGAGCTCCATCTCGCGCTGGCCGATGCCTTCGGCACCGCGGATGCCGATCTGGCCGAGTGGGTCGCCGGGTTCCGCTCGCAGCTCGACCGTGTCCGCGAGCACGTCCCCGCCGACGCCATCTCCCGTCGCTACGACCGCATCGCGGAGCTGGGTGCCACCGGGCCGGCCCTGCGCATCCACGGTGACCTCCACCTGGGGCAGACGCTGCGGGCCGACGCCGGCTGGTACCTGATCGACTTCGAGGGCGAGCCGGCCCGCCCGCTCGCCGAACGGATCCGCCCGTCGTCGCCCCTGCGCGACGTGGCCGGCATGTTGCGCTCGTTCCACTACGCCGCCCAGGTGGCGCGCTGGGAGGGGGCCCACGAACAGATCGAGTCGCAGGCCGAGGCCGCCGCCTGGGAGGCGCGGGCCCGCGATGCATACCTCGACAGGTACTTCGGAACCGACGGCATCGACGCGCTGTTGCCGCCGGAACCCGATCGGCAGCCGCTCCTCGAGGCGTTCGAGCTCGACAAGGCGACCTACGAGGTGGCCTACGAGGTCGGCTTCCGACCCAGCTGGGTCCCCATCCCCCTCGGCGCGATCGAACGGCTCCTCTCATGAACCCTTCTCCGATGCATTCGACGAACTCCGACATCGGCCGTCTCGTCGACGGCACCCATCACGACCCGCACGCCGTCCTCGGCGGCCACCAGCTCGACGGAGGTGCGGTCGTACGGGTCCGGCGTCCGGAGGCGACCGCCGTCTCCATCACCATCGATGGCGCCCGCCACGAGGGCCGCCACGTCACCGGGGGAGTGTTCGAGATCCCGGTTCCCACGCTGCCGCCACCCGAGGTGCCCGTGCACGTCAGCTACGAGGCCTTCGACGCCGACATCGTCGATCCGTACCGCTTCTGGCCGACCGTCGGCGACATCGACCTCCACCTCATCGGCGAGGGTCGCCACGAGCGGCTGTGGACCGTGCTGGGTGCTCGCCGCCAGGTCAATGCCGGCGTCCCCGGCACCGCGTTCGCGGTGTGGGCTCCGGCGGCGCGCTCGGTCCGGGTGGTCGGCGACTGGAACTCCTGGGACGGCCGGCTCCACCCGATGCGCACGGTCGGCGCGTCCGGCGTCTGGGAGCTGTTCGTGCCCGAAGCCGAGGTCGGCCATCGCTACCGCTACGAGGTCGTGGGAGCCGACGGCAACCTGCGGCTCAAGTCCGATCCCATGGCCAACGCCACCGAGAAGCCGCCGGCCAACGCCAGCGTGATCACCGAGTCGGCCCACCAGTGGCGCGACGACGAGTGGATGACCACCCGGCGAGAGGTCGACCCGATCAACGACCGGTTGTCCGTCTACGAGGTCCACGCCGGTTCCTGGCGCACGGTGCCCGAGGACGGCGATCGCCCGCTGAGCTGGACGGAGCTGGCCGAACCGCTGGCCGATCACGTGGGCGCGCTCGGATTCACCCACATCGAACTGCTGCCCGTGGCCGAGCACCCGTTCACGCCGAGCTGGGGCTATCAGGTGACCGGCTACTACGCACCCACCGCCCGCTACGGCTCACCCGACGACTTCCGCAGCTTCGTCGACACGATGCACCGCCGCGGCATCGGGGTCATCGTCGACTGGGTGCCCGCCCACTTCCCCAAGGACGAGTGGGCGTTGGGTCGCTTCGACGGGACCGCGCTCTACGAGCACGCCGACCCGCGCCAGGGTGAGCATCCCGACTGGGGCACGTTCGTGTTCAACTTCGGCCGCAACGAGGTCCGGAACTTCCTCGTGGCCAACGCCCTCTACTGGCTCGACGAGTTCCACATCGACGGTCTGCGGGTCGACGCGGTCGCGTCGATGCTCTACCTCGACTACTCGCGCGACGACGGCGAGTGGGTGCCCAACGAGCAGGGGGGCCGCGAGAACCTCGAGGCCATCGAGTTCCTCAAGGAGGTCAACACCGTCGTCCACGGCCAGTTCCCCGGCGTGCGGATGATCGCCGAGGAGTCCACCGCCTGGGGCGGAGTCAGCCGCCCCGTGCACCTCGGCGGGCTCGGGTTCGGGCAGAAGTGGAACATGGGTTGGATGCACGACACCCTCGAGTACTTCTCCACCGACCCGCTCTACCGGGTGCACCACCACGGCCAGCTCACGTTCGGCTTCATCTACGCCTGGAGCGAGAACTTCGTGCTCCCGCTCAGCCACGACGAGGTGGTCCACGGCAAGGGTTCGCTCCTCGCCAAGATGCCGGGCGACGAGTGGCAGAAGGCGGCGAACCTGCGCGCCCTCTACGGCTGGATGTGGTCCCACCCCGGCAAGCAGCTGCTCTTCATGGGGTCCGAGCTCGGCCAGGAGCGCGAGTGGTCCGAGTCACGCAGCCTCGACTGGCACCTGCTCGAAGCGCCGCGCCACGCCGGCATCATGCGCCTGGTGGCCGAGCTCAACCGGGTCGAGGCCGAGCATCCCGCCCTGTGGGAGCGAGACACCGAACCGGCGTGCTTCGACTGGCTCGACGCCTCCGACGCCGCCCAGTCGGTCCTGTCCTTCATCCGCAACGGTCACGCCGACACGCCACCCGTGGTCTGCGTGGCGAACTTCACGCCCGCACCCCGGCACGGCTACCGCATCGGCGTGCCGATGCCGGGCCCGTGGGACGAGATCCTCGACACCGACGCGGTCGAGTTCGGCGGCTCGGGCGTGGGCAACGGAACGGTCGAGTCGGAGCCGGTCGAATGGCAGGGCCACCCCCAATCGGTCGTGGTCACGCTGCCCCCGCTCGGCGTGGTCTGGTTCACGCCCCGGGGGGGACCTTCGTCCTCTTGACCGTCGGCGACGCGGGGCGGATAGTGACGGCAAGACACCTCGTTGGAGTGGTCGATCCGAGGACGCCAGCGGCTCTTCCCGAACCTTGACAGCGCTGAGGCGCTGTGTTCCAAAGAGGCCCGGCCGAGCTCCACGGAGCGGCCCACTCCCGCCACCGGCCCCGAATCCGGGGCCGGTGTCGTTTTGAGCCGGCTTCGTCGCTGCGCTCCTCGCCGGCTCCCGTTGCACGGAGCATGCGAATGTCGGTGCTCCCACGCTCCGCTGGCGCTCCGCTCCGGCCCGCTGCCAGGGGAATGGCCTGCCGTCCCGGTACCGTCTCTGGCCGTGACGACCGAGGTCCAGACCTGCTACCGCCACAGCGACCGCCGGGCCGGTGTGCGCTGCCAGCGCTGTGGGCGGCCCATCTGCCCGGACTGCATGACCCAGGCGTCGGTCGGCTTCCACTGCCCCGAGTGCGTCAAGGGCAGCGGCCAGCGGGTGTACACGGCCCGAACCCTGCGCACCGCGTCGACGCCGGTGGTGACCGCCACGCTGGTCGCCCTCAACGTCGCCGTCTACCTGTACAGCACCGTCTCGGGGGGCGGTACTCCCGGAGGGACCCCGTCGTTCCCGTTCCAGCTCGACTGGTCGCTCATCGGGCGAGGCATGACCACGGCGGGGCCGATCGGCGTGGCGGAGGGCGAGTGGTACCGCCTGGTCAGCGGTGGGTTCCTCCACGCCAACCTGCTCCACATCGGGTTCAACATGTTCGCCCTGTGGATCCTCGGCCGCCAGCTCGAGCCGGTGATCGGCAAGTGGGCGTTCGCCGCGCTGTACTTCGCCTCGCTGTTGGCCGGATCGCTCGGCGTCATGCTCTCCGACCCGCACCAACTCACCCTCGGGGCCTCCGGTGCGGTGTTCGGCCTGTTCGGCTACGCCCTGGTGCTGCAGTGGGCCCGCGGGATCAACCCGATGGACACCGGCCTCGGCGGCATCATCCTCATCAACCTGCTGTTCACGTTCGCGGTGCCCGGCATCAGCGTCGGCGGCCACATCGGCGGGCTGATCGGTGGCGCCATCGCCGGTCTGCTCCACGACGTGGTGGGACCACGAATCGATGCCCCCGCGTGGGTCGGCACCGCGCTCGTGGTCGCCTTCGGCCTCGCCTGTGCCGTCGGTGGCATCGCCGTCGCCGGCGCCGCCTGACCCGGACGTCAGCTGCCGATGACCACGCATCGATCCTGGCATTCCGCCCACGGAACCGCCGCGAGGTGCCGTCGCCCGGCGGTCTCCAGCGCCACGTCAGAGCGACAGTCGCTGCTCGGGATTTCCAGATCGGCTCGCTTCCGACGCTCGAGAGCCGGCACTCGGTGCGGCCCGGCCGAGTGTGTGGACGGGGACGATCGGTGCACCGTGGGCGAGGATCCTCGCGTTCGGTGTCACCGGCGTACCTCGCCGAGGATCCTCGGGTTCGGTGTCATCGAGGTGTCTTCGCCGAGGATCCTCGGGTTCGATACGGGGTCCGGGCCGGCCGCCGCCGGCGCCGCCTGGCCCCGACGTCAGGTCCCGGTGAGGAGGGCGTCCAGCGTGCGCTGGAGACCGGCCTCGTAGAGGTCGTCCAGCGCCTCCGCCGGCGCAGGGCTCATCCCGGCCACCTCGGTGAGCACGTAGCCGTGGACGGTGGCGTTCACGTGGTAGGCCCACGAGAACGCCTCGTCGGCGTCGAGCCCGGGCCGGATCCGGGCCACGGCGTCGATCAGGTCGGTGAACGACTCGAACCCCCGGGCGAGGGCCTCGTCGCCCGGCACGTGGTCGGGCACGGCCCGGCCGAACATGACGAGATAGTGGGTGCGGTTGGCCAGCGCCCACCGCCGGTAGGCCCGGCCGGCGGCGAGCAGGTCGTCGTCGGCGTAGCCGGCAGCGAGGGCGCGGTCGAAGGACTCGAAGCCCTCGACCAGGATGGCGTCGACCAACCCGGCCTTGCCCCCGAACCAGGTGTACACGCCGGTGGTCGAGCAGCCGGCCTCGGTTGCGATGTTGCGCACCGTGAAGTGGGCCTCACCGTCGCGGGCGAGCACCGTGAGGGCGGCGTCGAGGATCGCCCGGCGGGCATCGGGGGTTGACTCGGCCGCAGTCATGTAACAAAGTTACAGGCATAACTAAGTTATGTCCCCACCTCGGGGCCCTGTCACGGAGGCCGTCATGTCCGTCACCGAGAACCGCTACCTGACCGGCAACTACGCCCCGGTGACCGAGGAGGTCACCGCCTTCGACCTCCCGGTCGAGGGCCAGCTGCCCGAGGAGCTGGCGGGCCGCTACCTGCGCAACGGGCCCAACCCCCTCGAGCCGGTGGACCCGGCGACCCACCACTGGTTCATGGGCGACGGCATGGTCCACGGGATCCGTCTGCTCGACGGGCCGGGCCGAGTGGTACCGCAACCGCTACGTCGGTTCGACCCACCTCGCCCAGCTCCGGGGACAGGACGACATCCCGGGGCCGAACTGGAACAACAGCACGTTCGGAGGACCCAACACCAACGTGGCCGGTTTCGCCGGCACCACCTGGGCCACCGTCGAGGCGGGCGGCTGCCCGGTCGAGCTGACCTACGAGCTCGAGACCCTCGGTCGCAACGACTTCTTCGGCACCCTGCCCGGGGCGTTCACCGCCCACCCCAAGTACGACCCCGACACCGGCGAGTTGCACGCCATGGTCTACGCCTGGGCCGAGTGGATGGACCACATCCAGTACGTGGTCGTAGCCCCTGACGGCAAGGTCCGCAAGACCCTGGACATCCCGCTGGGCATGACGATGCTCCACGACATGTCGCTCACCGAACGCTTCGCGGTGGTCTACGACCAGCCCTGCACCGTCGATCTCGACCTGGCCTTCGCCGGACGCTTCCCGTTCCGCTGGAACCCCGACTACGGCAACCGCGTCGGCCTGCTCCCGAGGGAGGGCGGCGTGGACGACATCGTCTGGATCGACGTGCCCAACGGCTACGCCTTCCACCCCATGAACGCCTACGACGCCGACGACGGCCGCGTCGTCATCGACCTGTGTCAGTACGACGTGATGTTCGACCGGGACCTCCTCGGCCCGTTCGGCGATCCCGGACTGGCGCGGCTGGAGCGCTGGACCCTCGATCCGGAGGCCCGCACGGCGTCGATCGACGTCGTCGACGAGCGGGCCAATGAGTTCCCCCGCCACCGTGGATCGCTGTCCACCAAGCCGTACCGCTACGGCTACTGCGCCGCACCGAGCGTCGACGACGCCGCCGGATGGCCCACGCTCAAGCACGACCTGCAGACCGGGACCCGCCAGGAGTTCGACCACGGTCCGGGCCGAGCGGCCGGCGAGCCCGTGTTCGTGGCCCGCGAGGGCGGCACCGCCGAGGACGACGGCTGGCTGGTCACCTTCGTCCACGACCTCGGTGAGAACACCACCGACTTCGTGGTGATGGACGCGGCCGACTTCGACCGCGCCGACTACGTGGCTCGGGTGCGGTTGCCCCAGCGGGTGCCGTTCGGGTTCCACGGCAACTGGGTCAGCGACCGCTCGGTGCCGCCCGCCTGACCCGGGGTTCGCTTCCCGCGCCCGAGGCGCGACATCATCGTCCGGTGACCGATCACTACCAAGAGGCATGGGACGAGCTGACGGGGTCCGGAGGGGCCTTCGAGACCGAGACCATCGAGGTCCGGGGCAACCCGATGAAGGTGTTCAAGTCGGCACCGCCGAACATGCGGTCGATCTGGGAGCTGTCGTCCGGGCGGGGTGAGCAGACGTATCTCGTCTACGAGGACGAGCGGTACTCCTACGCCGAGATCGACGCCAGCGTGCGGGCGCTGGCCCACCTCCTGCGGGAGACCCACGGAGTGGGCGAGGGTGATCGCGTGGCCATCGCCATGCGCAACTACCCGGAGTGGGTCATCGGCTACTGGGCCATCGTGTCGATCGGCGCCGCGGTCGTGGGCATGAACGTGTGGTGGACCGGTTCCGAGATGGAGTACGGGCTCACCGACTCGCGACCCAAGGTCCTGATCGCCGACGACGAGCGGCTCGAGCGCGTCATCCCCCACCTCGACGGGCTGCGGGCCACGGCGCCGCTCCACGTCATCTCGGTCCGTACCGACCGGGCGCTGCCCGACGACGCCAGCCGATGGGCGGACGTGGTCGATCCCGCCGCTGCGCCCGGCACGCTCCCGGACGCCACCATCGACCCCGACGACGACGCGTGCATCTTCTACACGTCGGGCACCACCGGTTTCCCGAAGGGCGCACAGCTCACCCACCGTGGGTCGGTCCACAACCTGATGCACATCGTGTTCATGACGGCCGTGGCGGGCGCCGCCGATGCCAAGGCGGCGGCCGAGTCCGGCGCGGACACCGCACCGGCGACCGACGCCCCGGCTGCGTCACCGCCGGTGATCATGGCGCCGACCCCGCTCTTCCACGTGACGGCCAACAACTGCCTGTTGCACCCCGCGACGCTGGCCGGCGGCACGCTGGTGCTCACCTACAAGTGGGACCCCGGCCGGGCCCTCGAGTTGATCGAGCGCGAGGGCGTCACGTCGTTCTCGGGTGTGCCGACCATGAGTCGCGAGCTGCTCGCTCATCCCGACTGGGAGCGTCGGGACACGTCGACGCTGCAGGGCATGGGGGGCGGGGGAGCCGCGCTGCAACCCGACCTGGTCGAGAAGATCGACAAGTCGCTGCCCAAGGGCGCGCCGTCCACCGGGTACGGGCTGACCGAGACCCACGGGATCGTCACCGCCAACGCGGCCGGCCGCTACGTGGCCAAGCCGGCGTCCTGCGGCCCGGTGGTGCCCACGCTCGAGACCAAGCTGGTCGACGAGGCCGGCAACGACCTCCCGCCCGGCCCCGACACCGTGGGGCAGATGTGCGTGCGTGGTTCGGTCGTCATCAAGGGTTACCTCAACCGGCCCGAGGCCACGGCCGAGGCCATCCAGGACGGGTGGTTCAACACCGGCGACATCGCCCGCATCGACGAGGACGGCTTCGTGTTCATCGTCGACCGGGCCAAGGACATGGTGCTGCGCGGCGGCGAGAACATCTACTGCTCCGAGGTCGAGGCCGCCATCTACGAGCACGGCGACGTCGCCGAGGTGGCGGTGTTCGGCGTGCCCGACGACCGTCTCGGTGAAGAGGTGGGGGCGGCGATCGTGCTGCGCAACGGGGCGGACCTCGACGCCGACGGCCTGCGTGCCTTCCTGTCCGACCGCATCGCCAAGTTCAAGATCCCCACGTCGGTCTGGTTCCGCGCCGAGCCGCTGCCCCGCAACGCCAACGGCAAGTTCGTCAAGCGGGAGCTGCGCGACCAGTACGTGACGACGTGACCCGCGGGGATCAGTTCGTCTGGGCCGCCTCGATCACCGCGGCAGTGGCGACGAGCAGCTCCTCGTCGCCCCGCCGGCCGATGAGCTGCATCGCGGTGGGGAACCGCCCCGGTCGGTTCACCGGCACGACGATCGACGGGTTGCCGGCCAGGTTCACCGCCACGTTGGGACGCCGGGTGTCGAGTCGCTGCGGGTCGTCGAGGGGCGGCGGCTCGTCGAGGATGGCGGCCACGGCGATGACCGGCGTCCGCGCCAGCACCTGGTCGAGCTCGTCGCGCCACGGAGCGGCGCCCCGACGGGCCGCGGCCAGCGCAGGGGCGGTGATCGCCCGACCACGTACCAGTCGCTGCCGGGTCTCGGCCCCCAGCTCGTCGCCATGATCGTCCAGCAGGCGGCAGTTCACCACCGCGGCCTCGGCGAAGACGATCGTGCTCCCGGCGTCGTCGGCCGCCAGCCAACCGGGGAGGTCGCAGTCCTCGACGACCACTTCGGCGGAGCCGAGGGCCCGGTCGATGGCGTCCTCGATCAGGGGGTCGCAGCCGGGCAGCCGGAAGCGGCCGACGGCCGCCGCCGGTGCCGCCGCGGGGGAGAAGCCGGGTTCGAGCAGGCGCATCCCGGCGACGACGCCGGCAACGTCGGCCGCCATCGGCCCCACGGTGTCCATCGACGGCGCCAGCGGGTACACGCCGGCGAGCGGGATCCGGCCGTAGGTGGTCTTGAGGCCGACCACCCCGCAGCAGGCGGCCGGCGTGCGTACGGATCCGCCGGTGTCGGTGCCGAGCGCCACGTCGGCTTCTCCGGTGGCGACCGCCACGGCCGACCCCGATGACGAGCCTCCCGGGATCCGGGTGGGATCGATGGGGTTCACCGGGGTCCCGGTGTACGGATTGATGCCGCTGCCGCCGAACGCGAGCTCGTGCAGGTTGGTCTTGCCCACGAGGCGCCCACCGCCGGCGCGGACGCTGGCGATGCACGCGGCGTCCGTGTCGGCGAGCCGGGCGGCCTCGGTGACCGGGCGGCTGGCACAGGTGGTCGGCGTTCCCTCGACGTCGATCAGGTCCTTGACCGCCACGGTGGGGCCCCGGCCATCCGGCGGGTCGAGGCGGAGCAGGAAGGTGGTCACGGGCCTTCGACGAGCGCCCGGAGCCGCCGGAGGTTTCGCTTCCACACTCGCTTCATGACCCGCCCGCCGACGAGGCCCCCGACGCTGCCGCCCATCCACCACGGGAAGATCAACCGCTCGGACCAGGTGAAGCGGCTGCGTCCCCGGCGGGCCCGGGCGATGGTGAACGTGCCCTCGCCCGTCACCAGGCCGACGTGGCGGACGCCCATGGCCTTCCCCGGCTCCCAACGGGTGATCTCCATTTGGTCGGTGAGCCGGAACGGCCCCACCTCGGTGTCGCAGTCGAACGTGGTCCCGACACCGCTGGACCGGTCCGACGTGAAGCGGATGGCCACCGCATCGGCCATCCACGCGGTGTGGGACTCGATGTCCTCGACCGCGTCCCAGACCTCCGCCGGGCTGGCGTCGATCACGGTGCTCACTGCGATGCGGTTGCCTCGTCGGGATCGGGCCATGTCGGCACGGTATCGGTGCGCATCCGCGTTCTTGTCACCCCCTGTCCGGATACTGGCCTCATGGTCATCGTCATCGCCTTCGCCATCCTGGCCGGCCTCCTCGCCATCGCCGGCGCCGTGCTGTGGACCGCGCCGTCCCGGCGCGACGGCGCGGCCGATCCGGTGCGCGACGCCGTCGACCTCGTGCTCGACATGGCCGCCGACAAGCTGGGCGACAGCGTGGCGGCCGGAACCCGCGAGCTCGACCTGCGCAGCAGCGCGTTCAGCTCGCAGGTCGCCGACGTGAAGGCGGAGCTGGCCCGGCTCGACCATCTGGTGTCGTCGTTGCACACCGCCAGCGCCGAGCAGCACGGCACCCTGGTCGAGAACCTCCGCCAGGTCACGGCCACCAACGCCTCGCTGGCCCAGCACACCGATGCGCTCCGCCGGGCCCTGGCCAGTCCCAAGCAGCGGGGCCAGTGGGGCGAGCGCATGGCCGACGACGTGCTCGCCGCCGCCGGCATGGTCGAAGGGGTGAACTTCCGCCGCCAGACCGCCATCGAGGGCGGCACCATCCCCGATTTCCGCTTCTTGCTCCCACACGACCTCGAGCTGCGGATGGACGTCAAGTTCCCCATCGACAACTACCTGCGCGTGCTCGAGGCCGAGGCGGAAGAGGAGCGGATGCGCCACACCAAGGCGTTCGTGTCCGACGTCCGCAACCGGGTCCGCGAGCTGGCCGGTCGGGGCTACATCGACCCGCGCGACACGGTCGACTGCATGTTGCTGTTCATCCCCAACGAGGCGGTGTACGCCTTCCTCCACGACGCCGACCCCGACGTGCTCGACGTCGCGCTGGGCCACAAGGTCGTGCTGTGCTCCCCGGCCACGCTCTTCGCCGTCCTCGCCGTGGTGCGCCAGTCGGTGGAGCAGTTCCGCCTCGAACGCACCAGCGACGAGATCCTCCGCTGCCTCGGTGGTGTCACCGAGGAATGGACCAAGTTCACCGACTCGCTCGACAAGGTGGCCCGCCAGCTCGACACCGTGACCCGCTCGTTCCACGACGAGCTCAACGGCACCCGACGTCGGGTGTTCGACAAGTCCCTCGCCGAGGTCGACCGTCTCCGCGACGCCCAGGCGCCCCTGCCGGCCCGTCCCGGTGAGGCCTTGGTGGCGCGCAAGGCCGAGGGCGACATCCGGCCGCTCCCGCTCGACCGCGGTGGCGACGTGGCCGAGGCCGGCTGAGCCGCTACGCCCGCAGACTTCGTCTGCCGGCCGGTAGAAACTGGGGTCGGCGGCCCGGCCCGGGCCGTTCCGGGGCCACGGGCAGGTCGGTGAGATGTCGAGGGTCGATTCGCAGGGAGAGACGAGGATCGATCGCTTCGCGCGTCGGTGGCTGTGGACGCTGCTCGCCCTGGTCGCGGTGGTGGGCGCCTCGGCGCACCTCGCCGTCCATCACGCCGACTCGTGGCACTTCTTCGCCGGTGCCGTGCACCTGATCGCCTCGCCGGGCTCCGGTGGCGGGCTCGACCTGTACCGCACCCATCCCGAGCTGCAGTTCGGCCCGCTGGCCATCGTCTTGTCGGCTCCGTTCGTCTGGTTGCCCGCGCCGATCGAGGAATGGGCCGTGATGGTCGCCGGTTCGCTGGCCGGGGTCGGCGCCCTCGCCATGGGTGTCGCCGCCATCGCCCGCCGGCATCCGGACATCTCCCGGGCCCGATGGGCACGAGTCGTCCTGCTGGCCGGCCCCGTCTTCGTCCTGGTGTGGGTCCACCTGGCGGCCGCCATCGCCCACGTCGACGACGTCATCGCGTTGACGGCGTTGACCGCCGCGGGTTGGTCGATCGAGCGCCGGCGACCGGGCTGGGCGGTCGTGGCGCTGATCGTGGCGGCCGGGACCAAGCCCTGGGCCATCGTCTTCGCTCCCGTGGCGCTGCTGACCGGAGGTCGTTCCCGGTGGAACCGGCTGGCCGTCGTGGTGCTGGTCACCGCGGCGTTCTGGCTGCCGTTCGTGTTCGGCTCGGCGGGGACGTTGCGCTCGCTCCGCGACTTCGCGGTCCACGTCGACGCCAACTCCGGTCTCCGGGCGCTCGGGTTCCTCGATGCCACCACACCGCCGTGGCTCCGACCGGTGCAGCTCGGCCTCGGTCTGGGCCTCGTCGCCGTCGCGGTCGTGTGGCGCCGGTCATGGCCCGCCGCCCTCGCGGTCGGCATCGCCTCCCGCCTGCTCCTCGATCCGACCACCCACCGGTACTTCGACGCCGGGTTCGTGCTCGCCGTGGGACTGTGGGAGATCGACCGGTGGCCAGGTCGGCTCCCGTGGCGCACCGCGTCGGCAGCGGTCGTCCTCGAGGCCGCCGCGGCGGGCCTGACCATCCACGGTCTCATGGCGCCCCTCCGCTTCGTCGTGCTCTCGGCCGTGATCGTGGTCGCCCTGCGGGTGCCGGCCGATCACCGTCCGACGAGCGGACCGTCGCCCCTCCTCGCGGGCGGGGCCGATCCTCAGGTGGCCGCGTCTCAGCCGACGACGCGGCCGCCGTTGACCCCGAGGACCTGACCGGTCACGAAGCTGGCGTCGTCCCGGGCGAGGAACGCGCAGGCCGCCGCAATGTCCTCCGGCTGGCCCACGCGGCGCACCGGGATCATCTTCTCGAACTGCTCGACGCCCACGAACCCCTGGTCCTCCGCGCTCCGCAGGCCGGGGGTGTCGATGAAGCTGGGCGGCACGGCGTTGACGGTGATGCCCTTCGATCCCAGGGCGAGCGCGAGCGAGCGGGTGAACGCGAGGACCGCGCCCTTGCTCGCCGAGTAGTGGACCTGGAACGGGCTGCCCGTCTGGGCGCTCGATGACGAGATGTTGATGATCCGTCCCCACCGGGCCTCGATCATGTCGGGCACGACGGCTTGGCAGCAGTCGAAGGTGCCGAGGACGTTGACGGCCAGGACCTTCTCGAACTCGGCCCGCTCGAGCTCCATGAACTTCCCGAACGGCGCGATGCCCGCGTTGTTGACCAGGATGGTGGCCGCGCCGAGGCTGTCGCGGACCTCGGCGACGGCCGCGTCGATGGCGGCCCGATCAGCCACGTCGACACCGAGCGCCACGGCCGTCCCGCCATCGGCCGCGATCTGATCGGCCACCTCCCGTGCCCCGTCGAGGTCGAGGTCGAAGATGGCCACGGCCGCGCCGTCGGTTGCGAGGCGGCGGCTGATCGCGGCGCCGATGCCGGCCGCGCCGCCGGTGACGATGGCCGTCCGGGGTTGGGACCACGCGGGAGCTCCACTCATCCCTCGGACCGTACCCGAGCCGTGTCGCGCCGGTGCCTACCCGGGCGTCGCGGCCCCGCAAGACAGCAACCGGTCTCGGTCGTACGCTCGCGAGAGCCACGACGAGGGGAGCACTGCCATGAGCGAGTGGAACTTCTTCGACTTCGCCAGCAAGGACAACCTGCTGCGCACGGTGCGGACGCAGTCCGATCAGATGCTCGAGCTGGCGTCGGCGCCCTCGGCGTGGGACGCGCCGACCGCGGCGGGTCACTGGCAGGTGCGGGACGTCATCGGTCACCTCGTGGACACGACCGAGGGCTACTTCGCGGCGTTCGACGTCGCCCGCAACGGTGGTACGGCACCTGACCCGCTCGGCGTGCCGGGCATGGACGTCCACGTCGATGCCGGCGCGCAGGCCCTGCGGTCGGTGCCCCGGGACGAGCTGCTGGTCCGCCTCGAGAAGGACCGGGCGGAGATGTTCTCGATCATGGAGGGCCTGTCCGAGGACGACTGGAACGGGCTGATGGTCCCGCACAAGTACATGGGGCCGCTGCCGTCGTGCTTCTATCCGGTGGCCCAGCTGGTCGACTACGCCGTTCACACCTGGGACATCCGTCAGGGTTCGGGTGCGTCCCACGCCCTCGATGGCGACGCCGCGGATCTGCTCGTGCCGTTCTGCCTCATCGTGTGGCAGTCCACGGCCGACTGCTCGGACGTCGAGCCCTTCGAGCTCGGCGTCCGGCTCTCGGGGCAGAACGCCGGCGAGCACCGGGTGTCGGTGTCGCCCGACGGGTTGACCATGGAGCCGGGTGCGATCGACGACCTGCCCCTGGTGCTCGACTTCGACCCGGCGAGCTTCGTGCTCACCGCGATGGGCCGCACGAACGCGGGCACGGCCCGGGGCGACGCGTCGCTGGCCGGCCGGTTCTGCAACCTCTTCTTCCGGATCTGACCGGTCTTCTGCGGGCACGGCCTCGTGGGTGGTCGTGCCCGGTACAACCGCATCGTCCGGGCCCGGCCGCCCCCCGTAGGCTGAGCGACCATGCCCGGCCGCTTCTACGTCACGACGCCGATCTACTACGTCAACGACGCGCCCCACATCGGCCACGCCTACACCACGGTCATCGCCGACGCCGTGGCTCGCTGGCACCGCCTGCTCGGCGACGACACCTACTTCCTCACCGGCACCGACGAGCACGGGCTCAAGGTGGCGCAGTCGGCCGAGGAGGCGGGGATCACACCGCAGGAGCAGGCCGACCGCAACGCGGCCCGGTTCCAGGAGGCATGGACGCTGCTGGACATCAGCAACGACGACTTCATCCGCACGACCGAGCCCCGCCACCACGCCGCCGTGCAGGAGTTGCTCACCCGAATCCACGACAACGGCGACATCGAGCTCGACACCTACGAGGGCCCGTACTGCGTCTCGTGCGAGGCGTACTACACCGAGGCCGAGCTGATCGACGGCAACTGCCCCATCCACGGCAAGCCGGTGCAGATGCTGAAGGAGGACAACTACTTCTTCCGCCTCAGCCGCTACGAGCAGCGCCTCGTCGACTGGATCGAGAACGACCCCGAGGCGATCCAGCCGGCGGGGAAGCGCAACGAGGTGCTCGGCTTCCTCCGCCAGGGCCTCGACGACGTGTCGATCACCCGCACCAGCCTCGACTGGGGCGTCCCGGTGCCATGGGCCGAGGGCCACGTCTTCTACGTCTGGTACGACGCCCTCATCAACTACGCCACCGCCATCGGGTTCGGGAGCGACGAGGAACGGTTCGCCACCTGGTGGCCGGCCGTGCACCACATCATCGGCAAGGAGATCATCCGGTTCCACTGCGTGTACTGGCCGGCGATGCTGATGGCGGCCGGGCTCGCACCGCCCAAGCGCGTCCACGTCCACGGCTGGCTGCTGCTCGGGGGCGAGAAGCTGTCCAAGACGGTGCACGGTGCCGCCAAGCTGACCGACATCGCCCCCGCCCGCCTGGTCGACGACTTCGGGGTCGACGGCTTCCGCCACCACTTCCTCCACGACCAGCCCTTCGGTCCCGACGGCGACTTCAGCTACGAGGGCATGGCCGCCCGCTACAACAGCGACCTGGCCAACAACCTCGGCAACCTGCTGTCGCGGGTGGCGACGGTGGTCGGCAAGAAGTGCGACGGCGTCGGGCCCGCCCCGAGCCCCGACAGCTCGCTGGCCGCGGACGCCGACGAGACCTATGCCGACGCCGCCGCGGCCTGGGCCAACCTGCAACCATCGGTGGCGCTCGATGCCACCTGGCGCCTCATCGCCCGCGCCAACGCCCATCTCGAAGCCAACGAGCCGTGGAAGATGGATCCGGGGCCCGAGCTCGACGCGGTGATGGGCGACGCCCTGGAGGTCCTGCGGATCGTGTCGATCCTGGCCTCGCCGGCCGTCCCTGATGCCTGCCGGCAGATCTGGACCCGGATCGGCCTCGCCGGCACACCGGAGGACGAGCGGCTCCCCGAGGCGGCCCGCTGGGGCGGCTACCCGGGGGGACTGTCGGTGACGAAGGGCGATCCGCTCTTCCCGCGCCACAAGAGCTGAACCATGCCCACCGAACCGATGCGGTGGACCGATGACCACTGCCACCTGCCCGAGGACGGTTGGGAAGCGGTGCTCGATGCGGCCCGCGGTGCGGGGGTCGAGCGGATGATCGATGTCGGCGTGGACGTGGCCACGTCCCGGGCGGCGCTGCTCCGGGCGACCGGCATCGACGGAGTGTTCGCCACCGCCGGCGTGCATCCGCACGAGGCCCGCCTCGGGATCGACGGCCTCGAGGAACTCCTGGCCGAGCCGTCGTGCGTCGCGGTGGGGGAGTGTGGCCTCGACTTCCACTACGACCACTCGCCCCGCTCCGATCAGCGGGACGCGTTCGCGGCCCAGGTGGCCCTGGCCCATCAGCACGACCTGGCCCTGGTCATCCACACGAGGGAGGCATGGGAGGAGACCTTCGCCGTGCTCGATGCCGAGGGCACCCCGGAGCGCACGGTGTTCCATTGCTTCACCGGTGGCCCCGACGAGGCCGCGGCGTGTCTCGAGCGGGGCGGGTTCCTGTCGTTCTCGGGCGTGGTCTCGTTCTCCTCCGCGGCCGAGGTCAGGGCCGCGGCCGCCGTGTGCCCGCTCGACCGGGTCCTGGTGGAGACCGACAGCCCGTACCTCGCGCCGGTGCCGCACCGGGGCCGGCCCAACCAGCCGGCCTGGGTCGTCGACGTCGGTGCCGCGCTCGCCGCCGCCATGGGCCGACCGATCGCCGACGTGGCCTCGCACACCTGGGCCAACGCCACGGCCGCGTACCGGCTCTGACCACTACGCAGCGTGCAGGAACGGCCACGGCGGTTGTCACCCAGGGTGATCTCTCCGTACGGTCTCGGCTCCCCGACCTTCCTGGAGGTGGGCGGTGACCGAACCCGAGGTCCCGGTACGCCACGTGCGGCGTCGGTTGTGGATCGCCTTGGCGGTCACGGCAGCCGCCGTCCCGCTGCTGGTGCTCGACAACCTGCCGAACGACGCCCACGACGGCAAGACCGTCACCACCCGTCGGGTCGTCGCGCCCATCAGCGTTCCCACCGATCGTCCGGTCACCGGACCGGTGAAGGGTGTTTCGGTCGTCACCTCGTCCACGACGTCGTCGACGCAGCCCATCGTCATCACCACCACCACGCTCCCGTCCTGAGGTCGCGGCCGTGACCATGGGCGCCGCCAGGATCCGGGCCTTGCTCGACGAGGCCGGACTGGCGCCGAGCCGCGCCCTGGGGCAGAACTTCGTCGTCGACCCCAACACGGTGCGGCGCATTGCCGGACTCGCCGGCATCACCGCCGGCGATCACGTGCTCGAGATCGGTGCCGGGCTCGGATCGCTCACCCTCGCTCTCGCCGAGCTGGGCGCCAACGTGACCGCCGTCGAGGTCGACCGCCACCTCGTCCCGGTGCTGCGCTCGGTGGTGGCCGACCTCGAGCCGCCGGTGGCCGTGGTCCAGGCCGACGCGCTCGATGTGGATCTCGATGCCCTCCTGGCCGGGACGTCCACCTGGCGGCTGGCCGCCAACCTCCCGTACAACGTCGGTACCACCATCCTGCTCCGCATCCTCGAATCGGCGCCGTCGGTCACCGGCGGCATCGTGCTGGTCCAGCGGGAGGTGGCCGAGCGGCTGGCCGCCCGGCCGGGAACCGATGCCTACGGCATCCCGTCGGTGAAGGCGAAGTGGTGGGCCGATGCCGCCGTCGTCGGCCGGGTCCCGCCCACCGTGTTCCACCCCCGGCCCCGGGTCGACTCGGCGCTCGTCAGCCTCGAGCGCCACCCGGTGCCCGGCGACGATGAACTTCGCCACCGCACCTTCGCCCTGGTCGACGCCGGATTCGGGCAGCGGCGCAAGATGCTCCGGCGCTCGCTCGCCACCCACGTCCGTCCCGATGCCTTCGACGAGGCCGGCATCGACCCCACCACCCGTGCCGAGCAGCTTGGCCTCGACGACTGGATCCGGCTGGCTCTCTCTGCGTGAGCGGGTGGCACCATGGCCGCCGTGCCCGACGCCATCTTCGAAGCCCTCGGGGGCAACCGCTACCGACCCACGAAACTCGCGCTCGGTCCGTGGGATCCGGGCGCGTTGCACGGCGGCCCCCCGGCCGCCCTGGTGGCGGGTGCCCTCCAGACCGCGATCATCGATGCCGATCTCGGCGTCGACTTCGTGCCCGCCCGTTGCACCGTCGAGCTGCAGCGGCCCGTTCCCCTGGCCGAGCTGACCGTCACAACCGTGGTGCGCCGCCCTGGCCGTCGGATCTGCCTCGCCGATGCCACGCTGACCAGCCCCGACGGCACCGTGGTCCTCAGCGCCACCCTCGAGGGCATCCGCCGGCTCCCGTTCGACCACGGGATCACGCCGGACCCGCCGCAGCCGCCGGGCCCCGACACCGGTGCCGGCCTCGCAGCCGCAACCCTGGCCGGACCGCCCGCGTTCCACAACGCCGGCGTCGAGCACCGCACCGTCCGCAGCACCACCTTCGAATCGATCGGTCCGGCCACGGACTGGATCCGGCTCACCGTCCCCCTCGTTGCGGGTCGGGAGACGACACCGCTCGAGCGAGTGGTGGCCGCCGCCGACTTCGGCAACGGCATCTCGAAGCTGTTCGACATGGGCGACGTGCTGTTCCTCAACCCCGATCTCACCGTGCACCTGTACCGATTGCCGGTGGGGGAGTGGATCTGTGTCGACGCCGTGACCCGGCTCGGTCACGACGGCGTCGGCCTGGCCGAGAGCCTCCTGTTCGACGAGCAGGGTTCGATCGGACGGTCCACGCAGCTCCTCCTCGTCGAGCCCCGATGAGCGAGACCGCCACCCAGCTGGCCCGGGCCAAGCTCACGCTCTCCCTGCGGGTCACCGGGGTGCGTCCCGACGGCTACCACCTCATCGACGCCGAGATGGTCAGCCTCGATCTGGCCGACGAGCTCCGGTTCGGGCCCGGGACGGGTATCACGCTGCACGGCCCCGCAACCGGTGGCCTCACCGCCGGCCCGGACAACCTCGTCGCCCGGGCCCTCGCCGCGGTCGGGCGGACGGCCGCCGTCGAACTGACCAAGCGGATCCCGGCCGGCGGGGGACTGGGCGGGGGATCCGCGGACGCGGCTGCAGTGCTGCGATGGGCCGGCGTCGACGACCTCGACGTCGCGGTTCGTCTCGGCGCCGACGTGCCGTTCTGCCTCCGGGGCGGTCGAGCACGGGTCACCGGCATCGGTGAACGGCTCGAGCCCTTGCCTTTCGAACCCCGCACCGTCACCCTCGCCTTGCCCGGCGTGGGCTGCGATACGGCGGCCGTCTACCGGGCGTGGGACGCTCTCGGCGGCCCCACCGCCGACGGGCCCAACGATCTCGAGCCGGCCGCGCTGCAGGTTGCCCCCGAGCTGATCCGGTTCCGTGACGACCTCGGCGACGACACCGGTGAGACCCCGGTGCTGGCCGGAAGCGGATCGACGTGGTTCGTGCCCGGTTCGCACCCCGGGCCCGACCGCATCGTCGTCCACACCGCGCCCGCCACGCCCTGGAGCTGAACCCCAGGCGTCGGGAACGCCGTTACTTGCCGGCGGCGCGCCGCTGGAAGCGCGTGCGCTTGAGCATCTTCTTGTGCTTCTTCTTGCGCATGCGCTTGCGGCGCTTCTTGACGAGAGAACCCATAGTGGGAGCGAGACTAGAGGTGCCGACGGGGTCCATGCGAAACGCCACTACGCTCCCCGCCCATCCATCCCGGGTAGTTCAATTGGCAGAACGCCAGCCTTTGGAGCTGGATGTCGGAGGTTCGAACCCTCCCCCGGGAACGGGTCGCCTCGGTCGCGGAGCGACCTCGGCGACCTTGAAGAAATTCGCTGGGCGAATTTCTTCCGCTCCCGTTCAGGGCGAATTCGATCGGCTTCCGATGCGCGTGGGGCGAATTTCTTCTGCTCCCGTTCAGGGCGAATTCGATCGGCTTCCCATGCGTGGGGCGAATTTCTTCTGCTCCCCGTTCCGGGCGGATTTTCGTCGCCCTGAAGGCCTCGCCTTGTTCCGTACACTCCGTGCATGGGCGTGAGGTCGGCGATCGTCGAGTGGACTCGGTTCCGGGCCGTCCTGTTCGACCTCGACGGCGTGATCACGCCCACCGCCGAGGTCCATCGACGGGCGTGGGCCGAGCTGTTCCGGGCCTACGACTTCACCGACGACGACTACCTCACCTGGGTCGACGGCAAGCCCCGCTACGACGGGGTGCGGTCGTTCCTGGCCTCGCGACACGTGACCCTGCCCGAAGGCGACCCGTCGGACCCGCCGGGTGATGCCACCGTGTGCGCCATGGGCAACCGCAAGGACGCCCTGTTCAACGACCTGCTCGAGTCGGAAGGCGTCGCGCCGTATCCCGGGACCCTGGCGCTGATGGCCCACCTCGACGACCACGGCATCGAGCAGGCCATCGTGTCGTCGTCCCGCAACGCCCGGTCGGTGCTCGCCGCGGCCGGTCTCGGCGACCATTTCGCCCACATCGTCGACGGGATCACCGCGGCCGAGCAGCACCTCACCGGCAAGCCGGCACCCGACATGTTCCTCCACGCCGCGTCGTTGGTGGGCGCCGAGGCTGCCGACTGCGTCGTGGTCGAGGACGCGTCCAGCGGGGTCGCAGCCGGCGCGGCCGGCCACTTCGGTCTCGTGCTGGGCGTCGACCGGGGCGGCAACCGCGAGGCCCTGCTGGCCAACGGCGCCGACCTGGTGGTCGACGATCTCGGCGAGACGTTGGCGGACGGAGCCCAGCCGTGAAGATCCGAGCCACCGCCAGCGCCATCCCGCGTCACCGGTTCCCGGCCGAGCCGTGGCGGCTGGTCGAGACCGAGCCCGCCGATCACGATCGGGGCACCACCGAGTCCCTGTTCGCGGTGGGCAACGGCTACATCGGCATGCGGGCCAACCCGACCGAGGGACGCGAGGCCCACACCCACGGCACCTACATCAACGGCTTCCACGAGACGTGGCCGATCCTGCACGCCGAGGAGGCCTTCGCCTTCGCCAAGACCGGCCAGACCATCGTCAACGTCCCCGACGCCAAGTTGATGAAGCTCTACGTCGACGACGAGCCGTTGCTCATCCCCGAGGCCGATCTCGACCACTACGAGCGCGTCCTCGACTTCCGGACCGGTCGCTCCCACCGCGAGCTGTTGTGGACGACACCGGCCGGGAAGCGGCTCCGGATCCGCACCGAGCGGATGGTCAGCCTCCAGCACCGTCACCTCGCGGTGCTCCGTCTCGAGATCGAGCTGCTCGACGGCAGCGCCCCGATCGTGGTGTCCTCCCAGCTGCTCAACCGCCAGGACGGCGAGGACGAGTACCACGTCCAGGCCGCCGCGCTCGGCGAAGGCTCCGACCCCCGGCGGTCACGCAAGTTCGCCGACCGGGTCCTCGACCCCCAGCTGCAGCGACACGACCCCGGCGAGACCGACGGTGGGACGGTGGTGCTCGGCTACCGCTGCGTCGACAGCGGCATGACGCTGGCCTGCGCCTACCACCACGAGATCGAGACCCCCTGCGCCTACGAGGTCGAGACGTCGGTGAGCCCGGATCTGGCCAAGACGGTGTTCACCGTCGAGGCCGCGGCGGGCGAGACCATCGGCATCACCAAGTTCGTCAGCTACCACACCTCCCGGGGGATCCCCGCCGAGGAGCTCGCCGACCGGTGCCGCCGCACCCTGGCCCGCGCCCGCCGGTCCGGTCGGGTGCAGCTCTACGACGACCAGCGCGCCTGGCTCGACGACTTCTGGTCCCACTCCGACATCGTCGTGGAGGGCGACCCCCACGCCCAGCAGGCGATCCGGTGGAACCTGTTCCACCTCGCCCAGGCGTCGGCCCGGGCCCACGAGCAGGGGATCGCGGCCAAGGCGGTGACCGGGGGCGGTTACGACGGGCACTACTTCTGGGACACCGAGGTCTACGTCCTGCCGTTCCTGGCCTTCACCAACCCCGACGCCGCCCGCAAGCTGCTTCGTTTCCGGTGGAAGATGCTCGACGCGGCCCGCGAGCGGGCCGCCGAGCTGAGTCAGCTCGGGGCGCTCTACCCGTGGAGGACCATCAACGGCGAGGAGGCCTCGGCCTACTACGCCGCCGGCACCGCCCAGTACCACATCAACGCCGCGGTGGCCTACGCCCTCTGGCGGTACCTCAACGCCACCGGCGACGTGGACTTCCTGGCCCACGAGGGTGCGGAGATCCTGGTCGAGACGGCCCGCCTGTGGGCCGATCTCGGGTTCTACGAGCACAACGACGACGCCCGGTTCCGGATCCACGGCGTCACCGGACCGGACGAGTACACGACGGTCGTCAACGACAACATGTTCACCAACGTGATGGCCCGGTTCAACATGCGGTACGCGGCCTGGACGTTGGAGTTCCTCGCCGCGTGGGACGAACGGGCCTACGAGTCGCTGCAACGGGCCACCGGTCTGACCGAGGACGAGATCACCGAGTGGCGCCGCGCCGCCAACGCCATGTACCTCCCCTACGACGACGAGCTCGGCATCAACCCGCAGGACGAGAGCTTCCTCGACCGCGAGCCCTGGGACTTCTCCAAGTCGCCGCCCGAGAAGTACCCGCTGATGCTCCACTTCCACCCGCTGGTGATCTACCGCCACCAGATCCTCAAGCAGGCCGACGTGGTGCTGGCCATGTACCTGCAGGGCCAGCACTTCACCACCGAGGAGAAGCGGCGCAACTTCGAGTACTACGACCCCATCACCACCGGTGATTCGTCGCTCTCGGCGTGCGTGCAGGCCATCGTCGCCGCCGAGGTCGGCCATGAGGACCTCGCGTTCGACTACTTCAACCAATCCCTCTACCTCGACCTCGCCGACACCCAGGGGAACACCTCCGATGGCGTGCACATCGCCAACGCCGGCGGTGTGTGGGCGTGCGTGGTCCACGGGTTCGCCGGCCTGGTCGACAACGGCGAGTACCTCCGGTTCGAGTCCCGGCTGCCGGCGGCCTGGGACGCGATCCGCTTCCACCTCACGCGGCACGGTTCGGAGATCGCGGTCGACGTCGATGCCAGCGGGTGCCGGGTCGAGCTGCTCAGCGGCGCCCCCGTGCCGGTGCGGACCGACGCCGGCACCGTGTTCGTCGAGTCCGGCGCCCCGGTGCGGATCGAGGGGCGCGACGAGAGATGAGGCTGCGCCCCGGCCCCGCGTCAGCGATGCGATAGACCGGTTGCCATGGATGAGTCGACCCGCAGTCGCCCGCTCTCCGCCATCGTTCTCGCCGCCGGCCACGGCACCCGGATGCGCTCCGACCGTCCCAAGCCGCTCCACGTCCTCGTCGGCAAGCCCATGGTGCTGTGGGTGCTCGACGCCCTCGCCGACCTGGCGGTCGAGCGGGTCTCGGTCGTCGTCGGCCACGGCGCGGACGAGGTCACCAAGCGCCTCGTCGAGGACGCCGGCGATCGGCCGCTCGAGTTCGTCGAGCAGCCCGTCCAGCGGGGCACCGGTGACGCCACGGCCGTGGGTCTGAGCGGGCTCCCCGACGACGAGTACGACGAGCCGCAGGACGTGCTGGTGCTCGCTGCCGACACGCCGCTGCTGCGGCCCGAGACGCTCGCCGCGCTCGTGGCCTCGCACCGTGAGCAGGACGCGGCGTGCACGATCCTCACCGCCGACCTCGGTGACGCCACCGGGTACGGCCGGATCGTGCGCGGCCGGGACGACCGGGTGATGCGCATCGTCGAAGAGGCCGATGCCACCCCGGAGGAGGCCGAGATCACCGAGTTCAACACCGGGATCCTGTGCTTCCGCCGCAGCCTTCTCGCCCCGGCACTGCGTCGCATCCAGCCCGACAACGCCCAAGGCGAGTACTACCTCACGGACGTGGTCGCCGTGCTCGCCGACACCGGACACCGCGTGACGTCGATGGTGGCCCCCGACGTGGCCGAGACCCACGGCATCAACGACCGGGTCCAGCTGGCCGCGGCCGAGCGTGAGCTGCGCCGGCGCATCAACCTGAGCTGGATGCAGCGGGGCGTCACCATGCTCGACCCCGACCGGATCCACCTCGACGCCACCGTCGATCTCGGGCGCGACGTCACCCTGTACCCGGGCACGATGCTGCAGGGCGCCTGCCGCATCGGTGCCGGCGCCGACATCGGCCCCGACGCCCACCTGGTCGACACCGTGGTCGGCGACGGTGCTCGCGTCGTGCAGACCGTGGCCACCCGGTCCACCATCGGAGCGGGCGCCAGCGTCGGACCATGGGCCGCCCTCGGTCCCGGCGACGAGATCGGCGCTGGTGTGACCACCGGCCCTCACTATGCTGGCGCCAACACCGGGTCTGCCGACCGAAGCCGCTGAGCGGGCCGACCAGAACCACGGAGCGTGCCATGGAGCTCGTCACCAAGAAGAAGCTGCACCTCCTGTCGGGCCGGGTGCATCGCCCTCTGGCCGAGGAGATCGCCCAGATCCTGGACGAGCCGCTCTGCGACGCCAACCTGGCCGAGTTCGCCAACGGAGAGATCCACGCCAAGCTCGGCCAGAACGTCCGGGGCGCCGACGTCTTCATCATCCAGAGCCACAGCAGCATCGAGGAGATGTCGATCAACGATGCGCTGATGGAGCAGCTCATCATGATCGACGCCGCTCGCCGGGCATCGGCCAAGCGGATCACCGCGGTCTGCCCCTTCTACGGCTACGCCCGCCAGGACCGCAAGGCCGAGGGACGAGAGCCCATCACCGCCAAGCTCGTGGCCGACATGTTCGCCGCCGCCGGGGCCACCCGGCTGGTCTCGATCGACCTGCACTCCGGTCAGATCCAGGGGTTCTTCGACGGGCCGGTCGACCACCTCCAGGCCCGGCCCGTGCTCACCGAAGCCATCCGCGAGCTCGGCGACGACCTCGTCATCGTGTCGCCGGACGCCGGCCGGGTGAAGGTGGCCGAGCAGTACGCCAACGACCTCCACGCCGACCTCGCCATCGTGCACAAGCGCCGGGTCAAGGGGGCCAAGAACAGCGTCGAGGCCAAAGACGTCGTCGGCGACGTCGAGGGCCGCTGCTGCGTGCTCATCGACGACATGATCGACACTGCCGGCACCATGTGCGCCGCGGCCGAGCAGCTCATGGAACACGGTGCCGCCGAGGTGCACGCCGCCTGCACCCACGCCGTGCTCTCCGGCCCCGCCGTCGACCGGATCAAGAACTCCAGCATCATCCGGCTCATCGCCACCAACTCCCTGCCCCTCCCGTCCGAGAAGCAGTTCGACAAGCTCGAGATCCGCTCGATCGCGCCGATCCTCGCCAAGGCCATCGACGCCGTCTTCGAGGACACCTCCGTCTCCGAGCTCTTCGGCGGCAACAACCAGACGTGATTCCTGCTATCTCGGCCTCGAGCCCCTTCGGGCTCTTCGCCCTCGAAACGCTGTCAGCTGCTCGCTGGCGCTCCCGACGCTGACCTTCCGACATGTCGGTCCCACCCGTGTGCCCGCTGCGGTGGGCCGGGGAGTTGGACCGGTTGCGGGATCGTTCGTACACTCGTCCGTTCGTCTACGACCGTTCGCAGGAGCCTTCCCATGGCCGACCAGATCACCATCACGGCAGAAACCGACCGCGCCATCGGCTCCCGGTCCTCCCGGCGCCTGCGCCGCGCCGGCAAGATCCCCGCGGTCGTGTACGGCGCGGGCGACCCGCCGACGTCGGTCGCGGTCGACTGGAGCGAGCTGCGGGCTGCGCTCACCACGCCGGCCGGCCTCAACGCCCTGATCACCGTCGAGTTCGGTGACATCGAGCGGCTCACGATCGTCAAGGACATGCAGCGTCACCCCGTGCGTCGCGACGTGACCCACGTCGACTTCCTGATCATCGACCGGGACAAGGCGCTCGACGTCGACATCCCGATCATCCTCGAGCACACCGACACCGATGAGCTCAAGGAGCTGGTGGTCGACCAGCAGATGTTCACCATCGCGGTGTCGGCCAAGCCGGGCTCGATCCCCAACGAGTTCGTCGTCGACTGCTCCGGTCTGACCCTCGACGAGCCGATCCGCGCCGGCAGCCTCACGCTTCCGCCCGGGGTCGAGCTCAACGTCGACCCCGAGGACGCCATCGTCACCGCGTCGGTCCCGCACGTCGAGCTTCCCGAGCCCACCGAGGGCGAAGAGGTCGAGGGCGAAGAGGGCGAAGGCGAAGAGGGCGAAGGCGAAGCTGCCGCCGAGGGCGGCGACGAGGCCGAAGCCAGCGGCGACGACGCCGCCGACGAGAGCTGAGCATCTTCCGGGCCGCGGCCGAGCGCCGCGGCACCCCTGCGGACCTCCTGGTCCTCGGGCTCGGCAACCCCGGGCTCGACTACGCCCGGACCCGTCACAACGCCGGCGCCGACTGCGCGGCCACCCTCGCCAGTCGCCACGGCGAGTCGCTGTCCTTGTCCAAGAAGGAGCGAGCCGAGCTGGCCGAGCTGCGCCCGGCGCCGTCGATGCGGCGACTGGTGGTCGCCGTGCCGACCACCTACTACAACGAGGCCGGCCTGGCGGCGGCCGCACTCGTCAAGCGGTACGGCATCGACGACCCCACTCGCTTCGTGGTGGTCCACGACGAGCTCGATCTCCCCGTCGGCCGCATCAAGGTCAAGGTCGGTGGCGGCCTGGCCGGGAACAACGGGCTCAAGTCCATCAAGGCCCACCTCCAGACGGCCGAGTTCCTTCGGGTGCGGATCGGCGTCGGCAAGCCTCCCGGGAGCCAGCACGGCCGGGATCACGTCCTGCGCCGACCGGGCAAACGCGACCGTGAGGCGCTCGACATCGCCATCGCCGAGGCCGCTGATGCCGTCGAGGTCATCCTCACCGACGGCGTGGAGCGAGCCATGGAACGCTACAACCGGCGGGACTGAACGACCCCGAAGGTAGCCTCGGCTCGGTGAGCGCACCGCCCTCCGTCGCCACCGATCGGCCCTCGGCCGGGCCTCTGCGCGGCCTGCCGGAACTCGTCCGGGACGAACCCGCGCTGATCGACGTCCTCGGTCGGACCAGCGCCGTCCTCGCCGTGCCGGAGCCGGCCCGGGCCCTCGTCGTCGCCGGGCTGGCGTCGCGATCCACGCGGCGGCCCATCGTCGTGGCCACCGCCACCTCGGCCGATGCCGAGCGCACCGTGCACGACCTGGAGGCGTTCCTCGGCCCCGACGAGGTCGAGTACTTCCCCGCCTGGGAGACCCTCCCGTTCGAGCGGGTGAGTCCCGGGGTCGAGACGATGGGGCGCCGGCTGCGTGTCCTGCGGCGGCTGTCCGATCCCGACCGGTACCCGGCCGTGGTGGTCGCGCCCGTGCGATCGCTCATCCAGCGCCTCGCGCCGGGCAGCGAGTCGGTCGAACCCGTTCGGGTGACGGTCGGGGCCACCGTCGATCTCGACGGCCTGGTGGCTGCGCTCGTCGGCTTCGGCTATCGGCGCGAGTACCAGGTCGAACACCGGGGCGAGGTGTCGGTGCGTGGTTCGATCGTCGACGTGTTCCCGGCCACCGCCGAGCGGCCGGTCCGCATCGATCTGTGGGGTGACGAGGTCGACCGCCTGTCCGAGTTCTCGGTGACCGACCAGCGCTCGACGGACGACGTCCCGGACGTGGAGATCCTCCCGTGCCGGGAGCTCCTGCCCACCGACGACGTCCGGGCCCGGGCGGCCCAGCTGGTCGCCCTCGAACCGTGGGGTCGTGAGCACTGGGAGCGGATCGCCGAGGGCCAGCTCTTCGACGGCATGGAGTCGTGGCTCCCGTGGTTGGCGCCCGACGAGCGTCTCCTCGGTGACGTCCTCCCGGCCGACAGCCAGATCCTGCTGGTCGAGCCCCGCCGCCTGCGAGACCGGGCCCAGGAGTTCCTGGCCGAGGAGGCCGACCTGGCCAACAGCCTGGCCCGGACCTGGGGGGTGGGCGCGAGCTCCGGTGTCGGGGACCAAGCGCCAGCGCCCGACGCCGCAGGGAGCCGAAGCGTGCGAGGCGACCGCAACAGCACGGAGCACGACTTCCCGCCGCTGCACCTGCCGCTGGAGCGGGTCCTGGCCAGCACCGAGGCCCCGACCTGGCAGGTCACCACCGCGCCCGAGGGCCCGCAGGTGTCCACGGTGCAGGCGTTCTCCTTCCAGGTCGCCCTGGGCGACGAGGAGCGCCGCCGGCGCCAGCTCCGGGAGCTCCAGACCGACGGCTACCGCGTCGTGGTGGCGGCTGACGGCGAGGGATCGGCGGCCCGGCTGCGCGAGCTGCTCGACGATGCCGGGGTCGAGGGCGAGGTGGTCGTCGCCCCCCTCGAGCGGGGGTGCATCCTGCCCGGCGTGAGGCTGGCGCTGTTGGCCGAGGCCGACCTCACCGGCCGGCGGCGCAGTCACCGCACGGCTCGTCCCCGCCGTCGCGATGCGCAGAAGTTCTTCGACGACCTGAAGGTGGGTGACCACGTCGTCCACCACCAGCACGGCGTGGCCCGCTACGGCGGCATGGTGAAGCGGGCCATCGGGGGCGTCGAGCGCGACTACCTCCTGCTGGAGTACAAGGGCGGCGACAAGCTGTACGTGCCGTCCGACCAGATCGACGCCGTCCGCCACTACACCGGGGGCGAGACGCCGACCCTCACCCGACTCGGCGGGGACACGTGGGCCAGGACCAAGGCCAAGGTCCGCTCGGCGGTCAACGAGATCGCCCAGGAGCTGGTCGTCCTCTACCAGAAGCGGCTCGCATCCGGTGGCCACGGCTACTCCGGCGACACCCCCTGGCAGGCCGAGTTCGAGGCCGCCTTCCCGTACGAGCCCACGCCCGATCAGCTGCGGGCCGTGGACGACATCAAGGCCGACATGGAGCGCGAGGCGGCCATGGACCGGCTCGTGGTCGGCGACGTGGGCTTCGGCAAGACCGAGGTCGCGCTCCGGGCCATGTTCAAAGCGGTCCAGGACGGCAAGCAGGTGGCCGTCCTGGTGCCCACCACGCTCCTCGCCCAGCAGCACTTCGCCACCTTCACCGACCGCTTCGCCGCCTATCCCGTGCGGGTCGAGGTCCTGTCCCGCTTCCTGACCAACGCCCAGGCCAGGGAGGTCATCGAGGGGCTCCGCACCGGCGCGGTCGACATCGTCGTGGGCACCCACCGATTGCTCATCAACGACATCTCCTTCCACGACCTGGGTCTGCTCGTCGTCGACGAGGAGCAGCGTTTCGGGGTCAAGCACAAGGAGCGCATCAAGGAGCTCAAGGCCGACGTCGACGTGCTCACCCTCACCGCGACCCCGATCCCGCGCACCCTCGAGATGAGCCTCACCGGCATCCGCGACATGAGCCTGCTCGACACGCCGCCCGCCGACCGCCAGCCCATCCTCACCTACGTCGGCGAGTACGACGAGCGGGCCGCGGCCGAGGCGATCCGCCGGGAGCTGCTCCGCGAAGGTCAGGTGTTCTTCGTCCACAACCGGGTCCGGGACATCGACCGGGTCGCGGCCGACCTGGCCGACCTCGTCCCCGAGGCCCGGGTCGCCGTCGCCCACGGCCAGATGGACGAGGGCACGCTCGAGCAGGTGGTGATCGACTTCTGGGAGGGCCGATTCGACGTGCTGGTGTGCACCACCATCATCGAGTCGGGCATCGACATGCCCACGGTGAACACGCTGGTCGTCGACCGCGCCGACCTGCTCGGGCTCGGCCAGCTCCACCAGCTCCGCGGTCGCGTCGGCCGCGCCGGCAGCCGGGCCTACGCCTACCTGTTCCACCCCGCCGACATGGTCCTCTCCGAGGACGCCTACGAACGGCTGCGGACCATCGGCGAGTCCACCGAGTTGGGTTCCGGGTTCAAGATCGCCATGCGAGACCTGGAGATCCGCGGGGCGGGGAACCTGCTGGGGACGGGCCAGTCCGGCCACGTCGCCGCCGTGGGCTACGACCTGTACTGCCAGATGGTCAACGAAGCCGTCGCCGAGCTCAAGGGCGAGCCGATCCGGCCACCGGCCGAGATCAAGATCGAGACGCCCATCGATGCCAACCTCCCGCCGACCTACGTCGAGCGCGAGGAACTGCGGCTCGAGGCCTACCGCCGCCTGGCCGCGGTCACCTCCGAGCGCGAGGTCGACGACATCGAGCAGGAGTGGATCGACCGGTACGGGCCGGTGCCGGAACCGGCCCAAGCCCTGCTCGCCGTGGCCCGGTTGCGCGCCGAGTGCCACCGCGTCGGGATCACCGAGGTCACGGTGGTTCCCGGGGACGGGTTCATGGGCCCGGCGTACAAGGCGCGGTTGTCCCCGCTCGAGCTGAAGGCGAGCCAGACGATCCGGCTCAAGCGCATCGCGCCGAAGGCCGTGTACAAACCGTCCGGCCTCCGTGGTCCGAACGGCGGGGGCGGTCTGCTCGAGGTGCCGATGGCCAAGGGCGCCGATCCCACCGTCGATCTCGTCGCCTTCCTCCGCCACTTGGTCGAGCCGTAGCATCGAAGATCGTGCGCCGAATCCTGACCCGCCTCCCCCTGCTCCTGCTCGTCGTCATCGGACTCGTGGCCGGCGGCTGCTCCGACAAGGCCGAGCTGGGTGGCCCCACGGTGGGCGGCGCCCTGGCCGCCAGCATCGGCTCGTACCAGTACACGACCTCGGACCTCGAGGCCGAGATCGAGACGTGGGCGTCCGACGAGACCATGGCCCAGCAGGCGTTCGGCGTGTCCGATCTCGGTTCCAAGGGTCGTCGCAACGCTGAATTCGTGGCCGCCGTGCTGTCGTTCCGGGTCGTGGCCCAGCAGAGCCGCCAGCTCGGGGCCGCCATCGGCTTCGCCCCGCCGTCCGATCAGGTCTCGCAGGCGGTCGACCAGCTGAAGTCCAACTTCTCGAACTACGACGACGCCTTCCTCACCGCGCTGGCCGAGGACCTGCTGTACCAGCAGAACCTCTCGTCGATCGATCCGTCGACCGTCGACGTCCCCGACGTGGTCGTGAACCCCCGGTATGGCACCTTCCGGGACCAGGGTTCGGGGATCGGTGTCGTCGACCCGCCGAGCGGACCCCGGCCGCAGCCCAACCCGTCCGGGCCGTGACCGGCCGCCCGCCGCGGCCCACCGTCGTCGTCGTCGGGCTCGGCCCCGGCGGACCGGACCTCACCACGGCCGGTGCCGCGGCCCGCCTCGCCGAGCTGGACCACTGGCGGTTGCGCACCCGCCGGCACCCGGCCGCCGAGCCGTTCGCCGATCGCGGGAGCTACGACCACGTGTACGAATCGGCGGCCACCTTCGACGACGTCTACCGGACCATCGCCGACGATCTGGTCGCCGACGCGCACCGGTACGGGGAGGTCGGCCTGGCCCTGCCCGGCTCGCCCTTCGTGCTCGAGCGCACCGTCACCCTCCTGCGGGCCGACGAGGGCGTCGACGTCGAGGTCGTGGCGGGCATGTCGTTCCTCGATCTGGTCTGGGGGCATCTCGGAGTCGACCCGGTCGAGGCGGGCGTGCGGCTCGTCGACGGCCACCGGTTCGCCGTCGACGCCGCCGGCGCCACCGGGGCGCTGCTGGTGGCGCACTGCCACGCCGGGCACGTCCTGTCCGACATCAAGCTCGCCTACGACGAGCACGTTCCGGACGGGGCGGTGATCCTGCAACGGCTCGGCCTGCCCGACCAGCGCATCACGGAGGTCGACTGGGCCGATCTCGACCGCAGCGTCACCCCTGATCACCTGACCTCGGTCTTCGTCCCCGCCGTCGGCGCGCCGGTGGCCGAGGAGCTGGTGCGGTTCACCCAGCTGGTGCGGACGTTGCGCGAGCAGTGCCCGTGGGATCGGGAGCAGACCCATCGCAGCCTGACCCGGTACGTGGTCGAGGAGGCCTACGAGGTCGTCGAGGCCATCGAGGCGTACGACCCGGAGACGGGAGCCGGGGTCGAGCACCTCGAGGAGGAGCTCGGCGACCTGCTGTTCCAGGTGGTGTTCCACGCCACCATCGCGGCGGAATCCGGTTCGTTCACCCTCGCCGATGTGGCCCGGGGCATCCACGACAAGCTCGAGCGCCGGCATCCCCACGTGTTCGGCTCGGTCGACGCCGCCGACTCCGCCGCGGTTGCGTCGAACTGGGAGCAGATCAAGCGGGACGAGAAGGGTCGGTCGTCGGTGATGGACGGCATCCCTGCCGCGCTGCCCGGGCTGCTCTACGCCCACAAGGTGCTGTCCAAGGCGGAGCGCGTGGGGGTCGCCGGTCCCGAGCCCGTCGACCCCGAGGGAGATCTCGGCGCCGCCATCCTGGCCCTGGTCGCGTACGCCCGGTCGGCCGGGATCGACGCCGAGACGGCGCTGCGCCGGGCCACCGGCCTGCTGCGCGACGAGGCGATGGCGGCCGAGTCCCGGTCGCCGGATCAGGCCGGCGACGACACCTCGGCCTGATCAGTGGCCTGATCGTCGGCTCGATCGACCAGCCGGCCGATCATGTCGACGGCGTCGTCGGCGAGCTCGGCCACGATCCCGCTGATGGCCTCCTCGGCGGCGGCCTCGGCGTCCTCCTCGTTCCCGCCGCGGGCGAAGCGCTCCGCCGCGGCTCGGGCGGCGATGCCACGGCCGGCCACCCCCGATGCCTCGCGGGCCACGGCCGCGGCGACGGCCCGGCCGACGAGCCGGGGGGCCTCGTCGAGCCAGCGGTGGAGTTCGGTCCGCGCCACGCGAATGGCGTCGTCGAAGAGGGTCTCGCCGAGCACCTTCCGCGTCTCGTCGAGTGCCCGGCGCCAGATCTCGCCCCGTTCGCCGGCCGATGCGGCGTCGATGGCCCGCTTCCAGTAATCGGCTTCGTCGTCGTCGGCGAGGACCAGGTGGGCGAGTGCATCTCGCACCGCTCCGTCGACCTCCTCGACGAGCAGCTCGACCCCCATGTCCTCGGCGGCCGCGCCGAGCTCGCTCTCGAGGGAGCGCCGCAGCGCGGTCCGCATCGAGAACGTCGACTCGTGGTGCACGAAGTCCTCGGTGGTCTCCCACGCCCCCCGCCACGCCGCGGTGGCGATCTCGTGCAGGGCCGCCAACCAGATGGCGTCGCCGAGACCGTGGGTCGACGCCTCGAGCTCGGCCCGCAGCCGGGGATCGCGACTGCACTCGACGACCCGGGCATCGGCGGCGTAGGCGAGATCGGCCGGGATCTCGAACTGCACGGCTTCCGAGGCGGCCACCCACCCGGTCCGTTCCGCGGCCCGTTCCCAGACGTCCCATGCGATCTGGTCCACGACCTCGGCTCGTTGGCCGGCGATGGTGGTGGTGATCTCCAGCCGCCGGCTGGCGGTCACGATGGCGTTGCCCAGCAGGTCGACGGCCCGGACGAGATCGGTGTGACCGGTGATCGACTCGAGACCGTCCAACCGGTCGGCGGACTCGGTCAGCCCGCTCCGGCGCAGCCACGGTGGCGCGTGGACCCGCACCAGCCAGTCGGTGAGCTGCCAGGCTCGGCGTCGCTCGTCGGCCGGCTCGCCCCTGGACCCGACGATCCGTGCCGCGAGCGGCTTGAGCCGCTGGCGGTGCTCGTCGTCGAACCCGAGGCCGAGGTGACGGACGAAGAGCCGCAGCACCGGGGAGACCGAGGCCGGTTCGTCGGTGTGAGGCTCGCCGGCCAACCACGCGGCGAGTTCCAGCACCGTCAGCCTCGTGCCCCGCCTCGGATGGCGCTCGCCGTCGATCACGATGGCGTCGAGCTCGGGGACCCCGTGGAGCGCAACCGCGCCGGCGTCGGTGCCCGCCCGTGGTACCACCGGCTCGTCGTCGACCTCGTCGCGGGCGGCGAGCGCGGCCTCGAGCTGATCGGAGCGGAGCATGATCGGCTCGAGCAGCTCCCAGCCATCGGCGCGGACGTCGGCGCGCACGTCGCTGGAGACGAGCCAGTCCACCGGTTCGCCGATGCGGAGCTCGTGGTGGTCGCCGCCCACCGGTCGTCCCCAGGTGCGACGGGGTTCCGCGGCGCGCAGCCGCTCGATGTGACGGGGTCCGACGATCTGGTAGCCGAACGCCTCCGGGACGTACCAGTCGCCCAGGCGGCCGACCACCGTGTTGGGCGCCGCCCCGCCCTCGAGCACCCAGTCGGTGTGCGCGAGCCCCATGCCGAGGTCGGCGAAGGTCTCCTCGAAGTCGAGGCATGCGTAGGCGACGTCGCCGGCCAGCTCGCGGGCGACCTCTTCGAGCAGCTCGAAGCGGGCGAGCAGGCCGTCGTCGTCGCAGCGGGGGCCGCCGCCGGCGATGGCCACGTGCGGCGCGGCGCCGAAGCTGATCGAGGCGGTCCTGATCCGGGCGCCGACATCGCCGGTGACGACGTCGCACCAGGCCTGGGCGGCCGCACACCCGTGGAGGACGCCGGCCGCCTCCGCGGCCCGCACCGATCGTTCCACCCCGAGCACGCGCAACCGCACCGTGGCGTCGGGTCGCTGGTCTCCGAAGACCCATTCGGCCGCGACGTCGATCCAGGACGGATCGAGTCGCCCGGCCCCCCCGGTGGGATGGGGGAACAAGCGCAGCACGGCGGCGCGCCGGCAGCGGTCGAGGTCGGTGAGCCCATCGACCTGGTGCACGACGACGGAGGCGTCCGAGTCGGCCACGTCCTCGAGGGCGCCCTGGATCGCCTCGGAGAGCCGCCGGCGGGTGTCGATCCGCGTCGACAGGTCGTCGATCCGCAGCAGTGGCCCGTCCGGCATCGGGGCCAGCGGCGACAGGCGGGGCTCGGTCGCGTCCGGGGCCGGAGCCAGGTCGACCACGACCGAGGCCACGGCCCGCAGGGCCCGGGACGCCGCCTCGGCGTCGTGGGTCTGCACCTGGACGGCGAAATGCTCCCCGACCTCGTTCAGTTCGTCGTGCAAGGGGTCGGTGCTCGCCACTGGCGGCGAGCCTACGACTTCGGATCGTCCGGTCGCCGGGTGCAACTGTCGGATCGGATGTCAGTAGGAGCAGCATGTTTCCCCGCTCTGTTCCCCAGCGGTAACGTTCGCCACACTGGCCACAGCAGTCACAGCAGTCGCCATCACACCCATCGCACGCCATCCGGGGATCAGGACATGAGCAGCATCGAGTACATCGAGGGCCGTGAGGTCCTCGACTCCCGCGGCAATCCCACGGTGGAGGTCGAGGTCGAGCTGGAGTCGGGTGCGAGCGGCCGGGCCATCGTCCCGTCCGGAGCCAGCACCGGCCAGTTCGAGGCGGTCGAGCTCCGCGATGGTGGCGACCGCTTCGGTGGCAAGGGCGTGCTCGACGCGGTCGGACACGTCAACGGCGAGATCGCCGAGACCCTCCTCGGGGTCGAGGCCGCCGACCAGCGCGGCGTCGACCAGCTCCTGATCGATCTCGACGGCACCGACAACAAGGCGCGCCTCGGCGCCAACGCCATCCTCGGCGTGTCCCTCGCCGTCGCCCATGCCGCGGCCGAAGAACGAGGGCTCCCGCTGTTCCGCTACGTCGGCGGCACCAACGCCCACGTGCTCCCCGCCCCGATGATGAACGTGCTCAACGGGGGCGTGCACGCCGACAACAACGTCGACTTCCAGGAGTTCATGGTCATGCCCCTCGGTGCGGCCAGCTTCTCCGAGGCGCTGCGGTGGGGGGCGGAGACCTATCACGCCCTCAAGGTGCTGCTCGCCGACCGCGGTCTGTCCACCGCGGTGGGCGACGAGGGTGGGTTCGCGCCCAACCTCGACTCGAACGAGGAGGCGGTGCAGCTGCTGGTGGAGGCCATCGAGGCGGCCGGACGCACGCCGGGCACCGACATCGCCATCGCCATGGACCCGGCCAACTCGGAGATCTACCGCGACGGTCGCTACCACCTCGACGGGGAGGGCCGGTCGCTCTCCGGGTCCGAGATGGTCGCCTACCTCGCCGATCTCGTCGAGCGGTACCCCATCGTCTCGATCGAGGACGGCCTCGACGAGGAGGACTGGGACACCTGGGCCGAGCTCACCGCCACGCTCGGCGGCAAGATCCAACTCGTCGGCGACGACCTGTTCGTGACCAACTCCGAACGGCTCGCCCGCGGGATCGGGGCTGACACGGCCAACTCGATCCTGATCAAGGTGAACCAGATCGGATCGCTCACCGAGACCCTCGACACGGTCGAGCTGGCCACCCGGCATGCCTACACGTCGGTCATGTCCCACCGATCGGGCGAGACCGAGGATGTCACCATCGCCGATCTCGCCGTGGCGACGAACTGTGGGCAGATCAAGACCGGTGCGCCGGCGCGTTCCGACCGTGTCGCCAAGTACAACCAACTGCTGCGCATCGAGGCCATGCTCGGTGAAGCGGCCGAGTACCGCGGCTGGGACGCGCTCCCGGAAGGCGCTCGCACCCGGTGACCGCAGCTGTCGCCTCCCGGCACCATCGCCTGCCGCCCGGCCTCACCCGGTGGCTGCGTCCGCTGCTGCTCGCGGCCGCGGCTGTCGCCACCATCGCCATCCTCGCCGTCTACGTCTTCCCCACCCGGACGTGGATCGACCAGCGCCGCGCGGTGGCCGAGACCGACGCCCAGCTCCAGCAGCTCGACGCCGAGCGAGACGCGCTGGCGGCCCGTGTCGGCGAGCTCGACAGCGACGCCGAGATCGAGTCGATCGCCCGCTCCCAGTACGGGCTGGTCCGCCCGGGCGAGGAGCCCTACGCGGTGCTCCCCGCACCCGAGCCGCCCATCGAGCTCCCGTCGGTGTGGCCCTTCGGGGAGCTGCTGACGAACGGATCCGCCTCAACGCCCTAGGTCGTCGTCACCCCCGACTAGGTTCGGCACGTCCCGTGACCAGGAGGGGAAGATGAGCATTCTCGGCACTCGGGTGCTTCGCACGGAGGACCCGCGGTTCCTGACGGTTGGCGGCTCGTACACCGCCGATCTCGACGATCCGTTGCTCGACGGCGCCCTCCACGTGACCTACGTGCGATCGATGGTCGCCCACGGCACCATCACCAGCATCGACCTCGACGAGGCCCGCCGGGCCCCGGGCGTCGTCGCGGTGTACTCGGCCGACGATCTCGGCGACATGCCCCTCCTGCCCCTCGCGGTCCCCTTCCTCAACCCGCTCCATGCCCGGCCCGTCCTCGCGCAGGGCAAGGTCCGCTTCGTCGGCGAGCCGCTGGCCGTGATCGTGAGCGAGACGCCCGAGGCCGGCGCCGACGCGGCGGAGGCGGTGTGGGCCGACATCGAGTTCCTCCCCGTGGTGCTCACCCCCGCCGATGCCCTCGAGGGCGACACCCTGCTGTTCGACGAGGTCGGCAACAACGTCAGCCTCGAACTGGTCTTCGGCGACGACGACTCGGTCTTCGACGACTGCGAGGTCGTCGTCACCGAGGAGCTCGTCAACCAGCGCGTCGCCGTGTGCCCGCTCGAGGTCCGATCGGCGGCCGCGACCTGGGTCGGCGATCGGCTGGTCCAGTTCTGCGCGACGCAGGCGCCCCATGGCGTGAAGGCCGCGCTGGTCGAGTGGTACGGCCTCGACGAGGCCAACGTCCGGGTCAGGACGCCCGACGTGGGCGGCGGGTTCGGGGCCAAGATCGGCGCCTACCCGGAGGAGATGCTGCTGGGCTGGCTGTCGAAGCAGCTGGGCCGGCCCGTCCGCTGGATCGAGACCCGTTCCGAGAACATGGTCGCCATGGGCCACGGACGCGGGCAGTGGCAGACCGTCACCATCGGCGGTCGTCGCGACGGCACGGTGAGCGCCTACCGGTTGAACCTGGTCCAGGATTCTGGTGCATACCCGGCCCTCGGGGCGTTCCTGTCCTTCATGACCCGCGCCATGGCCAGCGGCGTGTACGACATCCCGTCGGTGCAGTTCAACGCTCGTTCCATCGTCACCAACACGACGCCCACCGTCGCCTACCGGGGGGCGGGCCGCCCCGAGGCCACGGCGGCCGTCGAGCGGGCGATGGATCTGTTCGCGGCCGAGATCGGCATGGACCCGGTCGAGGTCCGGCGCCGCAACCTGGTCCCCGCGGACGCCTTCCCCTACACGACGCCCACCGACACCGTGTACGACGTCGGTGACTACGAGCGCTGCTTGGACCTGGTGCTCGAAGCTGCCGGGTACGACGAACTGCGAGCCGAGCAGTCCCGCCGGCGTGAGGCCGGTGGCCCCAAGCAGCTCGGCATCGGGGTGTCGGTGTACGTCGAGGTCACGGCCGGCCCCCAGGCCGGCGAGGAGTACGGCCGGGTCGTCGTCAACGCGGATGGGACGGCGACGGCCTTCACCGGTGCGTCGTCTCACGGCCAGGGCCACGACACCAGCTTCGCCATGCTCGTCACCGACGCGCTCGGCATCCCGCTCGAGCGGGTCACCGTGCGCCACGGCGACACCGACGAGGTGCCCCGTGGGGTGGGGACCTTCGGCTCCCGATCGCTCCAGCTCGGGGGCTCGGCCATCCGCGTGGCGTCGGAACAGGTCGTCGATCAGGCCCGGCGCATCGCGGCCGAGTTGCTGGAGGCCGACCCGGCCGACATCGAGCTCGACCGCGCCAGCGGGGCGTTCCACGTGGCGGGGACGCCGGCGGTGTCGCGCTCGTGGGTCGAGGTGGCCGCCGCAGCCGGCGAGAGCGGTCTCGAGGCCGAGACCGACTTCACGGCGGAGAGCCCGACCTTCCCGTTCGGGGCCCACGTCGCCGTCGTCGAGGTCGACACCGACACCGGCCTGGTTCGCTTGGTGCGCATGGTCACCTGCGACGACGCCGGCACCATCGTCAACCCGCTCCTCGTCGAGGGCCAGCGCCACGGTGGCATCGCCCAGGGCGCGGCCCAGGCGATCTACGAGCACATGCGCTACGACGACGATGGCAACCCGATCACCGGCAATCTCGCCGACTACACCATGATCTCGGCCACCGAGCTACCCAGCTTCGAGCTGGTCACGATGGAAACGCCGACCCCGATGAACCCGCTCGGGGCCAAGGGGATCGGCGAATCGGGCACCATCGGTTCGACGCCGGCGGTGCAGTCCGCGGTCTGCGACGCGCTGGCGCCCTTCGGCGTCCGCCACGTCGACATGCCGGCCACGCCCGAGCGGGTGTGGCAGGCGGTCAGGTCAGCTCGACACTGACCGCTTCGCGGTCGCCGCTCGCCGTTGCCTTTCGACGGTCGAGTCGGTGATGTCGATGACGTCACCCGCGTCGTCGAAGTTGAACGTCCAGGTGTGGCCGCACTCGCGGCAGTGCTGGCTCTGGAAGCGGTGGGACATGTCGATGTGGTCGATGTAGCCGAAGCCGTCGCACTTCGGGCACCGGCCCGGCACCCCGGCGTGGACCGCGGCCCGATGGTCGGTGTCGGCTCCGACGGGCATCGCTCCCACGTCGACGAGTTGATCAGATGAATTGCGGCGGAACAGCCCCATGATCGGCCTCACTTGGTACAGGGATACCCGTGGTCAGCAATGGTAGTAGGCCAAACGGCCCATGCGCGCGCATCTGGGCCGGTGGTGCCACGGAGACGCGGCGGATGCGCTAGGAAGTCGCACAGTTCCCGATTCGACCACAGGGGGTCCACGGTGGAGATCACGGTCACCGTCAACGGCACGGAGCAGCGACACGACGTCGAGCCTCGCACACTCCTCGTGCAGTTCATCCGCGATGTCGTCGGTCTCACCGGCACCAACATCGGTTGCGACACCTCGTCGTGCGGGGCGTGCACCGTCCATCTCGACGGGGTCTCGGTCAAGTCGTGCACGGTCCTCGCCGTGCAGGCCGATGGGGGAGCGGTGACCACCATCGAGGGACTCGCTCCGTCGGCGGACGAGCTCCACCCCATGCAGGAGGCGTTCCGCCAGAACCACGGCCTGCAGTGTGGCTTCTGCACGCCGGGAATGGTGATGGCGGCCACGTCGCTGCTCGACGAGAACCCCGACCCGTCCGAGGCCGAGGTCCGCGAAGGGCTCGAAGGCAACCTGTGCCGCTGCACCGGCTACCACAACATCGTCCAGTCGGTGCTGGCTGCCGCCGCCACCGGTCACGGCGGATCCGAGGGGGCCCGATGATCCCCGCCGCGTTCGACTACGTCCGGGCCGACTCGGCCGATGCCGCCATCGCCACGCTGGTCGAGCACGGCGACGACGCCAAGGTCCTGGCCGGCGGCCATTCCCTGGTCCCGCTCATGAAGCTGCGGCTCGCCACCCCCGGTGTGCTCGTCGACGTCGGCCGGCTCACCGACCTGCAGTTCGTGGAGGACCGCGGCGACGAGATCGCCATCGGTGCCCTGACCCGCCACCGCGACGTCGAGACCAGCGGCCTGCTCCGCTCCGAGGTGCCGATCCTCCCCCATGCCACCTCGCAGGTGGGCGATCCCCAGGTCCGCCACCGCGGCACCATCGGGGGTTCGATCGCCCACGGCGACCCGGCGTCCGACCTTCCCGCCGTCCTCCTCGCCCTCGGCGCCACCCTCGTGGCCCAGGGTCCCGACGGCACCCGGGAGATCGCGATCGACGACTTCTTCACCGGGTTCCTCGAGACCGCGCTCGGCGAGACCGAGCTCCTCACCGAGATCCGGGTCCCGAAGATCGCCGGGGCCGGCTGGTCGTTCCAGAAGTTCAACCGCCGCGCCCAGGACTGGGCCATCGTCGGCGTTGCCTGCGTCCGCCGCGCCGGAGCGGACGGGCACACGGGCATCGGCCTGGTCAACATGGACTCCCGCCCGGTGCGGGCGGCGGCCGCCGAGGCCGCGCTCGATTCCGGCGCCTCGTTGGAGGACGCGGCTGCGGTCGCCGACGAGGGCCTCGATCCCTCCGCCGACCTCAACGCCTCGGTGGAGTATCGACGGCACCTCGCTCGGGTCCTCACCGGTCGGGCCCTCGCCGAGGCCACCGGCTGACACCGCATGAGCGAGCTCATCCCGGCCGCCACCGTCATCCCGCTGCGCGACGTCCCTCGCCCCGGCGGCGGCTCGGATCTCGAGGTCCTCATGCTCCGCAAGAACGCCAAGCTCGGCTTCGGTGGGATGTGGGTGTTCCCCGGCGGCCGGATCGATCCGGAGGACGAGGATCCCCACGCCCCCGGTGACGAGATGGTCACCGCGCGCCGGGCCGCGGTGCGCGAGGCGCTCGAGGAAGCCGATCTGCTCGTCGAACCCGACGCCCTGGTGACGTTCAGCCACTGGACACCGCCCGATGTGAGCCTCCACGGTCCGAAGCGCTTCGCCACCTGGTTCTTCGCCTGCCGAGCGCCGGTGGGTGAGGCCGGCGAGGTGACCATCGACGGCGGCGAGATCCACGACGACGAGTGGGTACGACCGGCCGACATGCTGCGCCGGCGCGACGAGGGCGAGATCGAGTTGGCGCCCCCCACCATCGTGACCCTGTACGACCTCGCCACCCACGACGACGTGGCCGCCGTGCTCGCCGCGGCCGCCGCCCGCACGCCGTTCCGGTACCACACCCGCATCGGACAACTCGACGGCGCCCTCGTCACGATGTGGGCCGGTGACGCCGGCTACGAGTCGGGCGACGCCACCGCACCCGGCGCGCGGCATCGTCTCGTCATGGCCGAGCCGCCATGGCGCTTCGAGGTGTCGATCTGAGGGAAGAGGCCGGTCGATACCGGTAGCGTGGGCGGCCCATGACGTCCTCGCAGCCACTGGTCGACAGCTTCGGTCGCGTCCACCGCGACCTGCGCATCTCGGTCACCGACCGCTGCAACTTCCGGTGCACGTACTGCATGCCGGAGGAGGGGATGGACTGGCAGGCCCGCGAAGACATCCTCACCTTCGAGGAGACCGGTCGCGTGGCCCGCATCTTCGTGGAGCGATTCGGCATCGACGGCATCCGCCTCACGGGCGGCGAGCCCACCGTGCGGGCCCACCTGCCCGTGCTGGTCCGCCAGCTCTCCGGCCTCCGGGTCGGCGGCGACGGCCCGCTCGTCGATCTGGCCATGACCACCAACGGCGCCACCTTGCGCCGCATGGCTCATGACCTCGTCGATGCCGGTCTGCGCCGGATCAACGTGAGCCTCGATTCGCTCCAGCGCGACCGGTTCGAGGCGCTGACCCGTCGTGACGAGCTCGCCAACGTGCTCGACGGCATCGCCGCCGCCCAGGAGGCCGGCCTCGACCCGGTGAAGGTCAACGTCGTGCTCATCGGCGGCGTCAACGACGACGAGGTGGTCGACTTCGCCCGCTTCGGTCGCGAGGCCGGGGTGATCGTCCGCTTCATCGAGTTCATGCCCCTCGACGCCGACGCCGGCTGGCAACACGCCCAGGTGGTGCCCCAGGCCGAGATCGTGCGCCGGATCGCCGAGGTCTACCCGATCGAACCGGTCCGGCGAGGCGCGGCGCCGGCCGAGCAGTTCCGCTACCTCGACCTGCCGCCCGGACACCCCGGCGGCGTCGTCGGGGTCATCCCGAGCGTGACCCGGCCGTTCTGCGAGTCGTGCGACCGGGTCCGCCTCACCGCCGAAGGACAGCTGCGCAACTGCCTGTTCGCCCTCGACGAATTCGACCTCCGGGGGCCGATGCGTACCGGTGCCACCGACGACGACGTCGCCGCCATCATCGAGCGGGCCGTGGCGGCCAAGTGGGCCGGCCACTCGATCGGCCAGGTCCAGTTCATCCGACCCCGGAAGTCCATGTCCCAGATCGGGGGCTAGGCGAACCCTTCGGTCGCAGGGCGACCTCTGGGGTTCGTGACGAATGCTTCGCATTCGTCGCGGCGAACCCGTCGTCGGCCGTGGAGCGAATTTGCGTAGACTCGGTCCGATGTCGGAGCGCGGACTCACCCATCTCGATCCACTGGGCCGAGCCCGCATGGTCGATGTCACCCCCAAGGAACCGACGCACCGGCGGGCGGTGGCCCGTGGCCGCGTGTACATGACCCCCGACACCGCATCGTTGGTGGCCCGCGGCGCCATCACCAAGGGCGACGTGCTCGCCGTGGCCCGGGTCGCCGGCATCCAGGCGGCCAAGCGCACGCCGGACCTCATCCCGCTGTGCCACCCGCTGCTGGTCGGCTCGGTGCTGGTCAACTTCCGCATCGAGGACGATTTCATCGAGGTCGAGGCCCAGGTCGACACCATCGATCGCACCGGGGTCGAGATGGAGGCGATGACCGCCTGCTCGGTGGCGTGCCTCACCATCTACGACATGTGCAAGTCGGCCGACCGCGCCATGGTCATCAGCGACCTCACGCTGTGGGAGAAGACCGGCGGGCGTTCGGGCACCTACCGGCGCCGGCCCGAGTCGGTCGACGGCGACACCCGCCTGTAGGAACCCGTCGACGCCGTGAACCGGCGCTTGGAAAATCTCGCACGAATGGTTGTCGACAGGTTGCGTTTCGTAGTAGAAACGTAACGTTGTCATCGACGGCGATCGCCGTCCCCGTTCTGTCCACGCCGCGTACACGCGGGATCCACCAGCCAGGATTCCGATGTCCGTACCCTTCCTCACACTGAAAGCGAGGCGAGGAGCATGACCGTCATGGTGCTAGTGGTGCTTGCCGCGATCTGGGCTGCCGTTCTGGTCCCCCCCTTCCTCCAGAAGCGTCGGGCAACGCATCCGTCATCTTCGGTGGTCGACTTCCACCAGCAGCTCGCCGTGCTGCAGCGCACCGGCCGGGCCCTGCACGGCGCGCCGCTCCAGGAGGGGTACGCCCCGACGGCGGTGCGAGTGCCGCCCACCCGCCACGCCATCGCTCCTCGGCCCACCCTGGCCCGCCACGACGTGCTCCGGCGCCGGCGCGACGTCGTCACCACCCTCGCCTCCGCCGCGGCGCTGACCTTCGTGCTCGCCGTCGCCCTCGGCGGCAGCGTGTGGCTGCTCCAGCTCATCGTCGATGCCGCCCTGCTCGGGTACGTGGCGATGCTGCTCCAGATCAAGCAGAGCCGGGTCCCGGCCAACGTGCGCTACATGCCGGCCACCCGCCCGTCGGCCACGCAGCAGGCCCTGCTGCGGCGTTCGGCCAACTGAGCCGTCCCGACCCCGCCGGTCCTGCTGACCGGCGAAGCCAGCTCGACGCCCACGTCGACGCCATTCGAGACCAGCTCGGCCGCGCCCACCGGGCCCGCGAAGCAGCCCTGCCCGCCTGCCGGTCGTCGATCCGTCACGCCGGGCTGGCCATCAGAGCGATCCACCGGGGCGATCCCGTCGCCCACCGGCGCGAGATCGAGGCCTGCGAAGCCGAACTGCGTCGGGCCCAACACGCGGTCGACGGCCACCCGGCCGTGGCGCATGCCGGATTCCTCCACGACGCCGAGAAGGAATACGCCGAGGCCCGCCTCACTGCCGCCATGGTCGACGGCGAGGCGATCCCCTCTCACGACGACATCGCCGTCATGGCTCACTCGTGGCTCCGCGGCCTGGCCGAAGCGGCCAGCGAGCTGCGTCGCAACGTCCTCGACCGGCTTCGTCACGACGACCTCGACACCGCCCAGGCCCTGCTCGCCGCCATGGACGACGCCTACGACGTGCTCGCCTCCGTCGAGGCGCCCGACGCCCTCACCGGCGGCCTGCGCCGCTCGGTCGACACCCTGCGCGCCGTCACCGAACGCACCCGGGGCGACGTCACCACCACCGTGCTCCAGACCCGCCTGCGTCAAGCCCTCGAAGGCCGGGCCGGCGGGCCGCCACCCGGTTCGGAATCCGCCCACCGCTGAGCTAGTGTCTCGACTCCCTCAGGGGGTGTAGCTCAGTTGGCTAGAGCGCCTCGGTCGCATCGAGGAGGCCAGGGGTTCGAATCCCCTCACCTCCACGCCTCGCCTTCGGCGAGGTTGACGAATCTCGCAGGGCGAGATTCGTCGGCTCCCTGTTGACGGTGGGCGACGAACTCCCGCCTCGCCTTCGGCGAGGTTGAAGAAACTCGCAGGGCGAGTTTCTTCGGCTCCCTGTTGACGGTGGGCGACGAACTCCCGCCTCGCCTTCGGCGAGGTTGACGAATCTCGCAGGGCGAGATTCGTCGGCTCCTACCTCACGAACTCCCGCCTCGCCTTCGGCACCGCATTGATCCACGGACTCCGGCCTCGCCTTCGGCTGCGGGCCAGGGATGGATCGAATTCGTCGGCGTGAGCGCTGCTCCGTAGTGTCGGAGCACGTGAGTACGGTCCTGTTGCTGCGTTGTCCCGATCAGCCGGGCATCGTCGCGGCGGTCGGCCAGACCATCGCCGCGCTCGGCGGCAACATCGTCCACGCCGATCAACACACCGACCGCGTCCACGATCTGTTCCTGCAACGGGTCGAGGCCACCTTCCCCGAACAGGCCGACATCGAAGCGGCCATGCGTCCGGTCGCGGCCGCCTACGGCATGACGTGGTCGCTGCACCGCGCCGGGCCCCCGCCGCGCATCGCCGTGCTCGCCTCCCGGCAGGGCCACTGCCTCGCCGACCTGCTGTCGCGGGTCGAGCTCGGCGAGCTCCACGCCACCGTCGCCTTCGTGGCGTCCAACCACGACGATCACGAGCAGTTGGTGCAGCGCCACGGCGTGGAGTTCCACCTCCTGCCCGTCGATCCCGAGGACCCCGACCGCCAGTCGGAGGCGATGCACAAGCTGGTCAAGGCGAGCGGCGTCGACCTCGTCGTCCTCGCCCGCTACATGCGCATCCTCCCGGCCGAGTTCGTGGCCGATTTCCCCCACCAGATCATCAACATCCACCACTCGTTCCTGCCCGCCTTCGTGGGGGCCAAGCCGTACCACCAGGCCTACGAGCGTGGGGTCAAGCTCATCGGTGCCACCGCGCACTACGCCACCACCGCGCTGGACGAGGGGCCGATCATCCATCAGGAGGTCACGCCGGTGAGTCACCGCCACGACGTTGCCGACCTCGTCCGTCTCGGCGCCGATCTCGAGCGCACGGTGCTCGCCCGCGCCGTTCGGCTCCACCTCGAACACCGCGTGCTCGCCTACGCCAACCGCACGGTCGTGTTCGACTGATGGAACGAAACGACCGCTCCAAGCACCTCCCCCTGCCCGACGGTTACCGACGCGAGCAGATCCTCGCCCTGAGCCGGCGATCGCAGCAGGTGCTGTTCTTCGCCGCCGCCACCGGGATCGTCACCGGCGCGATCGTCGCCGGGTTCGACAAGATCACCCGCGAGCTGGTGTTCGACTCCCTGCTCGACACGCCTTTGTGGGTCCGTTGCCTCGCGCCGCTCGTCGGATTGGTCGGCGCCGCCCTGGCCATCAAGTACCTCGGTGGCGACAACTCGTCGTCGACGGCCGACGAGTACATCAAGAACTTCCACGACCGGAACCGTGCCCTACCCCCTGCGGCCGTTCCCGGCCCGGTTCCTGGCCTGCTTCCTCACCCTCGGCTCCGGCGGCGCCCTCGGCTACGAGGGCCCGGCCATCTACGCCGGCGCCGGCATCGGGTCCCTGCTCCAGTCCCGCCTCAGCCGCTTCTTCTCCCGTGACGAGGCCAAGGTGCTGCTGGTGGCCGGCGCCGCCGCCGGCGTGGCCGCCATCTTCCGTGCCCCCGCCACCGGTGTCGTCTTCGCCCTCGAGGTGCCCTACCGCGACGACCTGGCCCGCCGGCAACTGCTGCCCGCCTCGATCGCCGCCGCGGCGGGCTACCTCACCTTCGTGGCCCTGCTCGGCACCGAGCCGCTCCTCCCCGTGTCGGGTTCGCCCGGCTTCGGGTTCCGCGAGCTGGCCGGGGCCGTCGCCCTCGGCCTGCTCTGCGGCGCCATCGCCCGGTTCTTCGCCGTCGGCGTCCAGGCGATCAAGAAGCTGGGCACCGAGCACGATCCGCTGCTGCTCGCCACCATCGCCGGCGTCCTGCTCGCCCTGCTGGCCTGGGTCAGCGACGTCGTCTTCGACGCCCCTTACACCCTGGGCGCGGGGTACGACACCGTCCGGTGGTCGGTCGACCCCAGTCGAGCCATCGGCCTGGTCCTGCTGCTCTTCGCCCTCCGGGCCGCGGCCACGGCGGTGACCCTGGGCGGGCAAGGGGCCGGCGGGTTGTTCGTTCCCCTGGTCGTGCAGGGCGCGTTGCTGGGCCGGGCCGTCGGGGGTCTCTTCGGCGACACCGACTCCACGCTCTTCCCGCTCATCGGCATCGCCGCCTTCCTGGGAGCCGGGTACCGGGTCCCCCTCGCCGCCGTGATGTTCGTCGCCGAGACCACGGGTCGCCCCGGCTTCATCGTTCCCGGACTCATCGCTGCCGTGTCCGCCCAGCTCATGATGGGACGGATGTCGGTCTCCAAGTCCCAGGCCGGTTCCCGCCTCGGCCACCTCGAGCGCCGCTTCTCGATGCCCCTGGCCTCCGCCCTCAACTCCGACGTGCTCACCATCCCGCCGACGGCCACCGCGCAGGAGTTCTTCTGGCACCACGTCATCGGCTCCCGCCAGCAATCCGTGCCGGTCGTCGACGGCGCCGACTACGTGGGCATGGTTCGCATCGACGAGCTCCGCCAGGTGCCGCGCGAGGCGTGGGAGACCACGTCCATCACCGACATCATGCGCACCGACGTTCCCACCGCCCGGCCCGACTGGCTGCTGCGTCAGGCCGTCGAGGCCATGGACTCGGCCGCCATCGAGCGCCTCCCGGTGGTGGACGACCGCGGCCTGTTCATCGGCGTGGTCACGATGGAGGAGATCATCAAGCTCGACGACATCCTCGACGTCACTGGAGACGGCTGACTCGGCCCCTTGCGGGGCCTCGTCAGCTTCGAGTTGTTCGCTGGCGCTCACAACTCGCCGACGGATGGCTGACTCGGCCCCTGGCGCTCACAACTCGCCGACATACGGCACCCGTCAGTACGGTTTGTCCGGTTTCATCTCTCGAGAGTCGGGACGGGCATGTTCGCAACCAACCTCGTGGTCATCGTCGTCGTGGTCCCGTTGGTGACCGCCTTCATCGGCTACATCACCAACTGGGCCGCGGTGAAGATGATCTTCCAGCCGGAGGAGTTCGTCGGCGTCGGCCCCATCGGGTGGCAGGGGGTGCTGCCCTCGAAGGCCGACACCTTCGCGGCCGACGTCGCCGGCAACGTCGGCACCGTCCTGTCGCCGGCCGAGCTGGCCGAGCGCCTCGACCCCGCCGAGATGGAGGAGCTGTTCTCCGACCGCCTCGACGACGAGCTCCCCGGCGTGCTCCGGGAGGCCGCCGAGATGCTCTCGCCCGGCACGTGGGACCAGATGGCGCCGGAAGCCCAGCAGATGGTCATCACCCAGATCAAGACCGAGGGCCGCCAGCTCGCCCAGGAGATCTTCGACGACCTCCAGGGCATCAGCCACGAGATCCTCGACCTCGAGGCGCTGGTCTACGACCTGCTCTCCGGACCGAACGTCAAGCGGCTCGTGCGCCTCTTCCAGGAGATCGGCGGCAAGGAGCTGGCCGCCATCGTCCGCTTCGGCGGGTACTTCGGGTTCATCATCGGCTGCTTCCAGGCCCTGTCGTTCTCCGTGTTCGATCAGTGGTGGCTGCTCCCCATCGTGGGCGGCATCGTGGGGCTGGGGACCAACTGGCTCGCGCTCCAGATGATCTTCCGGCCGATCGAGCCCACCCGGTACGCGGGCGTCGTCACCTACCAGGGCATGTTCCCGTCCCGTCAGGCCGAGATCGCCGCCGACTACGGCCGCATCACGGCGCGCGAGATCCTCACCCCGCAGAACCTGATCCGCATCATCACCGAGGGCGAAGCGGGCACGAAGATCGCTCGTCTCGTGCTCACCAAGGTCGGCGAACGGATCGACGCCGCCAAGCCCATGGTCGAGATGATGACCCAGACCACCATCAGCGACGAGCAGCTCGACGCGGTGAAGTGGATGGTGATCGAGCGGGTCGGCCAAGCCGTTCCCGAGGTCCGGACCGAGGTCGAGGCCTACATCGAGGAGCAGCTCGGGGTGGCCGAGTTGGTGGAGTCGAAGTTGACCGCCATGCCCAAGCTCGAGTTCGAGCGCCTCCTCCGGGGCATCTTCGAGCAGGACGAGTGGATCCTGATCGCCATCGGCGGGGCGCTCGGCGCCGCGGTCGGGCTGCTGCAGGGCTTCGTCATCCTGGCCACCGGCTGAGCGTCCCTGGCCCCCGGCGGGATGTCTCGGCCAGACTGTCCCGCCATGTCCGGTCTCGAGTACGACGAACGTCCCTGGGGCAACTACACCGTCCTGTCCGACGAGGACGACCACAAGGTCAAGCGCATCGTGGTCCATCCGGGCAAGCGGCTCAGCTACCAGACCCACGCCCGCCGGGCCGAGCACTGGTATGTGGTCAGCGGGACCGCCACGGTGACCCTCGATGGCGCCGATCGCACCGTGGCCCCGGGCGAAGCAGTCGACATCGGCCTCGGCACCGCCCACCGGGTCGCCAACCAGGCCGACGAGGACCTCGTCTTCATCGAGGTGCAGATCGGCGACTACTTCGGCGAGGACGACATCGTGCGACTCGAGGACGACTTCGGCCGCTCCTGATCCGAAATGCCGAGCGGTTCCTGCCGGATCGCTGGGTACCGTTCCGCCGATGCACGGACAGAGCCTGCGCGACCGTCGCGTCCAGGGCTTCCTCGCCGCCGAGGCGCTCAGCGCCATCGGCACGTGGGCGACGCTGGTCGCCATCTGGGGCTACGCCGCGTTCGAGTTCGACGCCACGGCGAGCGAGGTCGCCCTCTTCGGCGTGGCGTTCAGCCTGCCCCCCGTCTTCCTCGGCCCGCTGTCCGGTGCCGCCATCGACCGGTACGGGCCCCGCCGCATCCTCGCCGCCGCCAAGGCGCTGGGCGCCGCCGCGTCGATCGCGCTGATCGCGGCCCACGACTTCCGCACGCTGGCCCTGCTGTCTGCGCTCCACGGCGTCGCCGGGGCCCTGGCGGTACCCGCCCTCCAATCCATACCGCCCCGCATCGTCTCCGGCGCCGACCTGGCTCGGACCAACGCCCTGGTGGCGCTGTGTGACCAGTTCGCCATCGTCCTCGGACCGGTGGCGGCCGGCGCGGCGATCGCCCTCTTCGGCTTCCACGGTGCGTTCGTCTTCGACGCCCTCACGTACCTCCTCGGGTTGCTGGTCCTGCCGATCGTGCATGTGCGTGCGGTCGTCGCCGATCCGTCGGCGCCACCGTCGACACTCCGAGATGCCTTCGCCGGATGGCATCTCGTCGCTCGGACGCGGACGTTGCGGCGTGCCGTGGTGGCCATGGCCGCGGTCCACCTGCTCTACGGCTCGGCCCTGCTCGCCGAACCGCTCTACGTGCGCGACGTGCTGCACCGCTCGCCGACCACCTTCGCCGCCCTCCAGACCGTGTTCGGCGTCTGGCTCGTGGTGGCCGGCATCGTGGTCGCCCGCCTCGAGGACCGCCTCGCCACCCTGGGCACCGTGGCCTTCGGCGTGGCGGCGTCCGGTCTGGCCGCCATCGTCTACCTCGCCTCGCCGTCCGTGGTGGTGGCGTTCCTCGGCGTGAGCGCGTGGGGCGTGTTCACCGCCCTGCTCGCCGGCCCGTCGCGCACCGTGCTGCAACGGCACGCTCCCGAGGCGGTGCACGGCCGGGTCCTCGCCGCCGACCAGGTGTCGTCGTCCGCCGCGCAGCTCCTCGGCCTCGTCGTCGCCGGTGCCCTGATCAGCGCCAACGGCGTCCCGCCGGCGATCGGGATGCTCGGCGCCTTCGTGGCGGTCGTCGGTGGCGCCATCGCGTGGGGCCACGCCCGCGACCCGCTCGACCGGGCCGCGGTCGCCGGAGCAGCCGCGGGTTAGCGTCGCCCCGATGGCAACACCGGTCGTGGTCCTGTCCATCGCCGGCACCGACTCGGCCGGCGGCGCCGGCCTCCACGCCGACCTGCGGACCTTCGCCGCCCTCGGTGTGCACGGCGCCAGCGCGGTGGCGGCCCTGACCGCGCAGAACACCCGCGGCATCGACGGGGTCCATCTCGTCCCGCCCGAGTTCGTGGTCGCCCAGGCCCGGGCGGTCGCCCTCGATCTGGACGTCCGGGCGGTGAAGACGGGCTTCCTCGGGTCCGCGGCGACGGTGGAGGCGGTGGCCGATTGGGTGTCGGCCGGCGGGACGTTCGATCTCGTCGTCGACCCCGTGCTGGTCCGGGCGTCGGGCGAGCGGCTGTTCGGCCCCGAGGTGGAGCGGGCCTACCTCGATCGGCTCGTGCCCCGGGCCCGCATCCTCACCCCCAACCGGGCCGAAGCCGGCCTGCTCGTGGGTCGGGTGCTGTCGACCGTCGCCGACATGGAGGTCGCCGCCGTCGAGCTCGCCCGGCTGGGTCCGGAGCTGGTGGTGGTCAAGGGCGGCGACGCCGACGACGAGGGCGCCGCCGCCGTGGACGTGGTCGCCGGCGCCGACGGGGTCGTGGAACGGCTCGTCCTCGACCGGGTCGAGACCGCCAACGACCACGGTTCGGGGTGCACCTTCTCGGCCGCCACCGCGGCGCGGCTGGCGCTCGGCGACGACGCTCACACCGCGGTCCGGGCGGCGAAGACGTTCGTCCACGCCGCCCTGCTCGGTGCGGTGGACTGGCATCTCGGTGCCGGTCACGGCCCGCTCGACCAGCTCGGTTGGCGAGACCCTCGAGATCAGCCGTCCTGAGGGCGGGTGGGCGGTCCGCCAGCTGTACGAGACGTCCCGTGCCCCGGCTCGGGGCGCGCCGGTGACCCGACCGGCGCTCTGGGTCGGGTCAGGGGGCGTTCTGGTGGGTGGGTCGTCGTCGCCGTCCGGTCCAGGTGGTGCCGTGCGGGTCCACGGCGATCCATTGGTCGTCGTCATCGACGAGCAGCTGCCAGTTGTACTCGTGGACCAAGCGCGCCGACGGTGGCGAAGGGGATCGGAGCGAGGTCGCCGTGGATCTGCCCGCCTCCGAACAGACCGGGGCACAACGTGAGGGAGTGAGGTTGGACGCGGCGGGGGGCGAGTTGTTGGTCGACCTGGGTGGCCCAGAATCGCACGGCGGTCTCGAACGCGCCTTCGATCGCATCTGCGCTCACAGCTTCGTGTTCGGGGACGCCGTGCCGCACCTGCACGTCCACCTCGCTCCTCGATATCCCGGTACGCCGGACGAGCTCTTCGGTCTCGGTGCCGTCGGCATCCAACGGTCGAATCTGGTTCGCCGGGGAGGTCCTCAGGAGGTCGAGGCCGTCTGCAATCGACTTCGTTCGGCCGACCCGTGAACGGTGGCCCCAGCGCGGCCGTTCGGACGATTGCGGTCCACCGATAGCCTGGATCGGGTGACTGCGACCCTCAAGGCGAACGACCAGTGCTTCTGTGGCAGCGGCCGCAAGTTCAAGCGCTGTCACAAGGAGAGCTTCGAGCCCATCCGCCCGGGTCGAGTCTCGCCCATCCTTCCGGTTCCCGACGACATCGAGCGCCCCGCCTACGCCGACGGGTCCGGCGTCGCCCGCTGGGACGAACCGGTGGTCAAGAGCCCGGAGATCATCGAGCGGATGCGTCGCACGTGCACCGATGCGGCCATGGTCCTGGCCGTCACCGGCGCAGCCGCCCGGCCGGGCGTCACCACCGACGAGCTCGATCGCATCTGCCACGAGACCACCATCGGTTTCGGCGCCTACCCCAGTCCGCTCAACTACGGCGGTCCGGATTTTCCGTACCCCAAGTCGGTGTGCACGTCGCTCAACGAGGTCATCTGCCACGGGATCCCCGACGATCGTCCGCTGCGCGACGGCGACATCCTCAACCTCGACGTCACCATCTTCCGCGAGGGAGTCCATGGCGACACCAACCGCACGTTCCTCATCGGAGACGTCGACCCCGCCTCCCGCCGCCTGGTGGAGGTCACCCGCGAGTGCCTCGAACGGGCCATCGATGCAGTGCGGCCGGGTGAGCCGTTGAACGTCATCGGCAAGGCCATCCAGTCCCATGCCGAGCCCCAGGGCTATGGCGTGGTCCGGGCCTTCGTGGGCCACGGCATCGGCGAGCAGTTCCACACCGACGTCCACATCCCGCACTACTACGAGCCCCGATTGACCATGCGCATGGAGCCGGGGATGACCTTCACCATCGAACCGATGATCACCATGGGCGCGCACGAGCACCAGATGTGGGACGACGGTTGGACCGCGGTAACCATCGACCGCAAGCGCACCGCCCAGTTCGAACACACCATCCTGGTCACCGACGACGGTGCCGAGGTGCTGACCCCGTGGCCGGAGCTGCCCTGACGATCAGTCGCCGCCGGCCGCGAGCAGAGCGGGCGCCAGATCTCCCCGGCGCGCCACGTGGACGTCGTCGAGTCCGAGCCAGGTGGCCATCAGGCGCAGCTCGGTCCGGAGCCGGTCGGCCACCTCGACGGGGTCGGTGCCCCGAGCGTGCAGATCGGGTTCGGCGTGGGCCGACTGCACCAGCAACCGGCTTCCCGACCGGTCGGCCTTGAGATCGACCCGGGCGACGTAGGTGTCGCCGAGCAGGAAGGGCAGCACGTAGTAGCCGTGCCGCCGCTGGGGCTTCGGCACGTAGATCTCGATCCGGTAGTCGAAGTCGTGGAGACGAGCCACCCGATCCCGTTCCCACATGGCCTGGTCGAACGGCGAGACGAGCGCGCAGGCGTCGACCGATCGGGGCAGGGTGGCGCCCGGATGCAGGTATGCCGGTTCTCGCCAGCCCTCGACCTCGATCGGTTCGAGCGCGCCGTCGGCGACGAGGTCGGTCAGCAGGGTGCGGACCTCGGTGATCGGCTGACGCCAGTAGTCGGCCAGGTCCCGTGCCGTCCCCACGCCGTGGGCGGCGGCGGCCTGGACCAGCAACGCCCGCTTCGCCGTCTCGTCGTCGGGGGTGGGCGCGTCGAGCACCGCTGGAGGCACGGCGTCGGCCGGATGGCAGTAGACGCGCTCGAAGTTGCCGCGGCGCAGCGCACCGATCCGTCCCGACCAGAACAGGTACTCGAGCGCTCGTTTGGTGTCGCCCCAACCCCACCAGGGACCCTTTCGCCGTTCCGTGTCGTCGAGCTCGCCGGCGCTCAGCGGCCCGTTGGCGAGGACCTCGGCCTCGAGTGCGGCCACCAGGTCCGGGTGCTCGTCGGCGACGCGGGCGAGGCTTCCCCAGTGGTGGTCCGCCGCCATGCGCCACCGCAGGAACGGGTGGTGGGCCACGTCGACCAGCGAGGCCACGTGGCCCCAGTACTCGAACAGCTCGTTGTCCCGGTACGCCAGACGGTCCAGCAGATCTCGGTCGTAGGGACCGAGCCGGGAGAAGAACGGCAGGTACTGGGTGCGAACGCACACGTTCACCGAGTCGAGCTGGACCAGACCGAGCTGGCCCACGACCCGGCGGAGGTGGCGCCGGTCGATCCGCCCCGTCGGTCGGGGCGTGTCGAGGCCGCACGCCCGCAACGAGATCCGGCGGGCCTGGGCGGCCGAGAGCGACTGCGGGCGGGGCATCGGGCGAGCATGCCAGGTCGGTCGATACGCTGCCGTGACGGCCGATCCGAAACGTGGACTGGCGGATCCGAGAAGGGACTGGAACGAGATGGGTTACAAGGTGGTCGTCGACTTCGACCTGTGCGAGTCGAACGCAATCTGCATGGGGATCGCGCCCGAGGTCTTCGAGGTCCGAGACGACGACTTCCTCTACGTCCTGCAGGAGGAGCCGCCCGCCGATCTGCGTCCGAAGGTGGAGGAAGCCGTGCGCCGATGCCCGAAGCAGGCCATCTCCATCGAAGAGCTGTAGGGCCCTGAGCTCCCGGATGGACGAGGTCATCGTCGTCGGCGGATCAATCGCCGGCTTCGGTGCGGCCGCAGAGCTCCGCTGGTCGGGCTTCGACGGCAGCATCCGGATCGTGTCCGAGGAGACGATCCGGACCTACGAGCGGCCACCGCTGTCCAAGGGGGTGCTCGCCGGCGACGACGAGGATTCCACCGCGTGGGCCGCGGCCCACGACGACGACCTCGAGCTGGAGTGGTTGCTCTGCGAGCGCGCCGTGGCGCTCGATCCGGCCCGGGCCGTGGTCGAGCTCGCATCGGGCGACGAGCTGCACTACGACGGCCTGGTGATCGCCACCGGCGCCGAACCGCGCCGGCTGCCCGGCCAACCCGACCTCGCCGGGATCCACGTGCTCCGTTCGCTCGACGACTCGCTCGCCCTGCGGGCCGACCTCGACGCCGGAGCCGAGCGGGTCGTGGTGGTGGGGGCCGGGTTCATCGGTGCCGAGGTGGCGGCAACCTGCCGGGGCCGCGGCCACGCCGTGACCCTGGTCGAGCCACTGGAGCAACCGCTGGTCCGCGTGCTCGGCGTCGAGATGGGCACGGTCGTGGCCGACCTGCACCGGCGGAACGGCGTCGATCTCCGCCTCGGGGTCGGGGTCGAGGCCATCGAGGGCAACGACCGCGTGGAACGGGTCCGGCTCAGCGACGGGTCGGTCATGGACGCGGACGTGGTCGTGGTCGGCATCGGCGTGGTGCCCAACACCGCCTGGCTCGAAGGGTCCGGCCTGCCGCTGGACGATGGCGTGCTGGCCGACGCCACGTGTCTGGTGGCCTCCGGCATCGTCGCCTGCGGCGACGTGGCCCGCTGGGACAGTCCCCGCTACGGACCCATCCGCATCGAGCACTGGGATCATGCGGTCGACATGGGGCGGGCCGCCGGCCGTCGCCTGGTGGTGGACGACGACGAGGCCGAGGACTACGACCCGGTGCCCTGGTTCTGGTCCGATCAGTACGACGTGCGGATCCAGGTCGCGGGGCGGGCCGAAGGCGAGATGGTCGTCGTCGACGGTTCGGTGGCGGACAACAAGTTCGTGGCGCTCTACGGCCGGGACGGCCAGGTCCGGGGTGCGCTGGGCTGGAACTGGCCGGCCAAGACGGTGCGCTACCGGATGGCGATGGAGGAGGGGCTCGCCTGGGCCGACGCGGTGGGCTGACCCCGGGCCCGGTCCGGTCCCACCGGCGTCAGGCCCGCGTCGCGACAACGATCGGCCGGGCCGCCAGCGGCAACTTTCCGTCCTCCGAGTCCACCACCTCGTCAGCCACGATGGTGGCGAAGCGTCGATCACCCACCGACACCGGGGTCGAATCGACGTCGTCGATCCGGCCGATGCGACGGCCGTCGTCCCTCGAGTAGACCGTCGTCGACCGTCCCACGGTGATGGCGACGGCGTCACCGCTCGTCGAGACCAACACGCCGGCCGGGACGTCGTCAGCGGTGAAGATGCGCACGACCCGTCCGCCCTCGATCTGCCGCAGCTCGACGGTGGCGGTGCCCGACACGATCTCGGCGACCACGCTCCCTCCGCTCGACACCACCGACCGGCCACTCGGCACGTCGATGGGCACTGGATCCTGGCCCGGTCGCCTCCAGGTCGCTCGGCCCGAGGCGTCAACCGTCACCAACCCCTTGGGAGCGACGCCGACGATGGTGTCGCCGTCGAGATCCACGTCGTCGCCGGTGGGCCCCGAGCCCACATCGACCAAGACGGCCCGGCGGGTGCCCTCGATGGCCCAGACCGCGCCCGGCACATCGGCGGCAGCGAGGTCGTCGAAGCAGCAGGCGACGGACTGGAACGGTTCCGCCTCCCGCCCGGCCAGCACCGATCGGTCGGATCCGAGGACCACCACCAGGTCCCCCACGGCGATTGCCGGGGAGCCGAAGCGGAGCTCGAGCCCGGGCGCGACCGTGGCCCCCATCACCCCGGGCTTGCGGCTCCCGAAGACGAACAGCCGTGCACCCGCCGTGGCGACACCGACCACGGGATCGGGACGCCCGCGGGACGCCACCGCGGTCGTGACGGTCGACGGCGGCTCCGTCGAGGTCGTGCCGCCTCGGAGGCTCGTCGTCGACGTCGGACCCGGCGCTGTGATCGTCACCCGAGGACGATCTGAACACCACCGCGGCCACCACGCACGCCAGCACCACGAGCACGATGACCGGCGTGGTCCGGTTCTGCCGGGTGATCTCCGCCCGGTGCTCCTCGACGTCTCGATCCACCAAGGTTCACATCGTCGACGGTCCCGTCCCCCGGTACAAGTCGGATCGGCTGCCAGACTGCCGTCGTGAACGGCCTCACCGTGGTGTTCCTCCTGCTGACCGGGGCGGTGGCCGTCGTCGACTGGGTGGCCGTGCAGCGGGGTAACCGGCGGCTCGAATACCTGGCCAAGCCGGCCACGATGGTGTGGCTGATCGCCGCGGCACTCGCCCTCGACCCGATCGACGGGACGGCCCGCAGCTGGTTCGTGGCCGCGCTGGTGTGCTCGCTGGCCGGCGACATCTTCCTGATGCTCCCCGCGGACCTCTTCGTCCCCGGCCTGGCGTCGTTCCTCGTCGGCCACCTGGCGTACATCGTCGGGCTCCGTTTCCTCGGATCATCGGCGGGGGGTTTCCTCGCAGCCGTGGTCCTCGTGGGCCTGGCGGTGCCGATCCTCGGCACCCGGATCGTCGGTGCCATCCGGGCCGGAGACGAGCCCGAGATGGCACTACCGGTGATGGCCTACATGGCGGTCATCTCCGTCATGGTGGTGGCGGCCGGGGCGTCGGGGGTCCTGCTCGCGCTCGGGGCCGCCGCCTTGTTCTACGTCAGCGATGCCCTCATCGCCTGGACCCGCTTCATCGCCGACCTGCGCCACGGCCGCGTGGCCGTCATCGTCACCTACCACCTGGCCCAGATCGGCCTGGTGCTGGCCTTGACATGAGTCAGCCGCCGTGCCGGCGGAGGATCCGGCTCATGTCGCGCACGGTGCGCAGGGTTCCCTTGACCGTGCCCGTGACCTTCGACCGTCCCTCGCGCTCGGCGTACGGCACGTCGACCTCCGCGATCCGCCAGCCGGCCGCCTGGGCCTTGACCACCATCTCGAGCGGCCAGCCGAAGCGCCGGTCCTCCAGTCCGAGCTCGAGGAGTGCCGTCCTCCGGGCGGCCCGCATCGGCCCGATGTCGGTCAGCGGGGTCCCGTTTCGTCTTCGGAGCTCCCAGGCGAGGGCCCGGTTGGCGATGCGGGCGTGGGTGGGCCACGCCCCGCGGGACGCCACCCGCCGGCCCATCACCAGATCGGCCTCGCCGGCCTCCACCGGCGCCACCACGTCGGGCAGGTGGGCGGGATCGAGGGAGCCGTCGCCGTCCATGAAGCACACGATGTCGGCGGTCGCCGCCTGCAACCCGGCCCAGCACGCCGCCCCGAACCCTCGCTGGGGTTCGACCACGACCACGGCTCCGGCCTCGGCGGCGATTGCGCCCGACCCGTCGGTCGATCCGTTGTCGACCACGATCGCCCGGTAGCCCTTCGGCATGGACCCCACCACCGATCCGATGGCGCCGGCTTCGTCCAGCACGGGGATCACGACGTCGGGCACGGCGGCCGAGCCTAGGGTCCGCGGCGCGGCGGTCCCGGCGCTGGCCGTGCTGGTCCCGGCCGGCCTGTGGGTCCTCGCCGCCCGGCTGGTGGGGGTCCGGGCACCGTTGGTCGACGATCTCTCGCTCGGCGGTCCGCCGCTGATCGGACACTGGAACCTGGTCGTGCCGCCCGCCGCGCTGGTTCCGGCGGTGATCGGCGTCGCCGTCGTGGGGTGGGGGCCCCGGCTGGCCGCCAGCCTGCGTTGGTCGACGCTGCTGATGACCGGCTGGGCCACGTCCGCCGCCTTCGCCACCGCCCTCGCCGCGGTCGACGGCTGGCACGCGGTCGCCAAGCCGCTGCGAGGGCGCTACGAGTACCGCTCGGTGCTCGACGACATCGACCGGCTCGGCGTCGGCGACTTCGTGTCCGGCTTCGTCGACCACCTGTCGGATTACCCCACCCACGTCCGGGGCCACCCGGTCGCCGCGCCGCTGGTGTTCTGGGTCCAGGAGCAGATCGGTCTGCACGGTGCGGGCTGGTCGGCGGCGCTGGTGATCGCGGCCGGGACGTCCACCGTGGTCACGGTCGGGGTCGCCGTCCGGGTCGTCGCGGGCGAGGCCGTCGCCCGGCGAGCGCTTCCGTTCCTCGTGGCGGTCCCGGCGCTCGTCTGGGTGGCCACGTCGGTCGACGCCCTCTTCGCCGGGGTGGTCGGCGCGGCGATCGCCCTCTTCGCCGTCGCGGCGGCGCGGGATGGCTGGACCGGTGACCTGCTGGCCCTGGCCGCGGGCGCCGTCGCCGCCCTCTCATTGCACCTCTCGTACGGAACCGCGCTCATGCTGCTCCCAGTTGCCTTCGTCGTGCTCGGCCAGCGTCGCATCCGGCCGCTCCTGGTCGGGGCCGTGGGCGCCGCGGCCGTCACCGCCGGCTTCGCTGGCGCCGGGTTCTGGTGGTTCGACGGTCTGGCCGCCACCCGGGCCGAGTACACCACCGGAGCCGGTGGGGTCCGTCCCTTCTGGTACTTCGCCACCCTCGGGAACCCGGGCGCGTTCCTCATCGCGCTCGGGCCGGCCGTCCCCGTGGCGCTGGCCCGGTTACGCGACCGGCGCCTGTGGCTGGTCGCCGGCGGCGCACTCGTCGGCGTCGTCCTGGCCGATCTGTCCGGGCTCTCGAAGGCCGAGGTGGAACGGATCTGGTTGCCGTTCGTACCGTGGCTGGCGGCGTCGAGCGCCGTGTTCCCTCCCCGATCCGCCCGATGGTGGCTCGCCGCCCAGGTGACCGCCACCGTGGTCCTGCAACTGGCACTGGAGTCCCCATGGTGAGACGTGTCCTGGTCACCGGCGGAGCCGGCTTCATCGGATCACACATCGTCGACGACCTGGTCAGCCGGGGCATCGACGTGGTCGTGCTGGATCACCTCGGCCCGCACGTGCACCCCAGCCGACCCGACTACCTCCACCCCGAGGTCGAGTTGGTGGAGGCCGACGTGCGCGATCCCGACGCCTGGCGCCAGGCGGTCGCAGGCGTCGACGCGGTCTGCCACCAGGCGGCGCGTGTCGGGCTCGGTGTCGACTTCGCCGACGTCGTCGACTACGTCGGCGACAACGACGCCGGCACCGCGGTGGGTCTGCAGGTCCTCCACGAGATCGGTTTCTCCGGACGGTTCGTACTGGCGTCGTCGATGGTCGTCTACGGCGAGGGGCGGTACCGCTGTGACGAGCACGGCATCGTCCGCCCCGGCCCCCGAGCGGTCGCCGATCTCGACGCCGGTCGGTTCGATCCACCCTGTCCGGTGTGTGGTGCCCCGCTGGCGTGGGAGCTGGTGCCGGAGGATGCCCCGCTGGATCCCCGCAACGTCTACGCCGCCACCAAGCTGCACCAGGAGCACCTGTGCACCGCCTTCGAGCGCGAGCACGACGTCAGCGTGGTGTCGTTGCGGTACCACAACGTCTACGGACCGCGGATGCCCCGGGACACGCCCTACGCCGGCGTGGCCAGCATCTTCCGGTCGGCGCTCGAGCGGGGGGACACACCGCGGGTGTTCGAGGACGGCGGCCAGCGCCGCGACTTCGTGCACGTGCGCGACGTGGCCGCCGCCAACGTGGCCGCCCTCGGCGCCGACAACTCGGTGCGGGGACCGTTCAACGTGTGCAGCGGCGAGCCCCACACCGTGCTCGACATGGCCGCGGCCCTCTGCGACGCCTTCGGCGCCGGACCGCCGGAGGTGGTCGGCGGGTACCGCCTGGGCGACGTGCGCCATGTCGTGGCGTCACCGGACCGGGCGGCCGACGTGCTCGGGTTCCGAGCCGACGTCGCCTTCGAGGAGGGGATGAACGAGTTCGCCGTGGCGCCGCTGCGCTGAGCCGCGGCGCCACCCCATGCCCGTTCTGGTACCTGGATGTTCGGTCGACGAGCGAAGGACGTGGTGCCAGAAGCGGGGTGGGGTCGGGGTGGGGGTGGGGGTGGGGGTGCGGTCACCAGGTGAGGGAGAAGCACCGGCTGTCGAGCGGGCCGGGCGCCCACCGCGCCCAGATGCCGCCGGCGGCCCGGCGGGTGTGGTCGGTCCAGCGGATGCAGGACGGCTCGGCGATGCGCCGCACGATCTGCATCACCCCGCCCTCGTGGACGTGGTATCCGGCCCAGGTGCCGGGGAAGTCCTTGGTCGACCCCACCTCGGTGGCCGTGACGCCGCCGATGAGGTGGCGCCGGTGCCGGTGGGTGTGACCCGAGGTGACCAGCACCCGCCGGTTGGCGTGCCCGAGCGCGTGGAACAGGGCCCGGGCCTCGGGACCGGGAATGCCGGGGGGAAGGTACGTCGGGATCCGGAACCGCATCGGCTGCTGATGGAGGGCGACGATGACCGGACCGTCGACACGGGCCGCGTCGACGATGTCGTCCGCGATCGGAGCGACCGTGCCCCAGTCGGTGCCGGACCGGGTCACGTCGGCCATCACGATCCGCACCCCGCCGTGGTCGACCGTCTGCACGCCGTGCACCAGATCGAGCCCCATCGCCCGCAGCGCCACGTCCGGTTCGACGTCGCGGGTACGGGCTCGTTCGTGGTTCCCGGGCAGGACCTCGACCGGGAACGGGAGGCCTTCGAGCACGCTCGCGGCGGCATCCCAGTTGGCCTGGTAGCTCCGATCGACGAGATCGCCCTTCACCACCAGGTGTTCGGCCCCCCAGTCGCTGAGCTCGGCGACCGCGGCGGCCAGGCAGCGCCGGGGGTGGGGCACCTCGGGTTCGGGGATCTCGACGATGGTGTGGAGGTAGCCCGTGGTGTGGCTACCGAGATGCACGTCGCTCACCGTGGCGATCCGCAGCAGTTCTTCCCCGGGCGGTGGTCGCAGGGTGGCGGCCGCGAGGACGATCGATCCGTCGATGCCCGCGCCGCGGATCACGACGTCGTGGGTGCTCGCCGCGGGGAGATGGTCGAGGAGCGTCGCGCCCGGTCCGCCGTCGGCGACCAGTTCCGCACACCGGTCGCCGCAGCTGATCGAGACCGGGCCGGGACCCAGCGCGGACCAGGTGACCTGGAGCCAGTCGGGCCCTGCCCCGAACACCTCGAGCCGCACGGGCGGCCGGGGTGGATCGGTGGGCACCGGTCGGCGGGGCACCTCCGTGCGGCCGGCGTTGGACAGCCGGACCAACCACCGGTGCTCCTCGGGATGGCGGGGCACCGGGCGTCAGGGCAGTTCGGGAACGATGCGGTCGCCGATCCGCGCCCGCAGGGCCACCGAGACCCGCATGCGCTCGACGTGCTGGGCGACGAGCTTGGTCGCCTGGGGCATCGGGTGGGCGTCGAGGAACTCGACGATGTCGGCGGCCACGGCCGGATCGGTGATCACGGTGACGCCCTCGACGAGGCGGTGGGCGGAGTTCGACGGCACCCGAGCGACGATCCGGTTCCAGTCCTGTTCCACCCGGCGCCAGGCCGTCGGACCGTGGAGCCGGTTGCGGAGCGCCGACCGGTAGGCGAAGGCCAGGTTCTGGCTGCGGACCTCGTCGGTGGCGAGCAGATCGAGGTAGCGGTCGAACAGACCGGGGTCGCGCACCGCGGACGCCGCGTACAGGAAGCGGATCTGCTCCTGGGGCGTGTGCCCGTGACGGAAGCGGTCGATGATGGTGTCGTAGCGGGCACCGTCGGCGTGGCGCGAGATGGTGGTCAGGGCCCCGGAGGCCAGCCCCGGTTCGACCGAGGTCGGGTCTGCGGTGACCTGGTCGAACAGGCGACCACCGAGGTCGACGGCCTCGGGGTCGTCGGCGGCGCCGAGGAGACCGAGGACGAGGCCACGCAGGGCCCGGCGGCGGTCGGAGTCACCGGGCGCGGGCGTGGCTCCGAGACGCTCCCACATCGGCGCCAGGGTGGATCGCACCCAGGTGGTCCACGCCGCTCGGTCCTCGTCGACCACCGAGCGATCGAGCGTGGCCAGGGCCTCGGCCGCCAGCTGCCAGATGGACAGGTCCTCCTCACCGACGTCGACGAGCCGGCGCAGCAGCTGGGTCAGGGCGCCGGCGGCCAGGTCGCCGCGCAGGCAGAGCGAGAGGGCGTCGTCGAGGACGGCGTAGCGTTCCAGCGGCTCGAGGCTCGACAAGTGGTCGAGCAGGCGGTCGTAGAGCTCGGGGGCGTAGCTGGCCCGGTAGAAGCCGTGGCCACCGGCGTTGACCATCACCGTGGGGTCGCTCACCGCGACGGTGGCGGTGGGGTCCTCGAACACGAGGTGGATGCGCTCGTCGCCGCTGCGGACGACCACCGGGATCTTCCACCGCTGGTCGTCGCGGTCGCCTTCCGTCTCGAGGTACCGGAAGGGATGCTGCTCGATCGCGAGCGAGTGGTCGTCGATCCGGACGGTGACGAGCGGGAACCCGCCCTGGAAGATCCAGCTGTCCATCATCGCCCTGACCGGCTCGCCCGTCTCCGCCTCGAGCGCGTCCCACAGGTCGCCGGTCTCGGTGTTGCCGAACTGGTGGGTCTGCAGGTAGCGGCGGATGCCGTCCCGGAACGCGTCCTCGCCGAGGTACTGCTCGAGCATGCGGACGACCGCGGAGCCCTTCTGGTAGGTGAGGACGTCGAACATGCCTTCGGCATCAGCCGGTGAGTGCACGGGGAACTCGATGGGTCGGGTGGTGGCGAGGGCGTCGGTGTCGAACGCGGACGAGCGCTCGCGCCCGAAGTGCAGCCATCGCTCCCATTCGGGTCGGAACGCGGAGGAGCACTTCATCTCCATGAACGTGGCGAACGCCTCGTTCAACCAGATGCCGTTCCACCACGCCATCGTCACCAGGTCGCCGAACCACATGTGGGCCAGCTCGTGGGCGATGACGTCGACCACGTCGAGCCGCTCCGCCTGGGTGGCCGTCGCCGGATCGAGCAGGAGCAACGTCTCCCGGTAGGTGACGCACCCGAGGTTCTCCATGGCGCCGAAGGCGAAGTCGGGCACCGCCACCATGTCCATCTTGTCGCCGGGGTAGACGATGCCGTAGTAGTCGGCGAAGTACCGGAGCGCGAACGCACCGACCTCGAGGGCGAACTCGGTGAGGGCGCCCTGACCGGGTCGATGCACCACCCGCAGCGGGATGCCGTCGACCTCGACGGCCGGGGTGGCCTCGAGCGGGCCCACCACGAACGCGACCAGGTAGGTCGACATCGGCATGGTGTCGGCGAACGTGATGCGGACCCGTCCGTCGCCCAGGTCGTCTCGCCGCAGCTCCGGGGCGTTGGAGATGGCGAGCAGGTCATCGGCCACCTCGAGCGTGACGCCGAAAACGGCCTTGTGCGCCGGCTCGTCCCAGCAGGGGAAGGCCCGGCGGGCGTCGGTGGCCTCGAACTGGGTCACGGCGATCGTGTGCTGGGTTCCATCGGGATCGGCGAAGGTCGAGCGGTAGAAGCCGCGCAGCTTGTCGTTGAGGATCCCGGTGAAGCGCACGTGGAGCACCGCCGGCCCGGGGGCGAGCGAACGGTCGAAGACGAACGAGACCTGCTCGGCGTCGGCGTCGAGATCGGCGTCGGCATCGAGGCGCTGGCCGTCGCCGGTGTCGAGCCAGACCTCGTCGATGGTGAGCTCCGCCGCGTTGCACACGATGCGGTCGGACGCCCGGTGGATCGTCACATCGATGGCCACCGACCCCCGGAACGTCGCGGCCGCCAGGTCGGGTGCGATCGTGAGCGCGTAGCGGCGCGGCGTGGTGTCCGAGGGGAGCCGGTATGCCTCCGGATCTGGGGTGGCTGGAGCCGTGGCCATCTCCGCACCGTAGTGCCGAATCGGCGGGTTACCGCGCCGCCGGAAGGTCATCGGCGAACGGGTCGCGGTGTACGGTCGCCGCCCGTGTCACCCCGATCCGACGATGTCCACAGCCTGCCGGTTCGCGCCGATGGGACCACCCTCGACGTCGTCGGGATCGGCAACGCGCTGGTCGACGTCCTCAGCCACGAGGAGGACGCGTTCGTCGACGAGATGTCGCTGGTCCGAGGGGCGATGACCCTCATCGAGACCGAGCGAGCCCACGAGCTCTACGACGCCATGGGCCCGGGGATCGAGGTCTCGGGTGGGTCGGCGGCCAACACCGTGGCCGGCGTGGCCAGCTTCGGCGGCCGGGCCGGCTACCTCGGCAAGGTGTACGACGACCAGCTCGGGGTGGTGTTCGCCCACGACATGCGGGCCAACGGCGTGGTGTTCCGGTCGCCCCCTGCCACCGACGGCCCGCCCACCGGTCGCTGCCTCATCGTGGTGACGCCTGATGCCGAGCGGACGATGAACACCTACCTCGGTGCGTCGACCCGCTTCTGCCCCGACGACGTCGACGAGGAGCTCGTCGCCGGCGGCCGCATCACCTACCTCGAGGGGTATCTGTTCGATCTCCCCGAGGCCAAGGCGGCCTACTGGCGAGCCTCCGACATCGCCCACCAGGCCGGCCGGAAGGTGGCGTTGACGCTCTCCGACACGTTCTGCGTCGAGCGGCACCACGACGAGTGGCGGGCCCTGGTCGGTGAGGCGGTCGACGTGCTCTTCGCCAACCAGGCCGAGATCCAGGCCCTGTACGGGGTGCAGCTCCACGAGGCCGTCGAGCGGGCCCGGGCCGAGGTCCAGCTCAGCTGCGTGACCATGGGCCCGCGGGGGTCCCTGCTCGTGACCCGGGACGAGATCGTCGAGGTACCGGCCCATCCCGTGTCCGAGGTGGTCGACACCACCGGCGCCGGCGATCTCTACGCCGCCGGCGTGCTCTACGGCCTCAGCCAGGGGCTCGGCCTGGCCGAGTGCGGCCGGCTCGGATCGATCGCGGCATCGGCCGTGATCGGTCACACCGGGGCCCGCCCCGGCCAGTCGCTGGCCCAGTTGGCATGACCACGACCGACGCGTTCGCGGCCGCGGCTGACGCCGCTCGGATCCTGGCCGAGCGCACCGGTGTCGATCGTCACGACGTGGCCGTGATCCTCGGTTCCGGCTGGCGGCCGGCGGCCGATGCCATCGGTCCGCCGGACCGGGTCGTCACGGCCGCCGAGCTCCCGGGATTCGCGGTGCCCCAGGTCGAGGGCCACGACAGTGAGCTGCGGTCGGTCCGCGTCGGTGCGCGCCGCGTACTGGTGTCGCTCGGGCGGGTGCACGCCTACGAGGGACACGACGTGGCCCAGGTGGTCCACGGGGTGCGCACCGCGATCTTCGCCGGGTGTACCACGGTGGTGCTCACCAACGCCGCCGGCGGCATCCGGGCCGGGCTCACCGTCGGCCAACCGGTGCTGATCAGCGACCACCTCAACCTCACCGGACGATCGCCGTTGACCGGGCCGAATCCCGACCCGGCGATCGGACCCCGGTTCCCCGACATGACCGACGCCTACTCGGCCCGCCTCCGCCTTCTGGCCCGGACCCTCGATCCCGAGCTGGAGGAAGGGGTGTACGTCGGCGTGGCCGGCCCGCAGTACGAGACGCCGGCCGAGATCCGCATGATGCAGGAGATCGGCGCCGACATGGTGGGGATGTCCACCGTCCACGAGACGATCGCGGCCCGGCACCTCGGCGCCGAGGTGCTGGCCGTCTCCCTGGTGACCAACATGGCCGCGGGGCTGGGCGCCGCTGTCGACCACACCACGGTCCTCGCCGTGGCCGCCGAGTCCGCGGCGCGCATGGGCACGATCATCGCCGGTGTGATCGGCGCGTTGTGATCGGCGCCGAGTTCCGGTCCCGGGTCGAGGCGTGGCGCGACGACGACCCCGATCCGGTCACCGTTGCCGAGCTCGAGTCGCTGCTCCGCTCCGACGACGAGGAGGGCCTGCAGGACCGGTTCGGGGCATCGCTGTCGTTCGGCACCGCTGGTCTCCGCGGTGCCCTGGGCGCCGGGCCCAACCGCATGAACCGGGTCGTGGTGCGACGGGCGGCCGCCGCGGTGGCCCGGTGGCTCGACGAGCGATCGGTGGCCGGACCGGTGGTGATCGGCCGCGATGCCCGCCACGGCTCGCAGGAGTTCGCCGAGGACTCGGCCCGGGTCATCGCCGCCACCGGCCGCGACGTCCTCCTCGCCGACGGCACCGTGCCCACGCCGGTGCTGGCCTGGTCGGTGGTCGCCGTCGGTGCGGCCGCGGGGATCATGGTCACCGCCAGCCACAACCCACCCGCCGACAACGGCTACAAGGTCTACGCCGGCGACGGCGCTCAGATCGTGCCGCCCGTCGATCGGGAGATCGCCGACCACATCGCCGCCATCCACCGGGTGTCGGCGTTGCCCCTCGTGCCCCTCGACGATCCGCACATCCGGTCGCTGCCCGCCGAAGTGATCGAGGCCTACGTGACCGCCGTCGCCGGCCTCCGGGTCCGTCCCGAGGTGGCGTCACCGGCCGTCGCCTACACGCCGATGCACGGCGTGGGTGGCGAGGTGCTCGGCCGAGCCTTTGCGGCCGCGTCGCTCCGACCGCCCGTGGTGGTGGCGGCGCAGGCCGACCCCGACCCCGACTTCCCCACGGTCCGGTTCCCGAACCCCGAGGAACCGGGTGCCATGGACCTGCTGTTGGAGCTGGCATCGGCCGAGGCGGTCGACGTGGCCCTGGCCAACGACCCCGACGCCGACCGGCTGGCCGTGGCGGTGCCCGACGGCGACGGATGGCGGGCGCTGTCGGGCGACGAGATCGGGGTGTTGCTCGCCGACCACCTGCTCCGCCACACCGCCGGGCCCGACCGCCTGGTGGTCACCACCGTCGTGTCGTCGACCATGCTGGCGGCGCTGGCCGCCGACCACGGCGTGACGTTCGTCGAGACCCTGACCGGCTTCAAGTGGTTGGCTCGGGCCGGCATGGCCCGCCCCGACCTGCGCTTCCTGCTCGGCTACGAGGAGGCGCTCGGCTACTCGGTGGGCGGGCTGGTCCACGACAAGGACGGCATCTCGGCGGCGGTGCTGGCGGCCGAGCTGGTGGCCACCCTGGCGGCCGAAGGCAGCTCGGTCCCGGCCCGCCTCGACCAACTCGCCGAGGTGCACGGTGTGCACCTCACCCGGCAACGCGCCCTCCGCTTCGAGGGCGTCGACGGGCCCGAGCGCATGGCCAGTCGGGTGCAGCGACTGCGGGACGATCCACCGGCGACGCTGGCCGGCGAGACGATCACCACGATCGAGGACCTGGCGGCTGGGGAGCGGTTGCCCCCGACCGACGCCGTGATCCTCCGGGGCCGCGGCCTGAGGGTCGTGGTCCGGCCGTCGGGAACCGAACCGAAGCTGAAGACGTACATCGAGGTGGTCGAACCGCCCACTCCCGAACTGGACGCGTCACGGTCGCACGCGGCGCAGCGGCTGGAGTCGGTGACATCGGCGGTCGAAGAGCTGCTGACCTGACGGCTCGTCAGGCGGTACCGAAGAGGCGGTCGCCGGCGTCGCCCAGGCCGGGCACGATGAAGGCGTCGTCGTTCAGATGGTCGTCGATGGCCGCGGTGACCAGGTGCTCGACGAGGCCGCTGTCGGCCAGGTGGGCCACCCCCTCCGGTGCGGCGAGGACGCACGCGGCGGTGATCGGCCCCGCGTTGCGGTCGGCCAGCAGCTGGCAGGTGTGGACCAGCGAGCCGCCGGTGGCGAGCATCGGATCGAGCACCAGCACCGGACGCTGGTCCAGGTCGGCGGGCACCGAGTTCATGTACGGCGTGGGCAGGTGGGTCTGCTCGTCTCGGCTCACCCCCACGAACCCGGTGGCGCTGGCCGGCAGGAGCCGGAGCACCGGGCCGAGCATGCCGAGGCCGGCGCGCAGCACGGGCACCACCAGCGGTGGGCGGGCCACCCGGGTCCCCTGGGTCTCGGCCAGCGGGGTGCGGACGGTGACCGGTTCGACGGCGAGGGTGCGGGTCGCTTCGTAGACCAGCATGCCGGCGAGCTCGTCGCACGCCTGCCGGAAGGCGGCCCGGTCGGTCGTCTCGTCGCGCATGCGGGTCAGCAGCTGGGCGGCGAGCGGATGGTCGACGACGACGGTCTCCATGGCGGGCATGATGGCAGACATGCAGCCTCGACCCGACCGAACCGCGGTGGCGGCGATGATCGACCACACCTTGCTCGCACCGGAGGCGACGCCGCAGCGGGTGGTCGCCCTGTGCGACGAGGCGGTCGAGCTCGGCGTCTACGCCGTGTGCGTCTCGCCCCGCTGGGTGCCGGTCGCGGCTCGCCGCCTGGCCGACAGCAAGGTGGCGGTGGCCACTGTTGTCGGCTTCCCGTCCGGTGCCCATCGTTCGGCGGCCAAGGCCGCCGAGGCCCGCATCGCCCTGTCCGACGGGGCCGACGAGCTCGACATGGTCGTCGCGATCGGCGACGTGGTCGCCGGCGACTGGGACGCGGTCCGCGCCGACATCGACGCCGTGCGCGCCGCCGTGCCGCCACCCACCGTGCTGAAGGTGATCATCGAGAGCGCGGTGCTGGACCCGGCGCAGCTCGACCGGGTGTGCCGGGTGGCGGTCGACGCCGGCGCCGACTTCGTGAAGAGCTCGACCGGGTTCCACCCCGCTGGTGGCGCGACGCGAGAGGCGATCGCCGCGATGCGGGCCGCCGTCGGTCCCGACATCGGGGTCAAGGCGTCGGGTGGGATCCGCGATGCCGATGTGGCGCTGGCGATGATCGCCGCCGGCGCCACCCGCATCGGCGCCTCGTCGAGCCGGGCCATCCTCGACGGTCTGGGCTGAACCCGGCTGGTACGCAGGCGCGTCCAGTTTCCCCCGGGCGGGGGGTCAGATCGACTCGAGCGAACGGGCCCGCATCGAGGCGTAGCCCGGCTTGATGATCTCGTTGATGATCCGGAGCCGCTTGTCGAAGGGCCAGAAGGCACTCTTCATGGCGTTGACCGTGAACCACTCCAACTCCGACCACCCGTAGCCGAACGTCTCGACCAGGTTGGTGAGCTCACGGGACAGCGTGATGTCGCTCATCAGCCGGTTGTCGGTGTTGACCGTGACCCGGAACCGCAGCCGGGTCAGCAACCCGATCGGGTGATCGGCGAGGTTGTCGACCACCCCGGTGTGGACGTTGGACGTGGGACACATCTCCAGTGGCACCCGTCGATCGCGGACGAAGGACGCCAGCTGCCCGAGTCGGACACCGCCGTCGCCGTCGATCTCGATGTCGTCGACGATGCGGACCCCGTGGCCGAGCCGCTCGGCGCCGCAGATCTGGATCGCCTCCCAGATCGACGGCAGGCCGAACGCCTCGCCGGCGTGGATGGTGATGTGGTGGTTGGCGGCGGCGATGATCCGGAAGGCATCGAGGTGGCGGGTGGGGGGATGCCCGGCCTCACTGCCGGCGATGTCGAAGCCGACCACGCCCTCGTCGCGGTGGCGGAGGGCGAGCTCGGCGATCTCGGTGGAGTTGGCCGCCGTCCGCATCGCGGTCACCAGCACACCGATGACGATGGGGAGCTCCGCGGTGGCCTCGTGGAAGCCGGCCAGCACCGCCTTCACCACCTCGTCGGGCGTGAGGCCGCCCTGGAGGTGGAGCTCGGGGGCGAAGCGGACCTCGGCGTACACGACGCCGTCGGCCGCGAGGTCCTCGGCGCATTCGACGGCCACCCGGTGGAGCGCGTCCGTGGTCTGCATCACGCCGACGGTGTGCTCGAAGGGCTCGAGGTAGCGGGGGAGGCTGCGGCGCGCCGCACCCTCGACGAACCAGGCGGCCAGCTCCTCCGGGTCGTCGGTCGGCAGCTTGTCGTAGCCCTGCTCGGCGGCGAGCTCGATGACCGTGGTGGGCCGCAGACCGCCGTCGAGGTGGTCGTGCAGGAGCACCTTCGGCGCAGATCGCACGAGCTCGAGGGTCGGTCCTGTCGACATGGCCCGACGCTACCCGTGCGAGACTGGCCCGATGGTCGGTGCCGTCGACGCTCGTGGGCTGTGGCGCAGCTTCGAGACGATCCACGCGGTGACGTACTTCGCCGATGAATCGCGCGCCGCGGCCACCGAGGTCGGGCTGAAGGGCTTCTGGATGGGCTACTTCGGCTTCCGGGCCGCGCCGATGGGCGCGGTCGGACCAGGCGTGGTGCAGGCCACCTTCGCCAACTTCGCCCCGGTGATGGTCGAGCGAGCGATCCCCGATGCCTGGCGGTTCGCCGCGCCCCCGGACCTGTTGGCGGCGCGCTCGGCCAGCGCCGCGGTTGCGCTGCGCCGGCTCGCCCCGTCGGTCGACGACGTCGCCTCCCGGGTGGTGCCGGTGCTCGGCGCCGTGGTCGCCGCCGGCGATCTCACCGGTCGCCCCCTCTTCGCCGCCAACCGCGACCTCCCCGACCCCGAGGACCCGGTGGCCGCGCTGTGGCAGTGCTGCACGGCGTTGCGGGAGCACCGCGGGGACGGCCATGTCGCCGCCCTCGCCACCGCTGGCCTGTCGGGGCTGGACGCCCACCTCCTCCAGGTCGCAGCCGGGGTCGTACCGGCCGACCGGCTCCGGGAGGCCCGGGGTTGGACCCAGGACGAGTGGGACGGGGCGCGTGACCGTCTCGTCGACGCTGGCGTGCTCGATGCCAACAGCGCGCTCACCGCGGCGGGAGCCGCTCGCAAGGCTCGGGTCGAGGACGCCACCGATGTGTTGGCGGCGGTTCCCTGGGCCGCGGCCGGAGACGACGCGACGGCAGTGTCCGGCGAGCTCACCACCGTGGCGACCGAGATCCGAGCGGCCGGAGGGGTGCCGTTCCCCAACCCGATCGGGCTCCCCGCGTGAGTTAGGCGATGCGGTCGGCGATCAGTGGGCGCAGGGTGGGGGCGTCGTCGCCGATCTTGATGGCGCCGTCGAGCGCGGCCAGCGAGCCGGCGAAGCGCTCGGGGTCGTCGGCGTGCAGCGAGAGGATCGGCTGGCCGGGGATGACCCGATCGCCGACGTCGGCCTCGACGAGGGCGCCGGCGCCGTGGCTGATGGGGTCTTCCTTGCGGGCGCGGCCCGCGCCGAGTCGCCACACCGCGATGCCCACGGCCTTGCCGTCGAGGTGTTGGAGGTACCCCTCGCGGTCGGCCGTGATCACGCGGCTGTGCCCGGCCGCCGGGAGCGGCTGGGACAGGTCGCCACCCTGGGCGGCGACGATCTGCTCGAACACCGCCATGGCCCGGCCGTCGTCGAGGACCGGCTCGGGGTCGACGGAGATGGCCGCGATGTCGAGCATCTCGCGGGCGAGCGCGAGGGTCAGCTCGCGCACGTCCTCCGGACCCTCACCGGCGAGCACGTCGACCGCCTCGGCGACCTCGAGCGCGTTCCCCACTGCCCGGCCGAGGGGCTGGTCCATGTCGGTGAGCAGGGCCACGGTGTGGACGCCGCTGTCGTTCCCGATGCCGACCATCGTCTTGGCCAGGGTGCGGGTGAGATCATCGTCGGCGAGGAACGAACCGGAGCCGAGCTTCACGTCGAGCACGAGCCCCTTGGTGCCCTCGGCGATCTTCTTGGACATGACCGACGACGCGATCAGCGGGAGCGACTCGACGGTGGCGGTGACGTCGCGCAGTGCGTACAGCCGGCGGTCGGCGGGGGCGATGTCGCCGCTGGCGCCGGCCATGACCCCACCCACCTCCTCGAGGATGGCGCGGTATCGGTCGGCGGGGAGCACCGACTGGAACCCGGGGATGGACTCCAGCTTGTCGAGCGTGCCGCCCGTGTGTCCGAGTCCCCGGCCGGCGAGCTGGGGGACGGCGGCCCCGCAGGCGACGACCAGGGGAACGAGGATCAGGGAGGTCTTGTCGCCCACGCCGCCGGTGGAGTGCTTGTCGACGGTGGGTCGGTCGAGGAAGGACAGGTCGGCGCGGTCGCCGGTGTCGATCATCGCCGCCGTCCAGGTGGCCAGCTCGGCGGCGGTCATCCCCTGGAAGACGATGGCCATCAGGAGCGCGGCGGCCTGCTCGTCGGCGATGGTTCCGGCGGTGTAGCCGTCGACGAAGAACCGGATCTGTTCGGTGGTCAGCTCGTGTCCGTCCCGCTTGGATCGCAGCACGTCGAGGATGTCAGTGGCCACGCAGTACCTCAGCTCAAGTCGTCGGGGCCGAACGCATCGGGCAGCAGCTCAGCCATGGGTCGTTCGTTCACCAGCAGGGACGGCCCGCCCATCTCGTGCAGGAACTGCCGGCAGCGGCCGCACGGGGACAGGTCGTCGCCGTCCGAGCCGGTGACCGCGACGGCGATCAGATCGCCACGATGTCCGCCGCCGGCCATCAGCACGCCGATCATCGCGGTCTCGGCGCAGATGCCGACGACGTAGCTGGCGTTCTCGACGTTGGCGGCGGTGATGACCGAGCCGTCGCGCAGCAGACCGGCTGCACCGACCGGGAACCGCGAGTACGGGGTGTAGGAGTTGGCCGTCGCGGCCCGGGCCGCGGCGCGCAGCGCCGTCCAGTCGATCTCCTGCTCCGGGGGGTTCATCGGCTGCGCTGGAAGGGTCGGCCGTCGGCGGCGGGAGGTATCGCCCGCCCGATGAGTCCGGCGACGACCACGATGGTGACCACGAACGGGAGCGACTGCCAGAACTCGCTCGGGATCTCGAAGTCACCGACCGTCACGCCCAGGATCTGCAGGCGGGAGCCGAGGGCGCGGCTGAAGCCGAACAGCATCGCCCCGCCGAACGCGGTCCACGGTCGCCACTTGCCGAAGATCAGCGCGGCGAGGGCGATGAACCCGGCGCCGTTGGTCATGTTGTCCTGGAACCCGCCCTGGCTCTCCATCGAGAACCAGGCGCCGCCCAGCCCGGCGATGAGGCCGCCGATGATCACCGCCTGGTACCGGATCCGGATGACGTCGACGCCGAGCGTCTCGGCCGCTTCGGGGTTCTCGCCCACGGAGCGGATGCGGAGACCGAACGCGGTGCGGAACAGGACGAACCAACTGGCGAACACGATGAGGAACATCATGAAGAAGATCGGTTTGCCCTCGAACAGCTGCGCCCCGACGATGGGGATGCGGTCGAGGAGCGGGATGCCGATCTCCGAGGTGGGCACGCCACTGGTGACGCCGTCGGGGACGATGACCTCGGACCGGATGAAGCCGGTCACGCCCAGCGCGAGCAGGTTGATCACCACGCCGGAGATGATCTGGTCGACGCGGAACGTGACCGACATGAGGGCGTGCAGCGCGGCGATCAGCCCGCCGGTGATCACCGCGACGCCGATGGCCACCCACAGCCACGGCACCGAGTTGGCGTTGCCGAGCAGCGCGTAGGCCATGAACCCGATGCCGGCGCTGCCGAGCATCATGCCCTCGATGCCGATGTTGACCACGCCGGATCGTTCGCACCACAGCCCGGCCATGGATCCGAGGGCGATGGGCGTTCCGAGACGAAGCGACTCGACCAGCAGCTGGACCACGTTGGTGCCCGACTGGTCGGAGAGGGCGAGGGCCACCGCGATGACCAGCGGCAGGAACAGCACACCGCTCAGCACGAAGGCGAGTCGCGAGTACCGGGGCAGCTTCGGTTCGAGGAAGGCCAGTCCCGCGGTGAGCAGGTAGATCACGCCGATGGTGGCGATGAACACGCCCGGGCTGAACTTCCACGACAGCGGGTCCGGAGGTGGTTCGAAGGTGAAGGACCGGGAGTCGCTGGTGACGTTCGGTGTGACGTAGGCGACGAGGAACACGCCGACCAGGCCGACGATGACCCCGAAGGTCTGGGAGCGGTTGAGCTTCATCTCAGGTCCCCCAGCCCGACGCCAGTGCCGTGGTCTCGAAGGCGCCGACTTCCTGGCGGCGGATGCGGAAGACGGTTCTGACGATGACGTCGGCCGCCACGAACAGCAGCACCAGCGCCTGGATGATGCGGACGGAGTCGATCGAGAGTCCGACCTCCTGCTGCATCAGGCCGGCGCCGCTGAGCATCGAACCCCACAGGATCGAGGCCGGGATGATGGCGAAGGGATTGGCGCGGGCGAGCAGGGCGATGGCGATGGAGTCGAAGCCGATACCGATGAACACGCCGGGGGAGAGGTAGCCGCTCGTGCCGCTGATCTCCCCGGCGCCGGCCAGACCGGCGAAAGCGCCCGAGATCGCCATCGCCAGGAGCATCGTGCGGGCGACGTTCATGCCGGCGTATCGGGCGGCGTCGACGTTGGCGCCGACGGTCCGGATCTCGAAACCGAACGTGGTGCGCTGGAGCACGAACCAGGCCACCGCGGCAAGGGCGACCATGATGAAGAAGCCGAGGTGCAATGGCGGCTCGGACGCCACCACCTTGGTGAGCCGAGCGCTGGCCTCGATCGGGATGGTTCGGGGCGAGGACGAACCTGGGTCGCGGAGGATCCTCGGGTCCTGGCTGGTGACCAGCCATCGCACGTAGAGCAGGGCGATGCTGTTGAGCATGATGGTGACGATCACCTCGTGCGCCCCGGTCTTGGCCTTCAGCGCGCCGGGGATGGCCCCGTAGAGGAACCCGGCGCCGAAGCCGGCGAGGAGCAACAGGACGATGGCGATCGGGCCGGGAAGGCCGCGGGTGAAGGTCCAGGTGCCGATCCAGGCGCTGGCGGTGGCCCCGATGAGCAGCTGGCCCTCGGCCCCGATGTTGAACAGGCCGGCCCGGAACGCGAACGCCACCGCGAGGGACGCGCCGATGAACGGGGTCGACCGACCCAGCGAGGCGGCGACGCGGTCGGTGCTGCCGTACATCCCCCGCAGCAGGGCCCAGTACGCCTCGATCGGGTTGTCGCCGATGATCAGGATGGCGCCGGCCCCGACGACGAGGGCGGCAACGATGGCGAGCACGGGGACCAGAAGCGGTTGCAGGTCGATGCTGCGGCGGAGCTCGGCCGCGATGCCGGCCCGGCCGCTGCTGGACTGGCCCGGGCTCGTCATGCGGAGACCTCCTGCACGGCTCGCCCGCTGGCCATGAGCAAGCCCACCTGCTCGCGCGAGGTCGCGTCGCGATCGAACTCTCCGACGAGCTCGCCCCGGTAGACCACGCCGATCCGGTCGGACAGCGACAGGATCTCGTCGAGCTCGGCCGAGACCAGCAGGACCGCGACGCCGTCGTCGCGCATCTCGACGATCCGGTGGTGGATGAACTCGATCGAGCCCACGTCGAGCCCGCGGGTGGGCTGTGCCACCACCAGCAGTCGCAGTGTCCTCGACATCTCGCGCGCCACGATGACCTTCTGCTGGTTGCCCCCGGACAGGGTGTGGGCGGTGGCGTCGATGCTGGGCGTGCGGATGTCGAACTGCTCGACCAGCCGGGTGGCCAACTCACGGATCGGCGCCTCGCGACGGAGGAGCCCCTGCGAGAATGGTTGCTTGTGGTAGCGGTTGAGCACCACGTTGTCGGCGACCGAGAAGGCACCGACCAGCCCGTGGCGATTGCGGTCCTCGGGCACGTGGCCGACGCCGAGATCGGCGATGGTCCGAGGGTTCGCGCCGGTGATGTCGTCGTCGCCGAGCATGACGGTGCCGGCCACCGCCGACCGCATGCCGGTGATCGCCTCGACGAGCTCTCGTTGGCCGTTGCCCTCGACCCCGGCGATGCCGAAGATCTCACCCGCCCGGACGGTGAGGCCGAGGGATCGGACCGTCTCGGTCCCCCGATCGTCGGCGACGGTGAGTCCGTCGACCCGCAGCACCGGCTCACCGGGGGACGCCGGTTGCTTCTCGATGGTGAAGACGACGTCGCGTCCCACCATCAGGTTGGCGAGATCCTGCTGGGTGGCGGTGGCCGGATCGGCGCTCCCCACGGTGAGACCACCGCGGAGCACCGTGATGCGGTCGGCGACGGCGAGCACCTCGCGCAGCTTGTGGGTGATGAACACGATCGACTTCCCCTTGTCGACCAGCGTGCGGACCACATCGAAGAAGTCGTCGACCTCGCCGGGGGTCATGACGGCGGTGGGCTCGTCGAGGATGAGGATCTCGGCGTCGCGCTCGAGGGTCTTGATCAGCTCGACCCGCTGCTGGACGCCGACCGACAGCTCACCGACGACGGCATCGGGCTCCACCGCCAAGCCGTAGCGGGTGCCGATCTCGCGGATGCGGGCTCTGGTGACGTCGAGGTCGAGCCGGCCGCGACGGCTGGTCTCGTGGCCGAGGGCCACGTTCTCGGCCACGGTGAACGTCGGGATCAGCTGGAAGTGCTGGTGCACCATGCCGACGCCCAGCTCGATGGCATCCGACGAACTGCGGAGGTGCACCGGTTCGCCCCGAACGAGGATCTCGCCGGCGTCGGGCTGGTACAGCCCGTACAGCACGTTCATCAGGGTCGACTTGCCGGCGCCGTTCTCGCCGAGCAGGCAGTGGATCTCCCCGGAGCGGAGTTGGAAGTCGATGTCCTGGTTGGCGATCACACCGGGGAAGGTCTTGGTGATCCGGCGGGCCTCCAGCACCACTGGCGCGTCGTCGGTCACCGGCACGGCTGGCATCCTTTCACAGTCGCGAAGACCCCCCGGTACGGGCTCGCACCGGGGGGTCTTCGATCGATGCTCTCGGGTGTGATGGCCGGCTACTTGGGCAGCCCGGTGGCCGGATCGACCCCGATGTCGAGGGTGCCGGCGACCAGCGCCTGGCGGGTCTCCTCGAGCTTGTCGAGCACGTCCTGGGGCACGTCGGCGTCGTGGGGCGGGGCGTAGGTGATGCCGCCGTTGGCCGCGGTGAGCGTGTAGAGGCCGCCGGTGAAGTCGTCCTTCAGGAGCCGCACGATGTTGTCGAACACCGACAGGTCGACGCGCTTGATGGCGGAGGTGGCGAGCTTGTCGGCACCGGCCGCCTTTCCACCGTCGAAGGTCGAGAAGTACTCGTCCTGGTCGACGCCGATGCCCCAGGCGCCCTGGGTCGTGGCCTCGACCACGCCACCCGAGCCGGTGGGCCCGCCGGCGCCGAAGATGACGTCAGCCCCCTCTCCGAGGAACTGCTGGGCGTCGGACGCCCCCTTGTCGGGCGTGTTGAAGGCCTCGTTGTAGATCGACAGCACGTTGACGTCGGGGTTGACCTTCTTGGCGCAGGACTCGTAGGCGTTCACGTACCGCACCACCGGCGGGACGTCTTCGCGACCGGCGACGACGCCGATGACGTTGGACTTGGTCAACAGGCCAGCGGCGGTGCCGGCGAGGCAGCCGCCCTCGTCCTCACGGAACTGCACGCCGACGTAGTTGGCGGGGAACTCGGGCTGGAACTGGTCGATCCCGAGGAAGTTGACGTCGGGGTTGTTGTTGGCCGCGTCCAGCGTGTCGGTGGCCAGCAGGAAGCCGACCGTGATGATCAGGTTCGGGCTGCCGTCGAGTGACGTGGAGATGTTCTTGGCGTAATCGGCCTCCGACGCCGTCTCGATGTAGCTGGTGTCGAAGCCGAAGCAGTCGGCGGCCGCGGTCATGCCCTCGTAGGCGAACTGGTTGAAGGTGCGGTCGTCGATCTTGCCCACGTCGGTGATGAGACGGACGGTGAAGCCGTCGGGCGCGGTCACACCCGCGTCCTTCGCTTCCTGGCAGCGGTCGTCGAGGGTGACCGCGGCGTCGACCGTGCCGCCCGCGGCGGTGGTGGTCGACGAGTCGTTCGCCGCCGTGGTCGACGACGTGCTGTCGTTGGTGGCGGTCGAGTCGTCGTCACCGCACGAGGCGGCGACGAGCGCCAGGCCGAGGAGCAGCGCGAGCACGCGGAACCAACGTCGGTTCGGCACAGAGATACCTCCGAGATGTGGAACGACCCCGCGGTCGTGTCCGTTTGACTGGGTCGGCCCCGACGCTACTCGGTCCCGACGGTCACCAACGCGACCGCTCGACCGCGAGGAGGTGATCGCGCGCGAGCCGCTCGTCGGTGCGCAGATCGACGATGATGTCGGCGCGCCGCGCCTGGGCGACGGTCACCACCGCGATCAGGACTCGCGCCGAGGTGGCCGCGACGACCAGAGCAATGGCTGCGACCACTACCAACGCTCCGACCGCCAGCTGCTGCTCGAAGGCGTCGAGACCACCGCGAGCGGTCACCACCGCCAGCACCACGACGGCGGGCGTGACCAGGAACGAGCACCACCAGCGGTTGACGATGCTCGCCACCGGGCGATGCTGCCAGCCGCGGCCTCCGTCGACGGGCACGCGGGGACTCGATGCCCGCCAGATGTCGTTGACCACCAGCTTCGGTACCAGGAGGTTCGCCCCGGGGATGATCCAGCCGATCACCAACCAGATGGTCCAGTACCGGCGCTCTCGGATGCCGAGCGCGGGCAGGTTCCGGTAGGCCCGCACGGCCCAGGCCACGAAGGCGGCGCCGGTGAGCGCCAGCAGGACGAGCAGGCCGCCGGTCACCCACCGGGCCACGGGTGCGAGCTGCACCTCGGTGGTGTCCAGCGTGAGGCTCGGGTCATCGATGCGGCCCAGCCACAGGAGGTGCAGCCCCGCCACCGCGACGGCGACCGACGCGCTGGCCCACAGGGTCGAACGGGCGACGCCGGCCCGGCGCAGCAGCGACCGGTACCCGTCGTCGTGGAGGGGAGGTCGGGCCCGGCGGGCCCGGCGCTCGACTGCGGCCAGCTCCCGGGCCCGGTGGTGCCAGTCGTGGACGGCGGGCCGGCGGCATCCCGGGCAGACCGGCGCGTCCGCGGGGATGGCGAAGCGGCAGTGCCGACACGTGATGTTCGTCCGAGTCATGATCCGGCCACCGCCCTTTCGTTCCCACGTGCTCCATCGGCTGGTCCCGGGCCCGACTTGAGCACTTCAGGATGGGGAATCCGGTTTGCGGTGCGGGACGAGGCGGCACGGGGTGGCGTAGGCCAGCCGCTGCGGACCTACAGTGGGAGTGCGCCGTCGCTTCGACGGCGCGGGGAGCTCGAGGCAATCGGGCTGAGAGGGTGACTGCCGCCGTCACCGACCCTCGAACCTGATCTGGGTAATGCCAGCGGAGGGAACCGTGGACACCGATCATCCCCCGGACATCGTCGTGATCGCCGGCGGTGCGCCGATCGCTGCTCGGTCGCTGGCCGGGTTGCGGGCCGGCGTCGGGCCGCGGGCGACCGTGATCGCCGCCGACGCCGGCGTCGAGCGCGCCCTCGACCTCGATTGGCCGATCGACGTGGCGATCGGGGACTTCGACTCGCTCGCTCCCCACCTCGTGGACCGTCTCGACGAACTGGCCGCCGAGGTGCACCGCCACCCGGCCGACAAGGACGCCACCGACCTCGACCTCGCGATGGTCCACGCCACGACCCGGGCACCGGCGCGGGTGCTGGTGGCCGGCATCGAGGGCGGACGGCCCGATCACGCGCTGGCCAACCTGCTGCTGGTCGCCTCCGACCGGTTCTCGCCGCTCGATGTCGAGGTCGCCCTGGATCGTGGGCGGGCGTGGGTGGTGCGTGACGTGCTCACGGGCGCGGCCCCCGCCGGGACGGTGGTCTCGCTCATCCCGGTGCACGGCCCGGCGACCGTCTCGATCACCGGTGTGCGGTGGCCGCTCGACCACCACCTGCTCGAGCCCGGCACCACCCACGGGATCAGCAACGAGACCACCGGTGATCCCTTCCGCGTCGTCGTCGACGACGGCGTCGTCCTGTGCATCTCCCCCCGACCCGACCACGAGGTACTGCCATGAGATCATCACCAGCCATCCGGCGCGTCGTCGCGCTGGTCTGCGTCGCCGCCCTCACCGTCGCGGCCTGCGGCGACGACGATGCCGCCTCGAGCGGCACCTCGTCGACGACCACGGCGAACGGGCCGGTGACCATCACCCTCGTGACCCACGACAGCTTCGCCATCTCGCAGTCCGTGTTCGACCAGTTCACCGCCGACACGGGGATCACCGTCAAGGTCCTCCAGTCGGGCGATGCCGGCGCGGCGCTGAACCAGGCCATCCTCACCGAGGACCACCCGCAGGGCGACGTGTTCTACGGGGTCGACAACACCTTCGTGTCCCGGGCCTACGACGCGAAGCTGTTCGTTCCGTACGAGTCGCCGGCCCTCGACGCCATCGCCGACCCCGCGGTCGAGATCGATCCCGAGCACCGGGTCACCCCGATCGACACGGGCGACGTGTGCCTCAACTACGACAAGGCCGCTCTCGCCGCGGCCGGGGTCGAGCCGCCGAAGACGCTCGACGATCTGCTCGATCCCGCCTATGCCGGGATGCTGGTGGTCGAGAACCCGGCGACCTCCTCCCCGGGCCTCGCCTTCCTGCTCGCCACCGTCGATGCCTACGGCGAGAACGGCTGGCAGGACTACTGGCGCAAGCTGGCTGCCAACGACGTGGAGGTCGCCGCCGGTTGGGAGGAGGCCTACGACGGGAGCTTCTCGGGCAGTGCCGGGAGCAGCGGGGACCGGCCCCTCGTCGTCAGCTACGCGTCGAGCCCGCCTGCCGAGGTGATCTACGCCGAGCAGCCCCTCGACGACGCCCCCACCGGGGTGGTGGTCGACTCCTGCTACCGCCAGATCGAGTTCGCCGGGATCCTGTCCGGCACGGAGCACGAGCAGGCCGCGCAGCAGCTCATCGACTTCATGCTGTCGCCCGCCTTCCAGGCTGACATCCCCCTCAACATGTTCGTGTATCCCGTGACCGACGTGGCGCTCCCCGACGAGTTCGTGCGCTACGGCGCCCACCCCGACCACCCGTACCAGCTCGACGCCGACGTGGTGGCCCAGCACCGAGACGACTGGATCGCGGAGTGGACCGACATCGTGGTGCGGTGAGCCCGCGCCGCGGCGGTCGCTCCCGGCTGGTCACGGCGGCGATCTTCGCCGGGCCCGTCGCGTTCCTCGGCGTGTTCTTCGCCGTCCCGGTGGCCACCCTGGTCACGACGGGTCTGCGCTCGGGTGGGGGATGGGACGTCGGCGCGGTGCTCGACGTCCTCGGCTCGGCCTCCACGAGGCGGGTGGCGTGGTTCACCCTGTGGCAGGCGGTCGCTTCCACCGTCCTCACCGTGCTGGCCGCCCTGCCGGCGGCCTGGATGCTGGGACGGATCAAGCTCCCCGGACGGACCGTCTTCTCGGCGTTGCTGGTGGTGCCGTTCGTGCTGCCCACCGTGGTGGTGGGCACCGCCTTCCTCACCGTGCTCGGACCGGCCGGACCGCTCGCCACGGTGGCGGGCTGGTTCGGGGCCGAGGTCGACCTCCGCCGCACGGTGACGGCGGTGATCCTGGCCCACGTCTTCTTCAACTACGCGGTGATCGCCCGGACCGTCGGCGCGGCCTGGATGGCCATCGATCCCGCCACCGAGGACGCAGCGAGGACGCTCGGAGCGTCGCGCGCCACCGTGTTCCGCACCGTGACCCTTCCCCAACTCCGGCCGGCGCTCGCCGGGGCGGCGTCGATCGTCTTCCTGTTCACGTTCACCTCGTTCGGCGTGGTGAAGATCCTCGGCGGCCCCCGCATCGCCACCATCGAGGTGGAGATCTATCGGCTGACGACCGAGCTGCTCGACCTGCGCACCGCCGCGGTGCTCTCGCTGCTCCAACTGGCTGCGGTCGTCGCCGCGCTCGCCCTGTATCGCCGGGCCGGGCGGGGTCGGGGCACCGGCCGTCTGCGCGCCGGCACCAGCATCCTGCACCGGCCGGCGGGAGCCGAGTGGGCCGTGGTCGCCGCCACCGTCGCGTCGGCGGCGGTCCTGCTGGCCGTGCCGGTGATCACGCTGGTCTGGCGGTCCTTCGACAACACCGGCGGGCCGGGCCTGGCCTACTACCGGGCCCTCGGCACCGTGGGTCGCGGCAGCGTCACCTTCGTCCCCCCGGCCGAGGCCATCCGCAACTCGCTCGGTTTCGGAGCGATGGCGGCCATCGCGGCCACCGTCGTGGGCGGCGCGGCGTCGGTCGGGCTCCACCGGCTGCGCGGTCGGTTCCGTGGTCTCGCCGACGGTTCGTTGATGCTCCCCCTCGGCACCAGCGCGGTCACCGTCGGACTCGGCTTCCTCATCGCCCTCGACCAGCCGCCGCTCGACTTGCGCACCTCGCCGTTGTTGATCCCCGCCGCCCAGGCGATCGTCGCCATCCCGTTCGTCATCCGCACCGTGTTGCCGGCGCTCGACGCCATCCCCGCCGCCGTGCGGGAGGCGGCGGCGTCACTCGGGGCGTCTCCCCGACGCCTGTGGTTCGAGATCGATCTCCGCTTGCTGCGGCGTCCGGTCCTGGTGGCGTTCGGGTTCGCCTACGCCATCTCGCTGGGCGAGTTCGGCGCCACCGTCTTCATCGCCCGCGCCGACGCCCCCACCGTGCCGGTCGCCGTCTTCCGAGCCCTCAGCCGTCCGGGAGCGCTGAACGTCGGCCAGGCAATGGCGCTGAGCACCATCCTGCTCGCCCTGACCACGACCGTGATGCTGGTGGTCGATCGGCTCGGAGACGCCCGCGTGGGCGGCTTCTGACGTGGCCGCGCTCGCCGTCCGGGGGATCTCGAAGGCGTTCGGAGGCGAGCCGGTGCTGCGGTCGGTCGATCTCGACGTGGCCGACGGGTCGACGCTCGCCCTGCTCGGCCCCTCGGGCAGCGGCAAGTCCACGCTGCTGCGCATCGTCACCGGCCTCGAATCGGCCGACGAGGGCACCGTCCGTCTCGGGGGCCACGACATCACCGGCGTCCCGGTCCATCGCCGAGGCGTGGGGTTCGTGTTCCAGGACCAGGCCCTGTTCCCGCACCTCGACGTGGCCGCCAACGTGGGCTTCGGCCTCCGGATGGCGGGAGTCGGTGCCGCCGGCCGGCGCACCGCGGTGGCCGACGCGCTCGAGGTCGTGGGACTGCCCGGATTCGGCGACCGCGACCCGGCCACCCTGTCCGGAGGAGAGGCCCAGCGGGTGGCGCTCGCCCGGGCCCTGGCACCGAGGCCGCGGCTCGTGCTGCTGGACGAGCCGCTGGCGGCCCTCGATCAACTGCTCCGCGAGCACCTCCTGCTCGAGCTGCGGGGCATCTTCGACGAGCTCGCCGTGACGGTCGTCGCCGTCACCCACGATCCCACCGAAGCCGCTGCCCTCGGTCACCGGTTGGCCGTGCTGGTCGACGGCCGGATCGCCCAGGTCGCCGAGCCCGGCGACATCCTGGCGCACCCGGTGTCGGCCGCCGTGGCCGGTCTGGTCGGGCACCGGAACGTGGCAGCCGGTTCGGTGGCCGACGGCGTCGTGACCTGTCCCTGGGGGCGCTTCCCGGCGCCCGGTGCTCCGACGGGGCCCGCCGCGGTGCTCGTCCGACCCGACGGCGTGTTCGCCGACCCCGACGGCTCGCTCGACGGGGTGGTCACCGGTCGGATCTTCCGGGGCGGCAGCGCGTTCGCCATGGTGGCGGGTTCGACCTGGCCGGTGCTCGACGTGCGGGCCGATGCCTCCTGGCGGGTGGGCGACCCGGTCCGGCTCCGGATCGACCCGGATGCCGTCCACCTGATGCCGGCCTGAGCCCGGGTGACATGGCGGTCTGCTCCGCAGCGCCGCGTGTCGAGGTCGCCGTTGTCAGACGAATGTGGCATAGTTGTGGCATGGCTCGTGAGCGGGTGAGCACCACCGTCGATGGCGACCTGCTCGCCGAAGCCCGCACCCGCCAGGCCGGGCTCAGCGACTCGGCACTCTTCGACGCCGCGCTCGCTGCGCTCGTTCGCGCCAGCCGAACCGCCGAGATCGATGCGGCATACGCCGCCTACGACGACCACCCCCTCGACGAGGTCGACGAGTGGGGAGACCTCGCGTCGTTTCGCGACGCAGCCGCGTCGTCGTGACCGCAGTGCCCGAACGCGGCGACCTGTGGTGGTGCGAGCTCCCGGACGTCGGTCGACGACCGGTCGTGGTCCTGTCCCGAGACGCAGCCATCCCCCGGCTTCGTCGTGCCCTGATCGGACCGTGCACCACCACGATCCGGGGCCTGCCGAGTGAAGTCATGTTGGAACCAGGAGACGATCCCGTCCCGCGCCGGTCTGCGGTCAACCTCGACTCCGTCGAGAGCGTGTCGATCGGAGTGCTCGTCGAGCGCCTCGGTCGACTGAGCGACCGGCGGATGGAACAGATCTGCGCCGCCCTCGCTGTCGCCGTCGACTGCCAAGCCTGAGCGTGCCGACAACCACCCATCTGTGTCAGGGCGTGCTGGATGTCACGAGCGGTCTGGACGATCGGTGCGGTGTTGTCGCTACGACGTGGCGCTCTGCGCGGCGCCGGCAGCATCGGCCTCTGGTGACCGGCCCGGCTACACCTGCGAGCGACCCCGCTCGGTGACCGCCCGGCGTCGGGCCTCGAGCTCGTCGCGGTCACGCCCGCCGGACTGCCATTCGCCGGCGACCCGACCCTCGAGCGCCCACGCCTCGGCGCCCGTGACCAGCGCCCCGTCTCGATAGGTCTCGTAGATGCGGCGCACGGCGGCGGCGTCGTTGGTGGCGATGTCGGCGGCCAACGACTGGGCGAACGGCACGCACTGGTCGTGGGGCACGACGTGGTTCACCAGGCCCCAGGCCAGCGCGGTGTCGGCGTGGAGGAAGTTGCCGGTGGCCGACAGCTCCTTCGCCCGCCGGAACCCGACGGCCTCCGGCAGCAGCACCGTCAGGCCCCAGCCCGGCATGATGCCGACGCGGGCGTGGGTGTCGGCGAAGGCCGCCCGCTCGGACGCGATCAGGAAGTCGCAGGCGAGGGCGACCTCGAACCCGCCGGTGATGGCCACGCCGTTCACCGCGCCGATGAGTGGGGTCGTCATGGCCGGGACGGGTCCGCGGCGGACCGACGTGTCGCCGGTGGCTCCGGTTTCGCCCAGGGCGGCACCGCCGCTCGATGCCAGCTCCTTGAGGTCGAGGCCGGCGCAGAACGCCGGGTCGGCTCCGGTGAGGACGATGGCGGCGATCGCGTCGTCGGCGTCCAGCTCGGTCATCGTCTTCCACAGGGTGCGGCGCAGCTCCTGGTTCAACGCGTTGCGGGCACCGGGACGGTTGAGCGTGACGGTGGCGACGCGGTCGTCGCGGTCGACGAGGACGACGGGTTCGGATTCGGGCATCGGGACTCCAGACGGGACGGAACGATCGGGCGGCCGTTCAGCCCGAGGTGCGGTAGGTGAGGGGGAGGTCGCCGAGGCGAACGAGCATCGACGCGATCCATCCGCCCATGGCCGAGAAGTGGTCGTCGAGCAGCGAGCCGTCGCCGAGCGCCTTGTCGTCGAGCTCGTAGGTCCCCTCGAATCCGAACTCCATGGCGTGGCCGACGGCATCGAGGTCGAGGCTGTAGGCGGTCTCGACGGTGGGGGCGGTCCGGCCGAGGGTCACGTCGCCGATCGGCGCGCTCTCCTTCGGCAGCACCGACATGACCGATGCCGGATCGGGCAGATCGGCCAGCCCCTGGATGCGGAGCACGATGCTGGTCTCGATGCGGGGGGCCTCGTCGGTCTCCTCGGAGCGGAGCCACGAGCGGAAGGCGCTCTGCGACCAGGTCGACCAGTCGAGCGTGATGTCCGCCCGCACCCGGGCCGGGGTGCGCTCGCCGGGCAGGCCGTAGGAGGTCTCCCAGGTGGTGTCGCCGGTGAGCACGTCGACCTGGAAATGCTCCTCGGGCGACATCCGTTCGAGCATGGCGGCTTCCAGTGCGTCGCGCAGCGCCCCGATGGCGTCGGTGAAGACGTGATCCAGCATCCGCCAGCGACTCTAGGTCCCGGGTGGATCCGTTCGACTACGCGTCGGACGGGGTGAGGCTCTCGAGCCGCGTGGCGGCCCGCTCCCACTCGAGCATCAGCCCCGAGGCCCGGTCCTTGGCATCGTCGAAGCGCCGGCTCACCTCCTGCATCCGCTCGGTGTCGGTGTACAGCTCGGGGTCGGCCAGCTCGGCCTGGATCTCGGCCACCTTCGACTCGGCCTCCTCCCACTTCCGTTCGAGCCGTTGGACCTGCTTGCGCAGGTCCCTGGTCTGTTGCGACTCGCTGGTGCCGTGCTTCGATCGGGGCGGCTTGGCCGTGTTCCGCTCGGGTTTGGGCGCGGAGGCGGACTTCGGGTTCTTGGTGGCCCGCGCCTTGCCGGCGGTGTCGCGCCGGGTGGTCGCGGTGCCTGGGCTCAGGACCTCCTCGGGCACGCCGTGGTGGAATCGGGCGGTCCCGTCGCGGACCTCCACCAGGGAGTCGGCCACCGAGCGGATCAGGTAGCGGTCGTGCGTCACCAGCAGGACCGTTCCCGGATAGACGGTGAGGGCGTCCTCGAGCATGTCGCAGCTGGCGAGGTCGAGGTGGTTGGTGGGCTCGTCGAGGATGAGCAACCCGGCCGGGATCGCCATCACCTTGGCCAGCGCCAACCGGGTGCGCTCGCCGCCCGACAGGACACCGATCTTGCGCTCGACCGCGTCGTCGCGGAACCCGAACGAGGCGAGGTAGGTGCGCAACGACTTGCCCCGGGCACTGTCCCCGATGCCGTCGCGGGCCAGGGCGAGGACGGTCTGCTCGGGGTCGAGCTCGTCGGCCTGGTGCTGCTCGAAGCGGGCCACCGTGACGCTCTGGCCGATCTCGGCCGAACCCTCCATCGGCGGCAGGTCGCCCAGGATCATCTTCAGCAGGGTGGTCTTGCCGGCGCCGTTCGGCCCCACGAGGGCCAGCTTCTGGCCCCGCTCGACGTGCAGGGTCACGTCGCGCAGCACGGGAGTGCCGTCGTAGCCCGCAGTCATGCCCTCGAGCTCGGCCACCACCCGTGACGTGCGGGGTGGGTCGGGGAACTGGAACCTCGCCCGCAGCTCGGAGCGCGACGGGGGTTCGATCCGCTCCAGCTTCTCGAGCGTCTTGATCCGGCTCTGGACCTGGCGCGCCTTGGTGGCCTTGTACCGGAACCGCTCGATGAAGCGCTCCTGCTGGGCGATCTGCTTCGCCTGGGACGCCGCCTGGGCCTCGAGCGCGGCGATGCGCTCCTCGCGCTGCACCACGAACTCGGCGAACCCGCCGGTGTACTCGGTGAGCTGCTGGGCGGCGAGCTCGACGACGTGGGTGGCGACGTTGTCGATGAAGTCCCGGTCGTGGGAGACGAACAACAGCGCCGCGTTCCAGGCCCGCAACCGGGCCTCGAGCCAGGCCACCGAGTCCACGTCGAGGTGGTTGGTGGGCTCGTCGAGGATCAACAGGTCGGGGTCGGACAGCAGCAGGCGGGCCAGCGCCACCCGCATGCGCCAACCACCGGACAGCTCGGCCACCTGGCGGTCGGCGTCGTCGGGCGCGAAGCCCAGGCCGGCGAGGACGGTGTGGGCCTCGGCTTCGAGGGCATAGCCGTTGAGCTGCTCGAACTGCGTCTGGGCGTCGCCGTAGCGCTCGAGCGCCTCGGTGGAGTGGTCGGCCGGACCGGCGGCGAGGATGTCGTGCAGCCGCATGATCTCCGGCTTGCCGCTCAGCACCGTGTCGAGCACGCTGCCGTCGTCATCGCTCGGGATCTCCTGGGGCAGGTAGCCGATCCGCATGTCCTTGGGCTTGGTGATCGAGCCGGCGTCGGGCTTGTGCCGACCGACCAGGATCTCGATCAACGACGTCTTGCCCTCACCGTTCGATCCGACGAGCGCGACCCGCCGCCCGGCCGACAGCGACAGGGTCACGTCGGCGAAGAGCACGCGGCTGCCGTGGGCGAGGGAGAGTCCGGAGGCGGTGAGCATGAGCGTCCAAGCCTATGTACGGCTCCCACCACCCCCGCCATCGTTCGAACCCCCGTCCAGGTTTCTGGTGGGGGCGCGGTCACGGCCCGCCGGTAGCTTCGCTGCGATGGTCGAACCCACCGCGCTCGTGCGCGCCCGTGGGCTGCGCAAGTGCTTCGACGACTTCGTCGCGGTCGACGGCGTGGACTTCGAGGTCCACCAGGGCGAGGTGTTCGGCTTCCTCGGCCCCAACGGGGCGGGCAAGACGTCCACCATGCGGATGATCGGCTGCGTGTCACCGAAGTCGGGCGGCGAGCTCGAGGTCCTCGGGATGGATCCGCAGACCCAGGGCCCCGAGATCCGCAGTCGCATCGGCGTGGTGCCCCAGGAGGACAACCTCGACACCGAGCTGTCGGTCTGGGACAACTTCATCGTCTACGGCCGGTACTTCGGGCTGTCGAGGGCGGTGCTGCGCGAGCGGGCCGAGGAGCTGCTCGAGTTCGCCCGGCTCACCGAACGCAAATACGACCGGGTCGATCCGCTGTCGGGCGGCATGAAGCGCCGGCTCACCATCGCCCGGGCCCTGATCAACGCCCCCGACCTGGTGATCCTCGACGAGCCCACCACCGGCCTCGACCCCCAGGCGCGGCACCTGCTCTGGGATCGCCTCTACGGGCTGAAGCGCCAGGGCGTGACCCTCATCATCACCACCCACTACATGGACGAGGCCGAGCAGCTCTGCGACCGCCTGGTCGTGATGGACGAGGGTCGCATCGTCGACGAGGGCTCGCCGCGCAGCCTGATCGAGCGCCACGTCACGGCCGAGGTGGTCGAGCTGCGCTTCGCCGACCCGGAGCTGCAGGCCAAGGCCATCCCACTGGCCGCCGAGGTCGCCGATCGTCACGAGGAGCTGGCCGACCGCCTGCTGCTCTACACCGATGACGGCGATGCCACCCGGCGGGCCCTCATCGACCGCGGGGTCGACTCGCTCACCGCCCTGACCCGGCGGGCGTCCCTCGAGGACGTGTTCCTGGTCCTGACCGGTCGAAGCCTGGACGAATGAGCGCGCTGGTCGGCCGGGCCCTCGAGCGCGAGCTGCTGGTGTTCGTCCGGACCTGGCGGGGGAGTGCCTTCACCTCCTTCGTCCAGCCGTTGCTGTTCCTCGGTGCGATGGGCCTCGGGCTGGGCGGCCTCGTCGATGCCTCGGGCGACACCGCGGGATTCGACTACATCGTCTTCGTCGCCCCCGGCCTGATGGCCGCGTCCGCGCTCCTCAGTGCCGCCGGCGAATCGCTCTGGGGCGTCATGGGCGGGGTGAAGTGGATGGGCCAGTTCAACTCGATGGTCGCCACCGCGATGACCCCGGGTGACGTCTACGGCGGCCTGGTGCTCTCCACCGGCGTGCGGGCCCTGATCGCTGCCGTTCCGTTCCTGGGCATCGCCGCCGTCCTCGGCGGGGTCGACTCCGCGCTGGCGCCCCTGGCCCTGGTGCCCACGGTGCTGCTGGCCATGCTGTCCAGCGCCGGGCTGGCCGCCTACTCGGTCACCCGCGAGAACGACTCCACCTTCCCGCTCATCATGCGCCTGGGCGTCATCCCGCTGTTCCTCTTCTCCGGCACCTTCTTCCCGGTCCAGCAGCTCCCCGGCGCCGTCCGACCCGTGGTCTGGTTGTCGCCGTTGTGGCACGCGGTCGAAGCCGCACGCGACGCCACGGCCGGTGGCGTCGACGGCATCACGCTCCTCCATCTCGCCGTGCTCGTGGCCATGCTCGCCGCCGCCATCCCGTTCGGGATCCGCGGCTTCACCAAGCGACTGACGCCGTGAGTCTTGCGGAGGTGGTCGACGGGACGCGGGTGGCGCCGCCGCTGGATGCCCGGCGGCGGTTCCTGCGCATGACCGAGCGCAACGTGGTCGGTTACGCCCGGGCCTGGCCCGCGTTGGTCACCGGCGTGCTCGAGCCGTTCTTCTACCTGCTGTCCATCGGCATCGGGGTCGGTGCCCTCGTCGGCGACGTCTCGTATGCCGGGCGCTCCATCCCCTACGAGACCTTCGTGGCCAGTGGGATGTTGGCCACCGCGGCCATGAACGGCGCCGTGTTCGACACCACGTTCAACTTCTTCATCCGCTTGAAGTACGCCAAGTTGTACGACGCCGTCCTGGCCACGCCGCTCGAGCCCAACGACGTGGCGCTCGGCGAGGTGACGTGGGCGCTGATGCGGGGGACCTTCTACTCGCTGGCCTTCCTCGTCACCATGGCGGCCTTCGGTCTCACCGAGTCCTGGTGGGCGGTGCTCGCCCTGCCCACCACCATCCTCATCGGGGCGGCGTTCGCCGCGGTCGGGTTGGCGGCATCGACCTTCATGCGGTCGTTCCTCGACTTCGACTTCATCAACCTGGCCCTCACCCCGATGTTCCTGTTCTCGGCCACCTTCTTCCCGCTCGACCAGTACCCGGCGGGCGTGGCCACCGTCGTCCGGCTCACCCCCCTCTACCAGGGCGTGGCCCTGTGCCGGGCGCTCACCACCGGCGAGGTGCACGTCGGTCTGCTGGGACACGTCGCCTACCTGGCCGTGCTGGCCGTCGTGGGCATCGCGGTGGCCGGCCGGCGCATCGATGCCTTGCTCCGAAGGTGAAAGTCGACTCGAACGGGTATCGACCCAGGGCCCTGCACCCGATCCGAGGAGCCCGCCATGATGCACGACATCGAAGTCGACGTACCGGTGCGAACCGTCTACGACCAGTGGACGCAGTTCGAGGACTTTCCCCTGTTCATGGAGCACGTGATCGACGTGCGCCAGCTCGACGACACCCACACCGAGTGGACCGCCAAGATCTCCGGGGTCAAGCGGTCGTGGAAGGCCGAGATCACCGAGCAGACCCCCGACCAGCGGGTGGCCTGGACCTCCAGCGACGGCACCAAGCACTCCGGTGTGGTCACCTTCCACGCCCTGTCCGACGATCGGACCAAGGTCGTCCTCCAGTTCGAGATGGACCCGGAGGGTTTCCTCGAGCACGTCGCCGACTGGGGCGGCTACATCAGCGACCGGACCAAGAAGGATCTCGATCGGTTCAAGGACTTCGTCGAGTCCCGCGGCAAGGCCACCGGGTCGTGGCGGGGCACCGTCGAACGCGACTCGATGCGCGACCTGCACGAGCGTGAGCGCAAGCTTGTCCGAGCTGAGCGATGCCCAGCTGGCCGAGCGGGCCGAGGCCGCCGGCATCGAGCGGCCCATCGACCGCGAGCGCGACTGGTTGGTGAGCGCGCTGGCCCGCAACGAGGCCGACACGAACCGCTGATCGGCCGCTGATCAGCGGGTGGGCGGCGACATGAACGCGATCGGGACCGAGATCCCGAGGTCCCGCGTCTTCAACGTGGCGATCCGACGGCCGGGTTGCACGGCCTGCTTCGGGGTGGTGCACGCAGCCCCGAGGCCGGCCGCCGTGGCGTCGAGGTCGTCGGTGACCAGGGCCAGGCCCCAGAAGGTGGCCGGGCGGTCGTCGGCCGACCGGCTCGGGCGGGCCGATGACCTCGATGATCGGCCCCATCCGGAAGAACCGCTGACGAAGCGGCGCATCGCCGGCCCGGGTGTCGCGTGTCCGCCGCGCCTCGACCCCGATGGCGGCGAACGCCGCCGTGGTCCGGTCGATGTCGGGGGTGGCGACGACGATGTGGTCGACCACCGTGGTCCCGTTGGGGTGGTGCACGACGTCTGGAGTCGACGGGTCGGCGACGAACGTGGTCGCCAGGCCGTCCAGCAGCCCGGCCCCCTCCGGCTGATCGGGATGGAACACCGTCCACCCGCACATGCCGGGACGATCGCCGTCGAAGCGCACCGCGACGGCACCGAGGGCGCTCTCCCCGTCGATCACCGTGAAGCCGGCGTCACGCCAGGCCTGCGGATCGTCGCCGACGCTGAGGGAGATGACCGAGGCGAGCACGTCAGGAGGCGCAGGCCGCGAACTTCGCCTGCACGTCGGCCAGCGCCTGTTCGGGGCTCTGGCCGCCGATGCCGGCCGAGAGGATGCGGATCAACAGGTCGCGGTCGACGAGATCGGCCACGCACGTGGCCTGGTCGCCGTCGAGCTCGGTCCCGCCGAGGAAGGCATCCCGCAGGATCTGCTCGGCCCCGTCGATGCAGTCCAGGAACGCGGCGGAGATCTGGTCGAGCTCGGACTGGTCGAGGTCGAACACGCTCAGGTCGGCGGCGGTGGCGGCGACGACCGCGTCGGGGTCGCCGACCTGCTCCAACCGGTCGAGGCCCACCACCCCGACCGCCCTGGTCGAGACGCAGTGCGCGCTCTCGTCGGTGAACTGGAAGCCGTCGGCCACGTCGTCAGCCGTGAACGTCGACGCCAGCGCATCGGCGTACGGTGCGAGCTGTTCCGTCCCCGACGATTCGGCATCGGTGCCGTCGCCGCCACCGCAGGCCCCGAGCGCGAGGACCGGGACCAGGGCAACCATGATGCTGCGCATTCGGCGATGCTTGCCGACGGCCGGTGATGGCACCGAATCCGGCAGTTCCGGACGGCGCCACCACCTGGCCGCGTGTCACTGGCCGATGGCGGAGAGCACGGCCCGCAACGAGGCGGCCACGATGCTGTCGTGCACCCCGACGCCCCATCGGACGGTGCCGTCGGGCGACTGGGTCTCCACATAGGCCACGGCCTGGGTGTCGGCCCCGGCCCCGATGGCGTGCTCGGAGTAGTCGAGCACGTCGACCTCGATGCCGAGCTCGGCGGCGAGGCCGTGCACGAAGGCCGACACTGGGCCGTTGCCGGCCGCGCTCACCGTCCGCGGACCGTCGGCGGTCTCGAGTTGCGCGGTGATCTCGGCGCCGGTGTCGGTCGTGTTCAGCTCGTAGGTCCGGAGCTGGATCGGGCCGGGCACGAGGTACTTCTCCTCGAACTGGGTCCACATCTGCGCCGGCGTGATCTCGGTGCCGGTGTCCTCGACCACACCCTGGATGTTCTTCGAGAACTCGATCTGGAGCCGGCGGGGCAGGTCGAAGCCGTGCTCCTCCTTCATGACGTAGGCCACGCCCCCCTTGCCGGACTGGCTGTTGACCCGGACGACCGACTCGTAGGTCCGACCGACGTGCTTGGGATCGATCGGCAGGTACGGGACCTCCCACACCGGGTAGTCCTCCCGGCCACCGCCCTCGGGGACGGTGTCGGCCAGGGCGGCGAAGCCCTTCTTGATCGCGTCCTGGTGCGAGCCGGAGAAGGCGGTGTAGACGAGGTCGCCCACGTAGGGGTGACGAGGATGGACCGGCAGCCGGTTGCAGTATTCGGCCGTCCGCCGCAGGGCATCGATGTCGCTGATGTCGAGCTCGGGGTCCACTCCCTGCGAGAACAGGTTCATGGCGATGGTGATCACGTCGACGTTCCCGGTGCGCTCGCCGTTGCCGAACAAGGTGCCCTCCACCCGATCGGCGCCGGCCATGATCCCGAACTCCGCCGCGGCCACGGCGCAGCCCCGGTCGTTGTGCGGGTGCAGGCTCAGCACCACCTGGTCGCGGTGGGGGACGTTGCGGTGGAAGTACTCGATGACGTCGCCGTAGATGTTCGGCGTGTACATCTCCACCGTGGCCGGCAGGTTCATGATCAGCTTGTCGTCGGTGCCGGGGTCGATGGCCTGGCGCACCGCGTCACAGATCTCGATGGCGAAATCGGTCTCGGTCCCGGTGAAGCTCTCGGGCGAGTACTCGTAGCGGACGTGGGTCTCCGGCGTGGTGTCCTCGAGCTTGCGGGCCAGCTTGGCGGCGTTGACCGCGATGTCGGTGATGCCGGCCTGGTCGAGGCCGAACACGACCCGCCGTTGCAGGATCGAGGTCGAGTTGTAGAAGTGCACGATGGCCCGGGGCGCGCCGGCGATGGCCTCGTAGGTGCGCTCGATCAGCTCGGGCCGGCACTGGGTCAGGACCTGGATCCACACGTTGTCGGGGATCAGGTCCTCCTCGATGAGCTGGCGGCAGAAGTCGAAGTCGGGCTGGCTGGCCGAGGGGAACCCGACCTCGATCTCGGTGAAGCCCATGCTCACGACGGTGTCGAACATCTTGCGCTTCCGGGACGGGTCCATCGGGTCGATCAGCGCCTGGTTGCCGTCGCGCAGGTCCACCGAGCACCACAGCGGCGCCTGCTCGATCCGGGTGCTCGGCCACGTGCGGTCGGGGAGCTGGAGCGGGAGGAACGGCTGGTACTTGTCGAAGGCCATCTTCTTCGGCTGTGCCGGCTGGGGTGACATGTCGGGGTTCCTCTCGGATCGAGAACGGGTCTGGAAAAGCAAGAAACCTCCTGGCCGGGTGGCACAGGAGGTCGGGCGAGCGCGATATGTGGCGCTCGCCTAGGTGAGAAGAAGCAGACCCAGTTCGTGAATCATTGCTCCCCAGGATGCCGGGACCACCGCCCGATGTCAACGCCGGCGGTCAACCGGTGGGGTGGGAGGCGGCCCACTCGACCAGGGAGTCGGCGTCCCACGTGTTGACGATCCGGTCCGGCTCGATGCCGTGGCGGGCGGCCTTGTCGCAGCCGAAGGCCTGCCACTCGAGCTGGCCTGGGGCGTGGGCGTCCGTGTCGATCGAGATCTTGCATCCCCACTCGAGCGCCAGTTCGAGCAACTCGTCGGGTGGGTCCTGGCGCTCGGGTCGGCAGTTGATCTCGACCGCGACGTCGAAGCGCTCGCACGCCGCGAAGACCATGTCGGCGTCGAAGCGGGAGCCGACCCGTCCCGGGAAGTCGCTCTGACCGATGGGCCGCATGCGCCCGGGAACCTTCTGACCGGTGCAATGGCCGAGGATGTCCACGTGGGGGCTGGCCACGGCCATGACCATGCGCCTCGTCATGTCCTTGGCGTCCATCGACAGTTTGGAGTGGACGCTGGCGACGACCACGTCGAGCTCGGCCAGGAGGTCCTCGTCCTGGTCCAGCGACCCGTCGGCCAGGATGTCGACCTCGATGCCCGTGAGGATGCGGAAGTCGTCCCAGGTCTCGTTCAGGGCCCGGATCTCGTCGAGCTGGGCGCGGAGTCGGTCGGCGTTCAGGCCGTGGGCCACGGTGAGCCGGGGCGAGTGGTCGGTGAGGACCATGTACTCGTGGCCGAGCGACCGTGCGGTCTCGGCCATCGTCTCGATCGACGCGCCCCCGTCGGACCACACCGAGTGGAGGTGGCAGTCGCCCCGCAGCGCGGCGCGTACCTCGGCGCCCTCGGTGGCTTCGATGACCGTGCTCGCCTCCAACTCGGCCAGCTTGGCGGGCACCCGGCCCTCGAGCGCGGCGGCGATGACCGCTCCGGTGGACTTCCCGATGCCGGGGAGCTCGGTCAGCGCGCCGCGCTCGTGCCGGGCCCGCAGCTCCTCGTCGCCGACCTCGTCGACGATGTCGATGGCGCGCTGGTAGGCCCGCACCTTGTTGCCGTCGGCCAGGTTGCGGTCGAGGAGGTAGACGACGCGCTCGAGGGCCTCCCGGGGATCCATGGGCGACGAGGCTACCGGCGGGCCCATCTCACAGCGGCTGCTTCGCCCCGAGAGCAACCGCTCACTGCGCTCACCGGGTCCTGCAGCAACCGACCCGAACCATTGACGTCGTCGTCGTCGTCGGGAAACCCCTGCTCGGCACCGTGGGGGCATGCGCACGAGACTCGTCGTCATCGGTCACGGCATGGTGGGCCACCGGCTCCTGGTCGAGCTCACCTCCACCGGTGCGCTCGACGGGCTCAGCGTGACCGTGTTCGGCGAGGAACCGCGGATCGCCTACGACCGCGTCGCGCTGTCGTCGCTCTTCGATGGCGCCACCGAGGACGACCTGTGTCTCGTCGAACCCGGGTTCGCGTCCCGTCACGGCGTCAGGGTCCTCACCGGTGATCCCGTGGTGGCCGTCGACCGGCCGGCCGGGAAGGTCATCACCGCGGCAGGGGGGATCGAGGCCTACGACCACCTGGTGTTCGCCACCGGTTCGGCCCCGTTCGTGCCTCCCATGTCCGGTTGCGATCTCCCCGGATGCTTCGTGTACCGCACCATCGACGACCTCCACGCCATCCGCGACTGGGCGGCGCGTGACCACGTCGTGCGGGGCGTGGTCGTCGGTGGGGGACTGCTCGGCCTCGAGGCGGCCAACGCCCTGCGCCTGCTGGGCGTCGAGGCCCACGTGGTGGAGATGGCACCGCGACTCATGCCCGTGCAGCTCGACGATGCTGCCAGCGCGGCTCTGCGGGCCCACGTCGAGGCCCTCGGTGTGCACGTGCACACCGGCGTCCGCACGACGGAGCTGGTGGCGCGAGACGCCGGGTGCGTGGGGGCTCTCGCACGCGAGGACCACGAGCCGCTCGCCGCCGACATCGTGGTGTTCTCGGCCGGGATCCGGCCTCGGGACCAGCTCGCTCGCGACTGCGGCCTCGCCGTCGGGGAGCGGGGCGGCATCCTGGTCGACGATCGGCTGGTGGCGCTCGACGATCCGTCGGTCTCCGCCATCGGCGAGGTCGCCGCGGTCGAGGGACGCTGCTACGGGCTCGTCGCGCCCGGCTACGACATGGCCCGGATCGTCGCCGAACGGCTCGCTGCGTCGGTGCGGGGAGAGCCGACCGAGGCGCGCTTCACCGGCGCCGATCTGTCCACGAAGCTGAAGTTGCTGGGCGTCGACGTGGCCAGCTTCGGCGACGCCTTCGGCGCCGGCGCCGAGACCGAGTCGCTCGTGTGGTCCGATGCCCGAGCCGGTGTCCACCGCAAGCTCGTCGTCGGCCGCGCCACCGGCGAGGTGCGCGGCGGGATGCTGGTGGGCGATGCCGGCGGCTACCAGACGCTGCGTCTCATGGCGGCGGGGGACCTGCCGTCGCCCGCCGACGTTCGCGGCCTGATCGTGCCGGCAGCCGAGGCGGCCGGCGACATGCTCGGCCCGGGCGCGATCCCCGATCCCGCGCCGGTCTGCTCGTGCGAGAACGTCAGTGCGGGAACCATCCGGTCCGCAGTGGCCGGCGGCGCCACGACGGTGGCCGAGATCAAGGCGAGCACCGGGGCCGGCACCGGCTGCGGTGGGTGCGTGCCGTTGGCCTCGAGCCTCGTCGACGCCGAGCTCACCAAGGCCGGAGTCGAGGTCGATCGATCCCTCTGCGAGCACTTCGACCACACCCGGGCCGAGCTGTTCGGCCTCGTCCGCTTCCACCGCTACGAGCGCTGGGCGCAGGTGCGCGATGCCCACGGCCGTGGCGGTGGGTGCGAGATCTGCAAGCCCGTGGTCGCGTCGATCCTCGCTTCACTGGCCAGTGGCTACGTCCTCGACGGCGACCAGGCGACGCTCCAGGACACCAACGACCACGCCCTGGCCAACATGCAGCGCGACGGCACCTACTCGGTGGTACCTCGCGTGCCGGGCGGCGAGATCACGCCCGAGCAGCTCATCGCCCTGGGCGAGATCGCCCGCGACTTCGGGCTCTACACCAAGATCACCGGAGGCCAGCGCATCGACCTGTTCGGGGCCCGGCTCGAGCAGCTCCCGTCGATCTGGTCGCGGGTGATCGCCGCCGGCATGGAGTCCGGGCACGCCTACGGAAAGGCGCTGCGAACGGTGAAGTCCTGTGTCGGACAGACCTGGTGTCGGTACGGCGTTCAGGATTCGACGTCGATGGCCATCGCCCTCGAACTCCGCTACCGGGGGCTGCGCGCCCCGCACAAGATCAAGATGGCGGTCTCGGGCTGCGCCCGCGAGTGCGCAGAAGCCCAGTCCAAGGACGTTGGCGTGATCGCCACCGAACGCGGCTGGAACCTCTACGTCGCGGGCAACGGTGGCGCCCGCCCCCGGCACGCCGATCTGCTCGCCACCGACCTGTCCGACGACGACCTGGTTCTCGCCATCGACCGCTTCCTCGCCTACTACATCCGCACCGCCGACCGCCTCCAGCGCACCGCGGGCTGGTTCGAGTCGCTCGGGGCCGATCTCGAGCACCTCCGGTCGGTCATCTTCGACGATGCCCTGGGCATCGCTGCCGAGCTCGACGAGGACATCGCCCGCCATGTCGACACCTACGAGTGCGAGTGGAAGGCCACGGTGGCCGATCCGGCCCGGGTTGCCCGCTTCGCCACCTTCGTCAACGCACCCGAGGAGGCCGATCCGGAGATCGTGATGGTCTCCGACCGCGGCCAGCTCCGCCCGCTCCGGGCCGACGAGCGTGGCACCTTGGTGGCGATCCGATGACGCCCGTGTGTGCCCTCGACCAGCTCACACCCGAGCGGGGTGCCGCCGTGCTGGTGGGACTCGCGCAGATCGCCCTGTTCCGCATCGGCGGGCAGGTCCGGGCCGTCGACCATCGCGATCCGCGGACCGGTGCCAACGTGCTGGCCCGGGGGATCGTCGGTACCACCGGTGATCGGTGGTACGTGGCTTCCCCGCTCCACAAGGAGCGGTACGACCTGGAGTCCGGGGCCTGCCTCGACGACCCTCGCATGCGGATCCGGACCTGGTCGGTCGACGTGATCGACGGCGTCGTGCACGTCGGAGCCCCCCGCGACGGTGGCTGAACGAAGTTCATCCGCGGGGTCAGGGTGCGGAAACCGGGACGAAACACGCCGACGTCACGATCGCGTCATGTCCTTGGGTCCTCTCGCCGGCTTCGTGATCGGCGTGACCGCCGATCGCCGTAGCGACGAGCAGATCGAGCTGCTGACCCGCAAGGGCGCCACCGTCGTGCACGGCCCGACGATCCGCACCCATCCCCTGGCGCACGAGTCCGGCCTCGAGGATGCGACGCGAGCGGTCATCGACCAACCTCCGGACGTCACCCTGCTCTCCACCGGGATCGGCGTGCGGGGATGGTTCGAGGCGGCGGAGAGCCTCGACCTCGCCGAGGGGCTGCTCGACGCGCTCCGTCAGGGCGACATCTTCGCTCGCGGCAAGAAGGCGCACGGTGCCGCGGTCACCGCGGGGCTCGCCCTCGGTTGGCAGACCCCGAACGGGACCTCGGCCGAGCTGGTCGAGGAACTGGCCCGGCGCGGTCCCCGGGGACTGCGGGTCGCGGTGCAACTCGACGGAGCCGACGGTGCACCACTGGCGGATGCGGTGCGCGCCCTCGGAGCCACCGTCGTGCCGGTGCCCGTGTACCGCTGGACCATGCCGGACGACGCGGTGCCCGCCCACCGCCTCCTCGCGGCCGTCGTCGAGCGACGGGTCGACGCGGTGACCTTCACCGCCCGTCCCCAGATCGAGAACCTCTGCGAGCTGGCGGACGCCGCCGGTCAGCTCGACCAGCTGGTCTCCGCCTTCGGCGAGCGCGTTCTCGCTGTATGCGTGGGCCCCGTCTGCGCGCAGGCCGCGGTCGCTGCCGGCTTCGGGCGACCGCTGATCCCGGCCCGGTACCGACTCGGATCGATGGTGCTCGCCCTCGCCGACGCGTTCCGTGACCGAGCGATGGACATCGAGCTCGCCGGCGTCCCGGTCCGGATCCAGGGTCAGGCCGTGGTCCTCGGCGACGAGGTCATCCGGCTGACCGAGCGGGAGTCCGAGCTCCTGCACGCGCTCACCGCGCGGTTCGGGGCCGTGGTCTCCAAGCCCCAGCTGCTGGAGCGGGTGTGGAACGGCACCGAGTCGGACGAGCACGTGGTCGAGGTCACCGTGGCCCGATTGCGGGCCCGCCTCGGCGAGGCCGGCCGGGGCCTGGAGACGGTGGTGCGGCGCGGGTACCGCCTGTCGGCGGCATGACGGGGGACGCACACCACGTCGGGCGCGGTGAGAGCCGCATCTCCGCCCCCGGCCGTGAGGTTGCGCACCGTGTGTTCTGTGCTTCACGGCGGGGTCGTCGGGGAGAAACGCCGATGTCCGACACTCCGGACATGACCCCCTCACCTCCGATTCCCAGTCGACAAGTCCAACGGCACGACGTCTCGGCGCGGGTGCGCAGCATCTGGAGCTTCCAGGGCCGCTTCCGCATCCTGCACCTCACCTGGTTCGCGTTCTTCCTCTCGTTCGTCGTGTGGTTCAACTTCGCGCCGTTCGCCAACACCATCGCCGACCAGCTCGGTCTCACCCCCGCCCAGACGAAGACCATCGGCCTGTGCAACGTGGCCCTCACCGTGCCGGCCCGGGTGTTCATCGGGATGGCGCTCGACCGTTGGGGCCCGCGTCGGGTGTACAGCGCCATCCTCGTCTTCGCGGTGGTGCCGAACACGATCTTCGCCTTCGCCACCACCTTCCACGCCATGGTGTTCAGCCGTCTCGCGCTGTCCGTCGTGGGGGCGGGATTCGTGGTCGGCATCCGCATGGTCTCCGAGTGGTTCCCGCCCCGCGAGGTCGGCACCGCGGAAGGCGTGTACGGCGGTTGGGGCAACTTCGGATCGGCGGCCGCCGCCTTCTCGCTGCCGATCGTCGCCGGGATCCTCGGCGGCGACAACGGGTGGCGCTGGGCGATGTTCACCGTCGGATTGGTGGCCGCCGTCTACGGCCTGCTCTACCTGCGGTTGGTGCAGGACACGCCCGACGGTGTGACCTACGCCCGCCCCAAGCGCCAGGGCGCGCTCGAGGTGACCAGCCGCCGCAGCGTGTTCGGCCTGGCGGCGCTGACCGTCCCGATCAATGCCGTGCTGGTGCTCATCGCCTGGCGGATCTGGCGGGTCGACGTGATCAGCGACACCGTCTTCGTCGCGGTGCTCGTGGCCGTGGCCGTGCTGCTCATCACCCAGGAGCTCACCGTCTTCGCGGTCAACCGGCCGGCGCTGGCCAACGAGTATCCGGCCGAGGACCAGTACCCCGTGCGGTCGGTCGCAGTGCTCTGCCTCGCGTACTTCGCCACCTTCGGCTCCGAACTCGCCGTGGTCACGATGCTGCCGGGCTTCTTCGCCGACACCTGGGGTCTGGGTCCGGCCGTGGCCGGGATCGCCGCCTCCGGGTTCGCGTTCATGAACCTGGCCGCCCGACCCGCCGGCGGGATGCTCTCGGATGTGCTCGGCTCCCGCCGGCGCACGCTCGGCACCCTCCTGGTCGGCCTGGTGGCCGGCTACGGACTGCTGGCCACGCTGGGACCCGCATGGCCCTGGGTCCTGGCCATCGTCGCCTGCATGGCCTGCTCGTTCTTCGTCCAGTCGGGCGAGGGAGCGGTGTATGCCATCGTGCCGCTGGTGAAGAAGCGGGTCTCGGGCCAGGTGGCCGGCCTGTGCGGTGCGTTCGGCAACGTGGGCGCCGTGGTGTTCCTCACCGCCAACATCCTCGTGAGCACGCGGGTGTTCTTCCTGATCATCGCCGGAGCAGCCGTGATCGCGACCGTTGCCAACCGGTGGTTGGTCGAGCCGGAGAACAGCTTCGGTGACGAGTTGCTCACCGACACCATCGATCTGGTGGCCGAGCCTGCCGCGGTACCCGCTGGGGTACCCATGCCCGCGCTGGTCGACTGACCATGACCCTGACGTCTCCTCCCGACGCCCTCCGGACGCCCATCGACGACTATCTGGCGCGCCAGCACGGGGCCACCGCCGTCGATCGCTTCTCCGCATTCCACGAGGGCGTCCGGGAGGGGACCAGGTTCGAGCGCGAGGGGTGGTACACCGACCGGGTGCCGCTGTCCGCCCCCGGCCCGGGCGAGCAGTACGCGTTTCGCGTCGACCTCGACCGGTGCAGCGGCTGCAAGTCGTGCGTCGCGGCGTGCCACAGCCTGAACGGCCTCGACGAGGGGGAGTCGTGGCGCAGCGTCGGGCAACTCGTGGGCGGTGATCCCGCCGCCCCCTCGGTCCAGTCGGTGCCCACGGGGTGCCATCACTGCGTCGAGCCGGCGTGCCTGGCGGGCTGTCCGACCAACGCCTACGAGAAGGATCCGTTCACCGGGATCGTCCGCCATCTCGACGACCAGTGCATCGGCTGCGGCTACTGCGAGCTGACCTGCCCCTACGAGGTCCCGCGGCTCAACCTCCGCCTGGGCGTCGTGCGCAAGTGCGACCTGTGTGCTGACCGCCTGGCGGTTGGCGAGGAACCGGCCTGCGTGCAGGCCTGCCCCACCCACGCCATCGAGGTGGCGGTGGTCGAGGTGGCCGAGACGATGGCCGCCACCCGCGACGGCGCGCTCGTGCCCGGCGCCCCGGCCTCGGCGACCACCGCACCCACCACCCGCTACGTCTCGCGCCGGCCGCTCGGTGCCGATCTGGTCGCCGCCGACCACCACGTGGTGCACCTCTCCAAGGCCCATCCGCCCCTGGCGTTCATGCTCGTCCTGACCCAGCTCAGTGTCGGGGCCTTCCTGGCGACGCTGCTCCTCGAGTGGCTCGCGCCCGGCGACCTCCCCGCCGCCGCCGCCGCCGGCGCCGCCGTCGCCGGCGTCCTCGCCCTGGCGGCCAGCGTCCTGCATCTCGGTCGACCGGCGGTGGCCTGGCGGGCGGTGCTCGGCATGGGTCACAGCTGGCTCAGTCGGGAGATCGTCGCCTTCGGCGTCTACGCCCCGCTCGCCACCGGCCACGCCATCGCCGTGTGGCAGCCCGGCATCGGCGCCGGCGCGCGCGCCGGACTCGGCATCGCCGCCGCCGGGGTCGGACTCCTCGGCGTCGGCTGCTCGGCGCTGATCTACGTGGCCACGGGCCGGACCTGGTGGCGCCCGGTGCACACGGTGCCCAAGTTCGTCCTCAGCGGCGCCGTCACGGGACCGCTGCTGGTGCTCACGGTGCTGGCCGCCGACGGTCCGTCGTTGATCCGGCCGTTGGCGGTGACCGTCATCGTCGCCGGTGCCGCGAAGCTCGCCTGGGAGCTGACCGTGCTGCGCGGCCGCCACGCGCCCGGCTCCGACCTCGACCGCACCGCGTCCCTGCTCAACGGTCCGTTGCGGATCGCGACGCGTGCCCACATCGGACTCGGTGTGACCGGGACGATCGTGGTTCCGGCGGCCGTGCTCGCGATGGCACCCACCGCAGGATCCGCCCCGGTGGGCCTCACGGTGCTGGCCGCGTCGGGACTCGCCATGGCGATTGCCAGCGAGCTCCTCGAGCGGCTCCAGTTCTTCGCCGCGTCGGTCGCACCTCGCATGCCGGGCGGGTTCGGCCCGTGACCCACGTGTTGCGGGCCACCGACGGGCGCCGGACGCGTGAGCTGCGTCGGGTGCCGGGTCGTCTCGGACTTCCCCAGGTGCCCGAGCGACTCGCGCCCGACGCCACGACCTCGATGGTGTGCGGCTACTGCTCCACAGGTTGCAGCCTCCGCATCCACCTCCGGGAGGGCCGGGCCGTGAACCTGTCGCCCGACCCCAGCTACCCCGTGAACCTCGGCACCGCCTGCCCGAAGGGCTGGGAGGCGCTCACCCCGATGCAGGCCAGTGACCGGCTCACCGAGCCGTTGCTCCGGAACCGCCATGGCCGGCTCGAACCGGTCTCGTGGTCCACTGCGCTCGACGTGCTCTGCGAGCGGTTCCGTTCGCTCCAGGTCGAGTACGGGCCGGAGGCGGTGTCGTTCCTGTCGACCGGTCAGATTCCCACCGAGGAGATGGCACTGCTCGGGGCGTTGTTCAAGTTCGGGATGGGCTTTCGTCACGGAGACGGCAACACCCGCCAGTGCATGGCCACCTCGGTCGTGGCCTACAAGCAGGCCTTCGGCTTCGACGCCCCTCCCTACACCTACGCCGACTTCGAGTCGTCCGACGTCGTGGTGCTGGTCGGTTCGAACCTGGCCGTCGCCCACCCGATCATGTGGCAGCGTCTGGCGGCCAACCGGCACGACCCGGAGATCATCGTCATCGACCCGCGGGCCACCGAGACCGCGCAGGCCGCGACCCAGCACCTCGCGCTGGCCCCGAAGTCCGACCTCGTCCTGCTCTACGGTCTGGCCCGCCTGCTCCTCGAGCGCGATGCGGTCGACCGTGAGTTCGTCGCCGAGCACACGACCGGATTCGCCGAGTTCGCCGCCCACGTGGTGCCCTACACCGTCGACCGGGTCAGTGAGAGCACCGGCCTGGCGCCGGAGGCCCTGCACCGGGCGGTCGATGCCATCGCCGGCGGCCAGCGGGTGAGCTTCTGGTGGACCATGGGCGTGAACCAGTCCCACGAGGGCGTCCGCACCGCGCAGGCCATCATCGACCTCGCACTCATGACCGGCAACATCGGGCGGCCCGGCACCGGGGCGAACTCGATCACCGGCCAGTGCAACGCCATGGGGTCGCGCCTGTTCTCGAACACGTCGTCGCTGTTCGGCGGACGCGACTTCGCCGACGCCGGGCAGCGGGCCGAGGTGGCCGAGATCCTCGGCATCGACGTGTCGCGCATCCCCGACGCCCCGTCGCTCGCCTACGACCAGATCATCGAGGGCATCGCCACGGGAATGACCCGTGGACTGTGGATCATCGCCACCAACTCGGCGCACTCCTGGATCAACCAGAGCGACTGCCATGACCTGCTCGACCGGCTCGACTTCCTCGTGGTGCAGGACCTCTACGCCGACACGGAAACGGCGCAGCGGGCCGACCTCGTGCTGCCGGCGGCCGGCTGGGGGGAGAAGGACGGCACGTTCATCAACAGCGAGCGGCGCATCGGCCCCGTGCACCGGGTGCTCGCCGCCCCGGGTCAGGCCCTGGCCGACTTCTGGATCTTCAAGGCGATCGCCGACCGGTGGGGGTGTGGCGATCTGTTCGCGGCGTGGACCGACCCCGAGGCGGTCTTCGGCATCCTCCAGGACCTCTCGGCCGGGACGCCGTGCGACATCACCGGGATCGAGGGCTACGCCCAGCTCGATCGCGACGGTGGCGTCCAGTGGCCGTTCCCATCCGGCTCGGCGCCGGTCGAGCGGGAGCGACGGCTGTTCGCCGACGGACGCTTCCCCACCGAGGACGGGCGGGCGCGGTTCTGCTTCGACGAGCCGCGGCCGGTGCGGGAACCCACGGACCACCGGTACCCCTTCGTGCTGCTCACCGGCCGGGGCACGACCAGCCAGTGGCACACCCAGACGCGGACGGGGCGGTCCGACGTGTTGCGAGGCCTGTACCCGGCCGAACCGTACGTCGAGGTCAACCCGGTCGACGCCGACGACCTGCGGATCGCCCCCGGCGATCGCGTCCGCATCGAATCACGCCGCGGCGCGATGGCCGCCACCGTGTTCGTGACACCGATGGTGCAATCCGGCCACGTCTTCGTGCCGATGCACTACGCGGCCACCAACCAGCTCACCTTCCCGGCCGTCGATCCGCACTCGCGGCAGCCGTCGTACAAGCACTGCGCCGTGCGGCTGCGCGTCCCGGAGCACTGGGAGGTGCCCTGACCCACCGGTAGCCTGCGAACCTCCATGGAACGCTTCGGATTCGTCGGGTTGCCCAACGCGGGCAAGTCCTCCCTCTACAACGCGCTGGCCGGCGGAGGCGCGCTTGCTGCGCCGTACGCCTTCGCCACCACCGACCCCAACGTGGGCGTGGCCAAGGTGCCCGACCACCGCCTCGGGATGCTCGCCGAGATGAGCCAGTCGCGCAACGTCATCCCCGCGTCGGTGCAGTTCGTCGACATCGGCGGACTGGTCGAGGGGGCGTCGCAGGGCGAGGGGCTGGGCAACCGGTTCCTGTCCCACATCCGCGAAGTCGACGCGGTGGTCTTCGTGCTCCGGGCGTTCGAGGACGACGACGTGCCCGGCCCGTCCGATCCGCTCGAGCACCTCCGCATCGTCGAGATCGAGCTCACCCTCGCCGACCTCGAGACGGTCGAGAAGCAGGTCGACCGCAAGCGGCGGGCGTCGAAGGGCGACAAGTCGCTGCTGCCCGAGATCGCCGCCCTCGAGCGAGCGGTCGAGACGCTGGGCGCCGGGACCCCCATCTACCGCTCCGATCTCAAGCCCGACGACCGGGAGCTGCTCCGCGAGCACTTCCTGCTCACCAACCGGCCGGTGATCGCCATCGTGAACGTCGGCGAGGAACGCCTCGACGACGTCGACGCCATCACCCAGCCGGTGCGCGACGAGCTCGATGGCTTCGCCGAGGTGGTGGGCATGTGCGTGCAGCTCGAAGCCGAGGCCGCATCGCTCGACACCGAGGAGGAGCGGACCGAGATGCTCGAGGGCCTCGGCCTCGGCGAGGGCGCGCTCCCTCGGTTCCTCCACGCCGCCTACCAGCTGATGGGGTTGCGCACCTACTTCACCACCGGCGAGAAGGAGTCCCGCGCCTGGACGTTCCGGGCCGGGGCCAAGGCCCCCGAGGCGGCCGGCGTCATCCACACCGACTTCCAGCGCGGGTTCATCCGCGCCGAGTGCATCCAGTGGGACGAGCTGCTCGAGTGCGGCTCGTGGAGCGCGGCCCGCGACGTCGGCAAGCTCCGGGTCGAGGGCAAGGACTACGTCGTCGAGGACGGCGACGTGCTCGAGTTCCGCTTCAACGTCTAGCCGCTACGCCAGCGGACTTCGTCCGCCGGCTCCGCTTCTGGAGTTCGTCTGACGAACGCTCGAATCGCGTTCGTCTCCGCAGCGACACCTCGCTCCGGCCGGCCGGCTCGTCAACTCCGCCGCGGCTCGTCAACTCCGCAGCGACACCTCGCTCCGGCCGGCCGGCTCGTCAACTCCGCCGCGGCTCGTCAACTCCGCAGCGACACGTCGCTCCCGCCGACGCCGGCGACTCGCCGGGCGAGACAGAATGTCGCCATGCCGTGGCTGTTGCGTGATGGACGGGTGCTGAGCCACCTGGAGGTGGCCGCCAGCCGCCAGGAACGCCGGCGCGGGCTGCTCGGACGCGACGGCATCGAGGGCGCCCTGCTCATCGAGCCGGCCCGCTCGGTGCACACCATCGGCATGCGGTTCCCCATCGACGTCGCCCACCTCGATGCCGACGGGGTGGTGCTGCGGACGACGACGATGGCGCGCTTTCGCATCGGACTCCCGGTGCCGCGTGCCCGGTCCGTGATCGAGGCCGAGGCCGGTTGCTTTCGCCACTGGGAGCTGGCCCCCGGGCAGGTGCTCGAGATCGACCGGCGCACGTGACGGGCCAGCTCGTCGTGGTCGGCACGCCGATCGGCAACCTCGGTGATCTCTCACCGAGAGCCGTGGAGGCGCTCGCCGCGGTGGACGTCGTCGCGTGCGAGGACACCCGCCGGACCGGCCGGCTGCTGGCGTCCGCCGGCGTCGGACCCAAGAACCTGGTCGTGGTGAACGACCACACCGAGGCGAAGGCCGCACCGGCGATCGTGGCCCGGCTCCGAGCCGGGGAGTCGGTCGCCCTGGTCACCGATGCCGGCATGCCGGCGGTGTCCGATCCGGGGGCGGATCTGGTCGCGGCGGTCGTCGCCGCCGGGATCGCGGTGGCCGTGGTCCCGGGGCCCACCGCCGCCACGGCCGCGCTCGCCACCAGCGGCCTCCCCAGCGGGCGGTGGGTCTTCGAGGGGTTCCTGCCCCGGAAGGGTTCGGCCCGCAGCGAGCGGGTCGCCGCGACCGCCGCCGAGACCAGGACCGTGGTCCTCTACGAGGCGCCGCACCGCGTGGTGCGCACCATCACCGAGCTGGTGGCCGCCTGCGGTCCCGACCGGCCGGTCGTGCTCGCCCGCGAGCTCACCAAGCTGCACGAGGAGTGGTTCCGGGGTTCCCTTGCCGACGCGGTCGACTGGTTGGACGACCACGAGCCACGCGGCGAGTTCGTCATCGTGCTCGGAGGTGGTGCCCCGCCGGCCGAGCCGACCGACGACGAGCTCCGTGCCGCGCTGGCCGCCGCCCGGTCCGAGGGGGCATCGACGCGCGATGCCGTGGCAGCCGTGGCTCGCGAGCACGGCGTCTCCAAGCGGCGCGTCTACGACCTCGCCACCGAGTAGCTCCGAGGCGTCTGCGCCGACTCAGACGGCGGTGGCGTCCAGCAGTTCGGCGATGGTGGTCGGCGGCCGTCGGCGGCGTCGGGCCCGTCCCAGCGCGGCCACCGCCTCGCTCGACAGCTCCCACATGCCCTCGTCCTCGTCGGTCGCGATGACGACCAGGACGTGGTCCGCACACGACGTGGCCCGCACCGCGCCGGCGGCGATGGTGCCGGCGGGCATCGGTTCCCACCGGATGTCCACCGCGAGATGAGCCGGTCCGTCGAGGCGGGTCGACCCGGCGAAGGCGGTGGCCAGCGGTCGCAGCGGCCGGCTGAGGCGGACATCGGTGCTGCCGCCGGGATGCACGACGTCGAGGCAGCTCAACGACTGGCAGTCGGGCACGGTGGCGATGAGGGTCCCCGCCGTGGGCCAACCCATCTCGCCCAGGGGGCGTCGCCGGCCGGGGAGCACGTAGAGGCGGGCCGCACCGGACCGCTTGGTGGGCACCAGGCCGGGAACGTCGAAGTCGACGGTGACCAGACGGGTGGACCGATGGGACTGCAGCGTGGGGAGCAGCCGCTGGAGGGTGGCCGGCGCCAGGTAGGAGAAGAACACGTCGGCGTCGAGCACGAGCTCGGGGTCGAAGAGATCGCCGACGCGGACGTCGGCGTCGACGCCCGCGGCAGCGAGATGGGCGCGAGCCTCGGCGACGAGGTCGGCATCGGCCTCGATCCCGGCGACGGTGGCCCCTCGGGCCGCGGCCGCCAGCAGCACCTGACCGTCTCCGCAACCGAGGTCGACGACGCGGACACCGGGTCCCACGCCCGCCAGCGCGAGCGCCTCGTCGACCGCCGAAGCCCGGCTCGGGGCCCAGAACGGCCAGGTGGCCGCCGTGTCGTCTCGGATGGCCAACGGTGGGTCAGCCCGCGGCGAGCAGCTGCTCGCACGCCACCTCGGGTGCGACGATGTTGATCATCACGCCCGTGCCCTGCTCGAAGCCGGCCACCGACGTGAGCCGGGGGGTGAGGTGGACGTGCCAGTGGAACGAACCCGGATGGTGGTGCGGAGCGGTGTGGAACACCAGGTTGTACGCCACGTCGCCCACCACCGATCGGAGCCGGTTGAGGCCGTCGCGGATCGAGCGCCCCACGCTGACCAGGTCCTTCGGTGACGCGTCGGTCAGGTGCTCGTGGTGGCTGCGCGGGATGACGAGCATCTCGAAGGGCGACGCGCTCCAGTACGGAGCCAGCAGGGCGACGCGATCGTCGTGGTGCACGACACGGAACCCGACGTCGATCTCGGCCTCGGCCACGGTGCACAGCAGGCACGAACCGTCGAAGCGGTCGAACCCTCGTTGCTCCTCGGCGATCTCGCCGGGGACGAACGGGATGCCGAGCAGCTGGCCGTGGGGATGTTCGAGCGAGGCGCCGGCCTCGCGGCCCGCGTTGACGATGGCTTGCGTGTAGCGCGTGCCGGACCGCCGGGCGTGGTCCTCCATCCGGTCTCGGATGGCCGCCATGACGAGGCCGGTCTGCTTGTCGTCGAGGTCGCCCCAGGTCTGGTCGTGCTCGGGCGAGAACACCAGGACCTCGTGGATGCCCGATGCGTTGGCCTGGGTGAAGACCGGTCCGAGGTTGGTGACCCGCATGGGCTCGGAACCGGAGAAGGCGGGGTACTTGTTGGGGACCACCCGGACCGACCAGTCGCCGTCGGTCCCGTACTCCTCGAGCGACGGCGGGGTCTCCTCCTCGTTGCCGGGGCAGAACGGACAGGGACGCCCCGGCTCGGCTTCCACCGGTAGCTGCCGACTGACGAGGTTCCCGGGCCGGTCGGCACGGGCGGACGAGATCGTGACCCATCGTCCGGTCAGCGGGTTGAGGCGCAGCTGGCTCACAACGCCGGAGACTACTGGCGTCACTCGGCGTGTCGGTACACGCTGACGTGGGTGCCGCTCGCCGCGTCGAACGGCGTCTCGGCCCAGTCGCCGAAGCGTTCCACGAGCCGAAGGCCGGCGCTCGCCGCCAGGTGGTCGAGGCCGGCCGGGTCGGTGAAGCGGAGGTGCCACGGGCGGAGCCGCACCGGTGCACCGTCGCGCAGCTCGACGTGGTGCCCGGTCACGGTCCCGTCGCCGGGATCGGTGCGGCTCACCTGCAGGACCACCACGTCGACGTCGAGGCGGACCACCTCGACGTGGCTCGACCGGGCCTCGGCTCCCGCCCCGGGCACGAACGCCTCGACGACGACGACACCCCCCGGCTCCAGCAGCGTGGCCGCCTGGTGCAGGGCCCGCTGCTGGAGCGCGGCGGACGGGAGGTTGAACAGGGTGTTGAACGCGATGAGCACACCCGAGGCCGTGGCCGACCGGAACGGTTGCTCGGCCATGTCGGCCGCCACGACGGGCACGTCGGGGTGGCTCCGTCGCGATCGTTCGAGCATCGCGATGGACGCGTCGAGGCCCACCACCGGCACGCCCAGGGCGGCGAGCGGGCCGGCGAGGCGGCCGGTGCCGCTGCCGAGCTCGACCACGAGCCCGTCCACCCGCCGGGCCAGGAACGCGGCCGTCTCGGCGGGGGGCGAGACGTCGGCGTACCAGTCGTCGTACACGTCGGCGAAGCCGTCGCCGTAGGTCGTCGGTCGGTAGCCGTCCACCGACCCATGTTGCTGGGTCCGGCCGCTCCGGGACGATCGGTAGCGTGGCCGGCGATGACCGACGATCGTCGAGGCGAACGGCTGAGGAGCCGATGACGGCGCCGTGGGCGTCGCCGGGGGAGGTCGCCCCGCAGCCCCGCCCGGATGCTCCGGCGCCCGACGTTCCCTCCCGGCCCGCCCCGGCACCGGCCTCGACGGCCCCCAGGGCGCGGCCCACCCTGCCGCCACCACCGCTGCCCTTGCGGCCGATGACCGTTCCCGATCTGCTCGACGGTGCGTTCAACATCGTCAAGCGCCGCCCGAGGGATGTCCTGGTGCTGGCGGTGACGTTCGTGGTGCCGGTCGAGGTGCTGTCCGCCCTGTTGCTGCGCAACGCCCTGGGATCCGACCTGCTCGGGCCATTCGGCGCCTCGACGTCGAACACCTCGGGCTCCGACGTGTTCGCCGGCGCCGCGCCGGCGCTGGTCACACTGGCCATCGGCGCGGTCTCCCTCGCGTTGCTGGCGGGAGCGCTCGCCGTCATGGTGGCCGGGTGGTACGAAGGCGAAGACGTCACGCCGGGCCAGGCCGTGCGCCACACCGCCGTCCGGGCGCCGGCCCTGCTGGCCGGGGTCGTGGTGGTGCACCTGTTCGAGCTCGTCGGCCTGCTGGGTGTCGCGGTGGGCGCCTACCTGGTCATGGCCTTCCTCCAGCTCGTCAGCCCGGTCATCGTTGCCGAGGGTGTGGGGCCGTTCCGAGCAGTCGCCCGCTCGATGCAGCTCACCGGCTCCCGCTTCGGGACCTCCCTCGCCGTGCCCGCGCTCGTCGGGCTCATCGGCGCGCTGGTCGGCTTCGGGTTCCAGATCCTCCCCGAACTGGCCACCGTCGTCGTTCCTGACGACTGGCACTGGCTGGCCCGGGCGGTGGGGCAGATCCTGTCCCAACTGGTCGTCTCCCCGTTCACGGCCGGGGTCGCCGTGCTGTATCACCTCGATCTGCGCATCCGCTCCGAGGGACTCGACATCGAACGGCGCACCCGTGTCCTCTTCGGTGATTGACCCCGAGGCGGCCCGTCGGGCGGCGCACGACATCCTCTCCGGACCCGACTACTCGCAACCCGCCAAGGGCATCGTCGAGCGGGTCGTGGACTGGGTCTTCGCCCGACTGGGCGACGTGGTGGGCACCCTCACCGGGGGTGGGGCCGGCACCCTCATCGGCTGGCTCGTCGTGATCGGGATCGTCTCCGCGGCGGGGTGGCTGCTCGCCCGCGCCCTTCGCGTCACCCCCACCGGTCGGCGGCCGGGAGCCGAGGGTCTTCGGTACGGAACGGAATCACCCCGCGACGCGGGGGTCTGGCTCGAGGAGGCCGCCCGGTTGGCGGCCGCCGGCGATCACCACGGCGCGCTGCGGTGCCGCCACCAGGCTCTCCTCGCCCGTCTGATCACCGGGGGAGTGGTGGACGACTCACCGGGTCGCACCGCCGCGGAGTACCGGGCGGTGATCGAGGCCCAGGTGCCGTCCGAGGCCACGACCCTGGACCGGCTGACCCGGCAGTTCGAGGACGCGTGGTACGGCGGTGACCCGGTCGACGGTGCCGATTACGTCGCGTTCGCCGACGCCTGCGGGCAGGTCGAGGCCGCCGCCCTCGACCGCAGCCGGGTGTCGGCCCCGGTGGGTGCGTCGTGAGCCGCCGGGTCCTGCTCGTCGCCGGGCTCCTCGTGGTCGTCGTGTTGGGGGCCTACGTCTCCGCCGCCCGCCGGACCTCGGGTCCGCCGCTCGATCCTGGCTCGACCGCGCCGGACGGGACCAAGGCCGTGGTCGAACTCGTGTCCCGGCTCGGCGGATCGATCGACGTCGTCGACGGCCTGCCCCCGTCCGACGTCGACGTGGCTCTGCTGCTCCAGGATCGCCTCGGCGCGTCGCGGTCCAGTCAACTGCGCGCCTGGGTGCGCGCCGGTGGGACCCTGGTCGTCGCCGATCCCAGCTCGTCGTTCTCGCCCATGGCCACCGGCGCGGTGGCCGACGAGGTGACCGGGACGTGCGCGATCGACGGTCTCACCGAGGTCCGACGGCTCCAGGTCGGTGTGGCCCGCGCCTTCACCGTCGGGGCCGGAGCGACGGGATGCTTCGGCACCCGGGCCGGGGGATCCGTGGTCGTCGCCACTCCGTCAGGAGCGGGACGGGTGATCAGCATCGGCGGGCCTGATCTGTTCACCAACGACCTCCTCGACGAGGCCGACAACGCCGTGCTGGTGGCGTCCCTGCTCGCCGGCGACGGTCAGCGCTCGGTGTTCCTGCGCCCCGCGGTGCCCGGCGGTGGCAACCAGACGCTCGCCGATCTCATCGACACACCTGTGCGGGCGGCGCTCGCTCAGCTGGTGGTGGCGTTCGTCGTCCTCGTCGGCTGGCGCAGCCGGCGTCTCGGCCGACCGGTCGTGGAGACCCAGCCCGTCCTGATCGAGGGTTCCGAGTTGACCCGAGCCGTCGGGCGCCTGCTGGAGAACAACCATCGCCCCGAGCGGGCCGCGGCGATCCTGCGAGATCGCGCCCGCCGCGAGCTGTCCGGGGTGCTCGGCATCCCGCTCGACGCCACCGGTGCGGTCGTTCACGCCGCCCTGCGGGCCCACACCGACCTCAGCGACGACGACATCCACCGAGCCGTCGCCCGCCCCGTGTCCAGCGACGACGATCTCGTCGTGGTCGCCGACCTGCTTGCCCGCATCCGTGAGGAGATCATCCATGACCGAGCCCATCAGCGCATCGCCAGCCACCGCTGAGGCGCGAACACCCCGGGACGCGGTGCTGGCCGTCCGTGACGAGGTCGCCAAGGTCGTGGTCGGCCAGGACGGCGTCCTCTCGGGCATCGTCGCCGCCCTGCTCGTCCGGGGCCACGTGCTGCTCGAGGGAGTGCCCGGCGTGGCCAAGACCCTGCTGGTCAAGACGGTCGCCGCCGCCTTCGACCTCGAGTTCAAGCGGGTGCAGTTCACGCCCGATCTGATGCCGTCTGACGTGCTGGGTCAGGTGATCTACGACAGCGCCGGCGGGTTCCGCTTCCGCAACGGTCCGGCGTTCACCAACGTGCTGCTGGCCGACGAGATCAACCGCACCCCACCCAAGACCCAGGCCGCGCTGCTGGAGGCGATGGAGGAGCGCCAGGTCTCGGTCGAGGGTGACGCCCGGATGCTCCCGGACCCGTTCGTGGTGATCGCCACGCAGAACCCGATCGAGTACGAGGGGACCTACCCGCTCCCCGAGGCCCAGCTCGACCGCTTCCTGTTCAAGCTGCAGGTCGCGTACCCCGATGCCGGCCAGGAGCAGGAGATCCTCGCTCGGCACCACGCCGGCCTCGATCCCCACGACCCAACCGCGGCCGGTGTTCGCCCCGTCGCGGGGGCGGCCGACCTCGCGGCCGGGCGGGCCGAGATCGACCGCATCGGCGTCGAGGATCCGATCCTCGCCTACATCGTCGCCATCGCCCGGGCATCGCGTGCCAGCTCGTCGCTGTCGCTCGGGGCGTCGCCGAGGGGGGCGGCCAACCTGCTGCACGCCGCCAAGGCGTGGGCGTGGCTCGCCGGTCGGAGCTACGTGAGTCCCGACGAGGTCAAGGCGGTGGTGAAGCCGACCCTGCGGCACCGGATCCAGGTCCGCCCCGAGCTGGAGCTCGAGGGCACCACGGCCGACGCCGTCCTCGACGGCATCCTCGCGTCCGTCCCGGCACCGCGCTGACCCCCTGTGCCGGTCCCCACCGCCCGCCTGGTCGTGGTCGCCGCGGTCGCGGCGGCCGCGTGCGCGCTCGTCCCGGGTTCGGTCGTCGCCCGGCTCGTGGTCGTCGACGGTGGGCTGGCCGGCCTCGCCATCCTGGACTGGCTGCTCGCCCCGCGTGCGAGCTGGTTCGTGATCGAGCGATCGCTGCCCCGGGTGGTCACCTTGGGCACCACCTCCGAGGTCACCTGGCGGGTCCGGAGCCTCCGGTCACGGTCGTTCCACATGGCGGTGGCCGACGAGCTGGCGCCGAGCCTGCAGCCCGGGAGCCGACGCTTCGCCGGCCGGGTCCCGGCCCACGGCGCCTTGACGGTGACCACCACCATCACGCCGTCCCGGCGGGGGCGGTTCCGACCCACGGAGCTGGTGTGGCGCGCCGACGGACCGCTGCGCCTGGCGGCTCGTCAGGGCCGGATGCAGGTACCGGCGACGGTGCGGGTGTACCCCCGCTTCCGCTCTCGCGAGGAGGCCGAGTTGCGCATCGACCGGGCCAGGATCCTCGAGGTCGGCCTGCGCTCGGCGAAGGGGCGCGGTGGCGGCACCGACTTCGACCAACTGCGGGACTACACGGTCGACGACGAGTTCCGGCGCATCGACTGGGCCGCCACGGCCCGGGCCGGGCGCCCCATCGTCCGGACCTTCCGGGCCGAGCGGAACCAGAACGTGATCGTGGCCTTCGACAACGGGCGGGTCATGGCCGGCCGGGTCGACGGTGTGCCGCGGTCCGAGTTCGCCATGGACGCCGCCCTGCTGATCACCACGGTCGCCACCCGACTGGGCGACCGCTGCGGCCTGCTCGCCTTCGACCGCGACATCCGGGCCACGGTGTCGCCCGGCCACGGCCGCGGTCAGCTCGGCCGGGTCACCGACGCCCTCTACGAGCTCGAGCCGGCGCTGGTCGACAGCGATTACGCGTCGGCGTTCCACCAGCTGCTGGCCCGGTTCCGCCGACGTTCGCTCATCGTGTTGCTCACCGACCTCGTCGAGCAGGCGGTGGGCGAGTCGCTCCTGCCCGCCCTGCCCGTCCTCACCCGATCGCACCTCCTGCTGGTGGGTGCGGTCCAGGATCCCGAGGTCCGGGCCTGGGCCGACGGTGCCGCCACCGATCACGAATCGGCCTACCGCCAGGCCGCGGCGGCCCGGACGCTGCGATCCCGCGCCCGCGTTGCGGCCCGGCTGCGGGCCGCGGGGGCCACCGTGGTGGACGCGCCCCCGCAGCAGCTGGCGGCCGAGCTCGGCGACGCCTACCTCGACATGAAGGCGTCCGGCCGCCTCTGATCTGCTGTCAGGCCACGGCCAGCGCGGCCTCCGTGGCCTCGGCCGAGCGTCCGTAGCGCCAGATGTAGGTGAGGAACGCGGTCTCCACCGTGACGCCCACCGCGACCCGAGCCACCGTCGGCAAGGGGCTACCGGTCACGAATCCCTCGATGAGCCCGGCGGTCCCGAAGGTGAAGATCAGGCCGAGGATGACGATGACCGATCGGCGCCCTTCCTCGGTGAGCGCGCGACCACGAGTTCGGTCGCCGGGATCGATGAGCGACCACCCGAGTCGGAGCCCGGCGCCCCCGGCCACCACCACGGAGGTGATCTCCAGCAGGCCGTGCGGGAGGATCAGGCCCCAGAACCGCGCCTGCTCACCCACCGCGGCGAACAACCCGGCCGCGACGCCGACGTTGGCGCCGTTGAACACGAGGATGGCCGCGGTGCCGATGCACCCGAGGATCCCGAGGGCGAAGGCGGCGATCGAGACCTGGATGTTGTTGAACGTCACCTCGGCCGCGAACTGGGTGGCCGGAGCGGACGAGTAGTAGTCGGCGAAATCCTGCTGCACGTACGCGGCGCGCACGGCCTCGTCGCCGGATGCGTCGAGGGCGGCGTCGGAGTTGGCGATCCAGGTGCCGACGGCGATCGCGGGCAGGATGCTGAGCAGCGCCGACACCAGGACGAAGTGCCGGATGCGCCACACCGCGCCCGGGAACGTGAAGAAGACGAAGCGACGCACCGCGGAGCCCAGCGACGCCCTGGTGCCGTAGATGGCGGCGTTGGCATCGGCGACGACGCGGGTGAGGGTGGCGTTGAGGGCGGCGTCGCCGTAGGTGGCCTGGGCGTGGGACAGATGGCCCGACACCTGCTGGTACAGGTGGACGAGCTCGTCCAGTTCGGCCGGCGCCAGTCGCTTTCCGCCGCTGCGCCCGCGCTTGGACAGGTGGGCGAGTCGATCCCATGCCGGGCGGTGCACGGAGATGAAGCGATCGACGTCCACGGTGCCCGGTACGGTAGCCAGCCGTGGTCGTCCCTCCCGCGACGCGAGACCCCGTGGCCGGGATCGTGACGCCCGAGGCGGTGCTGCTCGAGTTCTCCGAGGCGGGTCTCGGGAGCCGATCGCTCGCCTTCCTGATCGACGTCGCGGTGCGCGGCGGACTGCTCTACGCCCTGGTCTTCGCCCTCGGCGTCGCCGGCTTCGTCATCGACGAGACGTTCGTGGTCGTCACGCTGATCGTCGCGGTCTTCGCGGTCATCTTCGTCTACCCGGTGGTGTTCGAGACGATCTGGAACGGTCGGACCCCGGGGAAGATGGCGGTCGGGTTGCGGGTGGTCACGGTCGAAGGCGCGCCGGTCCGGTTCCGTCATGCCGCCATCCGCTCGGCGGTGGGCATCGTCGACTTCCTGGTCGGGGCCGGGAGCGTGGCCATCATCACCGCGCTCGCCACCCGGCAGAGCCAACGGCTGGGCGACCTCGCCGCCGGCACCATCGTCATCCGCGAGCGGCAGGCGGCCGCCTTCTCGCAGCCGATCGTGTTCCGCCCCCCACCTGGTTGGGGACCGTACGGGGCCGCGCTCGACGTGTCCCGGCTGAGCGACGAGGCCTACATCCTGGTGCGGTCGTTCCTGCTGCGGGTGTCCGACCTGCGCATCGAGGCGAGGCGCCAGCGGGCTGACGAGCTGGCGGCGGGCGTCGCACGCGTCGTCGGCGTCTCGCTGCCGCCGGGCACCGACAGCGAGTCGTTCCTCATCACGGTGGCCGCGGCCTACCAGGCCCGCACGGGCGGACCTGTGCCGGCCGCGCCGCCCGGCGTGCCCGCGCCGGTGTGGGTGGCGGAGGAGCCGCCGCTCACGTGGGGGAGCGCGCCCGGGCCGTCGTAGCCTTGCGGCCGTGGCCTATCTCGATCACGCCGCCACCACGCTCGTCCGTCCGGAGGCCCGGTCGGCCATGCTCCCGTGGCTGGGCGAGCTCGTCGGCAATCCGTCCGGCGCGCACCGCATGGCCCGCGACGCGCGCCGCGCCATCGACGACGCCCGCGACGTCTTCGCCGCCGCCACCGGATTCGAGCCCGGCGACATCGTCTTCACCGCCGGCGGCACCGAGGCCGACAACCTGGCCATCGGCGGCGTCCTCGATGCCGTCGGGGGGCGCGCCGTCTGCCCGGCCACCGAGCACCACGCCGTGCTGCACGTCGTCGAGTCGCGGGGCGGCACCGTCGTCTCCGTCGACGGTCGAGGGCGCGTCGATCTCGACGCCCTGGCGAGCACGCTGGCCGACGACGTGCGCGTCGTGTCGGTGATGGCGGTCAACAACGAGACCGGCGTCGTCGCCGATCTCGCCGCCGTGGTCGCGCTCGTTCGCGAGCGCGCTCCCCGGGCCGTGATCCACACCGACGCCGTCCAGGCCCTGTCGTGGCTCGACCTCCCCGCGGTCGCCGCCGGCGTCGACCTGCTGTCGCTGTCGGCCCACAAGTTCGGGGGTCCGCAGGGCGTCGGGGTCCTCGCCGTCCGCGACGGCGTCGCCCTCCGCCCCCAGCTGCTCGGCGGAGGTCAGGAGCGGGGCCGGCGGTCCGGCACCCAGAACGTGGCCGGGATCGTCGGGGCGGCGGCCGCCGCCGCGGTCACCGTCGCCACCCGAGCCGACACCGTCGCCCGCCTCGGCGCGATGCGAGATCGCCTGGCCGACGGACTCGTCGCCCGCATCGCCGGCCTGGTCGAGACGGCGGTCCTCGACGGCGACCGCACGGGCAAGATCGCCGGCAACTGTCACGTGTGCGTGCCCGACGTCGAGGCCGAGACCCTCCTCGTCCTGCTCGAGGATCGCGACCTCTACGCCTCGGCCGCCTCGTCGTGCTCGTCCGGCGCCCAGGACCCCAGCCACGTGCTCGCCGCCATGGGGGTGCCCCGGGCGCTGGCCCAGGGCAGCCTGCGACTCTCGCTCGGTTGGTCCACCAGCGACGCCGACATCGACCTCGCGCTGGAGGCCGTCCCGACGGCCGTCGACCGGATGCGGCAGTTCGCATGAGGGTCCTCGTCGCCATGTCGGGCGGGGTCGACTCGTCCGTCGCCGCCGCCCTCCTGTCCGAGCAGGGCCACGAGGTCGTCGGGGTCACCATGAAGCTCTGGGGTGGCGAGAGCGACAGCGGGTGCTGCTCGGTGTCCGATGTCGACGACGCCCGCCGGGTCGCCGACCACCTCGGCATCGAGCACCACGTCTTCAACTTCGGCGAGGACTTCACCGCCGATGTCATCGACCCCTACGTCGCCGCCCACGCCGCCGGTCGCACCCCGAACCCGTGCATCGAGTGCAACCGGCACCTCAAGTTCGATCGGCTCCTGGACCGGGCCGAGGTTCTCGGCTTCGACCACGTCGCCACCGGGCACCACGCCCGGCTCGGCCCGGGGCCCGACCGACGCACCCACCTGCGGCGGGGTGCCGATGCGGCCAAGGACCAGAGCTACGTGCTCTACGTCGTGGCCGGCCCCGTCCTCGACCGGGTGTCGTTCCCCATCGGCGGGATGACCAAGGACGAGGTGCGGGCCGAGGCCACCCGGCTCGGCCTGCGCACGGCCACCAAGCCCGACAGCCAGGACGTCTGCTTCATCACCTCGACCGAGGGCCGGCGCGGGTTCCTCGCCGATCGGATCGACTACACGCCGGGTCGCATCGTCGACACCTCCGGCACGGTGGTGGGCCACGTCGAGGCCGTCGAGCTGGTCACCATCGGGCAGCGTCGTGGCCTCGACGTCGGCGGGCACGGCACACCCCGCTACGCGGTCGACGTCGACGTCGCCACCGCCACGGTGACCATCGGCGACGCCGCCGAGCTGGAGACCGACACGGTGGAGCTCGGCTCGGTGGTGTGGGCCCACGACCCGGTCACCGGTGCGGTCCTCGCCCAGTGCAGCGCGCACGGCGCTCCCCGCCCGGCGGTCGTCGAGCCCACCGACACCGGTGTCCGGGTTCGTTTCGACACCGCCCAGCGACGGCTCGCCCCCGGCCAGTCCGTGGTGCTCTACCGGGACGACCTCGTGGTCGGTGGCGGCATCGTGGTGTGACGGGTCGGGCCGGCCGCTCCCGTCCGGTTCAGCCGACCGGCAGGTGGTGATCGGCCGCGATGGTCAGCGTCGTGGCCGGCTGGGTCGGGGTCACCAGCATCCCGGTCACACCCTCGCGCTCCTCCTGGTCGCGACCATGGCGCATGCCGACGGAGAACGGCTCGGAGGCCCGCAGTTCGAGGGCGAGTCCGAGGGCGCCGCCGGTGGTGTCGACCGCCGAGTCCTCGGTGCCCGCATCTGCCAGCGCCGGGCCCATCCGGCTCACCAGGTGGCGTTGGAGCAGGATCGGCTCGACCAGGGTCAACGGATCGTGTACCACCACGCCGGCGGGAACGAAGACGAGCCAGCGCCGGCTGAGCAGGTGCATGCGGCGGGCCACCACGACGACGACCGGGATCCCGGCGGCGACGGCCAGCACGCCCGCCACCCATTGCTGGGCGGCGAGCAGCAGCGGACCGGTCACCACGCCGGCGGCCGCCGTCGCCCAGGCGAGCGGAGCGGGCCCGACGAGGATCGCGAAGGGCACTCGCAGCGCGACCCGTCGTTCGTTGCCGTAGCTCGATCCGTCGACGAACCCGTCGGCGACGCCCGGCCCGGCGAGGGCGAGGACGGCCACCGCGCCCGCCGCGATGCCGACCGCGGCCCAGCCCGGACGGTCGGCCCCGATCGCGGCCCAGGCGGCCACCACGAACCCGCCGGGCACCGCCAGGCGCACCAGGGTCAACGTGGCGGTGCGGGGTACGAGCATCGCCCCCAGCGTCACGCCCCAGATGGCCCAGGCCAGCAGGGAACCGACCACCTGCACGGATCGGCTGTGGGTGGCCAGCGCATCGGCCAACGCGGGGCCGATGAACACCGGCAGCGAGAGCCAGACGGCCCGCAGGGGCCACAGCGATCGCCAGAGGGGTGGGGCAGCCATCGACCCAAGATTTGCTCGCCGGGCGCTCCGGTGGCTATTCCGGTGTCATGCAGACTCCGGGGGGACGCAGCGATTCGTACGCCGCGTGCCACAAGTCGGTCACGGCGGAAGAGACGAATTCATGAAACCCATCAACCTGCGCGTCGGTACCGCGTCCGCCATCGGCAGCCTGCCCCATCGCCAGGTCGACGCCGCGGTCGCGGTCGCCCTGGCCGCGTGTCCCGACCTCCCGGCCGCGCCGTCGTTGCCGCGCCTCGATCCTCGGGAGGGCATGATCTCGCAGGGGTTGTGGGGTCTCCGTGGCGTCGAGATCGGTTCCGACGGGACCCCGCGCGTCACCGGTGAGCTCGATCCCGGCAACCCCTTCGACCCCGCGGTCGGGTCGGGCATCGATGGTCCCGCGTTCGGGGGCCTGCGGGCATTCCTCGCCGCCACCCGCCACCGGACCGCCCCGATCAAGCTCCAGATCACCGGACCGATCACGTTGGGGCTCGCCCTGATCGAGGCCGGCGTCCGCGCCGACCGTGCCTTCGCCACCGCCGGGGCAGCCGTCCGGGTCCGGGCCGACGCGGTGATCGAGGAGGCGACGAGGATCGCGCCCCTGGCCCCCAAGGTCATCTTCGTCGACGAGCCCGGCCTCGTGGCCCTGTCACGACCCGATTTCCCGACGTCGGCCGACCACGCCATCGACCTGGTCTCCGGCGCGCTCGCCGCCATCGAGCCCCACGCCGTGACCGGCCTGCACTGCTGCGGGGACACCGACTGGCGCCTCGCCCTGGCTGCCGGACCGCAGATCATCTCGATGCCCACCGATGCCGGCATCGCCGACCACGCCGGCGCCCTCGGCGTCCACCTCGACCGCGGCGGCTGGGTCGCGTGGGGCGCGGTGCCCACCAACCGGCCGGTCGGCACCGAGCCCGGCCTGCTGTGGCGGGCCCTGTCGGAGACGTGGTGCGAGCTGGTGCAGCGGGGTTGCGACGCGCTGCGGCTCCGCGAACAGGCGTTGGTGACCCCCGAGTGCGGGCTCGCCTCCTACGATCCCGTGCAGGCCGAGACGATCCTCGCCCTGTCGGTGGAGCTGGCCGAACGGGTGCGGCGCCAGTCCTTCGGCGTCCGCCTCGCCGTCGGAGCATGACGGGTGCCATCCGGAGCAACGAAACCGTACGGTTCGCCAGCGTCTGAGCTGGCCGGCGTCGGGAGCGCCAGCGAGCAGCCGGCACGACTGCGGCGGAGCCGCAGGCCCTGAGCGCAGTGAGCGACGCACCCCCTGCTGACGCCGTCCATCGGGTCACCGCGCTGCGGAACGAGCTGCTCGAGCACAACGAGCGGTACTACGTCGACGACGCGCCGATCATCGCCGACGCCGACTACGACGCCCTGGTGCGCGAGCTCCGCGACCTCGAGGAGCGGTACCCGTCACTGGCCCGCGAGGACTCGCCGACGCAGCAGGTCAGTGGGCGCCGGGCCGAGCTGTTCGCCCCGGTTGTGCACTCGACACCGCTGCTCTCGCTCGACAACGCCTTCGACGAGGACGACCTGCGGGCCTGGCACGAGCGGCTGCAGCGTCGGCTCGGCGTCGATGAGGGCGACGCCTCGATCGACTACGGCTACGTGTGCGAGCTCAAGATCGACGGTGTCGCCATCTCGTTGCGCTACGAGGACGGCGAGCTGGTGCAGGCCGCCACCCGGGGTGACGGTCGCACCGGCGAGGACGTGACCGCCAACGTCCGCACGATCGACTGCATCCCGGCGTCGCTGCCCCCCGGGGCACCGCGGGTGTTCGAGGTCCGCGGGGAGATCTACATGACGTCCACCGCGTTCGAGGCCCTCAACCAACGGGCGGCCGCCGCCGGTCAAGCGCCGTTCATCAACCCCCGCAACTCGGCGGCCGGGTCGCTGCGCCAGAAGGACCCGTCGGTCACTGCCGAACGCGAGCTGTCGATGTGGTGCTACCAGCTGGGCGAGGTGGAGGGTGGGCCGGAGATGGCTCATCACGAGGATGCGTTCGACCTGCTGCGGGAGCTGGGCTTCCCCGTGAACCCGGAGATCCGGTCGGTCGACACCATCGACGAGGTGGTCGAGTTCTGCCGGCACTGGCAGGAGCATCGCCACGATCTCGCCTACGAGATCGACGGTGTGGTCACCAAGGTCGCCGATCTCGCCCGCCGCGACGACCTCGGAACCACGGCACGGGCCCCCCGCTGGGCCATCGCCTACAAGTTCCCACCGGAGGAGCGCACCACGGCCCTGCTCGACATCCGCGTGTCGGTCGGCCGAACCGGGCGGACCACCCCGTACGCCGTGCTCGAACCGGTCTTCGTCGGGGGCGCCAACGTCGAGCGGGCCACCTTGCACAACCAGGACCAGGTCAAGGCCAAGGACGTCCGTCCGGGCGACACCGTCATCGTGCGCCGGGCCGGCGACGTCATCCCGGAGGTGGTCGGTCCGGTACTGGCCGCCCGGCCCGCCGGGCTGCCCGAGTGGGAGTTCCCCACGATCTGCCCGTGTCCGGTCGGGTCGACGCTGGTCCGCCCCGAGGGCGAGTCCGACACCCGGTGCGTCCACCCGGAGTGCCCGTACCAGCGTCAGGGGGCCATCGAGCACTACGCCAGTCGGGGCGCGATGGACATCGAGGGCCTCGGCGAGCGCACCGTGGCCCAGTTCATCGAGCTCGGCCTGCTCCACGACATCGCCAGCGTCTACGAGATCGACTTCGATCGCGTCCTCGAGCTCGAGGGCTACGGGCAGACCTCGGTCGACAACCTCCGGGCCGCCATCGAGGCGTCCAAGCAGCGCCCGCTGGCCCATCTCCTGGTGGGACTGAACATCCGCCACCTGGGCCCCGCCGGCGCCGAGGCCCTCGCCGCCCGGTTCGGCCACCTCGACGCCATCGAGGCGGCCGCGCTCGCCGACGACGGCGAGGAACAGATCGCCCAGGTCGACGGGGTCGGCCCCACCATCGCCCGCGCCGTCATCGCCTGGATCGGCCAGCCAGCCAACCGGGCGATGCTCGATCGGCTCCGGGCCGCCGGCGTGAACCTCGAGGGCCCGGCCGCGCCCGACGTGGCCCAGACGCTCGACGGGCTGTCGGTGGTGGTGACCGGCACGCTCGAGCGCTACAACCGCGAGCAGGTCGAGGAGGCCATCAAGGCCCGGGGCGGCAAGGCCCCGGGAAGCGTCTCGAAGAAGACGACGGCCGTGGTGGTGGGGGAGGGGCCGGGAGCGTCCAAGCTCACCAAGGCCGAGGAGCTCGGGATCCCGATCCTCGACGAAGCCGGGTTCGAGCACCTGCTCGCCACCGGTGAGCTCCCCTGACCTCGCTCAGGTCACCGAGAAGCACCAGGTCTTGACCGTCTCGGTCGCGTCGCGACCGCGGACCTGGTCCCAGACGGTGGCGCTCACGCAGCTGGTGGTGCCCGCCGGCAGCCGTTCCAGGGTCTTGCCGTCGGCGGGCTGGTAGACGAGCTCGTTGAGCGCGGTGACCTCGATCTCGTCCTGGGGCAGCGGCGTGGCGTTGCCGTCGCCGGGCAGGAACGTCAGCGTTCCCGTCCAGCCCGGGGCCAGCCGGATGCTGAAGGGCTGCTGGGCGAGCGCCTGGGAGCCGTCCCCCGGCGAGACGGCGAGCACGCCCTCGGTGTCCTGCACCGCCTGACCGGGCGCACCGCTGACCCGCACGTCGTCGGAGTGGCTCGTGTCGGCTCGCAGGCCGGCGATCAGGAAGCCGGCGATGGCGACGGCGAGCACGACCACCACCACGACCTTGGTCCGGGTGGGGTAGGCGATGGGCACGGTCATGGGAGCTCCGGGCTGGGGAATGCGTGCATCGAGGACAGCACGAGGGCGTACACGGCCACAACGCAGGCCACCAGGGCGATGCGGAGACCGAAGGACCAGGGGGCACCGAGGGCGACGACGATGCCGGTCACCTCGAGGGCGAGCAGACCGAGCGCCCCGGCCGCGCTGAGCCGGCGCGCCCCGGCCGCGCACAGCACCTTGGTGCCGATCGCGCCCACCACCAGGGCCTTTCCACCCGGGCCGTAGTCGTCGCGGCCGATCACGAACGCCGCTTCGGCCAACGACTCGGCCAGCACCAGCACGAACGCCACGGTCAACGCCGCCGGTGCGGCGATCCGCTGGTCCAGCTCCTCCATCGGCAGCAGTCTCGCAGCCTCGCCTCGGTTCGCCACCACGCGGCGCTGGCCCCGGTCCCGACACGACCCTCCACCGGGTGTCGCGGCATCAGCCCTATCGTTGGTCCGATGGGCCCTGTACGCCTTTCCGACCAGGTCGGTCGCGTCGTGAGCGACCGGTATCGGCTCGTCGCTCCTCTGGGGGCCGGCGCCTCCGCCCAGGTGTTCCTGGCCGACGACGTGCGCCTCGGGCGGCAGGTAGCGATAAAGATGCTGCAGCCGACGCTGGCCCACGACGAGCGGTTCCTCCGGCGATTCCGGGCCGAAGCCCGCACGGTGGCGGCCATCAGCCATCCCAACGTGGTCATCGTCTACGACTGGGGTGAGGACGAGGTGCCGTACCTGGTCACCGAGTACCTCGCCGGCGGGAGCCTGCGGGCGATGCTGCACGCCGGTCGGCTCCTGACCCCGTCCCAGGCGCTCGTGGTCGGCCTCGACGTCTGCCGCGGTCTGGCCCACGCCCACGGCACCGGCCTGGTGCACCGTGACCTCAAGCCGGCCAACATCCTCTTCGACACCGCTGGCCGGCTCCGCATCGCCGATTTCGGTCTGGCCCGGGCCATCGCCGAGGCGGCCGTGACCGAGCCCGACGGGGCCATGTTGGGCACCGTCCGCTATGCCGCGCCCGAGCAGGCCAAGGGAGAGCGGCTCGATGGCAAGGCCGACGTGTACGCCCTCGCCCTGGTGCTGGTCGAGGCCGTGACCGGGACGGTCCCGTTCGAGGCCGACACCACCATCGGCACCCTGATGGCCCGGGTCGATCGCGACCTCGAGCCACCGGAGGCGCTCGGTCCCCTGCGCTCGGTGGTCGAGCGGGCCGGCCGCCTCCGGGCCGCCGACCGCCCCGATGCCGAGGAGCTCGGCATCCTGCTGCTCGCCGCCTCCGAGCGGATGGATGCACCCCAGCCGCTCCCTCTGGTGGGCGCGCTCGAGGAGGCCCGCACCAGCACCGGTCCCAGCGACCTCACCCGCACCGACATGGTGCCGCTGCCCCTGGGTGACGTGGATCCGGACCCCACGCAGGTCGTGGCGGTCCCCGGCGCCGGCGGCGCCGAGGACATCGACGGCGGCGAGCCCGACGGCGATGATCGACCCGCACCCACCGTCGTGGCCCCCATCCCGCCGGCGGGCGAACCGCCGGTGGCGAAGCGATCGCACCGGCGCCGGTGGCCGTTCGTGCTCGCCGCCATGGTTTTGGTCGCCCTCGGGGCCGGCGCCTTCTTCCTGTTCGAGACGGTCCGGACGCCGACGTACGAGGTCCCCCGCGTGGTGGGGAGCCAGATCAGCGACCTGGAGCTGGTGGCGACCCAGAACGAGTGGACCCTCGACCAGAAGAAAGCTCGCCGCACCGGCACCGACCCGGGCGAGATCATCTCCACCGAACCGGCTCCCGGCGAGCGGTTGGCGCGGGGCGGCACCCTCGTCGTCGTGGTCTCGGAGGGCAACCAGCTCACTGACGTGCCCACCGACCTGGCCGGCCGGCCGCTCGCCGAGGTCACTGCGGAGCTCGAGGACGCCAACCTGAGCCACGAGGTCGTCGACGAGGTCTTCGACGAGAAGATCCCGGAGGGGAGCGTGATCCGGCTCGGCGACGGCGTCCCCGCCCAGCTGCCCGAGCAGTCGGCCGTGCCCCTCGTGGTGTCGAAGGGGCCCGAGCCGCGCACCGTGCCCGACATCGCCGACGGCGCCACCTACGACGCGGTGGCGAAGCAGCTGGGCGACCTCGGACTGGTCCCGAAGCGCAAGGACGTCTTCGACGACACCGTTCCCGTCGGCGTGGTGATCTCGCTGTCGGAGACGCCCGGCACCCAGGTGCCGCGCGACACCACCATCACGGTGACCGTGAGCAAGGGCCCGGACCTCGTCGTGGTGCCCGACCTGAAGGGCATGCACCTCAAGGAGGCCGAGGCCGCCCTCCAGGCCGCGGGGCTGGTACTGGGCCAGAGCCTGGGCAACCCCAACCAGACCGTCACGGCGTCCTCACCCAGTGCCGGCGAGAAGGTCAAGCGGGGCACCGAGGTCGACGTGCTGCTCAAGCGCTGACCGGGGCTCCCGACCCTCTGGCAACTTGACCCGGGCGCGGGGCGTCCACCATGGTTCGTCATCCACGTGGCGGACGACGCATGGCTAGGGAGGAACGCACCGGTGGGATCGCTCGACGGCAGGATCGCCATCATCACCGGAGCCGGCCGCGGACTCGGGCGGGCCCACGCCCGGCTGATGGCTGCCGAAGGGGCACGCGTGGTGGTCAACGACCTCGACGTGGGCAAGGAAGGCGCGGCCGAGCACGTCGTCGACGAGATCCGCTCCGCCGGCGGTGAGGCGATCGCCAACCACGACGACGTCGCCGACTGGGAAGGCGGCCAGCGTCTGGTCCGGGCGGCGATCGACACCTTCGGTGGCCTGGACGTGCTGGTCAACAACGCCGGCATCCTGCGCGACCGCGCCCTGGTGAACATGACCGAGGACGAGTGGGATCTGGTCAGCACGGTGCACCTCAAGGGGCACTTCGTCCCCACCCGCTGGGCCGCCACCTACTGGCGCGAGCAGGCCAAGGCCGGCACGCCGCGGTCGGCGTCGGTGGTGAACACCTCGTCAACCTCGGGGTTGCTCGGCAACCCGGGCCAGACCAACTACGGAGCAGCCAAGGCCGGCGTCGCCGCCTTCTCGGCCATCTGCGCCAAGGAGCTGAGCCGCTACGGCGTCCGCTCCAACTGCATCGCGCCGGCCGCTCGCACCCGGCTCACCGAGACCGCCCCCGGTCTGTCGGAGATCGTGGCCGCCCCGGGCGACTCCGCCTCGTTCGACGTGTGGGACCCGGCCAACGTGTCGCCGCTGGTCGCCTACCTGGCGGCCGCGGACTGCCCGCTCAACGGGCGGACCCTGTTCATCCAGGGTGGGACGGTCCGTCTCATGGAGGGCTGGCACTTCACCGAGACGGTCGAACGCGAGCGTCGCTGGAGCGTCGACGAGCTCTCGGACGCTCTCGCGCCCTTTGCCTGACCCGACGATGCGGCGACAGCAGCCGCGCCGACCCGGATAGCATGATCACGACAACGGGCCGATTCCGGTGGGACGGTCTGCCGGACGTGATGTTCCCCAGCCATCACGATGAGGCGGACCGTCCCACCAGGGTCGGCCCGTTGCGAACCCGGCGCTCGCCCGCGGTGTACGCAAGACGAAATGCGTCAGCATTTCGTCGAGCCTGAGCCAGGTCGCCCTGGCGACCGCTCAGGCCGTGATCTCGGAGATCTTGGCCGCCATCTCGAGCTGGGCGGGATCGGGCTGGGCGGTCTGCATCGCCATCATCTTGGTCATGTCGCCCTGGACCTTGATCTTGCCGGCCATGAACGCCTGCATGCCGGCCTGCGGATTCCCCTCGACGAAGATCGCCTTGGCGGTCTGGTAGTCGACGGTGACGGTGAGGTCCTCGTCCTCGAGGTGGCCGGTGTCGAGCTGGAGCTCGCCGCTGGTGGTGTCCATGTGGGCGTCGATGCTTCCCTCACCGAAGGGGACCTCGGTGACGACCAGGTTCATCTTCATCACGTGGGGGACCGCGGTGGCCGCGCCGGAGTACTCCTCGCGGATGGCCTTCGCCGCGTCGATCCATTCGTCGGAAAGGAAGGGATGGGTGGCCACAGTGGCTCCTTCGCGCTGGGCGGGTTCGTCGACTACGTCCCGATTCGGTGCGGACGTTACCGCACGTCACCCCGGCGTCCGAGACGAGGGCTCAGGAGGCGAGCGTCTCGGCCGCGCACGTCGCATCGGCGGCCAGGGTTCGCACCACGCTGGCTCCCACGTAGGCCGCGAGATCGTCGATGGGGACGTCGATCCGGCCGGTCCGGTGGTAGTGGCTGTAGTACCCCACCGCGCCGACGACACCGAGCGCCAGCAAGGTCGGGTCCTCGTCGATGATCGAGCCTCGGCGCTGACCGGCCTCGATGATCGAGCGGACGTCGCCGATGTGCTGGTCGGTGCCTTCCTTGCGCGACTCGGCCGTGACCGCGCCGTTCTCCACCTCGAGCAGGGAGAAGAAGTGGGCGTGCTCGGCCATGAACCGCACCGAGGCCTCGGTGCCCTGGCGGATCTGCAGCAGCGGATCGGCATCCGGATCGATCGCCGCGGCCTGGTGCTTGCGGAGCCGGAGGCGGATGTCGACGGCGACCTCGGCGAAGAGGGCTTCCTTGTTGTCGAAGTACCAGTAGAAGAGGCCCTTGGCCACCCCCGCCGCGTCCACGATGTCCTTGATCCGCGTCTCGGCGTACCCGCGCTCGGCGAAGAGGGCCGCGGCACAGTCGACGAGCTGCCGCTTGCGCAGGGTTCCCTGGGCGGTCAGTTGCCGGTCGCCGTCGACGACGTGGGGGGCGGGAGCGGACGGGGGCACACGGCCAGTGAACCCGTGCCTGACCGCGGGGTCAAGTGCCGTTAGCATCACCGCATGGCGGCACGGACCAGAGCAGAGCGGCTGGAGAACCGGGAGCGGAACCCGAAGTGGACCAATCCCGCCCTGTACATCGACATGTCGATCTGCATCAACTGCGACACCTGCATCCGGCACTGTCCACCACAGTTCGGCGCCATCTTCAACCACGGCATGGACGTGATCATCATCCCCGAACTGTGCTCCGGCTGCCTCAAGTGCGTCGATCCGTGCCCGGTCGATTGCATCTTCCCGGTGGAGGCCGAGACCGATACTCCGCAGGACTGGTGGGACGCACCGATCGAGGACGATCCCTACCGCTGAGCCCCGCGAGTTGGGTCGTTTTGGGTGCTTTCGGGTTCTGGTTTCGCTGATCCCGCCGGGAAAACCCTTCCGGAATCCCTTCAGGTTCTCGTTCTGCTGCCGATGTAGAGGAAGCGGTTCGAAGCACCTCCGAAGGGGAGATCCGGTGAAGAAGAAGAAGCGTCTCAGTCTTATCGGGGCCATCATGTTGGTCGCCCTGGGCACTCTCGCCCTCGTCAAGTACGTCGGTACGGCCGAAGATCGTGCCCTGGCGGGCGAAGAGCTCGTCGACGTCCTGGTCGTGAATCAGGACGTCCCGGCCGGTACGGCCGCCAACGAGTTGCAGAACTTCGTCCGGCTCGAGTCCGTGCCCGTCAAGGTGCAGGCCGCAGGCGCGCTCGCCAGCATCGGTGAGGCCGACGGCATGGTCGTCGCCAACGACATGGGCGAGGGCGAGCAGCTCACCGCCTCGAAGCTGGTCGCGGCCGACAAGTACAACGAGCTCCAGGCCCGCGTCGGACGCGGCGGCGGCACCGTCAGCGTGCCCGAGGGGCTGCTCGAGGTCACCGTGCCGCTCAACCCGATCCGTACCGTCGGTGGCACCGTCCGCCCCGGTGACCTGGTCGGCGTCATCGCGTCGTTCCCCGAGGGGGCCAACAGCCTGTCCGCACCGGTCCCCCCGGATTCGGGCTCGACCACCGGCTTCCTCCTCCACAAGATCCTGGTGACCAACGTGCAGGGCGCCCCCGTGGCCGATCCGACCCGTGAGGCCACCGCCGCCGATCGCACCCCGGTGCCGGCCGGCACCCTCCTCGTCACCCTGGCCGTCGACGCGGTCTCCGCCGAGCGGCTCGTGTTCGTGTCCAGCTACGGCGACATCTGGTTGACCATCGAGCCGGCCGACGCCAACGAGGCCGGGACCGGTATCCAGACCACCGGCAAGATCTACGGTTGACATGGGCACCGACACCTTGACCGCTCCGATGGAAGAGACGTCGAGACCGCACCGGATCGTCACGATCCTGTCCCCCAAGGGGGGCTCGGGGAAGACCTCGGTGGCCACCAACCTCGCCGTGGGACTGGCTCGAATCCATCCCCGCCAGGTGGCGCTCGTCGACCTCGACCTGCAGTTCGGTGACGTGGCCAACGTGCTCGGTCTCACCCCGAAGAGCACGCTGGGTGACATCGCCCGGTCATGGCCGGTCGACAGCGCCAACCTCAAGCTGGCTCTGACCAGCCACTCCAGCGGTCTCTACGCCTTGTGTGCGCCGCTGCACCCGGCCGAGGCCGACGACATCACCTCCGAGCACATCACCGGCACGCTCGCCGTGCTCCACGAGGCGTTCGAGTACGTGGTCATCGACACCGATCCCGGTCTGTCCGAGCGGGTGTTGTCGGCCCTCGACCTCTCGACCGACATCGTCCTGGTGTGTGCCACCGAGATTCCGTCGATCCGCGGGCTGCAGAAGGCCCTGGAGGCGCTCGACGTCGTCGGGCTCACCTCCGCGGACCGCCACTTCCTGGTCAACCGGGCCGATGCCAAGGTCGGCATCGACCTTGCCGACATCGAACGCAGCATCGGTCAGCACGTCGACATCGAGCTCCCCAGCTCGATCGACATGGTGCGGGCCACCAACGACGGCGTGCCGGTCATGGAGTCGCACTCCAACCAGAACATCGTCAAGGCCTTCGAGGGCCTGATCGCCAAGATCGAACCGTCCGGTGACGGCGTACCGATGCGCGATGCGGGTGGCTCTCGACGGTTGTTCAAGCGGAAGGCCTGAATCCGATGAAACTCGGCGACCGCGTCAAGAACGCCAACGAGCCGCTCGAGCTGACTCTCCCCGACACCACGCCGGCGGCGAACGATGCTCGCACGGCGGACATCAAGATGACCGCGGACCTGCTCGAGTCCGAGACGTTCAGCCAGCTGCGCGCCAAGGTGCAGGAAGCGCTGCTCCTGACGCTCGGCAACAAGGCGGCTGACGCTGATGCCGACGACGAGGAGCTCAAGCGCCTGGCGAAGGCCGAGATGGTCAAGGTGCTCGCCGCCGAGGACATCCCGCTCTCCGAGGCCGAGCGCGAGCGCCTGGTCGACGTCATCGCCGCCGATCTCCTCGGCTACGGCCCCATCCAGCCCCTGCTCGCCGATCCGTCGGTGTCGGAGATCATGGTCAACGGCACGAAGTCGATCTACATCGAGAAGAACGGCAAGCTCGCCCTCGCCGACATCAAGTTCTCCGACGAGATCAGTCTCCGCAAGGTGATCAACCGCATCGTCGCACCGCTCGGCCGGCGCATCGACGAGTCGTCGCCGATGGTCGACGCCCGCCTGCCGGACGGATCCCGCGTGTGCGCGGTGATCCCGCCCCTGGCCGTGGACGGGTCGTCGTTGACGGTCCGGAAGTTCGCGGCCAAGTCGTTCAGCGCCGAAGACCTCATCTCCAACTCGAGCGCCACCATCGAGTCGCTGTACATGGTCGCGGCCTGCGTCCACGCCAAGCTCAACATCCTGGTCAGCGGGGGCACGGGCTCCGGCAAGACGACGTTGCTCAACGTGTTGTCGTCGTTCATCCCCGAGGGCGACCGCATCATCACCATCGAGGACGTCGTCGAGCTCCAGCTCCGCCAGCACCACGTGATCCGCCTCGAATCCCGGCCCGGGAACACCGAGGGCCGCGGCGAGGTGTCGATCCGCGACCTGGTCCGCACCGCGCTGCGCATGCGTCCCGACCGCATCGTCGTCGGCGAGTGCCGCGGTGGCGAGGCCCTCGACATGTTGCAGGCGATGAACACCGGCCACGCCGGCTCGCTGTCGACCCTGCACGCCAACAGCTCGCACGACGCGATGACCCGCCTCGAGACCATGGTGCTCATGGCCGGCATCGACTTCCCCATGCAGGCCATCCGCCAGCAGATCGCCGGGGCCATCGACCTGGTCATCCAGATCGGTCGCCTGCGGGACGGGTCTCGGCGCATCACCCAGATCTGCGAGATCGGTCGCCTGCGCAACGGCGAGATCGAGGTCTTCCCCATCTTCGACTTCGACTACTCGGAGGGCTACGCCGACGACGGCCGTGTCCTGGGCACACTCAAGCCCACCGGCTACCGCCCCACGTTCCTCGACCACATCAAGGACATGGGCATCGAGTTCGAGGAACGGATCTTCGGAGGTGACCAGTGATGCGCCGCCTGTCGGGCATCCTGATGCTCGCTGCCATGCTCACTGCCCTGGGCACGATGCTGTTCGCCGGTCCGGCCGCCGCCCAGGCGGCACCGTCCGACCAGCTCGTGCTGCAGGGGATCGACACCAGCGGGTTCCCGCTGGTCCGGGCCACGGTGTCCGGCCCCGCGCTCCAGGGCAACCTGGACGACGCGTTCGTCGTCACCGAGGACGGCAACCCGGTCACCCCCGACGTCGTCCGCACCCGCAACGACGCCTTGAACGTCGTCGTGGCCATCGACGTGTCGGGATCGATGCAGGGACAGTCGCTGACCGAGGCCAAGCAGGCCGTCGGTGAGCTGCTCGGCACCTTGCCCGACACCGTCCCGGTGTCGATCGTCAGCTTCAGCGACACCGCCACCGTGCAGAGCGCCTTCACCACCGATCGCGACGCCACGCGTGCCTCGGTCAACGGGCTCATCGCGGCCGGGCAGACCGCACTGTTCGACGGTGTCCAGCTCAGCCTGGCCCAGCTCCGTGTCCAGGGGGGAACCAGCGCTCTGGTCGTGCTCGCCGATGGCGACGACTCGGTCAGCTCCGCCACCCTCGACGACACGGTCACCGCCCTGTCGACGTCGGGCGCGAAGGTGTCCTTCGTGGGCCTGCAGACCTTCGACTTCAAGCCGGAGACCTTCCAGGCGATGGCCACCGCCGCCGGTGGCGAGGTCCTCACCGTCGACGACGCCGCCAAGTTCTCCGATGCGCTCCGCGGAGTGGCGGCCGGTCTCAGCACCACCTACGAGATCCGCTGGCGGTCGGCTTCGACGGCCGACTCCGCCGACCTCGCCATCTCCATCGCCGACGACCCGTCGCAGGCGATCACCTCGACCTTCGCCCACGACGCGGTCAAGCAGTTCGTTCCCGATGTCGCCACCGCAACCCACACGGTGCCCAGCGCCGGCATCTTCTCCGGTGGTTGGATCCCGCTGGTCGCTGCCTTGCTGGTGAGTGCCGGGGCGGTGGTGCTGCTGATGATGATGCGCAACTCGACCAGCGTGGTCGAGCGTCGTGAGGAGCGCCAGGAGACCAAGGAGTTCCGCAAGGAGAACCGCAAGCGCAAGATCGGTGGCGTCCAGAGCCGGCTCAACGACATCTCTGCCCAGGTGCTCGAGGCCAACGACCGAGGTCGCAACCTCGACGACACCCTCGACCGCGCCGGTCTTGCGGTGCGGTCGAACGAGTTCGTGGTCTTCTGTGCCGGCATCGTGGTCGTGTCGCTGCTCGTGGGAGTGGCGTTGTTCGGGATCCCGTACTTCCTCATCGCCGGAGCGGTCCCCGCCCTCGGCATCCCGATGTTCCTGAAGATCCTCACCAAGCGGCGGACGAAGAAGTTCGTCAATCAGCTCGGCGACACGCTGCAGCTCATCACCGGTTCGCTGACCGCCGGCTACGGCCTCGGCCAGACGCTCGACTCAGTCGCTCGGGAAGCCGAGTCACCGACCAGCGACGAGTTTGCTCGGGTCGTGATGGAGACCCGGCTGGGACGCAGCCTCGAGGACGCCCTCGACGCCATGTCCTACCGGATCAACGCCCCCGACTTCGACTGGGTGGTCGACGCGATCAAGATCCAGTCCAGCGTGGGCGGCAACCTCTCGGAGATCATCGAACAGGTCGGCGACACCATCCGGGCCCGGGTCCGGATCAAGCGTCAGGTCGATGCCCTCACCGCCGAGGGCAAGATCTCCGCTCTCGTGCTGTTCGTGCTGCCGTTCGGTCTCGTGGGCTTCATCGGCATGACCAACCCCACCTACATCGAGCCGCTGTTCTCCTCGACCATCGGGTACGTGCTCCTCGGCGTGGCGCTGACCATGCTCTCCCTCGGCGGCCTGTGGCTCAAGAAGCTCGTGAACCCGGAGTTCTGATGGAAACGTTCCTGCATCGCACCCAGACAACCATCGGCCACAACATCGAGGGGGAGACGTCGTGATCGTCTGGCTCGCATCCGTCTTCGTCATCGGGGGGATCTCCCTCGCAGTGTGGGGCATCCGGCCCGAGCCGCGGACCGTCTCGGTCGGCGTCGACCCCGAGGATGTCGTGCCGACGTCGCGCGCCATCGAGCTCGAGCAGTCGTCGGTGGAGCGCATCTTCGCCCCGGCGGCCGCCGCCATCTACCGCTCGGTGCACCGGTTCATGCCCGGCGGGGTCCTGGAGGCCACCGCCAAGGAACTCCGAGCCGCCGATCTGGACAAGCGGTGGAGCGCCGAGGTCATCGTGTCCATGCAGGTCGCCGGGTTCGCCCTCGGCCTGGCCCTCTCCGCGGCCTACCTCGGTCACGCCGGGGCGACGCGGATGAACCTGATGGTCGCCGGTCTGCTCGTCCTGCTGCTCACCATGGCGCCCAACGCCAAGGTGAAGCGGGCGGCCGACGATCGGCGCAAGGCCATCACCAACGAACTGCCCGACGTCCTCGATCAGCTGAAGGTCACGGTGGAGGCCGGCATGAGCTTCGACGGCGCGGTGCTCCGCGCCGGGCAGGAGGGCCGCGGCGTCCTGACCGGTGAGCTGCTCCGAGCGGTGCACGACATGCAGCTCGGGCTGACTCGGGGCGAGGCCTTGCAGGCGCTGGCCGACCGTACCGACGTGGCCGACCTCCGTCAGTTCGTGTCGGCGGTCCGCCAGGCCGAGAAGCACGGCTTCCCGCTGGCCAACATCCTCAAGCTCCAGGCCCTCGAGCTGCGTGATCGTCGCCGGGCCCGGGCCGAGGAGCGGGCCATGCAGGTGCCGGTGAAGATCACCTTCCCGCTCGTCTTCTGCATCCTGCCCGCCCTGTTCATCGTCATCCTCGGACCGGCCGCGGTCTCCATCTCGCACGGGTTCTGACCCGGCGGGATCGCATTCGGGGCGGGGAGGGCCATCTCGTAGGCTCGGCCGCGTGTCTGCATCCGAGCCCGAGCCCGCCCATGGCGGCACCATCACCGCAGCCGATGTCGTGAAGGTCGCCGGGCTGGCCCGGCTCACGCTGACCGAGGCCGAGGTGGAGATGTTCACCGGCCAGCTGCAGACGATCCTCGACCACGCTGGCGACGTCGCCGCCCTCGATCTCGACGACGTCGAGCCCACCTCTCATCCGTATCCGCTGCGGAACGTGACCCGTCCCGACGTGGCGCGGCCCTGCCTCGATCGGGCCGAGGTGCTGGCCGAGGCCCCCGCCACCGAGGACGGCATGTTCCGGGTCCCGCCGGTCTTGGGGGAGGCGCCGTGAGCGCCCGTCAGCTCGCGTCTGCGGTCCGGGCCGGCGAACGGTCCGCCGTCGACGTGCTCGACGAGCACCTCGCCCGCATCGATGAGCGGGAGGACCTGATCCACGCCTTCAACCACGTCATGCGGGACGAGGCCCGGGCGAGCGCCCTGGCGGTCGATGCCGCGGTGGCGGCGGGACACGAGCCCGGACCCCTGGCCGGCGTACCGGTCGCCCTGAAGGACAACCTCTGCACCCGAGGCGTGCCCACGACCTGCTCGTCGCGGATCCTCGGTGGGTGGCGACCGCCCTACGACGCCACGGTGGTCGAGCGCCTCGCCGCCGCCGGGGCCGTGGCCGTGGGCAAGACCAACCTCGACGAGTTCGCCATGGGGTCGTCCACCGAGAACTCGGCGTTCGGGCCCACCCGGCTCCCGCAGGACACCGATCGGGTCCCGGGCGGGTCGTCCGGCGGCTCGGCTGCGGCGGTGGCGGCCGGCTTCGCCGCCGTCTCCCTCGGTTCCGACACCGGCGGGTCGATCCGCCAGCCGGCGGCGCTGTGCGGCGTGGTCGGTGTCAAGCCCACCTACGGGCGGGTGTCCCGGTACGGACTCATCGCGTTCGCGTCCAGCCTCGATCAGATCGGCCCGTTCGCCACCGACGTGGCCGATGCCGCGCTGTGCACCGAGGTCATCGCCGGCCATGACCCACGCGACGCCACGTCGATCCCCGAGGCCACCCCGTCCCTGCTCGACGTGCTCGACCGAGGCGTCGACGGGCTGCGGGTGGGTGTGGTCACCGAGCTGCTGGGCGAAGGGATCGAACCCGAGGTCGCCGCCCGGACCCGCGACGCCGCCGACGCCCTGGCCGCCGCGGGGGCCACCGTCGACGAGGTCTCGGTCCCGGCCGCCCTGCTCGGCCTGTCGGCCTATTACCTGATCGCGCCGGCCGAAGCCTCCTCGAACCTGGCCCGCTTCGACGGCGTCCGCTTCGGGTTGCGCGAGGAGCGGTCCAACATGGACGGCACCTACGACGCCACCCGCACCGCCGGGTTCGGTGACGAGGTCAAACGCCGCATCATGCTCGGCACCTATGCGCTCTCGGCCGGCTACTACGACGCCTACTACGGCAAGGCCCAACGGGTGCGGACCACCATCATCCGTGATTTCGAAGCCGCCTACGAGCGCTTCGACGTCCTGGTGAGCCCCAGCTCGCCCTGCGTGGCCTTCCCGATCGGTGACAAGGCGGCCGATCCGATGACCATGTACCTCAACGACGTGTGCACGGTGCCGTCGAGCCTGGCCGGCCACCCGGCCATCTCGGTCCCGTTCGGCACCGGAGCCCACGGACTGCCGGTCGGCGTGCAGATCATGGCGCCGGCCCTCGGCGAGCCGGTCATGTTCCAGGTCGCCGCCGCGCTCGAGGCGGTGGCCCCGTGAGCGAGATCACCGATCTCGACGGCTACGAGCTGATCATCGGGCTCGAGGTCCACGTCGAGCTGGCCACCACCACCAAGCTGTTCTGTGGCTGCCCCAACCGCTTCGGCGACGAGCCCAACACCAACGTGTGTCCGGTCTGCCTCGGCCTCCCGGGCTCGATGCCGATGCTCAACGCCCGGGCCGTCGAGTTCGCCATGCGCCTCGGCCGAGCGCTGCACTGCGAGGTGCGGCCGTCGGAGTTCGCCCGCAAGAACTACTTCTACCCGGACATGCCGAAGGACTACCAGGTCTCCCAGTACGACCAGCCCACCAACGTCGACGGTCATCTCGACCTGCCCGACGGCACCCGCATCGGCATCGAGCGGGCCCACATCGAGGAGGACACCGGCAAGTCGACCCACGTCGGTGGGGCCAACTCGTCCACGAAGGGCCGCATCCACGACGCCGGGTACTCGCTGGTCGACTACAACCGCTGCGGCGTCCCGCTGGTCGAGATCGTGTCCCGCCCCGACCTGCGGTCCTCCGAACAGGCCCGGGCCTACGCCTCCGAGCTGCGAGCCGTCCTGCTGGCCACCGGGGTGTCCGACGCCAAGATGGAGGAAGGGTCGATGCGGGTCGACGCCAATGTCTCGGTGCACCGTCCGGGCACCGAGTTCGGTACCCGCTGCGAGATCAAGAACCTCAACTCGCTGCGTTCGCTCGGCCGGGCCATCGACTACGAAGCCCGCCGCCAGGTCGATCTGCTCGCCTCCGGCGAGCGGGTGATCCAGCAGACCCGGCACTGGAACGAGGACGACGGCCGCACCCACACGCTGCGCTCCAAGGAGGAGGCCGAGGACTACCGCTACTTCCCCGAGCCCGATCTCGTGCCGCTCGTGCCGGCCGCCGCCGACATCGCCGCCATCGACGATGCCCTGCCGCCCATGCCGGCCGATCGCCGTGCCGCACTGGCCGTCGCCGCCGGCGTCTCCCTGCCCGACGAGGGGGTGTCGATCATCGTCGACCGGGGCCTCGACGCCCTCGCCCTCGGCGCCATCGAGGCCGGCGCCGATCCGGAGCGCACCCTCACCCACGTCCAGCACGACCTGGCCCACGAGGGGGCCGAGGACATCACGCCGGCCGATCTGGCCGCCCTGGTCGGCATGGTGGTCGACGGCGACCTGACCAGCAGCCAGGCCAAGCAGGTGCTGGCCGAGATGGCGGCCACCGGCAAGTCGCCGGCCGACATCGCGGCCGAGCACGGCTTCGAGGCGGTCGACACCGGCGAGCTCGAGCAGATGGTCGACGAGGTGATCGCCGCCAACCCCGACGAGTGGGCCCGCTTCTGCGACGGCGAGGCCAAGATGCAGGGGTTCTTCGTCGGTCAGATCATGCGCCAGACCGGCGGCCAGGCCGACGGCAAGCAGGTCAACCAGCTCCTGCAGCAGCGCAAGGGATCCTGACCACACTGCGCCCGAAACTGCACACGCCTGCGCACCGCCCCCCGAGGAAACTGGACGTGCCTGCGTACCGTGGCTCGCTCGGTCGGGTGCTGGCGGCTGTCGTCGTGGCCTCCGCGCTGGTCGCCTGCTCGGGCGGATCGGACGGCAGCGCCGCGCCGGCGTCCTCGACGACCACGGCGAACGCGACGTCGACGACCGTGCCCACCTACACCGGCGACCCCGACTCGGAGTTCTGCCGGCTGGTCACCTCGGCCGACGAGCGACCGGTGCTCGATCCCTTCGAGGCTGGCCTCGACGCCAACGACGTCGAGGTTCGCTTCCGTGCGCTGCAGTTGCGCTTCCAGGAGTTCGACGACGTCGCACCGCCGGAGCTGGCGCCGGACCTCGACGCGTTGGTCGGGTCGCTCGACCAGCTCGGCACCCTGCTCGCCGGAGCCGGCTACGACTTCAGCGAGTTGGCCACGTCGGAGGCCGACGTCGCCGCCTTCGACGACCCGGCCTTCGCCGAGACCGCGGCACGGATCTCCGCCTACCGCGACCAGGTCTGCGCCGTTCGCTGACGCTCACTAACCGAGTTGCTCGCCAGGGGCTCGCAACGTCGCCGCCGTCGCTCGCTGACGCTCGCTAACCGAGTTGCTCGCCAGGGGCTCGCAACGTCGCCAGACCAGGTCGGCTCAGATCCTGAACAGGTGGTGAAGCCGTGGCCGGTGAGCCTCCATCGGCCGGGATCCCGTCGTAGCGTCCCGGCATGGCAGGGACGCAGATCGAGTGGCCCGGGTGGGTGCGACGCGGTCCGAACCGCGACGGCGCGGCGACGAGTCCCCTCCACGACGAGCGGCTGGCCGCCATCCTGGGCATCGCCCTCGGGGTCACGTTCACCACCTGCTTCCTGACCGGGCTCTACTCCCACTGGGCCCAGAGCAGCGATCCGTGGATCGCCTTCCCGGCCCGACCCGCCGGCCTGTACCGGGTGACGCAGGGCCTCCACGTGATCTCGGGCGTCGCGTCGATCCCGATCCTGATGGCCAAGCTCTGGGTGGTGGTGCCCCGGTTCTTCGAGCCACCCCCGCTGCGCTCGATCGGCCCCCTGGTGGAACGATTGTCGCTCTTCCCCCTGGTGGGCGGCGGTGTCTTCATGCTGGCCTCGGGGCTGAACAACATCGCCGCGTGGTACCCGTGGCAGTTCTTCTTCACCACCGTGCACTACCAGGTGGCGTGGATCACCTTCGGTGCGCTGGTGATCCACGTCGGCGCCAAGTTCCTCGACCACCCGTGACGTCGTCCGAGACCTGCGACCCCAACTGCGCCGGCGGCCCGATGCGGCCGCAACCGGTTCGTTGTCCCGCCGGGGGTTCCTCGGCGTGGTGGGCACCTCCTCGGCCGTGATCGCCGTCTCGGTCGGTGCCCAGACGGTCCAGCCGTTCCAGGCCGCCGGACTGCTCGCCCCCCGCGATCTGGACGCGGCAGCGTCCCCCCAGGGCTTCCCGGTCAACACCTCGGCGGCCCGCCGGCGGGTGGTCGACGCGGCCCGGTCGCCCGACTTCCGGCTCACCGTGACCGGGAACGTGCAACGCGAGCTGCGCTTCGATCTGGACGCGCTGCGCGGCATGCCCCAGCACGACGCCGAGCTCCCGATCGCCTGCGTGGAGGGTTGGAGCAAGTCAGCGCGCTGGACGGGAATCCGGGTCCGCGACCTGCTGGCCCGGTCCGGCGCCCCCGAGGATGCGCAATGCCGGGTGATCTCGCTCCAGCGCAGCGGCCTGTACCGCAGCAGCTACCTCAACCGGGCCATCGCCCACGACCGGGACACGTTGCTCGCGCTGGAGATCAACGGCGAGGAGCTGCACATCGACCACGGTTTCCCGGTCCGGCTCATCGCTCCGAACCGGCCCGGCGTCTGGCAGACGAAGTGGGTCACCGAGGTGAGGGTGCTGTGAGCGCGGCGACGACACCCCGCGCGGTCGACCGCGTGCCGAAGGCGTTCTGGGTCGCGCTGATTCCCGGCGGGGTGATGATCGCCTTCGGCTGCCGTGGCCTGCTCGACGTCACCGACAACACCGCGCTGTGGAGCGCGGCCCGGTGGTTCGTGGGGGGCGCGCTGGCCCACGACCTGCTCGTCTCACCGGCGGTGTGCCTGGTCGGTGTGCTCGCCGGCCGCTGGCTGCCCGATCGCATCCGCGGGCCGGTGCAGGCCGCGTTGGTGGCCTCCGGGGCGGTGGCGGTCGTGGCGTACCCGATGGTGCGTGGCTACGGCGTCACACCGGGCGAGCCGTCCTTCCTGTCCCGGAACTACACCGCGTCGGTGCTGATCCTGTGGGGCGCGATCTGGCTGCTGACAGCGATCGTCGTGGTCCGTCGATTGCGCCACCGCGGACGCGCCGTGGTGCGGGGCTGACCACCCACCCGCCTCACACGTCCGCACCCACGACCGCCCACCGGCCCGATCGCCACCGCAGCGCCAGCACCACCAGCCGGGCGAACATCAACACGCTGATCGCGCCCCACACCCAACCGATACCGAGGTCGAGCACCAGCACGGACAACGCCACGGGCGCGGTCACCAGCGCAGCCCCGATCATCGCCTTGGCCAGGAACGTCATGTCGCCGGCCCCGATCAGGAGACCGTCGAGCACGAAGACCGCCCCGTTCACCGGCTGGAGCAGGGCGACGAACACCAGCAGGAAGCCGGCCAGGGACACCACCGTCGGATCGTTGGTGAACACCTCCGGGAGCACCGGCCGGGCCACGAGGACGATCGCCCCGGCGGCCACGCCGGCCGCGGTGCCGAGCTCCAGCATCCGACGGCCGACCCGACGCGCCGTCTCCGTGTCGTCGGCCCCGAGGAACCGGCCGATCATCGACTGGCCGGCGATGGCGATGGCATCGAGCGCGAGAGCGAGCAGGCTCCACACCGCGAACGCCACCTCGTGGGCGCCGACCTCCACGGTCCCGATCCGAGCCGCGACCGCGGTGAACAGGGTCAACGAGCCCCGCAGGGCCAACGTGCGGACGAGCAGGTCGCCGCCGATGCGGCCGAGACGCCGGATCGCGGCCCAGTCGGGCCGGAGTGCCGCGCCGAGGCGCGACGTGGCGGTGGTGATCAGCCGCACGTAGACCAGCGCGCCGATCGCCTGGGCCACCACCGTGGAGAGGGCCGACGCCCCGATGCCCTGGTCGAAGCCGTTGATGAGGACGAGCTCGAGCACCAGGTTGCCGATCGCGGTCCCCACCGCCACCAGCAGCGGCGTGCGAGTGTCCTGCAGGCCCCGCAGGTAGCCGGTGCCGGCGAAGGTGACCAGCTGGAACGTGATGCCCAACGAGGAGATCCGCAGGTAGACGACGGCATTGGCGCGGACGTCGCCGGTTGCGCCCAGGACCTCGACGATCGGGCCGGCGGCGCCGCCCACCACCACGGTGACCGCCAGCCCGATCACCGTTGCCAGCCACAGGCCCTGCACGGCTTGGTGGGCCGCCTCCCCCTCCCGGCCGGCCCCGAGGAGTCGTGAGACCGCGGCCGTGGTGCCGTAGGCCAGGAAGATGAAGGCGGCGAACCCGGTGAGCAGGGCCGACGACGCCACCGCGAGGCCGGCGAGCTGGGCGGTGCCCAGGTGGCCGACCACGGCCGTGTCGGCCAGGACGTACAGCGGTTCGGCGATGAGCGCCCCGAACGCGGGGACCGCCAGCCGGGCGATCTCGCGATCGTGGCGGCGCCGCGTCGAGCGGGCCAGCTCCCTGGTCACCGGCCCGCCAACGGATCGGTCAACGGATTGGTCAACGGATCGTGCGGCGGACCCAGTCGAGCACGAGGTGCAACGCGCCGCCCGCCGCGATGTCGAGCATGACGTCGTGCCCGCCGGGTACCAGCTGCAACCGGGTCCCGTAGGCCCGGGCCAGGTGCCGTTGCGAGCGCACGGAGAAGATGCCGTCCTCCTCGGCCGCCAGCACCATCACCGGGACCCGCACCCGGTCGGGGTGCACGAAGCGGGTGAGCATCGGCGGGAAGGCCAGGTAGGACTCGTTCTGCAGCCGGGCCCGGCACGCCGACACCACCGTGGCCGGCGTGGCCTCGGAGAAGAACGCGGCGCGGACCAACCGGTCATCGGGCACGAGGCGGTACAGGTCGGCCGTGGCCAGCGCCCGGACGGTGCGGGCCGGGGAACGTCGCAGCAGGCGCAGGGTGGCCCCCGCCACGCCCCGCCGGGGCACCGACGCCACCAGCACGACGCCGGCCACGTCCTCGCCGCCCTCCTCGAGCATCCGCTGGGTCACGTAGCCCCCCATGGAGTGGGCGACCACCACCACCGGGCCGTCGATGGCGTCCACCACGGTCCGCACGTGGGTCACGTACTCCGAGACCCGGGGCCAGATGCGGCCGGGCTCGCCGGGCTGGCCGTGGCCGGGCAGGGTGATCGACGCGGTGGCGAACCCGGCGGCCCGAGCATCGGCGCTCCACTGCTCCCAACACCACGGGCCGTGCCAGGCGCCGTGCACGAACACGATCGTGGCCTCGGGGCGGTCGGCGATCGCCGGACCGTTGTGCCCGGCCAGGGTGGCGGGGTCGCTCATCGTCCTCGATCCTGACACGCGCCCCGACGGCCGTGAGCCTCCGCATTCGAAGCGTCGGGCCGTCCGACGTACCCTCTGGCGACGTGAGCGACTCTTCCGACACCACGGCCACCCCCGTCGACGTCAAGTCCCGATCGCGTGAGGTCACCGACGGCATGGAACGGGCACCGGCCCGGGCCATGCTGCGGGCCATCGGCATGACCGACGCCGACTGGGGCAAGGCCCAGATCGGGGTGGCGTCGTCCTGGAACGAGGTCACGCCCTGCAACCTGCCGCTCGACCGGCTGGCCAAGCGATCGAAGATCGGCGTGCGCGACGCCGGTGGGTACCCGATCGAGTTCGTCACCGTGGCGGTCAGCGACGGCATCTCGATGGGCCACGAGGGCATGCGGGCGTCGTTGGTGTCCCGGGAGGTCATCGCCGACTCGGTCGAGACCGTGATGCACGCCGAGCGGCTCGACGGCCTGCTCACCTTCGCCGGCTGCGACAAGTCCCTGCCCGGCATGCTCATGGCCGCGGCTCGGCTCAACGTGCCCAGCGTGTTCCTCTACGGCGGCTCGATCCTGCCCGGCCACCACAACGGCCAAGCCCTCGACATCGTGTCGGTCTTCGAGGCCGTCGGCGCCCGGGCTGCCGGCACCATCGACCAGGCCGAGCTCGACGCCATCGAGCGCAACGCCTGCCCCACCGAGGGCAGCTGCGCCGGCATGTTCACCGCCAACACCATGGCGTCGGTGGCCGAGGCGCTGGGCATGTCGCTGCCGGGATCGTCGTCCCCGCCCGCCCCTGATCGCCGCCGCGACGACTTCGCCTACGCCTCCGGGCTGGCGGTGATGAACCTCATCGAGCAGGGGATCCGCCCCCGCCAGATCATGACCCGGGAGGCGTTCGAGAACGCCATCGCGGTGGTCATGGCCCTCGGCGGCTCCACCAACGCCGTGCTCCACCTGCTGGCCATCGCCTACGAGGCCGAGGTCGAGCTGGACCTGTCCGTCTTCAACGAGGTCGCGGCCCGGGTCCCGCACATCGCCGACACCAAGCCGCACGGCAAGTACCACATGGTCGACATCGACCGCATCGGCGGCGTGCCCGTGGTGATGAAGCACCTCCTCGACGAGGGTCTGCTCCACGGCGACTGCCTCACCGTCACCGGCAAGACGGTGGCCGAGAACCTGGCCGAGATCGATCCGCCGGCCCCCGACGGCGACGTCATCCACCCCGTGTCCGACCCGATCCACCCCATCGGCGGGCTCGCCATCCTCACCGGCTCGTTGGCCCCGAAGGGCTCGGTCGTCAAGGTCGCCGGCATCGACTTCGACCACTTCGAGGGCCCGGCCCGGGTCTTCGACGGCGAGCAGGCCGCCATGGACGCCGTCCTCGGTGGGCACATCAACGCCGGCGACATCGTCGTGATCCGCTACGAGGGCCCCAAGGGTGGGCCCGGCATGCGCGAGATGCTGGCCATCACCGGTGCCATGAAGGGCGCGGGCCGGGGCGGCGACGCCGCCCTCATCACCGATGGGCGCTTCTCCGGCGGCACCCACGGCTTCTGCATCGGCCACGTGGCCCCCGAGGCGGTCGACGGCGGGCCCATCGCCCTCGTCGAGGAGGGCGATGTCATCCGCATCGACGTGAACGACCACACGATCGACCTCCTCGTCGACGAAACCGTGCTCGACGAGCGCCGCCAGTCGCTCAAGCACCCCGACCCCCGCTACACCAAGGGCGTGCTGGCCAAATACGCCCGGTTGGCCGCCGGGGCCGAGAAGGGCGCCGTCACCGAGGCGTAACCTGCTCCCTCGGCCTCGAGCCCCACGGGGCTCTTCGGCCTCGTTTCGCTGCCGGCTGCTCGCTGGCGCTCCCGACGCCGGCCTCGCCGCGCCCCGACGCGCGCACGGCGCCCGCTTTGCCCGTTCTGGGCCCATGTCGTGCGGTGCCGGACCGCACCGCGTGGTACCAGAAGCGGCTGGCATTTGTGCATACATGCACAAGTTGGTAGGTATAGAAGGCCCGTGGCACACGCAACCGCCAACGCCCATCGCGTCGCGCTCCGATACCGGTTCGCCCGGTCGGACGACGGCCCGATCCTGTGGGCGCTGGCCAAGGCCAACGGACTCGACGAGAACTCGCCCTACGCCTACCTGCTGTGGACCGAGTACTTCCGCGACACCACCGTCGTCGCCACCACCGACGACGACGACACCCCAGTTGGGTTCGTGACCGCCTTCCGCCCCCCGAACGACGGCGAGGCCGTCTTCGTGTGGCAGATCGGCGTCGACGAGTCGCAGCGCCGGCGAGGGATTGCCGGCACGCTGCTCGACGAGCTGGTCGAGCGTTGCGGGGCCACCCATCTCGAGGCGACCGTGACGCCGTCGAACACGGCATCCGAGACCCTCTTCCGCCGGTTCGGCGCGCGGCACGGCGCGCCGGTCAGCACCGACGAGCTCTTCGGCACCGACCTGTTCCCCCCGGGCCACGAAGCGGAGATCCGCTTCCGGATCGGCCCGCTCCGGGACGTGGCCGCCTGAGGAGCCGTACCACGGGCGTGCGCTTCGGCGCGCTCGCAGTCCAGCCGACCGTCCGATGACCCCAGAGGGGGACGACAGACATCATGACCATCTTCGAACGTCTCGAATCCGAGGTCCGCGGCTACTGCCGCTCGTGGCCGACGGTGTTCGCGTCCGCCCACGGCCACACGATGGTGGCCGAGGACGGCACCGAGTACCTCGACTTCTTCGCCGGCGCCGGCGCCCTCAACTACGGGCACAACCACCCCAAGCTCATCGAGGCGCTGCAGGCCCACCTCGCCGAGCAGGGGTTCATCCACGCCCTCGACATCTCCACCACCACCAAGCGCACCTTCATGGAGCGCTTCGAGGACGTGATCCTGAAGCCACGCGGCCTGGACTACAAGCTCCAGTTCCCCGGCCCCACCGGCACCAACGCCGTGGAGGCCGCCCTCAAGCTGGCCCGCAAGGTCACCGGTCGCGATCGCGTCGTCGGGTTCACCAACGGCTTCCACGGCATGACCCTCGGCTCGCTCTCGGTCACCGGCAACGCCATGAAGCGCGGCGGCGCCGGGGTACCGCTGGGCAACGCCACCTCCATGCCCTACGCCAACTTCCTCGGCGACGAGGTCGACAGCCTCCACGTGCTCGAGTCGATGATCACCGGTGACTCCAGCGGGCTCGACGAGCCGGCCGCCGTCATCGTCGAGACCACCCAGGGCGAGGGCGGCATCAACCCGGCCAGCGACCAGTGGATGCGCGGTCTCGACGACATCTGCAAGCGCCACGGCATCATGCTCATCGTCGACGACATCCAGGTCGGCTGCGGGCGGACCGGACCGTTCTTCTCCTGGGAGCGCATGGGCATCGACCCCGACATCGTCACGCTCTCCAAGTCACTGTCCGGTTCCGGTCTCCCCATGGCCCTCGTGCTGCTCAAGCCCGAGCTCGACGTCTGGGACCCGGGCGAGCACAACGGCACCTTCCGCGGCAACAACGCCGCCTTCGTCACCGCCACCACCGCCCTCGACCACTTCTGGACCGACGACCGCCTCACCGGCTCGGTCGAGTCCAAGTCCGGTCGCATCCGGGCCGGCCTGGAGGCCCTGCTCGGTGAGCACCCGGGCCTGTTCTCCGAGGTCCGCGGCCGTGGCCTGATCCTCGGTATCGAGACCAGCGTCCCCGACATCGCCCCGACCATCGCCAAGGGTGCGTTCGAGCGCGGTCTCATCATCGAGACCGCCGGCGCCGAGGACGAGGTCGTCAAGCTGCTCCCGCCGCTCGTCGTGACCGACGAGGCCATCGACCGCGCCCTCGCCATCCTGGGCGACGTCGCCGACGACTTCGACGAGCAGATGGTCGAGGATCTGCGCCAGGCCCGCGCGGCCGACGACTCCGAGGTGTCGCGATGATCGTCCGGAACCTCGACGACATCGTCGGCACCGAGCGCGACGTGAAGGCCGAGACGTGGGAATCGCGCCGGCTCTCACTGGCGGAGGACGGCATGGGATTCTCCATGCACGACACGATCCTCTACGCCGGGACCGAGACCCACATGTGGTACAAGCACCACCTCGAGGCGGTGTACTGCATCGCCGGCAAGGGGACCATCGAGGACAAGGCCACCGGCGAGGTCCACCCCATCGGCCCCGGCACGATCTACCTGCTCGACCAGCACGACCGTCACGTCGTCCGGGCCGAGGAGGACCTGCGGATGGTGTGCGCCTTCAACCCACCCGTCACCGGCGCCGAGACCCACGATGCCGATGGCGCCTACCCGCTCCCGACCACCGACGACGATCCCGAGACACCTGCTGCTGTATGACCACCACCGAACCGAGACCCACCGACACCCGCAAGGACGCGTATCCGTCCCGCATCGGTCGGCCCCCCGAGCTGCTCCCGCGGCGCCACCCGGTGGTGCACGAGGGCGGGGCCGGACCACTCGACGAGGGCCAGGTTCGCCGCTTCGACGAGCAGGGCTACCTCAACGTCCAGGGCGTCTTCCGCGACGACGAGGTGGCCGCACTCGACGAGGCGCTCGACGCGCTGGTCGACTCGATGACCGCGGCCGACGCCCATCGCTTGATCGAGGAGCCGGGCGAGTACGCCATCCGATCGATCTTCTCGTTCCACACCGACGAAGGCCCGCTGCGCGACGTCATCTCCGACCGTCGCGTGGCTGGCGTGGCCCGCCAACTGCTGGCGTCCGACGTCTACGTCCACCAGAGCCGGGTCAACCGCAAGCCGGGGTTCCGGGGCAAGGACTTCCAATGGCACTCGGACTTCGAGACCTGGCACACCGAGGACGGCATGCCGACGCCGCGCTGCCTGAGCGCCAGCATCGCGCTGACCGACAACCACACCTTCAACGGCCCGCTGATGGTGATGCCCGGGTCCCACCACTGGTTCGTGACCTGCCAGCACCCCACGCCGCCCGCCAACCACGAGTCGTCGCTCGAGATCCAGGAGATCGGCGTCCCCGATGACGACAGCCTCCAGGCCCTGTACGACCGGTGTGGCATCGAGCAGTGCACCGGACCGGCCGGGTCGGTCACCTTCTTCGACTGCAACGTGATGCACGGCTCGTCCACCAACATCTCGCCGCTGGCCCGGCGCAATCTGTTCGTGGTCTACAACAGCATCGAGAACTCGCTCAGCGAGCCCTACAGCGCACCCCAACGCCGCCCCGAGCACCTGGCCTCGAGGACCTTCGACATCGTCTGATCGCCCGCGGGGGTCCGAAACTGGACGCGGCTCCGTACCGGTCACCGGTGGCAGCCGAGACCGCCATCGGCCACCATGGCTCCATGCAGCAACTCACCGGTGTGGATGCCTCGTTCCTCTACATGGAGAGCCCGACGACGTTCGGGCACGTGTCGAGCCTGATCATCTACGACCCGAAGAACGGTGGCGCCGACTTCGAGAGTGCCAAGGCGCTCTTCGCCGAGCGCCTCTCGATCCTCGATCCCATGCGCCGCAAGCTCGTCGAGGTGCCGTTCAACCTCGACCACCCGTACTGGATCGAGGACCCCGACCTCGATCTCGACTTCCACATCCGCCAGACCGCGGTGGCGCCTCCGGGCAACGACGAGCAGCTGGCCGAGCTGGTCAGCCGGCTCATCGCCCGGCCGCTCGACCGCAGCCGGCCGCTGTGGGAGCTCTACGTCATCTACGGGCTCTCCGACGGTCGCATCGCCCAGCTCACCAAGATCCATCACGCGGCCATCGACGGGGTCGGCGGCGCGCAGTTGCTGGCCAACATCCTCGACCTCGAGCCCGACGCCCCGCCTCGCGAGCTGGGGCCGCTGCCGCCCTCCGAACCGGTGCCGTCCCAGGAGCAGATGCTGTTGCGCGGCCTCACGTCGCTGGCCACCCGGCCCTACAAGCAGGGCCGTCTCGTGGTGAAGCTGCTCCAGGACCTGCCCCAGCTCGGCCGCGCCATCGACTGGGCCAGCATGGCCAAGAACCTGCCCGATCCGGTGGCCCGGGCGTTCGGACGCGGTGAGCGCCGCCTGGAGGACCCGCCGGTCGAGTTGTCCCACACCGGTGGCTTCACCGTGCCGTCGACCCGGTTCAACAACAAGATCGGTCCGCATCGACGCTTCGCCTTCACCAGCGTCCCGCTCGACGACGTGAAGGCGGTGAAGACCGCGCTCGGGGTGACCGTGAACGACGTGGTGCTGGGCATGTGCTCAGGGGCACTGCGGACCTACCTGGACAAGAAGGGTGAGCTGCCGGAGGAGTCGCTGCGCTGCATGATCCCGGTGTCGGTCCGGAACGAGGACCATGCCAACAGCTACGGCAACCAGGTGTCGGGCATGCTCGCCGCTCTCGCCACCGATGTGGCCGACCCCATCGCTCGGCTCCAGGTCATCCACCAGGAGACCGTTCGGGCCAAGGAGAGCCTCGGTGCCCTCCCCGCCGACCTGCTCACCGAGGTGGCCGATTTCGCCCCGCCGGCCATCTTCGCCCGGGCGTCGCGCGTCATGGCCCGCACCGCCCTGGCCAACCGCATCGACCCCCCGTTCAACCTCATCATCTCCAACGTCCCCGGCCCGCAGTTCCCGCTCTACGCCGGATCGGCCGAGATGCTGACCTACATCCCGGTGTCTGCCGTGGCCGACACGCAGGGTCTGAACATCACGATCATGTCCTACAACGGCCGGTGCGACTTCGGCCTGGTCTCGTGCCGCGACGCGGTCCCCGACCTCTGGGACCTGTGCCACATGCTCACCGATGCCCTCGACGAGCTCCGCGACGTGGCCGGCGTCTGAGGGCTCAGCGGAGTTGACGAGCCGGCCGGCCGGAGGACGGCGGGCGAGCAACTCCAGAAGCGGAGCTGGCGGACGAAGTCTGCCGGCGGAGCGGCTCAGCCCGCGAGGATGCACGCGGCCACCGCCACGGCGAACCCGATCGTGCACAGCGCCACGCCGGTGACGTTGTCGATCTGCACCAGGCGTGCCGTCCGGGGGTCGGCGATGGGCCGCCGGGTGCCGTTGGCGATGGTGACCGTTCCGGCCGCGGCCACCAGCACCGCGATGATGGCGACGATCTGCCACGCCGGGTGGTTCGGCGCGTTGGGATAGGGCCCGAACGAGGCCACGAAGGCGGCGTGGTCGTCGTAGCCGGCTCCGTTCACCGTCCAGGCCACGGGGCGGGCACGGGCCGAGGGCGCCACGGCCAGGGCTCCGAAGCGACGGGGGACGTGGAACCGGGTGACCACCGTGCGGGTCTCGCCCCGGGCGACCACGAACCGGGTGCCGATGACCAGTGACTTGCCGTCGTCGCCGGACTCGGTGACCTGCTCGCCCGGCATCTGCAGGTTGTCGACGAACTCGGGAACCTGCACCGTGAGCAACGCCCGGTGCTCGCCGTCGGGGAGGAAGGGGCCCTCGATGTACGGCACGGTGAGCTTGCGATCGGGGTGGTGCACGGTGGTGGTCAGGGTGACCGACCACCCGTCGTCGACCGGCTCGGCGGTGACGTCGACCGTGGGGTAGACGTACCAGTCGAGCTTGTTGGCCGACGTGTTCTGGAGCGACACCAGGGTCTGGAACGGGCTGATGGCGCCGTCGGCACCGAACGAGGAGAACAGGTCCTCGAGCACCGGATCGCGCGACCAGGCCATGAGGTGGCGGCCCTCGGCCGCGGTCTGGAGGGCGTCGACCAGGTCCAACAGGTCGACGTCCCGGCTCTGGATGGCGTCGAACAGGGCCTGGGCCAGCTTGCTCTGGGCGTCGCGCCGGGCGTCGGCTCCGGATTCGTCGTAGGCGAGGTACACCTGGTTCAGCACCAGTTGGGGCGCCGTCTCGCTGGTGTACTCCACGCCGTAGAGATCGATGGGGCCGACCACCCGGAGCAGGTCCGCCAGGGCGATGGCGTCGATGTCGATGGCGCCATCGGTCACCCAGCCCTGGGTGTCGGCCGCGATGTCGGCGAAGATCGGCGCGGTCCGGGGGAAGTCGGGGATCACGGCGGTCTCGGGGAAGTCCTCCCCCAGCAGCCAGTTGGGGTAGGTCCGGCTCAGCTCGGGCGGGATGTGGGCGTTGTATCGCCCGGTGGGGTGGGTGGTGAACAACTCGCTGGTGGCGGCCTTGAAGTCGCTGAGCTCGATGTCGCCCTTCCCGATCGACGCCACGCCGACCTGCAACGGCATCCCGGCGCCGGCCCGCATCTCGGCGTTGTTGCCCACCATCACCAGGTAGGAGGAGGGGCCCTGCAGCAGGTCGCGCAGGGCCCGCACCTGGGCCTGGACCGGCGCGAGCTTGTCGGGTACCTCGCCGAGCGAGTGCTCGATCGAGGCTCGGGCGTCGGCGAGCGGCCCGAGGAGATGGCCGTGGGCGCCGACGTCGAGGTGGGCGGCCACCCCCTCGATCCGGTCCAGCTCGGCCAGCACGGTGTCGAGGAGGTCGATCCGAGCGGCTGGCGCGGTGCTGGCCCGATCCAGTGCCGATGCGATCCGTGTGCCGGTGGTGCGGGCCTCGCCGCCCAGTTCGTCGGCGGCACCGCTGAGGTCGCGGATGGCGTGGACCTGGTCACCGACGACCGGGAGCGGCGCCAGGGCCGCCAGGAACGGGCTGTGGTCGGCTCGGCGGTGGGCGGCGGTCAGGTGATCAGCCGCGCCGTCGATCGCGCCCTCGATGCCCTGGGACCGGATCGTGTCGAGGTCGAGGTGGTCGAGCCGGGCCCGGCCGGCATCGAGGTCGCTGCGGATGTGCAGCAGGTCGACCACCGCGCCCACCAGGACCACGGACGCGAGGGCCAGGACGGCGAACAGGCTGCGGCGCACCACGCGCCGCAGCCTGTCACTGCCTGGTCGTTTCGTGTGGTCGCCGGCGGGGAGGCGAGGATCAGAGGCTGCGCTGCGCCGCACGGCGGGCGGCGTAGGCGAGGCCGATCAGGCCTCCGGCGCCGCCCAGGGAGAGGAGGGCGTCGCTACCGGTGAAGGGGAGCGTCCCGGAGCTGCTCGGGCTGGTGGACGAGCAGTCGACCTGGAACGGCACGGCCGGGGAGCCGGCCGACAGTCCGGAGACCGACTGGGCGTTGGCGGTGCCGCTGGACCCGTTGGATCCGTTGTCGCCGCTCGATCCGTTGTCGCCGCTCGATCCGTTCGAGCCGTTGGATCCGTTGTTGGGCGCGGTGGTCACCGTGGTCGTGCTGGAACCGCTGCAATCGACCTGCGCGTGGGCAGCCGACCCGCCACCGAGAACGATCGCGGCAGCCAGTGCTCCGGCTGCGACGAACCTGGTTGGTGCTGAAATCACGTGTGCTCCTCGAGACTGCGAGTGACGCTCGTCACGTCGTTGGGGCCCGCCACAACGTAGTCCGATGTGTACGAACTGTGGCGTATGGGCAACGTTCGACGCCGACGGCCCCGAGTCCTTCCCTCACGATCCACCAATTCTTCCGGGAGGCGCGTGACGCGGCCCCAGAACGGGATGGGTGGGACCGAGTTGTCGCGGCGGGTTCGCTCTGCAAGGATGGCGCCGATGACCGTCGATCGAATTGTGGTGGTACTCGGCTAGCGCACGTCGATCACCCTTCGCGTGCGCACTCGGCCTCCCGAAATCGGGGGGCCGTCGTGGTTTTCGCCCGCAACCCGCCCCGAGAGGAGCAAATCGCAGTGGAACCGAACGAGCCGACCAACGGTGGCACGGCGCTGATCAAGGCGCTGGAGCTGGAGGGTGTCGAGGTGATCTTCGGGTTGCCGGGCGGCGCCATCCTGCCGGTGTACGACCCGATCATCGACTCCTCGATCCGCCACATACTGGTGCGCCACGAGCAGGGGGCCGGTCACATGGCCGAGGGCTACGCCCACGTCAGCGGCAAGCCCGGCGTGTGCATGGTCACGTCCGGGCCGGCGGCCACCAACGTGGTCACCGCCCTCGCCGATGCCTACCTCGACTCGGTGCCGATGGTCTGCATCACCGGACAGGTCGCCTACGCCCTTATCGGTACCGACGCGTTCCAGGAGTGCGACACCACCGGCATCACCATGTCGGTCACCAAGCACAACTACCTGGTGTCGCACGCCGCCGAGATCCCGCGGATCGTGCGCGAGGCGTTCCACATCGCCACCACGGGACGGCCCGGTCCGGTGCTCATCGACGTGCCCAAGGACGTGGTCGACCCCAACAACCCGAACTCCTTCCTGGAGTGGTACTGGCCGACCGACGAGGAGGTCATCGCCGGTCTTCCCGGCTATCGGCCCACCACCAAGGGCCACCCCCGCAAGATCCGCGAGGCCGCCGAGCTGATCCTGGCCGCCGAGCGACCCGTGATCTACGCCGGTGGCGGCATCCTCAAGGCCCGGGGGGCCGACGCGCTCCGCGAGCTGGCCGAGCTCACCGACATCCGCGTCGTCACCACGCTGATGGCTCGGGGTGCGTTCCCCGACGATCATCCCCTCGCCCTCGGCATGCCCGGCATGCACGGCAACTACACCGCGGTGATGTCGTTCCAGGAGACCGACCTGCTGATCGCCCTCGGGGCCCGCTTCGACGACCGGGTCACCGGCAAGCTCGACGAGTTCGCCCCCCACGCCAAGGTGATCCACGCCGACATCGACCCCGCCGAGCTGGGCAAGAACCGCCAACCCGACGTGCCCATCGTCGGTGACGCCCGGCTGGTCATCGAGGAGCTGGTCACGGCCATCCGCGGGCTGCTCGACTCCGGCCGGACGATGGCCGACTCCTCGGCGTGGAAGTCGACGCTGAGCGGCTGGCAGGAGCGGTACCCCCTCCACTACGACCAGCCCGAGCCGGGCGCGAGGCTCAAGCCGCAGTTCGTGCTCGAGACGCTGCGGGACAACACCCCCGACGACACCATCGTGTGCTCGGGTGTCGGCCAGCACCAGATGTGGACCAGCCAGTACTGGCACTTCAACCACCCCTACACCTGGGTCAACTCCGGGGGCCTCGGCACCATGGGCTTCGCCGTGCCGGCCGCCATCGGGGCCAAGGCGGCCATGCCCGATCGCCTGGTCTGGGCCATCGACGGCGACGGCTGCTTCCAGATGACCGCCCAGGAGCTGGTGACGGCCACGGTCGAGAAGATCCCGGTCAAGATCGCCATCCTGAACAACAGCTACCTCGGCATGGTCCGCCAGTGGCAGGAGATGTTCTACGACGAGCGCTACTCCGAGGTGTTCCTCTCCCAGGACGTGCCCGACTACAAGATGTGGGCCGAGTCCATGGGGTGCGCCGGGTTCCGGGTCGACTCGCCCGAGGAGGTCCTGCCCACCATCCAGAAGGCCAACGAGATCAACGACCGCCCGGTGGTGATCGACTTCCGCACCGACTCGGCGGAGAAGGTGTTCCCGATGGTGGCGTCCGGCCAGTCCAACTCCACCGTGATGGTCCATCCGAGCATCGCCGACGACGGCAACGAACGAGGGGAGCAGCGGTGAACCAGTCCAACGGCAACCGCCCGCGCCACCACACGCTGGTCGTGCTGGTGGAGAACAAGTCCGGCGTCCTCACCCGGGTGGCCGGCCTCTTCGCCCGGCGCGGGTTCAACATCTACTCCCTCGCCGTCGCCCCCACCGACGACGACGAGCGGTTCAGCCGCATCACCATCGTGGTCGACGTCGAGTCCTCGCCCCTCGAGCAGATCACCAAGCAGCTGTTCAAGCTGGTCAACGTGGTGAAGATCTCCGAGCTCGACCCGGCCGATTCGGTCGAGCGCGAGCTGATGATCGCCACCGTCAAGGCCGACCCGTCGGTCCGCAGCCAGGTGATCGAGCTGGTCGACGTGTTCGAGGGCTCGGTCATCGACGTCGGCTTCGACGAGCTGTCGATGGCGGTCCACGGCGAGCCCGACCGCCTCGACGACGTCGAGGCGCTGCTGCGTCCCTACGGGATCGTCGAGCTCCAACGCACCGGCCGGGTCGCCCTCCCCAAGCTCGAACGCACCCCGCCCCGCCTCAAGTCGGTCCCCAAGCGCGCGTCCTGACAGACTCCCCAACCGAAAATTTCGTCGTCCAGTCAGCAGTGTGTTGACGCAGCGACGACAGATTCCCGAACGAAGGAACCTCCCATGCCCGCAACCGTGTACTACGAAGCCGACGCCGACCCGTCCCTCATCCGGGGCCGCAAGGTGGCCATGCTCGGCTACGGCTCGCAGGGCCACGCCCACGCCCTGAACCTGTCGGATTCCGGCGTCGACGTGCGCGTCGGGCTGCGCTCGGACTCCTCCTCGGTGGCCAAGGCCGAGGCCGCCGGCCTGCGGGTGCTGTCGGTGGCCGACGCCTGCGCCGAGGCCGACCTCATCGTGATGACCCTGCCCGACACCCGGCAGGCCGCCATCTACGAGGCCGAGATCGCCCCCAACCTCTCCGACGGCGACGTGCTCTGCTTCACCCACGGGTTCAACATCCGCTTCGGGCTGGTCAACCCGCCGGCCGGCGTCGACGTGATCATGGTCGCCCCCAAGGGCCCGGGTCACCTGGTGCGGCGCACCTACGTCGAGGGCGGGGGGGTGCCGTCGCTCATCGCGGTCGAGCAGGACGCGTCGGGCAAGGCGAGGCAGCTGGCGCTCAGCTACGCCGACGCCATCGGTGCCGGCCGGGCCGGCATCCTGGAGACCACGTTCACCGAGGAGACCGAAACCGATCTCTTCGGCGAGCAGGTCGTGCTCTGCGGCGGGCTCACCTCGCTGGTCAAGGCCGGGTTCGAGACCCTGGTCGAGGCGGGGTACCAGCCCGAGTCGGCCTACTTCGAGTGCCTCCACGAGCTGAAGCTCATCGTCGACCTCATGTACGAGGAAGGCATCGCCGGCATGCGCTACTCGATCTCCGACACCGCCGAGTACGGCGATCTGACCCGGGGCCCGCGCATCATCACGCCGGGCGTGAAGGCCGAGATGCGCAAGGTGCTCGACGAGATCCAGGACGGCCGCTTCGCCGAGGAGTGGGTGGCCGAGGCCAACGGCGACCGGGCCAACTACGACCGGCTCCGCAAGGAGGGCGAGGCCCACCCCATCGAGCAGGTCGGCAAGGAGCTGCGGGCCATGATGCCGTTCATCTCCGCCGGCAAGCAGTCGGTCAAGGACGCCGCCGGCGGCTCCCAGGAGTAGGAGGTCGGCGTCGGGAGCGCCAGCGAGCAGCCGGCACGCGGCGCCGCGAAGCGGACCGCCATGTCGCGGACGCCGCCGGCGGCTCCCAGGATCGTAGCGCCACCCAACCACACGCTTCTGGCACCACGATCGTCGGTCGGCGACCGACAATCGTGCGACCAGAAGCAGTTGGGGCGATGGCGATCAGCGTCCGAGGACGGTGAGACCGACTCCCAACGCGGCCCAGATCGAGCCGACGATCCAGTACAGCTGCAGGCGCAGTTCGCGGTGCAGCTGGGTCTCGAGCCCCGACAGGTCGGCGCGGAACTCCATGCGCAGCTCCGTGCGAAGCTGATCGATGTCCCGCTTGGTGGCCACGTCGGCCCATCCCACCGGGGGGAGGAGCTCCATCAACGTCGCTGCCACCTCCTCGTCGCCGAGCCGCTTGGCCCATTCGTACAGTCCGTGTCTCTGCTGCTCCGTCACTGCCACGACGCTTCATCCCATCGTCTGCATCCGGTGGGCCCGTGAGGTGCCGAGTCGCCGAGGCGGTGGCATCAGCGTAGCTCGCAGGTGCTGACAGGGGGCTCGCGCTCAGACACCTCCAGGACTGCAACGGTCAAGACCACCCCGCCGACAGGGAGTTGCTCGCCCTGCGAGGAACTCCAGAAGTGAGCGAAGCGAACGGCTCATGCGCGGGTCGGGGGCCGGCGGTCGAGCCAGCCGGTCTCCGACTCCAGCTGGGCGGCGAGGCGGACGAGCACGTCCTCGCGCCCGTGGGCGGCCACGAGCTGGACGCCGATCGGCAGGCCGTCGTGCACCGCACCGGGCACGGCCATGGCCGGTTGGCCGGAGATGTTGAACGGCGCGCAGAAGGTGATCAGGGCCACGTCGTCGTGGTGGTCGCCGGTGCGCGGCGGCGGCACCGGCACCACCGGGCACAGCAGGACGTCGTGGTCCTGCCACCATTCCAGCAGCCGCCGGGTCCAGGCCTGGGCCAGTTCCCGGGCGTCGAAGAGCTGTGCCGCCGTCACGCCTCGACCGATCTCCACCAGGGCGGCGGTGGTGGGTTCGATCTGATCCGGCGGGATCGGGTGCCCGAGCTTGCGGGGCCAGTGGTGCTCGACGATGTGCGTCGTGCCGGCGGCGTAGTGGGGGAGGGCGATGCCGGTGATGTCCTCCTCGAGGGCGGCCGGATGCGAGTCGTTGACCTCGTGGCCGAGCCGGCCGAGTACCTCGCCGATGGCACGCACCGTGGCGGCCACGTGGTCGTGGACGGCGACGCCGGCATGGCTGGCCATCACGCCGATCCGCAGCCGGCCGGGGTCGACCCCGACCTCGGCGGCGTACGACGCGCAGGGCGGCCACGTCGGGTACCAGTCGCCCACCTCGGCTCGGGTGGTGAAGGCGTCGAGGGCCGCGGCCGTGTCGCGGACCGAGCGGCTCACGATCAGCTCCTCGTTGAGGCCACCCATGGCGTCGAAGAAGTCGGGCGCCATCGACGATCGGCCCCGTGACGGCTTGAGGCCGACCAGCCCGCAGTGCGAGGCCGGGGCGCGGATCGATCCACCGATGTCGTTGGCGTGGGCGACGGGCACGATGCCGGCGGCCACCGCGGCCGCGCCGCCGCCGGTGGAGCCACCGGGGGAGTGGGCCAGGTTCCACGGGTTGTTGGTGGGGCCGTAGGCCACGGGCTCGCACACCGGGCGCATGCCGAACTCGGGCACGTTGGTGCGGCCGAGCGAGACGAGGCCCGCGTCGCGGAACCGCTCGGCGAGGACCTGGTCGTAGTCGGACGTGTAGCCGATCTCCTTGAGGTGGACGTTGCCCTCGTGGAAGGGACGGCCCGCCTCCCGGCAGATGAGGTCCTTGGTGAGGAACGGAACGCCCCGGAACGCACCGTTGGCCTGGGCGCCGGGAGCGTTGCCGGCGTCGAGCGCCGCGGCTCGGGTGCGAGCGCCGTCGAGGTCGAGGTGGATCACCGAGTTCAGCGTCTCGTTGAGGGATTCGAGCCGATCGATGGCGGCGTCGGTGAGCTCGACGGCGGTGACCTCGCCCCGGCGGACGAGATCGGACTGGGCGGTGGCGTCGAGCCGGCTGAGGTCGTCCATGGCCCGACGGTAGAGCACCCGGAGCAACTCCAGAAGCGAAGCCGGCAGACGAAGTCTGCGGGCGTAGCGGCTTTAGTCCCGGCGTCGACGGCGCATGCGGTCGCGCCGGTCGATCACGAACACGTGGGCCACCAGGACGAGTCCGCCGATGCCGGCGAGGGCGAAGAAGACGACCGCCAATGCCGGCGCACCGAGGAGCGTCACGCTGGTGTCGACCCGCATGGCGAGGGCGGCCCCGATCAACATGGCGGCCACGATGACGCCGGCGCTGAGGCGGGTGGCGATCTTCTCGATGCCCCGGAGCAGCTCCTCCTGGTCGATGGCGTCGACCCGGATGCTCAGGTTCCCGTCGGCGAGATCGCCCAGCACCTGGTCGGCCCGGCGGGGGAGGTTCTCCACCAGCCGGCTGACGTCGAGGGCCGTGCGGGCGGCCCGCAGGCCGGTGGCGCTCTCCCCGACGTGGTGGCGCAGGAGGGTGGCGGCGTGGTCCTCGACGGTGCGGTTGGGAACGAAGTCGGGATCGAGGCGTCGGGTCACCGCGTCCAGGTTCAGGAGCGCCTTGCCCACCATGGCCAGCTCGGCCGGGGGACGGAGGTCGGCCACGGAGCAGGCGCGGGACAGCTCGAGCAGGACCGAACCGGTGTCGAGGCGGTTCATCGAGGCGCCGGCGTGCCGGCCGAGCAGCTCGGCGAGGTGGGCCTCCAGCTCGGCGGCGTCGAAGTCGGCCAGCGGCGTCCCGGCTCGGCGCAGCACGTCCACCGCGTCGTCCGCCCGTTGTTCGGCGATGGCGAGGGTCAGGTCGAGGAGGCGGGACCGGGCCCGGTGGCCGAGCCGGGTCACCATGCCCAGGTCGAGCAGGACGATGGTTCCGTCGGCGTAGAGCACGTTTCCGGGGTGAGGATCGGCGTGCACCAGGCCGTGGACCAGGATCTGGTCGATGTAGGCCCGGGTGAGCTCGTCGGCGAGTCCGGCGCCGTCGATCTCCTGCAGGGCCAGTGGACCGAGATCGGTGACCTTCTGTCCCTCGACCCGGCTCATGGTCAGGACCCGGCGGGTGACCAGACGGTCGACAGGGCGGGGGACGGTGATGTGGTCGTAGCCGTCGAGCAGGTCGGCGAAGGCGTGGAGGTTGTCGGCCTCGGTGCGGAAGTCGAGCTCGGCCACGAAGCTGGTGCGGAAGGCGTCGAGGAACTCGCCGAAGCCGAAGCGCCGGCCCATCTCGGTGGTGGCGTCGGCCACCGCGGCCAGGTCCTCGAGGACGCGCAGGTCGGTGCGGACCGTCTCGGCGATCCCTGGCCGCTGGACCTTGACCACCACGTCGGTGCCGTCAGCCAACCGGGCCCGGTGGACCTGGGCCAGCGAGGCCGCGGCCATGGGCTCGTCGTCGAAGGAGGCGTAGACGTCGTCGACCCTCGCGTCCAGCTCGGTCTCGATGACCTGGCGGATGTCGGCGACCGGGACCGGCTCCACCTCGTCCTGGAGGCGGCGCAGCGCCCGGAGGTAGTTCTCGGGCAGCAGGTCGGCCCGGGTCGACAGCATCTGGCCCAGCTTCACGAACGTGGGGCCCATCGCCTCCAGGTCGGCGGCGAAGCGCTCGCGCCTCCTCGTCCTGTCCGGCGTCGGCCGCGTCGGTGGACCTCGAGGTCCTGGAGCTCGGCCTCCAACCCGGCCTGGTCGAGCAGATCGCCCTTGGCGTGGCGCAGCAGGAGCCGGAGGACGTCGCCGTGCCGCGCGATGCGTTGGGCCGGGTGCGCGCCGAGGAGGCTCATGGGGGAGCCTTACCCGAAGGCCGCGGGATCAGTCGGCCGGGGCGTTCATCTTCATCACCGCGAACCACGCCCCGTGAGGGTCGGCCACCACCGCGAACCGGCCCGGTTCGATGTCCATGGCCGGGACCATGACCGACCCACCGAGTTCGGTGACCGTGGCCACGGTGGCATCGGTGTCGTCGACCGCGAAGTAGGTCAGCCAGTGGGCCGGGACCTCATCGGGAACGCGGCCGCGCATGTCGAGCATGCCGCCGACGGAGCGGCCGTCGAGCTGCCACTCGGTGTAGGTCGAGCCGTCGCCCATGTCGTTGTGGTTGCCGGCCCACCCGAAGACGGCCCGGTAGAACGACTCGGCGGCCTCCGGGTCGCGGGTGTTGAGCTCGTTCCACGACAGGCTGCCCGGTTCGTTGACGATGCCGGCACCGATGGTCTCGCCGGGCTGCCAGATCGAGAACGCCGCGCCGGTCGGGTCCAGGGCCACCGCCATGCGGCCGGCAGCCATCACGTCCATCGGCGGCACCAGCACCGTGCCGCCGGCGTCGGTGATCTTCGCCGCGGTGGCGTCGGCATCGGCGACGCTCACGTAGGTGGTCCACGACGGGGGACCGCTGTTCTCCTGGAGGGGTCCGAGCCCGGCGACGACGTTGCCGCCCTGTTCGAACATGCGGTAGCCACCCGTCTCGGCCGGATCGCCGGCCTCGGTGCAGTCCCAGCCGAACAGGCTCCCGTAGAAGTCGGCGCTGGCGTCGAGGTCGGGACTGGACAGGTCGACCCAGTTCGGGGTGCCGGGGGCGTACTCGGTGACGGTGCTCATGTCGTGCTCCTGACGATCAGGCTGCTGCCCTGCCAACCGCGCGCAGCGTACGCGCATATTCCTGGACAATCTTTATCCCGGATGTTTAGTATCGAGGTTCATGCGGATGAGCGACGGCGTCGAGTGGGCGATCCATTCCTGCTCGGTGCTGGCCTTCCTCGAGGGCGACCAGGCGTTGCCGGCCGCCAAGCTGGCCGAGTTCCACGGGGTGCCGCCCGCCTACCTGGCCAAGCACCTCCAGGCCCTGGTGCGGGCCGGGGTGTGCGAGTCGGTGCCCGGGCCGCAGGGCGGGTTCCGCCTGGCTCGACCGGCGGCCGAGGTGACGCTGCTCGACATCACCCTCGCGGTCGACGGCGACGACACCGCCTTCCGCTGTGGCGAGATCCGCCAGCGGGGCCCGGGGGCGCAGCCGGAGTCGCGCTACCGGCGGCCGTGCGGCATCGCGTCGGCGATGTGGCGGGCCGAAGACGCGTGGCGGCGGGAGCTGCGGGCGGTGACCATCGACGACCTGAACGCCTCGCTCGCCGGGTCGGTGCACCCCGACCAACTGACGGCCTCGGCCGTGTGGCTCACCCAGACCGTCCAGAACCGTGGCCGCCGAACCAGCGGTGGCCGGAACCGAGGAGGAACCTCATGAAGTGCTTCGTCGCCGGCGGAACCGGAGTCATCGGCCGCCGGGCCGTCCCCGCCCTGGTCGCGGCCGGTCACGACGTGACCGTCATCGCCCGCACCCCCGAGCGCGACCGGCTGGTCGAGGACCTGGGTGCCACGCCCGTGCGAGTCGACCTGTTCGACGCCGAGGCGATCGCCGGCGCCGTCGCCGGTCACGACGCCGTGGTCAACCTCGCCACTCACATCCCAGCCATGCGCCGGGCCTCGGGGAAGGGGTCGTGGGACGAGAACAACCGGATCCGTACCGAGGGGTCCACCAACCTGGTCGCGGCGGCTCGTCGCCACGACGTCGGTCGCGTGGTCCAGGAGTCGATCACCTTCCCGTACGCCGACGGCGGTACGGACTGGATCGACGAGGATGCGCCCCGGCCGGCGTCGATGTTCAGCGCGCCGGTCGACCACGCCGAGGCGCAGGTGGCGTCGTTCACCGCCGACGGGGGAGCGGGGGTGGTGCTCCGCTTCGCCCAGTTCTACGCCCCCGACTCGAGCCACACCCGGACCTTCGCCCGGACGTTGCGCTGGCGGATCAGCCCGTTCGTCGGCGAGCCCGAGGCCTACTGCCCGGTCATCGGCATGCCGTCGGCGGCCGCCGCTGTCGTCGCCGCGCTGGCGTGCGAGCCCGGTGTCTACAACATCGCCGACGACGACCCGCCCACTCGCCGGGCGCTCGGCGAAGCCGCGGCCGCCGCCATCGGTCGCAAGCCGCCGTTCGCCATGCCCTCGGGGCTGGTGCGTCGGCTCAACCCGGCCGCCGACGTCCTGATGCGCTCGCACCGGATCGACAACCGCCGTTTCCGGGCCGCCACCGGATGGGCACCCGAGCACTCCGGAGCCGACGGCATGGCGGCTGCGATCGCCGAAATCGCCGGCTGATCAATCGCGGGCCTACGCCAGCCCGCAGGCGCCGAGGGCCGGCCCGAGCAGGCTGTTCGGGTCGACGGCGTCGCCGGCGAACTGGGCCGCGAAGAGGTCGTGCAGGTTCTGCTCCGGGATCTCCCGGGCCAGACAGGCCGCAGTGTCGTCGGGGATGCCCTGGGCCGCGAACTGGTCCTGGAACACCTGCCGGATGTCGAGGCAGCCGAGGAAGGCGTCGGCGACGGTGTCGACGTCGTCGCCGGTCATCGAGCCGGCGGTGAACGGATCGGTGTCGGCGTTCAGGGCACCGAGCACGAGCAGCTGGGGTGCGCCGAAGCCCTTGACGAGGGCGCGGGCCACGCAGTTCGGCGTCGGCCCGGTCCACCGGCAATGTGTCGTCGGGCTGGTCGAGGATGCCCCTGGCGATGGCCGAGGTCAGCACGGCGTCGAGCCGGTCGACGCAGCCGTCGACCGCGCCGGCCACGCTGGTGAGGGCATCGGCGGGGAGGGCGGTGAAATCGGGCTCGCTGTCGGGGTCGTCGAGGCCGAGCTCGGAGACCCGATCCTGGCCGAGGTCGTCCACGATGGCCTGGGCGGCGCAGTGCGATTCGGACTCGGTGAAGGCGAGCTCGGTGAATGCTTGTCCGGTCCGGAGGTGCGTGGCCAGTCGATCGACGGTGTGAGATTTTTCGCCGCACGCGCCGACGGTGACCGAAAACAGCACGCAGAGTGCGATGATTTCAACGGATCGTGAGGTCATGTTCGGGCCCGGACGCGACACGAGCCGGGCCGAAGCCCGGCTCGGTGTCGGAGCGGCAGGAAGCTCAGATGGTGGCCTCGTGGCGGTTGCGACGCCGCCGGGCCCCGACGGCGAGCACGATGCCGGCGGCGGTCAGGCCCAGGCCGAGGAAGGTCGGGAACTCGATCTCGCCACCGGTGCGGGGCAGCGGCCGGGTGACGGTTTCACCCTCGACGGCGGGCGGCGGCAGCGTCGTGGTGGTGACCTCGACCTCGTTCGCTCAGTACCGAAGTGCTGGTGGTGCTGGGCGTCGTGGTGGTCGTGGTCGTCGTGGTCGTCGTCGTGGTGATGATGATCGGCGACTGTTGGGCAAGCGCCGGCGCCACCGACACGATCGACAACACCAGAGCCCCAGCCGCCACTGCGATCGCTCGTCGAATCATCGTCCTGCCCTGCCCTCTTCCGCCTACGGATCGTCGTCATCATCGTTTCCTGACGAGTGATTTGAGTATAGGCCGGTCCCGACAGGCGGTACAGGGTGTTGGGGCGGAAATCGCTCAAGGTCGACGCAGGATCAGCCGATACCGCGCAGCCGGTCGAGCAAAGTGCGCGAACCGGACCGTTCCGCCTCGGCCGTGAGCCGGATGTCGTCGGCGGCGGTCGCCTCGACCGTGGCGGTGCCGTCGCCGGTCCCGTCTCCGCCGGAGACGCTCGAGAAGGCCCAGCCGGACGGCAGCGCGAGACGGACGGTGATGTTGTCCGGGTTGACCATGGGCTGACGGATGGGGCGGGCGACGTACTGCGTGCTGGGCTGGGCGGTACCGGTGAAGTGCGCGACCACCCGCCGGGTCCCGCCAGAGGGCACCGAGAGGTAGAAGCGCCCGGTGTGGTGGCCGAGCTCGGTCTCGGGCGTGAAGTCCACCGGCTCGCCGTCGACGGTGATGGAGTCGATCGGGAAGGTGGCGTACATCGTCACCATCATCAAGTTCTCGCCGTCGGCCACCGGCGTCTGGCCGAGGGAGACGTCGCCGCCCCAGCCGATGATCGAGTGCGGGAGGCCGGTGGCCGGCGCCTCGTTGTGGAGGTCCACCGAGACGGTCCCCGACACCTCGCCGGTCTTCGGATCCCACTCGGCCTCGTAGGTCATGTCGCGGTGGAGGAACCAGTCGATCTTGTTGCCGTTGAGGTTGTCGGTCACGACGCCGAAGGAGTCGACCGAGTCCCTGGTGGCGTCGCCGGCGGCGCCGAGCCGCTCGAACAGCGACTCTTCCTCGGGGTGGGCCGACCACAGCTGGAGGTTCCGGCTCTCCACCGCAGGTCCGAGCTCCTTGGCCAGGGCGCTCGGGCCGGGCAACTCACCGCTGGTGAGCCGGTCGAAGAGCGTGTTGACCGCGTCGGAGACGAAGCCCTGCCGGTCCTCGCTCTGCTCCTTCGGGAACTGGACGTACTGGTCGAAGAGGAGGATCTGCTCGGCGTTCTCCGGCGTGAGCCGCTCGGGGTAGCCGGGGACCTCGATCGGTCCGGTGAGCTGGAGGAAGGCGGCGAAGGCGGCGGGGGTCACCGAGATCACGCCGTCGAGTGGCTCGCCGCCGGACTTCGGGTACAGCTCGGCCATCACCCGGCTGACCGTGGGGTGGTCGGGCGAGAAGTTGATGGCGCCCCAGTACTGGGCCGGGTTCTGGCCGTAGATCCGCACGAACTCGGGTTCGGACTCGATGCGCCGGCCGGCGGGATCGGCGCCGCCCTCGGTGAGGTCGCGGTTGCGGCCCGACTTGGCCAGCTCGATCCGGCCGTGGTCGGCGGTGACCTCGGCCCAGTTGCCCATGAAGCCGCCGTCGCCGGTGGACTCGGACGGCGTCTGCACCGAGACGAAGTAGCGGCGCACGCCGTTGGCGCCGAGCATGTCGCGGGGCCACGTTCACCGCCTGCGATGCGAGCTCGGCGCTGTCGAGGGCATCGCTGACCTTGGTCCGCAGGGTGGTGAGCCGATCGGCGACCGGGCTCACCAGCAGCGGGCTGCGGACGTCCTCGAGCTGCCGGTCGGCGCGCCGCAGCGCGGCGAGCGAGCGGTTCAGCGGGTCCTGCAGCGCGGCCAGGGCCTGGAGGTCGACCACGCCGTCGGTGGGCCGGATCGAGTCCACGTCGGCCTCCCCCGCGGCGTCGGCCGCGGTGTGGGAGAGGTCGGAGCCGGCCGACGCCATCGTGGACACCGCCCGTGACTGCTGGGCCACGCCCGGCACCATGAGGGCGGGGCGCACCCACCACGCCCGCAGGGTGGTCTCGGCCGAGTCGAACGAGTCGGCGGCGGCCAGCAGGTCGGTGCGGGCCGCGTCGGCGTCGTCGCTGATCTTGTCGATGCCGCTGGTGGCGAGGTCGACGGCCCGGTCGACGTCGCTCTTGGCCTGCAGGGCGGAGACGAGGCCGACGACGGAGCCGAACCCGACGAGCAGCACGGCCACGCCGACGGTGATCCACGTGGCCCGCTTGACCGGCCTCGGGGCTCGAGCGAGGCCGACGAGCAGCACCGGCACGGTGGCGACGGCCATCGCTGCCGCGCTGGCGCCGGTGACGAGTTGCCAGTCGGCGAACGCCATCGGCCCGATGGCGGCTGCGGCGGCGATCGCCGCGATCGGTGGCGTGGTGAGCCCGGCGGCGACGAGCCCGAGGTAGGCGCCGGCGGCGACGCCGGCGATGCCGGGCAGGGGAGCGGCGGCGATCACCAGCGTGACGACGGCGACGACCTGCAGCCAGCTGTTGCTCAGCCGTCCCGCCCTGGCGGCGGCGAGCGGGACCAGCGCCCCGAACCCGGCCCGCAGCATGAGGTCGAACGGCTGCCAGCCCGGTCGGGGCGGTGTCGGCGAAGGCGAGCGACGACGGCGCCGGCCGCGGCAGCGATCGGCATGACGACCGGCGGCACGACGGGCCGACGACCTCGGGACGAGCGAACGCCACCAGGGCGGCTGCGATCGCACCGGCGGCGACGGCGAGCATCAACACGTCGGGCATGACACCACATCCGGGGATCGTCGATGTCGGCACGACGTGGCCCTACCTGTCTTCGCGGGAACTGTGGTGTCCCACGGCAACGTCGTCAGACGGCGCGCGCTTCGGCCGGGTTGAGGTGTGTCGATGGCATCCGCTCGGCTTGGTCACTCCGCCGGTGCCCTTCGCGGATTAGTGGTCGTTCGATCACCCGATGGAGGATGTCCGCCGCGATGAAGGTTGCGCTGATCGCGATGACAAAAATCACCAGCCCTGCGAGTTCGTGGTGTATCGACGTCCGAACGAGGAGCTTCTGGGCACACCGAATCGCGAGGGGATGGAACAGGTAGATCGCGTACGAGCGTTTGCCGATCCAGAGCGACTGCGGGGAGCCGAGAAGTGGCATCCGGCTGAGGAGGGCGAACGCGCCAATTGCCGAGGCAGCCAGCACGGCGTATGCGACGTCGTACCAGCGTGTCGCAGTGACGCTGGTCGGCCAGGGTACGACCACAGCGAGGGTTACAGCCGCTGTTGAAAGAGGAGTGACCAATCGAGCGACACAGGCGAATCCGCGCTTCGTGTGCAGAACCATCGCCATGAGGCAGCCGAGGACGATTGGCAGATATGGTCGTACAAGCGCGGTGCCGGCGGAGTGAGGCGACACGAGCGTGCAGATGGCAAGCCCTACACCGAGGCCCGCGGTGCAGGCGATGCGGCGCCTGTCTCGGAGGAGCACGAAGCCCAACAATGGCCATAGGAGGTAGAACTTCTCCTCGACGCCCAGCGACCAGGCGACGTGAAACGGGGCGTTTGCCCAGCCGAGGTTCAGCGGAATATCTTGGAGAAAGGTGACGTAGAACGGCCAATATGAGGACCAACCACTGGTGTGCGCGGCGTTTCGAAAGACCACCAGGTCCGCGAGGATCGTGCATCCAAGCGCGATGAGATAGAGGGGAAGAATTCGGAAGGCCCTGCGGATGAAGAAGCCCTTGATGGCGACCGAGCCGCGCCGTTCCTCCTCCCGCAGGGCCAGCGTAGTGATCAGAAACCCGGAAAGAGCGAAGAACCACTCGACGCCGCGCCCGCCATGAAATGAACGCAGAATCCTCGATTCGTCAACGTGCCAAGCTACGACCGCGATCACAGCGACGGCACGGATGCCGTCGAGTAATGGAAAGAACCGCCGCCCTTTGAAGTCGTCGAAACTGAGTCTCGTTCCACTGCCCACCGGGCGACAGTCTCGCATGGACAACGTGCTCAGTGCGATGTCGTAGGGACTATCGTGTTCGAGACGCATCCCTGATCGAGACGGCGCCTACGGTGCTCCGTCATGTGGGGTGGCAATGGCTACCAGTTGCACCGAGTGACGGCGTTCACTCAGGTCGGCAAAGTCCGTCGACGGATGTCGATGAGTCTCGACCGGGCCTGGGCGCTGACGTGGAACCGAGTTGGCCCCGCGACGTCGCCCGTCCCCCTGGGTGATGACCCGCGTATCGCGTTGGTGACGGTCAATTTCTCGACGACGCGATACCTGAAGCTCATGCTGCTCACTCTCAGCCAGGAGGAGCACCTCGATCTGGTGAACCGGATCGTCATCGTGGACAACGACTCTCGCGATGGCGGTTCCCGGTTCCTCGATCGTCTTGCCGAGCGGGTGCCTCACATCCACGTGGTGCACCGCCGGCACCACCTCGGCCATGGTCCGGGGATGCGTGCCGGGGTAAGGACGCTCGACGCGGTCGAGACCTCCGCGAAGGTCGAGCGAACCTCTTGCTGTTCTGCGACACCGACGTGATCTTCCGATCGCCACTCGCCCTCGCGAATCTTGCGAGTGCTGCGCTCGAGCACGACGCAGCGCTGATCGGTGAGGTGCGGGTGGGCGCCAACGCGATGCCAGACATCCAGGCGTCGTTCTTTGCGGTCCGGCGTGATGTCTACGCGCGACGCGACATTCGACCGCTCGTGCACGGGGGCGCCCCCGCGTACCTGCTCCAGCGGTCCATCTGGGACTCCGGATTGCCCGTGGTCCATCTGCCGACGAACAAGGGGGGTCTCATCCTGCACCGTGGGCGAAGTGGGGTGGAGGCGGCTCACCGCTACCGCCCGCTCCACCAGTACGCGAGCGCTCGTGGCCGCGGCCCTCACTACATGGGGATCCCTGACGGACCTGCCGTCTGGGCTGAGGTGGAATCCCGCTACGCGTCGCTTCTGGAGGAGGTGTCTGAGCCGGAACTCATCGGCCTCTTGGACGATGCGTTTCGGGCGCTCGCCAGTTGAGTGCCTGTCTTTCCCTCACGGGCTCAGCGTGGAACCCGTCGCAGGCCAGCATCACTAGCGTGTAGATGTGCGAGTGCTCGTCACCGGCGGCGCCGGCTTCATCGGTGCGAATCTCTCCCGTCATCTCTCCGAGCGGGGGGACGACGTTGTCGTCCTCGACGACCTGTCCACGGGGAACCGGGCCAATGTCGACGGTGTCGGTGTCGACTTCGTTGAGGGCTCGATTCTCGATCCTGACGCGTTGGATCAGGTGATGGCCGGGGCCGATGCTGTGGTCCACCTCGCCGCCCGCCCGTCGGTACCGCGTTCGATCGCCGATCCGATGGCGTCCCATCTCGCCAACGCCACCGGCACAGTCGAGGTCCTCGAAGCGGTGCGACGCGCCGGCGTCGACCGCGACCGGCCGGCGCACGTCATCGTGGCCTCGTCGTCGTCCGTCTACGGCGCCAACCCGACCTTGCCGAAGCACGAAGGCCTGGCCCCGCGTCCCGTGAGTCCCTACGCGGCGTCGAAGCTCGCCACCGAGTCCTACGCGTTGGCTTGGGCTGCGTCGTTCGGCCTCGACGTTCTGGCCGTGCGCTTCTTCAATGTCTTCGGGCCCCTGCAGCCCGCCGACCACGCCTATGCCGCCGTCGTGCCCGCCTTCGTCAATGCTGCGCTGGCAGGTCGGCCGCTGCCCGTCCACGGGGATGGGACGCAGAGTCGAGACTTCACGTTCGTGGGTTCGGTGTGCGCCGTGCTCGCCGACGCCGTCGCCCGCAGGGTGTCCGATCCCCGAGCCGATGAACCTCGCCTTCGGGACTCGAGTGACGCTGCTCGAGGTCATCGCCGAAGCTCGAGTCGATCCTCGGATACGCGTTGGACGTCGAGCACCAGTCGAACCGGGCCGGCGACGTGCCCCACTCCCAGGCCGACACAACACGCCTGCGTTCGCTGTTCCCCGATGTCGAGCCGGTCGTGCTCACCGACGGGCTAGAGGCGACTGTCGACTGGTTCCGCTCCGTCCCTTGATCAGCGGCCCAGCGGGCGGGAAGGGTTCCCGACCACGACGGCACCGGCCCCGACATCGCGAGTGACGACCGCGCCGGCGCCCACCGTGGCCCCGACCCCGATGGTGAGCCCCTGCAAGACGACGGCGCCACTCCCGATCGTGCACGCGCGCCCGAGGTGGACGGTGCCGGCGACGTTCGCGCCCGGGAGAACGGTGGCGCCCTCGTCGAGCACACAGTCGTGACCGACCGTGGCGTTGTAGTGGACCTGGATGTGCGGGCCGAGTGTCACCGAGGACGAGATGAACGCGCCGCCGGAGACCAGCGAGCCGTCTCCGACCGTCGTGAGTGGACCGACGATCGCCCTCGGGTGGACGAGCGAGCAGGCCGATGCTCCCGCTGCTCCGAGCCTGTCGGCCATGGCCAACCTGGCTGTCGGATCACCGATGGCAACGATCACCGACGATGGTTCGGGCAGATCGCCCGGTGCGATGACGGGAAGGTCGCGTACCGTGGTTCCGCCCGTTCGGTCGTCCACGAAGCCGTCGATCGTGAGTCCGAGCGCCATGGCGACGTCGAGGGCTTCGCGGCCGACGCCGCCTGCACCTGCGATCCACATGCGCACCTACCCCGTCTACCACCACAGGACGCGGTACCGGACGGCACCGCGAATGCGGCCGACCTCGTTGCCGAGTCGGCGCAGCCAGGCGCCCCACCGAGCGCGGGTCCACACGAACGGCAGACGCGTCGTCAGCCACCACAGGTCGTGCCCCACGGTGTTGAGCGAGCGTCGGCGAAGCCCCTTGTCTGCGAACCGTCGGTAGAGGCCGGCTTCGGCGTCCCCGTACACGATCGCCTGGCGAAAGTGGTCCCTGAGGGATCCTCGAAGACGGTAGTGGACGATTGCGTCCGCTTGGACATGGAGCGCGAAACCAGCCAGCTGGGCCCGCCAGCAGAACTCGGTGTCGTCGCCAGCCCCCGAGAAGCGTTCGTCGAACCCTCCGATGGCATCGAACAACGCACGGGTGAAGCCGAGGTTCGCGGTGTGACCCGCGGGTAGGAAATCGAGCACGGTGACAGCGCCGGCCCGGTCCGCCCCCCGCCACGCGCGCGCACCGGGTGCGTTGAGGCGGCGGTAGTCGATGGGACCCGCCACCAGCTGGTGGCCCGCGGTGAGCGCAGAGGTCATCACCACCAGCCACCGGGCGTCGACCTCGTCGTCAGCGTCGCAGAGGACGATCCACTCGCCCTGCGCGGCGGCGACCCCTTCGTTGCGGGCGATGTTGGTGCCGGGTCCGCGGCTGGCGTCAACCACTCGAACGGGGAAGCGGTTCGCGTACGTGAGCGCGACCTCCGCCGTGTCGTCGGTGGATCCGTTGTCGGCGACGACGACCTCGAACGGACACGGCGGTCGTTCGGCCTCGGCGAGCGCACGAAGCTGGGCGCCGAGCGTTTCACCACCGTTTCGAACCGGGATCACCACCGACAGCGTCACCATTGGCTCGAGTCTGCTCCACATGCGACGGCTCGATGCGGTTGAGGATCAGTAGAGTCTCCCGTCGTGCATCGGTGGGCGGGGGTGGTGGCGCGGCAGGTCGGTCGAGGGACGGGTGCCCTGGCAGAGCGACTTCGACCAGACGCCGGGTCGAGGCCTCCTGCAAACCGTTCAATCCTGGATGACGTAGCCGTCCGCAGGCCGTGGAACGTGATCGTGAAGATGGCCCGGCTCCGCGCCAAAGCGCGGCTCGGTCGTCTCAGACCGGGCGTCACCGTTGTCGTGGTCAACTGGAACACGGTCGATGTGACCGCCGACGTCATTCGAGCGGTGCAGCGTCTCAGCCCTCCCGACACCAGTGTGCTGCTGATCGACAACGGTTCTTCGGACGGGAGCCGCGAGCGGTTCGCCAGCTGGCCTGGCATCCGAACGTTGTTCCTTCCGTCGAACGCGGGGCACGGGGTCGCGTTGGATCTCGGCGTGTGCCTGGCCGGTACCAGGCTCACCGTCACCCTCGACTCGGACGCAATCCCGCTCCGGCCGGGTTGGATGGAGCCTGTCATCGGGCTGCTTCGTGATGGATCGGCTGTGCTCGCCGGACTTCGTTCGAGTCGCGGTTTCGTGCACCCCGTGTTTCTCGCCGTGGACACTGCCACCTTCGTGCGGCGATCACTCTCGTTCCAGGTGCACCGTGAGCATGTCGATGGTGCGCCGGACAACTGGGGGGTGGATGCATGGGACACGGGCGAACTCCTCTCGCGATCGCTGGGCCCGACGATGGTGCACCTCGTCTCACCCACTCCGAACCAAGCGGACGGCCTGCCCGGGATGACGACGGCAGGAGTGGTATATCACCACGGGGGAGTCAGCCGAGATGGGGACGGAGCCGTGTCGCAGGTAGCGCTCCAGTCGTGGCGGTCGGCCTGTCGCGTCCTGGGATTGTCCGAGGTCATCACGCCAGTCGAGTAGCTGCCTGAGGTGAGACAGGCATGAGGCCCCGTCGTTTCGAGTTTCGTGGAGCTCCGACAGATGGTGAGTACCGCGTGACCGGTACCATTCGCCAGGGTGGAACACGAGGAGCGGGGCGATTCGATTCGGTACCGGCTGGCTGCCGCCAAGGGGCGAGTCGTTCGGACAGCGGGCGCCATGGTGGCACACACCCGGCGCCGTCCGAGCCGGTACCGACCGGGGTCCACGGTCATCACCGTGAACTGGAACTCGCTCCAATTCCTCCGGCGCATGCTCGACGCAACCGTTGCCATGTCACCCCCGGGGACCGAGTTCCTCGTGGTGGACAACGGGTCGACCGACGGCTCCGTCGAATATCTGCGGGGCCGCTCCGACGTGCAGACCCTCCACAGCCCGGTCAACGTGGGGCACGGAGTGGCCCTCGATCTCGCGGTTCCGAGGGTCGACACGGAGCACGTTGCGATACTCGACGTGGACGCGTTCCCGATCTCCGATCGGTGGCTGGACGAGTCACTTGCGGCGCTCGAAGCCGGTGCGAAAGTGGCCGGGGCCCACATGCACCGCAACTTCGTCCATCCGTGCTTTCTGGTCACGAGGACGGCCACCGTCCATGAGTTCGGCCTGACGTTTCGGCCCGTTGGGTCACTGGCTCGCCGCCGTGCCGCGCCGCTCTTCCTCGACGTCGGCGAGGCCCTTTCGCAGCGGGTACTGATCAGGTTCGGCGGGGGAGCGGCACTCCACTTCTTCGAGCCGACGTCCGTGCGAGGGCCAGACGGCACGGGAACCGTCTTCGGTGGTCTGGTGTACCACAACCAGTACGCGACCCAGGGATCGCATCAGGACAGCGCGCTGGACGTGTTCGAAGAAGCGTTCTCGCAGTATCACCATGACCTGCAGGTGCCCGGGTGAGCGTGTCCGGCAGGTCCCGTGACCACCCGACACGCCTCGGTCATCTGCCGGCGCTGGACGGTCTCCGCGCGGTCGCCGTGGTGATGGTCATGGCGTATCACGCCGGGATCGCCGGATTCTCGGGCGCGAAGGCAGGCGTCGACGTGTTCTTCGTGCTCTCCGGGTTCCTCATCACCGCGTTGCTGCTCGAGGAACGATCGCGAACTGGGACCGTCGGCCTGGGTGCGTTCTACATGCGTCGGGTGCTGCGTCTCTATCCGGCCCTGCTCGTCGCCATCATCGGTGCCATCACCCTCGCGGCAGTCCGGATGCCCGTGTTCGCCGCGTCATCTTCGGCGCTGCGGTCGACGATCCGGGGGACCCCGTTCGCCCTGCTGTACACGATGAATGTCCATCGTGCCCTCGGTTCGAGCGGTGGTTATCTCGGGCACGCTTGGTCGCTGGCCATTGAGGAGCAGTTCTACCTGGCCTGGCCCGCGGTCGTCCTGTTGTCGTCCCGCCGGTCACACGGGGTGGCGATCGTCGGTGCGGTGGCGGTGGCCTGTGCGGTCTCCAGTGCCGTCTTGCGAGCGGGGCTCGATGTGGCGGGCGTCGATTCGGAGCTGCTCTACAACGCGACGTTCTCCCACGTGGACGGGATCTTCGCCGGGTGCGCGTTCGCCGCGCTGTGGTTCGCGCGGCCTGCGATGGTCGCACGAGTCGCCCGGCCGGCGGTGTCGTTGGTCGCAGTTGCCTCCATCGCAGCTGTCGTCGTCCACGGTCGAAACATGAACATCTACGGCTACGCGGTTGTAGCGGTGGCGACCCTGGTGCTCCTCGCCGACGCCCTCGCCCGCGTTGATTCGCGACTGTCGGCGGTCCTGTCGATGCGCCCGCTGGTCGCGGTGGGACGGCGTTCGTACGGCCTCTACCTGTACCACTGGCCGATCTTCCTGTTCATCGGAATCGATACCCGATTGCCGATCCTCGCGCTGGGATTCGGCGCCTCGTTCGCTGCCGCGTGGATCTCCTACGCGGTCATCGAGCAGCGGTTCCTTCGGCTCAAGGATCGGTGGCGGGGCACTGCTGGCAGGAGCGATCTGCAGAGGGCCGGGCCGACTCCTCAAGCAAGTACCTCGTCGTAGACCTCGCGGAGCCGCACGCCCACGGCCGTTGGTGAGCGAGCTTCCGTGACGAGGCGGGCTCGGCGGGCGTGTTGCTCCCACAGTTCAGGGACGAGCGATCGTCTGATGGCCTCCGCCAGGGCGCGGGCGTCACCGGCGCCGATGACGAGGCCCGTTCCGTCTTCCCGGACCGTGTCGCCGAGTGCCCCGACGTCGGTGACGACCACCGGTCGGCCATGCCCATAGGCGTCGTGCAAGACACCACTCTGGGACGAGAAGGACGCATACGGAAGCACCACGAGCGACGCGGCGGCGAACAGTTCGCGCTTGCGTTCCAACGTCGCGAAGCCGAGTTCCACGCTGACCCGCCGGTCGCGTTCGGCCAGCGCTCTCGCCCAGGTCTCCAGTGTCTGATCCCCGCGTCCGGCGATCGTGAACCGGAGGTCCTCGTTCGGGAGCAGTCCGATCGCATCCCCGAGCACGTCGAGACCCTTGTTCGGTCGAAGTGACCCGAAGAACAGCACTGACGGCGGTCCGTCCGGAGGCTGGGTGGGGACAGGCCCGGTCGGGAAGACCTGGTGAGGGACGACGAACACGCGGCTCGACATGATGCCGAACTCCGACCGGAGGCGATCGCCCAGGCGGGGATGGTGGACGACCAAGGCATCGGCTCGCCGGTAGATGCGGGTGAGCAGCGCCCGTTCGGCGCGCCGGTTCAGACGCGGCACGTGAGGAAACACATCGTGGACGCTGACCACGAGCGGCCTCGGCAGCGGGGTCAGGGCATCGGTGAACCGGTTCACGTAGTGCAGGTGCACCAGATCGAAGTGCTCGTGGCGCCAGTGCCGGCGACGGGCGCGACTCCGGTTGAGATAGGTCATCGAGCGGGACGCCACCCATCTGCCGCCACTGCGGTGCGAACGCCGGACGTCAGGCAGATCTCGAACGACCGACACGGGTCCTCGTGGCCCAGCCGTCGGGGCCTCCGGTCGGTCGATCGTCTCCACGAGAATCGTCTCGCCCTCGCGCACGGTGGCGACCGCCCAGTCGAGCTCCTCCTCACGGGCGAAGGGCCAGTACCAGTGGAAGCGCAAGGCGACGTGTCTACCCCATCTACTGTCTGCACACACGAACGTCAGTTGTGGTGATCACATGCGACACAGCCGAGCACATGCATTCGACCTGGCGCTGAAGACGTCATGCGCGAGCGGACCGCCACCCCGGTGGACGGATGTCGCATCTGATCCGAACGATCCCGCGGCCCTGGCGATTCGGGCCAGCGTGTTGCGCGCCGCGTGGCGGCCACCGATCGATGATCGAAATCGCTTCTTGGTGGAGCGCAGCCGTGGCAAGCGAGTGCTCGACATCGGTTGCGTGGCGCACGATCCGAGTCGCATGGACACGCCACGCTGGCTGCATCGTGATCTCGCTGCGGTCGCAAAGGTCTGCACCGGGGTGGACGTACTGCCTGCGGGCGTCGAAGCCATGCGAGATCGAGGTTTCACGGTCGAGCTCCACGACCTGCGGGATGGTCTCGGCCCGGTGGGACAGCACGCACCGTTCGACACGATCGTCGCCGGAGAGTTGATCGAGCACGTCGAGAGCCTCGGGATGCTGTTCACTACGGCCCGTGACGCGCTCACTGATGGCGGCGAGTTGATCGTGACGACGCCCAACCCGTACGCACCGCACCGGGTGCGCGCCGCGCAGCGGGGCGTTGTGTGGGAGAACGTGGACCATGTCATGTACGCGACCCCCAGCGGCATGGCCGAACTGGCCGACCGGCACGGCATGGTGCTCTCGGAGGCTGGGGTCACCGATGATCGTCCCCATCGAGGACTTCGCGAATCGGGGCGTTGGCTGAAGCGTCGCATCCGCGGTCGTCAGTGGATGACGGTGGGTTTCGCGACCGTTGGCCCACCGGCCGTTCGGCGGGTTGAATCCTCGGCACTCAGGAACCTTTTCCGTCGTGTGACCGGACACCGACGGCAGTTCACCGGCGAGACCTTTGTATACGTGTTCCGGCTCGCGAACGCCGGGTTGCGTCAAGACGTCGACGGACTCACGATTCTGGAGCCGGGTACCAGTGGTAGCGATAGGTGATGGTCTCGACGAATCCGATACGGACGCCGATGCGCTGCATGCGCTTCCAGAGGTTCCAGTCGTTCGGCTCGCCGAGCCTCCAGGAGTTGACGTCATATCTCATGAAGGCGAGCGCCGCTGAGTACAGGACGGCGCCGCGCGTGAGACCCCTGAGGCGCAACGGTGGCTCGACGCCGATCACCTCCCTGATGGTGGGCTCGTCGGCATCATCGCCGGCGGTCGACGTGTGCTGGACGACCTCGGTCTTGCTGTAGGTGAACTCGAGGCGACGCTCCTTCGCCGCACGAAGGAGATCCTCGACGTGATTTGGCAGCAGTTCGTCGTCATCGTCGCAGTTCGCGATCCAGTCGCCGGCAGCCAGATCAAGGGCAACGTTCATGGGCTTCGTACCTGCCACGAGCCGCCGATCCATCTGTGTCGTGGGGTAGATGCCTTGGCGGCCGAGGTTCACGAATCGGAGTCTTGGGTCACGAATCCCCTTGATGACCTCCATGGAGCGTTGGTCGGTATGGTCCCCGACGACCAGAATGTCGAGGCGTTCGTACGTCTGGTCGATCGCGGAGCGGACCGCACGCTCGATCGTTTCCGGCCGGCGATATGTCGGGATCGTCACCGTGACAAGCGGTTCTGGCTCGCCTTCGGCATCGAACCAACACACCTCCCGATCGCCTCGCAGGGTCGAGAGCATCGCTCGATCGGTGCGCATGGCGAGCTGTTCGCGCAGCAGGGTCACCCGATCGACGTCTCGTGCTCTGAGCAGACCTGCCGTGACTCGATGTCGCGACAGGGCGCGATGAAGCCAGACCTTCGATTCACGACTCAGCATCGACCGCACGCTACGCCTGCGGCGCCTCTCGCCGCCGCCTCGACAGTCGTCGCACCAGATGAGGCGCCAGCGCGGCACTAACCGCCTTCAAACGTGTTCGTCGATCGATCCCGCGAGCCGTGGCCGCCCGAAGGGCGATGTGGCGGACGTTCTGTCCGCTGATGACGGCCTCGTTGAGGTCGTGCTGCAGCACGAAGCGCAGGGGCTTCGACCGACGCGACCTTGCGACGGCCCGTTCGGCGCGGTCGAGACCTCCTCTTCCGAGCGCACGATTGATCGTTCGGACCTCGCCACGGGCCATGAGGAGACGATTTCCGGACGTGTTCGCATCGTGGATCCGGTAGTAAGCGAGACAACGCGGGACCAGCCCGGCGCGGTTCCCCTGATGGATCAGCCGTATCCACAGGTCCCAATCGTCCACCCCGAGTGGCTCGGCGTCCCATCCCCCCAGCTCGACAACGAGATCGCGCGGCACAGCCGTCGAGGTGAAGACGAAGTTCCCGCGCAGGATCTCCAGGTGCTGGTCTTCATCAGGAAACCGGACTCGCTCGTAATACCGCCACAGGGCCCGTCCGTGTCGATCGACGACTTGGGCGTCGGTCGTGATGAGCCGATGCCCCGGGTGGGCGCGAGAGTGAGCTGCGATGGCCTCCAGGCGGCGCGGATCCCAGTAGTCATCGGCATCGAGTGGGATGATCCAGTCGCCCGTGGCCCGTGCCAAAGCGGCATTTCGCGCCGCGCCGGGACCCCGGTTCGATTGTCGAATCAGCACCACTCGGTCGAGGTATGGAGCGAGTGCGGCGTCAAGCTGATCGGTGGATCCGTCGTCCACCACGATCACTTCGTGCGGAGGGTGCGTCTGGCCCAGCACCGACGACAGCGTGTCGCCGATGAAGCGCGCAGACTGATGGGCCGGGATGATCACCGAGAATCGCACGCGACGGACGGTACGGCAGTAGGCAGACGACCGCCGGGACTCGAGGGGTGTCGTGCTCGGCGCGTGGCATGCTCGATTCCGATGATTCTCGCGGCATCGGAGAAGTCGCGGCCTGTGCTGCGGATCCACCCGACCGGCAACATCGGCAACCAGATGATGCAGTACATGGTCGTGTCGGACATCCTCCGGCGGGTTCCCGACGTGGAGCTGTGCGGGTACGACATGCCGATGTGGCGCATGTCGGCGCCGTGCAGGTCCGGCGCGAACGTGTCATCCCAGGTTCTCGGCGGTCGGTACATCCCGGTTCGGCAGATCGCCGGGTACCTTCGCCGAGGCCTCCTCGACGATCTGACCGTCCGAGCGCTGAGCCTCCGTCTGGGGCAACTCGGCTCTCCGGACCGACACCGGCACCGCTTCAGGCCCCCTGACGAGCTCGACGTGGAGGTGTTCGGTGACGAGTTTGTCGTGGTCAACATCCGCGGCGGTGAGATCCTCGCCGACATGCATCCCGATTACGGCCCGATCCCGATGTCCTTCGTCGATCAGGTCGTGGCTGCGACCAGCAAGCAGCCGGTCTTCGTCGGTCAGCTCGGCGATGATCCGTACACGGAGCACATCATGCGTCGGTATCCGGACGCCCTGTTCCGCCCGAGCCGCGGTGCGCTCGTCGACTTCGAGACCATCCGACGCGCCGACGAGGTGGTCGTTTCCGTCAGCACGTTCTCTTGGCTCGCGGCGTGGCTGTCACGAGCGGCGCGAGTCCATCTTCCGGTTTCTGGCTTCCTTGATCCGAGGCGTCGACCAGACATCGATCTGTTGCCGACCGACGATCCTCGATACTTGTTCTACGAGTTCGACGCACGGCCGTGGCGGGCGACAGAGGCGGACTTCGCCCGGTTGTGGACCCCCGGCGAACGGCATCGGGTCTTGAGCCCGACCACCGTGCGGAATCGCAGACGTGCCGCGCGTGCTCGCTTCGCTGCCAACTCGAGTTCGGGTGTCTGCCACTCTGGCGGCCGCGTGCCGACGTGATCGTCGAGTTCGATCATGAGGGCACGGAGTCACCGGCTCCGTAGCACGGTCGTGGCACTGCGGTCTCAAGATACGGACACGGTGCTGATCAACGCATCCCTCCGGCGTAGCGTAGGTGCCAAGAGCACGGTGGCGGTGAAGGGACTGGCTGATGGCTGACGAGATGCCGCTCGAGGGCGTCCGAGCCGCGATCCGGTTCGTCGTCAGGGGACGTCGTCGAGCCTTGGCCTGGCTCGGGCTGACGGCGTATGCGGGTGGACTCGCCGAAGCCGTCTTCCTCGTCGCGGTGACGCGGGCAGCCTTCGCCATTACGGACGGGAAGGATCGGATCGGCATCGTGGGCGGTTGGTACCTCTCCGTGAACACGATGCTGCTGGTCGCGCTCGGCACTCTGGTCGTTGTCCGGATCGGACTTGCGGCGTATGCAAGCTGGAAGTCCGCACGGCTCGCGACCGACGTTGTGGCCCGTATCCGCCACCGGTTGTCGTCCGCGTTTCTCGATTCATCCTGGGAGATCCAGGCGGATCAGCGCGGCGGCAGCGTGCAGGAACTGCTGAGCGGCTACACGGGCCAGGCCAGCAGCCTGATGAGCGCACTCAATACCGGTGTCGTATCAGCTGCGAACCTGATCGCACTGATTGGTATCGCCGTCGCGGTCGATCCGCTCGGCGCGCTGGTCCTCGTCCTTTCGGTCAGTGTCCTTGGTCTCCTGCTTCGTCCGCTGCGAGCCTTGGTGAGACGTCGGGCGCAAGCGGCGACGATCGCGGGGATGGACCTCGCGACATCGGTCAGCGAGGTGTCGGACCTCGGGCTCGAGCTGCACGTGTTTCATGTGCAGGACCCGGCGCGTGACCTGCTGGGTTCGCTCATCGAGACCGCCCGGGAACGATCGCGCCGGCTCCAGTTCGCGCAAGGGTTGACCACGCCTGCGTACAGCGGACTCGCCTACCTCGCGTTGTTGGGCGCCCTTGCGCTGGTCGCCTTCTCGAGCAGCGCGAACCTGACGTCGCTGGGTGCGGCGATGTTGGTCATGTTGCGGTCGCTCAGCTACGGGCAAGCGCTGCAGGGCGCCTATGTCTCCGCGTCGTCCAGTACCCCAGCAATGGACGAGTTGCAGCGCCGGCTGAAGATCTTCGAGGACAATCGCCGGCTGGATGCCGGAGCAGTCGTTGGCTCAATCGGTGCAGTTGCCGCAGAAGGAGTTTCGTTTGCATACATCGAGGGCCAGGACGTGCTTCATGACATCTCCTTCCGCATCAACCCTCGGGAGATCGTCGGCATCGTGGGCCCTTCGGGCAGCGGCAAGTCCACCCTCGTCCAGCTACTTCTCGGGCTTCGCGATCCCAGCAAAGGCCGGATCCTGGCTGCTGGCCGCGACCTCTCGTCTTTCGACAAGGCCGAACTAGCCCGCAAGATCACGTTCGTGCCGCAAGCAGCCCACCTCATCGCTGGCACGGTCGCTGACAACATCCGGTTCCTGCGTACTGGTGTCACGCAGGAGGCCATCGAGCGAGCGTCTGCTCTGGCCCACCTGCACAGCGACATCGCCCGGTTCCCGGATGGATACGGTCGGCAAGTCGGTGAGCACGGGGGACACCTCAGCGGAGGCCAACAGCAGCGCCTGTGCATTGCTCGAGCACTCGTCGAGACGCCTGACGTCCTCATAATGGACGAGCCGACGAGCGCTCTCGACGTCCGTAGCGAGAGCCTCATCCGCGAGACGTTGCTGATGCTGAAGGAGCGGATGACGATCATCATCATCGCCCACCGCCTGTCGACGCTCGACATGTGCGATCGGATCATGGTGATCCAGGACGGCGAGATGAAGGGCTTCGACGCTCCATCGACGCTCGAGCAATCCAGCGACTTCTATCGTGAGGCGCTCGCACTGTCGGGGATGCGCTGATGCCCTTACCGAACTTCTTCATCCTCGGAGCGGGCAGGAGTGGGACGACCAGTCTCGCTCGCCTGCTTCGTGGACATCCTCAGATCTTCATCCCCGAGATGAAGGAGCCGAGCTTCTTTGCCGAGTCGTTCCAGTGGGTGAAGAGTCCCGTGCGGTACGCGGCGCTATACGAGGGTTCGAATGAGCAGCTCCTCGGTGACGCAAGTCACGTCTACTTGGAGGACCCGGCCAGCGCATCCACGCTGCGTGCATTCTGTCCCGAGGCTCGCTTCATCGTGGTGTTGCGCAATCCGGTCGACAGGGCCCTGGCGATGTACGCCTTCATGATCGAGCATGGCTACGAGCGGTTGTCGACCTTCGAGAGGGCGTTGGCTGCCGAGGACCAACGCTTCGCCAGCGAGCGTTTCCGGCGGAGCTGCCCACACTCGTTCTGGAACTTCATGTACTACCGGTCGGGTTTGTTCGCCGAGCAGATCGAACGGTACCTCGCGCTGTTCCGGAGTGAACGGTTCTTCATCACCACGTTGCCGAGACTGATCGATTCTCCGGGTGAGGCCATCGGCGAGTTGTGCATGTTCCTCGGTGCCGAACCGATGTCGATTGACACATATCCTCGGGACGGCACGAGCAAGGGCGTTCACTCAACTCGCCTCCAGTTCCTGGAACGGAAGCTGCTGCGTCCGGCGGCCCGACGTCGAGTGCCGGGAAGCGAAGCGCTGCGGACCGCGGTCAATCGCTGGAACCGAGCGCCGCGCCCCAGCATGCAGCCGGAAACCAGAGCAAACCTCCGCGAGCGGTTCGAGCCCGACCTCCTGCGGCTCCGTCAGCTGGTCGGTATCGATCTCACGCGGTGAGCGAGCGCGCCGCCGTGCATCTGGTCTGTGATCCGGCTGTCATAGGGTAGAATGGTGCGTCTTCTCTTCGTGTCATCGACCACGATGGGTGGATCGGGCCGGAGTCAGCGGGAGCTGGCGGAGCGCCTGGTCCGGAACGGACACGAGGTTCGCTTCTTGGTCGACGACGGCTCGAAGGCCCGATTGCGGCGATGGACGTACGAGCAGCTGTCCGACTTCGCGGCTCGCGTTCGTCAGCGCGGATTGTTCCACACGGTGGACCGGCTCGAGCGGTGGCCCGGACGGCGAACGCACGTCCGGATGCTCGACGGACTGGTCCACATCACCACTCCGGTGCCGGAGAATGCCATCGTGGACGTCATCGACCGCTTTGAGCCCGACGTGGTGATTGGCAACAGCCTCGTGCGGCTCTCCTGGCGCAGAGTGCTCGCTGCGTGCCGTGCTCAGGGGATCCGATCAGTCCTCTACATCCGTGAGACGGACAGCCTCGGACACCTCGATGGCACCGACCTGCCGGACGTAATTGTTGCGAATGCCCGAAGCCTCGCGCAGGCCGTCACCGACCGCGGGCTGCCTTGTGCGTTCATCCCGTCGGTGGTCGCCGTCGACGCGACGCGCACGACGTCGACCAGACGCACTGCGCTCGTCATCAACCCGATTGCGAGCCGCGGGGTGGACCTGATCGCCGAGATCGCTCGGGGTGTGCCCGACATCCCGTTCGTGCTCCAGGAGTCGTGGACCCTGTGCGGTGAGAACCTACGCAAGGTCGAGCGCATAGCGGAATCGGCGGGCAACATCGAGTTCCGTCGTGCGGCTCCCCCCGGGCCAGAGCTCTACGGCGACGCTCGCGTGGTCGTCGTGCCGTATGTCGTCAACAATCGTCCCCGCGTGATCGCCGAGGCGCAAGCAAATGGGATTCCCGTCATTGCGGCAGATCGAGCGGCGCTGCGGGAGGCAACCGGGCCCGGCGGGATCCTGGTGGATCCGTATGATGCCGACCCATGGTGCGCAGCCCTTCGCTCCCTGTGGGCAGATGATGGGCGATACCATTCGCTGAGCGATGCCGCCTTGCTGCACAGCGGACGTGCTGAGGTTGATCCGGCCGGCGTAACGCGGATGTTTGAGAGCGTCTTGGCTGATCTGGTCCGCGGGCCCGGAGACACTGGTACCTAGTATGCGACCCCATGCTCGGCTTCGTCATCCCGCTCGCTCATCCGGCCAACATGGTGTCGCCGGAACGGCGTGCCAAGCTGCTGAGTCGAACCCTCAAGTCCGTTTGCCGTCAGAACGACAGAGAGTTTGCCGCCATAGTCGTCGGAGTTCCGGAGGCACTCGAGACTGTTCGGGACGACGGCATCGTCAACCTGCTCCCCGTGAACTTTCCGCCTGCAGGCAATGTCGATAGGCCCACGCTTCCCGAGGTTTGGCTCGACAAGGGTGCAAAGGTCGCTCTCGGCATCTCCCTTGCAAAGCGGCTCGGCTGCACCCACGTCATGAATGTCGACTCGGACGACTACGTCTCGGTACGGTTGTCATCTTTCGTACAAGAGAATCTGACCTGTGAAGGATGGTACTTCGCTTCTGGCTACGTTCATATCTCCGGAACCAGATCACTGATCTCTGTTCCAAATACATTTCATGAGAAATGTGGTACGAGCCATATCATCTCGGTTCAGACGCATCCGATCCCCGAATCGTTGGATCCCGACCTTACCCGAGATCAAGTAGTTGATTCGATCGGTAGCGAGACGATAACGGAAATTCTTGGAAAACACCGGTCCATAGTACCCTACTTCCATACCAGAGGTGTCACTCTCGAGAAGTTGCCGTTCGCAGGTGCGGTGTGGGAGATTGCGACCGGTGAGAGCTTTACGGGTCTGCTGAATACAGCAGGAGAGCGGGTCACATTGGACGCGAGCACGGCCGGAGAGTTCGGGATTGAAATACCTGGATATCTCGTTCACGCAACGACAAGATTGGAGAATGTCATTCGTCGCCTTGGACGGCGAACAGTTCGTCAAGGCAGCCAGTCCTGAGCACCTACAAATCCAGCTCCAGCGTCGATCTCTCTGTGATCATCGCAGCGCGGAACGAGGCGCGGCACATCGCCGACCAGATCGAGGCCGTTCTTGCCCAGGACTGGGACGGTGAGTGGGAGGTCATCGTCGTCGACAACGGATCGACGGATGGCACACTCTCGATCCTCGAAGAGGCTCGGGCCCGGAGCCCGAGGCTACGGGTGCTTACCGCGACTGAGCGTGGCAGCCGCCCCTACGCCGTCGGTGTCGGTATCGACCACACTGATGCTCCGTGGCTCGTCTTCATCGACGCTGACGATGTCGTTGGCGAGCGATGGTTGCCGGCTGTCGCCGAGGGTCTGAGACACCACCCGGTCGTGACCGGACCGAACGAGCTCCACCGGCTGAACCCGCCATGGCTGGCGAGGTCCCGGGGTGATGCCGGCTTCGACGCCGCAGGGACCTTCCAGGGGATCTTTCCCACCATCCGAGGAAACAACTACGGAGTGTGGCGCAGCGTGCTCGAGGACGTGGGCCCGTTGGCCGAGGGGTACTTCCCAGTCGACGACATCGAGTTCTCCCTGCGGTGCTGGTTGCACGGGGTCGAGGTAGTCGGCCTGCCCGAGGCCGTGGTGCACTACCGCTATCGGGATTCCGTGCGGGACCTGTGGCGGCAGGGTTACTCGTACGGCTCTCACCGGCCGATCATCGCTCGTCTCCTCCGCGACACGGGCAAGCCCATTCCCGCCCCACTGTCCGGCTGGAAGTCCTGGGTCTCCCTGATCACCCGCCTGCCGAGTCTGCGGAGCCGGAGCGGTCGCGCGACGTGGGTCTGGATCGCCGCAAACCGTGTGGGCCAGGTGGTGGGCTCGGCGCGCAATCGGATCGTCATGCTCTGATCACCTCCCTGCTGACTGGGCCCGATGACCCATGGAGCCTGGTGCGTCAACGTCTGTAGAGTTGATGGCCGGTGGCCGGCGCAGTCAGGCCGCCGGCGGGAGTGGAAGTGAACGACGACGGAGACATCTCTCAGGGCGAGTCCCGCCCGTGGACCAGGCTGGCGGCCTGGTGCGTCCGGGCCCGAGGTGACCTCGCGCTCGGCGTCCTCGATGCCGCGCTGCTTGACCGTCGCCTACCTGGCTGTGCTCATCCTGCGATTCGACGCCTCGGTTCCGAGCAACGTCTGGGGCCGGGTCCTGGCGTGGCTCCCGTTCGCGGTTGGCATCGACATCGGGTGCCTGTGGGCCTTCGGGCTCTACGGCCAGGTGTGGCGGCACGCCAGCGCCGACGAGGCCCGCCGGCTGATGAACGCCTGCGGCTCGATGCTGCTGATCCTGGCCGGTGTCGAGCTGATTCGCGGCCAAGGCGTGCCGTGGTCGATGGTCTTCCTCGGCACCGGGCTCGGCGGCTTCCTCATGGGCGCGGTCCGGTTCCAGAGCCGCCTGTTCTCCTTCCGCCGTCGCGGCGTCGCTCCGGACGCCGATGGTCTCCGGGTCGTGGTCATCGGCGCCAAGGACGCTGGCGCGGCCCTCATCGCCGAGATGCAGAAGAGCCCGGCCGCCGGCCTCGTGCCGGTTGCCGTCCTCGACCCCGACCCCAGCGCTGCACGGTCGTTGGGTCATGGGCCTGCGTGTCGCCGGCGGGTTCGATGCCCTCCCGGCGGTCGCCGAGGCGCACCGGGGCCCACCAGGCCGTGCTGGCCATGAGCTCGACGACCAGCGACACCGTCCGGCAGATCGCCGAGCTGGCGGAGCAGGCGGGGGTGGCGCTCAAGATCGTCGGTGGCATCGCCGGCCGGATGCGCGGGGACACCGGCATCCGCCACATCCGTGACCTGCGCATCGACGACCTCATCGGCCGGGCCCAGGTGCAGACCGATCTCGAGGCGGTGCGGCGCATGCTGGCCGGCCGCCGGGTGCTGGTCACCGGCGCCGGCGGGTCGATCGGCTCCGAGATCGTGCGCCAGGTGGCGCGAGTGCCAGCCGTCCACGCTCGTCGCCCTCGACCACGACGAATCGCACCTCCACGAGACCGCCGCCACCATCGAGCTGCCCATCGTGCAGCTCCTCGCCGACATCCGCGACCGCACCGCGGTCGACAAGGCGTTCGACCGCCACCGGCCCGAGATCGTCTTCCACGCCGCGGCCCACAAGCACGTCCCCCTGCTCGAGGATCACCCCAGCGAGGCGGTGCTCACCAATGTGGCCGGCACGCTGCACGTCCTCGACGCCGCGGAGAACGCGTGGGGTCGAGCGGTTCGTGTTCATCTCCACCGACAAGGCGGTCGAGCCCTCCAGCGTGATGGGGGCGTCGAAGCGGCTGGGCGAGCACCTCGTGCTCGGATCCGCCGGCCCCGGCGCCACCCATGCCGCGGTGCGGTTCGGCAACGTGCTCGGCAGCCGGGGCAGCGTCGTCCCCACCTTCGTCCGCCAGATCGAGGAGGGTGGCCCGGTCACCGTCACCGACGAGCGGATGACGCGCTTCTTCATGAGCATCCCGGAGGCGGTCCAGCTCGTCCTCCAGGCCGCCACGCTGGCCGAGGGCGGCGACCTGTTCGTGCTCGACATGGGCGAGCCCGTCCGCATCCTCGATCTCGCCGAACGGATGATCCGCCTGTCCGGCCTGCGGGTGGGCAGCGACATCGAGGTCCGGGTCACCGGCGTGCGGCCGGGGGAGAAGTTCGTCGAGGAGCTGCTCGCCGAGGACGAGCCCGCCCTGCCGACCATCCACCCGGCGGTGTCCCGCATCGCTCCCGTGCTGCCTCGCTCGTCCGCGCTGCGCGAAGCCGTGAGCCGGATGACGAACCTCGCCGTCGGCCAGCGCGACGACGACGTCCGCATCGCCCTGTTCGAGGCCGCGACCACGCTCACCGGCCCGACGGTGACCCCGCCCGGCGACGACCCGGACCTACCATCGACCGATGTCCCGACCACGTCGACCGACTGATCTCACCGCCGACGCGCTCGCCGACCACCTCACCGCTGCCATCACCGAGCACACCGCCCGGGTGGCCGTCGTCGGGCAGGGCTACGTCGGGCTGTCGGTGGCGGCCGCCGCCGCGCGGGTCGGCCTCCACACGGTGGGGATCGATCTCGACCCCGAGCGCGTCGCCTCGCTGCGCGCCGGCGACCAGGTGGTGGCCGGCGTCGACGACGAGCTGTTCGCCGAGGCGTACGCCACCGGCCGGCTGACGTTCTCGACCGACCCGGTCGAGGTCGCCGACAGCGACGTCGTGCTGATCTGCGTGCCCACGCCGCTGATCGACCACCGCCCCGACCTGGCCGCCATCGAAGGCGCCGGCGCCGCGGTCGGCCAGCACCTCCAGCCCGGCACCCTGGTGATCCTCGAGTCGACCACCTACCCCGGCACCACCGAGCAGGTGCTCCAACCGCTCCTCGAGGCGAACGGGCGTCGCTGCGGCGGCGATGTCCTGCTGGCGTACTCGCCCGAGCGCATCAATCCCGGACGACCACGAAGCACGGCTTCGCCGGCGTTCCCCGCGTGGTCGGCGGGCTCACCCCCCACTGCACCCGGGCGGCGGCGGCCTTCTACGGCCAGATCGTCGACGTGGTCCACGAGGTGACCAACTGCCGGGCCGCCGAGCTGGCCAAGCTGCTGGAGAACACCTACCGGCTGGTCAACATCGCCCTGGTGAACGAGCTGGCCCAGCTCTGCGCCGACCAGGGGATCGACACCTGGGAGGTGATCGAGGCCGCGGCGACCAAGCCGTTCGGGTTCATGCCCTTCTACCCCGGCCCCGGCGTGGGTGGGCACTGCATCCCGCTCGATCCCGCCTACCTCACCTGGCAGTCGCGCCGGGACACCGGTCGGCCCTTCCGCCTGGTCGAGCTGGCCAAGGACATCAACGACCAGATGCCGATCTACACCGCCCGGCGCATCATGGACGCCCTCAACGACCGCGGCGTGGCCATGAAGGGAGCGAAGCTGCTCGCCCTCGGCGTCACGTACAAGCCCGACGTCGGCGACGTGCGCGAGTCGGCCGCCATCCAGGTCCTGGCCCAGCTCTCGGCCTGGGGGGCCAAGCTCTCGTTCCACGATCCGTTCGTCACGGCGATCGACGAGCACGGGGTCAAGCTGCGCCGGCGCCGGCTCACCGAGGAGCTTGGTGCGCGACGCCGACGCCGTGCTCCTGCTCACCCCGCACAGCACCTACGACCTCGACGAGCTCATGGCGTGGTCCAAGCTGCTCTTCGACGCCCGCAACGCCACCGGCCGGCGCGACAAGCGCAACGTGGTGGTCCTGTGAGCACCACCGACGCCACCACGCCCGCGGTGCTCGGCGGCAGCCCCGCCTTCCCCGACCGGCTGCCGCTGGTCCGCCCCACCATCGACGACGTGCCCGGCCTCACCGCCGAGCTCGGCGCCATCCTCGAGCGGGGGCTGCTGACCAACGGGGCCACCGTCCGCCGACTGGAGGAGGCGGTGTCGGCCCGGCTGGGCGTCGAAGCCGTCGCGGTGTCGAGCTGCACCGCCGGGCTGATGCTGGTCCTGCAAGCGCTGGGCGCCACCGGACGGGTGGTCATGCCCAGCTTCACGTTCTCCGCCTCGGCGCACGCCGTGCTCTGGGCCGGGGGATCGGTGGACTTCGCCGACGTCGAGCCCGAGCGGGCCACGCTCGATCCCGACGGCTTGGCCGACCTGCTCGACGGGGCATCGGCGGTCACCGCCACCCACATCTACGGCTCGCCCTGTGACGTCGAGGCGCTCGGTCGTCTCGCCGACGCGGCCGGAGTCCCGCTGGTCTTCGATGCCGCCCACGCGCTGGGCAGCGCCCGTGGCGGCCGGCCCATCGGATCGTTCGGAGCGGCAGAGGTCTTCAGCCTCAGCCCCACCAAGGTCGTCGTGGCCGGGGAGGGGGGCATCGTCGCCACCGCCGATCCCGACCTGGCCGCCACCATCCGGATGGGCCGCGACTACGGGAACCCGGGCGACTACGACACCCGGTTCCCCGGTCTCAACGCCCGCATGAGCGAGCTCCACGCCGCCCTGGCGCTGGCGTCGTTCTCCCGATTGGACGAGCACATCGCCGCCCGGGTCGCGCTCGTCGATCGGTTCGAGGCCGCGGTGGCCGGAGTGCCCGGCCTCCGGGTCATCCGCCCCGCCGACGGCGACACGTCGACGTTCAAGGATCTCACCGTGGTGGTCGATGCTGCTTGCCTATGGTCTGTCCGCCCCGGAGCTGCAGCGAGCCCTCGACGCCGAGGGGATCGACAGCCGCCGCTACTTCCATCCGCCCATCCACCGCCAGCGCGCCTACCAGGGCCGCTGGGCCGATCCCCGGCCGCTCCCGGTGACCGAGCAACTGGCGTCCTCGGTGCTGAGCCCGCCCCTGTGGTCGCACCTCGAGCCCGCGGTCATGGACACGGTGGCCGCGACCTTCGTCGAGCTCCACCAGCGCGCCGACGAGGTCGGCGCGCGCGCTCCGACAGGCGTCGTGAGGCTCGGTACCATGCCCCCCTTGGACGTGACCGCCTGATGGATCTCCACGAGTACCTCCGTCTGCTCCGGCGCCGCTGGCGGCTGCTCGCCGCGTGCGTGCTCGTCGCCGGCGTGGCGGCATGGGTGACGACGCCGGCGAAGCCCAAGCACGGACACCGTCACCTACACCGCGACGCACCAGCTCCTGCGCGACAGCAGCGCGTCCTCGCCCGCCGCGCTGGCCACCGTCTCCCTCTTCGTGAAGACGGGCGAGGTTCCCAAGCGCGCCGCCGAGCGACTCGGCTACAAGGGCAATCCGGTCGTGCTCGCCGCCGGCATCACGCTCGAGGCCGATGAGCGGGTCGGAACGCTCGACATCACGGCCAAGGGTTCGTCTCCGTCGCAGGCGGCGGAGAAGGCGAACGTCTTCGCCGAGGAGACGCTCGGGTTCCTGGGCGAGCAGGCGGCTACCACCCAGCAGGATCAGATCCAACGAGCGAACGAGCAGCTCGACAAGCTCCAGGCCGACATCGACGATCTCGAGACCCAGATCGACGCCGCGACGGCAGCTGGCCAGTCCATCGACACCCTGAAGGCCCGGCGAGACTCGCTCCTTCGCCAGTACGGGGCCGCCTTCGACCAGCAGCAGAATGTGCTCGACCAGCCGCCGCCCAGCGCCGGATACATCACCCTCCAGCCGGCGCTTGCCGGAGTTGGCCAAGCAGGAGGCCGGCGGGTTCTCCGCGCCCGACGCAGCCGGCCGGCTCGGACTGCCCTGGCCGTCGTCGTCGGCCTGCTGCTCGGACTCGGGGTCATCGCTGCTCGCCGAACGACTCGACACCCGGATCCACGACGTGCGAGCGCGGCATCGGCTGCGTTCGGGCTTCCGGTGATCGCCGAGGTGCCCAAGGTCGCGACGAAGAAGGCCGATCGCCGACATCGTCAGCGCGCTCGAGCCGATGTCGGCGCTGGCGGAGTCCTACCGCACGCTTCGGTCCGCGCTCGTCCTCAGCCCGATCACCGTGCTCGGCCTGATCGGCGCGACGAGGCAGCGACAAGACCACGAAGATCCCGCAGGTCATCCTGGTGACGTCGCCGGCGCCGGGCGACGGCAAGACCACGACGGTGGCGAACCTCGCCGTCGACCATGGCCGAGGCCGGTCGACGGGTCCTGGTCCTGGGCTGCGACTTCCGGCGCCCGGAGATCCACTCGTACTTCGGTGTGCCGACCGTCGCCGGGCATCGCCGATGTCCTGACCGGCGGTTCGGCGACGCAGCGACTGGAGGACGTCGTCCGAGCGACCGGGATCCCGGGCGATCTCGATCGCTCCGAGCGGGAGCAAGCTGCGCAGCTTCGGTGACGTGGCCGCCGCAGGTCGTGATCTCGTGGAACAGGCGCGGTCGTTGGCCGACGTCGTCATCATCGACACCGCGCCGTTGCTGGCCACGAACGACGCCAGCGAGCTGATCCCGGCCTGCGATGCCGTGGTGGTCGTCGTCCCGCATCGGCAAGACGACGAGCGACGGGGCACGGCGCACCCGGTTCCTGCTCGAGCGCCTCGGCGCGCCCGTCGCCGGTGTGGTCGCGGTCGGCGTGCCGGAGGCGGACACCCGGTATGCCTCGTACTACACCTCCACTTCGTCGGGCGAGCAGGATCGGAAGGGGGGACGGCACGTTCGGCGCGAGAAGGCTGCTGCGAAGTCCTGCCCCGACGTCGATTCGCCAGGAAGCACGGCCGCCGCGCAGATCGCGATCCGGTGCGCTCCAGCGCAACCGGCGCCGGCATATCGAGCCGATGCGGAGGTCACCGTCGGTGGCGGTGAGGACGACACGTCGGACGTGTGAGGGGATGAGGAGATGACGGCGACCACGCGACACGGGTCGCTCGCACTGCTGCGACGCCCGCGGCTGGAGTCAAGCGCAGATCATTCCGGTGGCCCTCGTCGCGGGGGTCGGCGCCATCGTCGGGACGATGTCGTGGCTGATGGAGCACGGATCGTACGACACTTGGGCGGCGATTCCGGTTGCGATCGGACTGCTGGCGATC
>CAVSXR010000015.1:0-93554 GCA_963731885.1 uncultured Acidimicrobiaceae bacterium | reverse complement strand
AACCGTTGAGGCCTTCGGGTCTCCGTGGGTTCAAATCCCACTCCCTCCGCCATCGAAACTGCTGGTCAGCTATGGTTTTCTGAAAGGAGACCCGCTGGCCAGCAGAGTTCGTTTTGGGAGGCCGACGGCCGCGAGCGGCATCGAGCCAACCCCGCTGAGGATCTGCACATCTACTGCGAAGCGGAGCCGCCCGTCTGGGGCGAAGTCGCCGCGCCGACATCCGTGCTCTACATGGCGTATACTGGGATGTATGACGACGCCGGTGCCGACCCGATTCTCCGATGACGAGCTGGCCCTCATCGACGAGCTCGTCGACGAGGGCGTCGGGGAGAGCCGGTCCGCGGTCATCCGCCAGGGTGTCCACCATCTCGCAGATGCGGTTCGCCGTGCCAACGTCGGCGCCGCCATCGCACAGTCGTACCTCGACCTGCCGCAGACCAGCGAGGACGACGACCTCGCCATGGCAAGTGCGATCGCGATCACCGAGGCTGAGCCTTGGTAGCCCAGGCCGAACTTTGGCTGATGGAGACCCCGAACCAGAAGCGGCGACCCGTCCTTGTCATCTCCCGCGACGAGGTGATCCCGGTCCTGAACAACGTGGTGGTCGCTCCGGTGACGAGCACCATCCGAAGCATCCCGACCTGCATCCCAGTGGGCGCCGACGAGGGCATCGATCACGACAGCGTCGCCACGTTCGACAACCTCGCTGCGGTTCCCAAGTCGGTGCTCACCACGAGGCTCGGTTCACTCGGCGTCGATGGGCGACTCCAGATCTGTCGTGCGCTCGAAGCGATGGCGAACTGCTGAACCACTGGACCTCGGGCGATCGGACCGGCTACGAGCATCCTCGGGTGCTGGTCGAGGACGCCAAGAAATGCCGGCTCGCGAGCGTCGCTGGCGAGCCGATCTGGAAATCGGGAGCGGTGACTGGAACGGACGGGGCGCTCAGCGACCCGAAGGGCAACGGCACGTCGGAGCGCAACGTTCTGGACGCCCGATCCTGTGCCCGGACGCGGGATCCAGGGTCCAGAGCGAGACCGAAGCGATTCCGGACCCCCATTCTTGTGACAGACCGCGAGATTCGGGGTCCGGAACGATGAGGGCCCCGCACCGACTGCCGGATATTTGGCGCAGAATCCACTCGACCGGGCCCGCCTCGAGAGCTCGCGAAGGAACATCCTGTCGCGCTGTTCCAGTCCAACCCTGGAGACCGCCACAGAGCACGGCCGTACGCTGGCCACGTGGCACGTCGAGCCGAGGATCTTGCGAACGACCCGGTGCTCGTCCACATCGACGACGAGGGCTCAGACCTCACGGTCGAGGAGTGGCTGGCTTCGCTCAAGGAAGACGGCGCCACCGATGTCAACGCCAACGCCGCCGAGATCCTTCGGGAGATCCGCGAACACGGCGAGCGTTGACTCGGGTCGCCCTCGACGCCTCCGCCGGGGTCGAGATCGCGCTGCAGACACCGGACGGCCTTCGTATCGAGAGCCTGCTCCCCCAACCCACGACCTTCTGGGTGCCGGAGCACTACTTCTCCGAGGTCGCCGGCGTCCTGCGACGAAGTGAGATCAACGGCCGTTACCCCGCTGCGCGGGTGCAGGCCGCCCTCGACAAGCTCCTCATCTCGCCGACCAACAGCGTCGCGGTCAAACCACGGCTGTCCGAGGCTCGCCAGCGCACCGAACCTCCCGGTCGAGAGAATCACGCCGTAGGGACCCAGATCGGGATCCGTACCACTGTGGTACCACTGGCAACGGGAAATCGCTCTCGAAAACCGTTGAGGCCTTCGGGTCTCCGTGGGTTCAAATCCCACTCCCTCCGCCATCGAAACTGCTGGCCAGATAGGGTTTTTGCGAGAAGCCCACTAGCCAGCAGAATTCGTTTTGGGAGGCTCCGAAGTGGCCGTATGTGCGGTCCCGGTAGATGCTTTCCATGTGGCTCCGGTAGCTGGGTGACACTTTGGGACGCGGGTCCGGTACGTGGGCGACAGTGGCTCCGGTAGGTGTGTTCCGCCCGGCTGGCTGTGAGCTTGCTCGAGCTCGACTGGGGTGCCGTAGTCGGGGGTGCTGTGGAGTCGCCGGTTGTTGTATCAGTCGACCCAGCCGGCGGTGGCGTACTCGACGTTGGAGAGAACTCGGTAGGGGCCGGCGTGGAAGACGGTGATGCGAACACATTCGGTCTTGTACCGGCCGATCACCCATTCCATGAGCGCGGTGTGTCTACCGGGCGGTGCCGCGCCGACTGCGCTGTTCGTAGAGCGCAGCGTCTGCTCTCGCGACGAGGCTTTCGACCGAATCCCCCGCCATGTACTCGGCCAGCCCGATCGAGACTGATCCGTGACCCTGTGAGCGGGCGGCCAGGGTGTCATTGACGAGCGCCATCCGGGCCGAGACATCAGTCATGGTCATGCCGGACACCGCGCAGACGAACTCGTCGCCCCCGTACCTGACGATCAGGTCATAGGACCGCAGCGCTTCCCGCAACGTCTGAACGACTTCACGCAGCAGACGGTCCCCAGCCGCGTGGCCGCCACGATCGTTGACCTCCTTGAGCCCGTCAACATCGACGAAGGCAACCGTGAACGGCTGCCCGGCACGCTTCGTCCGGGAGAAGTCGCGCTCCACTTCTGCCAAGCCTGCACCGCGGATGTACGCGCCGGTGAGCCCGTCCAGCGACACCAGGTCGAGGAACTCGGCCGCAACCGTGCGATCCTCGGAGGAGGCCCCCCGATCCGCAGCTGCCCGCGCCCTGTCCCCGGCCGACGCCCCCCGATCGAGCGAAGAGGCCAACCGGTCCCGGCTGGCCGTTGTCCTCTCCCTCGCCGCACCAGCGCGGTCCCGGCCGGCATCGCGACGCTCAGCCGTCGCCGATCCCCTCGCGTCACTCCCGTGGTAGTCAGACGACACCGCCCCTTCCGTGGCCTCACCCTCGGCTCGGTCGGCGTCGCGGTCGCGCCGGTCCGCCTCGTGGTCGCGCCGGTCAGCGTGGCCGTCGCGGCGGTCGACGGCGCGGTCGCGCCAGACAGACTCGGCATCAAAGGAACCATCGCCCTGGTCTCGAAGCTCCGCCGCCTCATCACGCAAGAACGCAGCCTGGTCTCGAAGCTCCGCCGCCCGGTCGCGCAGCCCGGCCCCCTCATCGCGAAGCACGGCAGCCTGGTCCCGTGTGCCCCCATGCAAAGGCTCGCTGGGCGCTGAGGCGCCGTCTCGCAGATCGACCTCTCGGTCATCAGTCAGGTCGATGCGCTCCCCGACATCATCGGTTGATGCGATCGGCTCATCGTCGGCCGACACGTTAGAGTCCCCGCTCTGGTGGCTGTGGATACAACCGTATCGCTTGTGTCAAGGGTCAGTAGGAACCGCGCGTAGACGGCCAGGAGAACCGCGCGGTCCACGGTCGCGTTGCCGACAGCAGCCCGACCACCGGCCGATGGCGAGCAACCTGGGTCGACCACAACGGCAAGACCCGGCGGGTCTCGTGAGAGACCCAGACTCCGCTCGGTGGCTCGAACACCGACCGGACGGGTAGCTCGCCCTCGACGGGCTCTCCGACGTGTCGCAGCACGACCATCCCGACGGCAACCACACTCACGGACTCTCCCCGGACCCCGTTCGAGTGACAACTAGGGAGTTCGGACGGGATGTATCAGGCATGGTCGTCAGCGCCTCTGACTCCTACAGATGGATAGATGAGTCGAGGAGTGGAAACGCGGATGCTGTTCCTGATCGCGCTCGGTTGCGGGATCGTTGTCGGTCGCGCTGCGCGAGGCGATCTCGCCGGACTGACATTCCGGCACGCGTTGGCGTCGCTGACCACGCAGCTCGGTGAGCGTCGCACCCGCCGCGACATGCGCGCAGCGATGGGTATCGCTGGATCATCGGGCGGCGGGGAGTCGAGGAGATGAACACGCTCATCGTCGAGGGTGTTCCTGGCCTGCGGCGTGTCCTTGGCGGCCACCTGCGCGACCGAGGCGTCGAGGTGTCGACGGCGGGATCGGTTCGCGCTGCCCGCGAGCAGGTCGGTCGCCGGTCCTTCACTGCGGTCATCGTCGATCTGGTGCTGCCCGACGGATCCGGGCTCGACGTGGTCGACACGCTCCGGAGTTCCGGATCGGCGGCTCACGTGATCGTCATGAGTGATTCCACGGCGGACACTGATCGCCGCAGTGCGTTCGAGCACGGTGCGGACGACTTCGTGGTGAAGCCGTTCCTGCTTCGGCAGCTCGCGGCGCGCGTCCTCGCGGTCAGGAGGTTGGTCGATCCCATCAGCGACGCTCGCCTGCACATCGGCGCGGTCGTCGTCGACCTGCAGGCGCGCGAAGCCCGGGTCGATGACCGACCCCTGGATCTCACGGCGAAGGAGTTTGACCTCCTTGCGTACCTGGCCGCGCGACCGGGCCACACGTTCAGCAAGGCCGAGCTCCTCCGGTCGGTGTGGCGTACGGACCTCCGTGCCGGGCCGACGACAGTGGCTGACCACGTCCGCCGCCTCCGGAGCAAGATCGAAGACGACCCTGCCCATCCGCGCATCCTGCGAACCGTTCGCAACAGCGGGTACCGGTTGGACCAGCCCGACCGCGATGATCCTCCCGGCGTCCCGGCACCGGGTTCGGCCGTGAGTTCGCTCGTCCACGTCCAGGGCCGAATCGTCGAGGCCGACCAGGCGACCGGCACGCTCCTCGGCTTCGACACGGCCGCTGAACTGGTCGGCCGCCAGATCTTCGAGTTCGCGTCGTCGGGTGACATGGAACCCGCCCGGCAGCGCATGACGGCAAACGAACCGGGACCAAGACCGCGTACACAGCTGATCGACCTGGAACACGCCGATGGCACGCATACTTCGGTCGAGGTCGCATCGGAACCTCTGGTCTGGAGGGGCGACAGAGCGGAGCGCCTCCGGTTCACCCGCATGCCTGATGTGTCGGCCCGGCTGCGACGTCTGGTCACCGGCGTGCTCAGCGAGGTGACCGACGCGGTGATCATCACCGACCTCCACTTCCACCTGCGCAGCTGGAACGCGGCCGCCGAGCGGCTCTACGGCTGGCGGGAGGATGAGGTGATGGGACGCCACATGCTCGACGTCGTGCAGTTCGGCGGCGATGGCGGTGCCCTCGCCGCGACGTGGGAGGACCTCGAGACCTGCGGACGTTGGCGAGGTGAGAGCCAACACATCGCCAGAGACGGATCGACGATCGAGGTCCTCACCTCCATGACATTGATCCGAGACGACGACGGCGGCCCGGTACTCATCGCGTCGGTCAATCGTCCCGTTCCCCCCGAGGAGACCATCCTCCATCGTCAGGAGGTCGTCGACGACGAAGAGATCCGCCGTGGGCTGGCGAACGACCAGTTCGAGGTGCACTTCCAGCCCGTGATCGATCTCGCTCACGGCGCGGTGGTCACCATGGAAGCGCTGGTCCGCTGGAACCACCCGACGCGCGGCGTGCTGGCACCCGACACCTTCATCGCGGCCGCGGAACGCAGCGGAGCAATCGTCGAGCTGGGCGGCATCGTCCTCGACAAGGCGTGCACACAGACCGTCCAATGGCGACGGGCCGGCCATGACATCGACATTGCGGTCAACCTGTCCGGCCGCCAACTGTCCGATCCCGGGCTGTACGAGCGCGTCACCGCCGCACTGGGCTCATCAGGCCTCGAAGCCGAGCACCTGTGGCTCGAAGTGACCGAGACCTCCCTCGTCGAGGAGGTCGACCGCGCCGGCGAAGTGCTCTACCGCCTCGCCGACCTCGGCGTGGGGATCTCGATCGACGACTTCGGCACCGGCTGGGCCAGCCTCACCTACCTGCGGAACTTTCCCGTCCACGCCCTCAAGATCGACCGCAGTTTCGTCGCCGGCGTCGGCCAGAACATCAACGACACCGCCATCGCCCGATCGATCCTGGCCCTCGGCGCCGACCTCGACCTCGTCGTGATCGCCGAGGGAATCGAGACGGTCGCTCAGCAGAGAGCGTTGCAGAAGATGGGATGCACCATCGGCCAGGGATACCTCTACGGCCGACCCGCCCCGCCCCGTACCGCATCGCTCGATGAGCCACCGCCAGCAGGCCCGACGTCGACGACGTCCGCATCCCGCCGAAACGGCGGACATCCCCGCCAGGTCCCACCCCGGCCGAAGATCGACCTGGTCCGTCGCCTGTCGACCGCCCAGATCGTGGCCGTGGAGGCACAGCTGAGGGGCGATTCGTCGTAGCGGCACCGCCAACCGGTGTGTCGGCAAGCCTCACACACGCGCCATTTCTCGTGTCCGCCAACACCCCAGCCGATCGTGTCGTCGGGCAACGAGCTCGGACGGGATGTATCAGGCAGGGTCGTGAGCGCCTCTGACTCCTACAGATGGATAGATGAGTCGAGGAGTGGAGGCGCGGATGCTGTTTCTGATCGCGCTCGGTTGCGGGATCGTTGTCGGGCGTGCTGCGGGAGGCGACCTCGCCGGACTTACATCGGTTCGGGTGTCGTGGGTGGGGGTCCCGATCGGTGTGGGGGTCGCACAGCTGCTCATCGGCCGCGTGCCGGTCGGATGGCATCTTTGGGTAGTGATGGTCTCGTTAGTCATTGTCGGCGGCTGGCTCGTCGCCCAGGTCGTGGCCGGCACACAGAAATCCGCGTTCGGGCTGATGGCGATCGGCTGGGCCGCGAACGCGGCGGTGATGGCACTCAATAGCGGCATGCCTGTGTCGGGGGCCGGGCTCCGATCGGTTGGCGCTTCGGGCCAGGACGTCGCGGTTGGCCATCTGTATCGGCACGTTCCGCTGACGGCTTCAACGCAGCTGCCGTGGCTCGCCGACCGGCTCATCATTCCCCACGTCGGGGCGATTGTGTCGGTGGGTGATTTCGGGATTCTGGGTGGGGTCGCGCTCCTGGCGGCAGGCGCGGTGCGGGGCGGCCGGCAAGTTCAATGCGTGGACGAGTGGAGCTCAGCCCCTGCCGAAGGCGGTGAGGACGTGAGCGGTCCAGTTGCCGTCAGTTCCTGATTGCTCGGCACGGGCCTCGTGCAGCGCCCGGGCGCACGTTGAACCCTGGGCGATGTGGCGATGCACGGCTGCAATGGTGGGCTCGAGGTCGTGGTCGGGAAGGGGTGTGGCGCTGGCGATGAATCCTGCGCAACCGCGTTGGTTGAGTACGGCGGACGCACCGCGGAGACCGAGACCCCCAGCGGACACTCCGAGCCCGAAGTCGCACGCGGCGATGACGAGTCGCTCCGCGATGCGGGGCAGGCGCTCGAGCTCCCAGAGGTGGAGCGCACCGTCCGCGAAGTGGAGACTGCTGAACATGGGGTTGTCGCGACGGAACGTGCCGTGGGCGGCGACGTGGATGATGTCGGCGGTGGCGAAGGCATGCAGGGCTTGGTCGACGGTTGCGTCGGTGAAGATCTCGGCGGTGACGTAGGGCCTCGCGGCGGATTCGAGCTCGCGTGTTGGCCCGATGCGGGGACCAGAAAGTACGGCCGCGGCTGTGGGTGTCTTCGGCGGAGCGGTCAGCACGTCGAGCCCGGACGTGCACACCGAGACCGATCCGGTGACCTTTGGTAGCAAAGACCAGGGAAGGTTCAGCGTCGTTCGAGACGGCACGACGACGGTCTCACCTGTCCACGCTGAGGGGAGGAGAACTTCTATGAGTGTCTCGACCCGACGAGCTCGCTCGGCGACCTCCGTGACGCCTTGGGCTGCAGAGGTTCGCTCGTCCTGTTTGTTCGACGAGGCCCACTGCTCGAGGGAGAACTGGAGTTGGGCGATGGCTGCTGCGAGCGGAGCGCGCCTGATCGGGCCTCGTCTCGTGAGCGTGCCGTGCTGTGCCACCAGAGACCAGACGAGCTCTCGATGGTCGACGACGTAGAGGATCGTCGGTCCGTCGCGAGTGGCAGCAACGACCCTGGGGACTGGATCGCCCACGAACACCGGACCCGAGGTCGAAGTCTGCGTCGAGCGTTGTCTGCGGAGAAGACCCGTAACCTCGCGCTCGAGCCGCACTTGTTGGTCGATGGCGTCAGCGTCGGCATGGTCGTCGCCGCGGTGAGCGACGGCCCGGAGCTGGTCGAGCAGTTCGGCCAGCCGAGAGTCGTCGGGCGGAACTGCTCGGCGGGTGGCGACGTTGATGCCGAGCCGTCGACATTGCTCGATCCAGTTCAGCATCTGATGATCGTTGCCATCAGCGAGCGCGAGAGCCATGGCGGCGTCTTCGAGTTCGTAGAACCGACTTGCAGCCTGGGCCCTCATCTCGGTGGCGTCGGCGAGCGAGCAAGCTTCGGCGGCGGAGACGAACGCCCTGTTGAGCGCGTCTCGCGCGGCGGCGTTGTCTCCTTCGAGGGCATGCCGGCGACTGGACGCGTACGCGAACCGGGCGGCCAGGGAAGCCGGGAGATCCTGGTGCGGTGGCTCGGCGAGCACGAGGATCTGGTGGGCCCTCGCGGTGTCGTGGGCGCGTTCGGCAGCTGCTGCTGCCGCCAGGTAGCCATCGAGCGCGTGCCCGCTCCAGCCTTGGGCCGCGAGCCGCTGGGCGGCGGCCAGCGTCGGAGCATCATCGGCGTGCGTGGAGGGATCGGCTCGAGCCGCCGTGAGGAGCGCGCGGTCCGCCCAGATGGGACGCTGTTGGTGACTGAACAGCGCGTGGGCTTCGCGTGCGAGCCGAGCGGCATCGATTGGATTGTCATTGCTGAGGTGGGCCTCGGCCGCCACCAGGCGGGCTTCGGCTGCTGCAATCGCGTCGCCGGCTTGGTCGAATCGGTCGACGGCGACGTTGGCGACCTCGGCTGCGTCGCCGGGCAACCCCGCACCGAGAAGGATCTCGGCGCGGTCGAGTAGCACGACCGGGCTGTCGACTCCGAGCTCGTGGAGCTCGCGATCTGCGATCTCGAGGCGGGAGAGCGCAGCGGGGAAATCTCCTCGTCGGCTGAGCGTGTAGCCGACGTTGTGGCTCTCCATCGCGGCGTGCACCGTGTTGCCGCATCGGCGGTGGAGTTCCTCTGCCTCTTCGAGATCCGTGAGCGCGACGTCGATCCGCCCAGCAAGGCAAGCGAGAACGCCTCTGTTCGACAGAGCCCGTGCGAGGTGTCGTTCGTCGCGGGCGGCTCGCATCGCATCAATCGCCGCGTTCAGTAGCGCTTCGGCGTCTGGCGACCCGAGTCGTTGGTGGATGACGGCGCGTTGACCCATCGCTCGACCTCGCCAGAGGTCTGTGAGGTGAGGCTCGGCCATGTCGAGCAGCTGGAGTGCGCGCTCTGTGTCGCCGCCCTGGGCAGTGGCACCGGCCAGCTGGACGATGGTCTCGGCCGCGATGTCGGCACGGTCGTGGCGTTGTGCTTCGGCGTTGGCTGATTGGAGCAGGTCGACGGCGCGAGCGATCTCGCCGCGGTTGAGCGCGATGGCGCCGAGTACCCGCCTCGAGAGCAGCTGGACCGTTGGCTTGTCGGATGAGGTCGGAAGTTGCCGTTCGGCTTCGTCGGGATCCGTGTCCGCCAACGCGAGCAGCGACTCGAGGTCGGCGGCAAGATCGTCGTTCAGACCAGGACCCATGGTGTTCGAACGGGAGCCCGACCCTCGACGCGCAGAAGCAGTGAGAACGGGCCGCGGCCGTGGGTTTCGAACCAGAAGCTTCCCTCGTCGATGACGTCAGCTTCTCGGCCCGTCGTGCCTGGTTCGGTCATGATCGACACCGATGACACGTCGCTGGCGCCCCGGACGCGCCCAGAGATCGAGCCGACGGTGTCGTCGACGCGCACGTCGATGAACAACGATTCGGATGCGCCGAACACGAGGTGTCGCGATGAAGCGCCCCGAACTCCGGCCAGCGCGCCCCGATCCGCCCGGTCGGTCCCTCCGGTGTCATCGGCGCTGTCAGCCAAGAGGGCGGCGAGCTCGTCATCGATGCCGTGCCACAGGTATGCGCGTTGCGCACCCGCGACGACATCGTCGGGCACAGGGTCGACCGCCGCGAGTGCCGCTCGCAGCTCGCCGAGGAGCCGTTCCTCGTGTTCTTGGCTCAGTTCGTGAGTGGTCATGGTCGTGCCTCGGCTCGGAGCTCTGCGTCAACGGGGAGCAGACCAGCCAGCTGGGTCAGGCAGCGCTTGCGTGTGGGGCCGATGCTGCCGATCGGCATGTCCATCACATCACCGATTTCGCGGTAGCTGATCGCAGGTTCGCTGACGAGGAGACGCAATAGCTGACGGCAGCGTTCGCCGAGCTGTCCGAACGCGGCCAGCAGCTCGCGGTGACGCTCGATGCGATCGATGCTCTCGTCGACGCCGGGTGCTGGATCGGCCAGCCGGAGGAACGACGACATCGGGTCCACGGGGACATGCCGTTGGAGTCGGCCGTGCACCCGGATCGCCTCGCGGCGAGTCGTGGTGATGAGCCACCCGCCCACCGCGGCCGGCTCCCGCAAGCTTGACAGATGTTCGGTGAGCCGAAGCCAAGCAGTCTGGGACACGTCGCGGGCTTCAGCGGAGGACAGACCGCAGTTGCGGGCCGTGGCCCACACCACGCTGGAGAACCGATCGACGAGCCCAGCCCAAGCGCTTTCGCTACCCGACGCCGCCTGCGCGACGAGCTGCTCTGTGGGCATGGCCCGCTCCTCGGACAGCGCCACGGAGGGCACCCCTTTCGAGCTGACGCGGGAATCGCTCACGTCGACACTCTAGGGAACTTCCGAAACTCTTCGCCCGTGACACGTATCAGGCGTGCGGGTGGCGCCTCTTCATTCGGTGACCAGAACAATCACAGAAGGGGTCCGCAGATGAAGTTCAGCACAACCCGAATGGTGCTCCGTCGTTACCGTCACCTTGCCGTCGCGGTCGGGGCGTTGACCGCCGCATGGGTCGCAGCAGGCGCACCTTTCTACTTGTACCACTGACAGCAGGCCCGGCGGCGCCTGCACTCGGCGGTTGGGGCGTTCTCCACCCGATCCACGGATCTGATGAGGATGCGATCGTCCCGGCCGCCGAGATGCCGATGCGCTCTCCGGCCGCGTTCACTGTCCGCGAGGGGCCTTCCGCCTCTACCTGAAGCGAGCGAATCGGGGGATCCTCGAGGCGTGGCGACGCTCGCGGGCCGACGAGAGCAAGCGTGGGCGCCGTTCAGAGGAACAGAGGGAGCAGATCATGTATATCTCTGTAGGAATGGTCGCCTTGATCTTGGCCGTCATCATCGTTGTCATGCTGATGAGGGGACGCAGGGTCTAGAGCCCTACGCCGACGTCCCGCGACGAATACGAATCCGTCGAGAGTTCGAAAATGGCCGGTTGTCAGTTGAGGGAGATGCATCACCGTGGGTGAGAAGACTGATCAGGCGAAGGGTCGCGTCAAGGAAGCCGTCGGAAGCCTGACCGACGACAAGGACCTGAAGCGCGAAGGCCGCAGCGATCGTCTCGCAGGCGAGGCCAAGGAGAAGGTCGGCCACGCCAAGGACAAGGTCGATGACGCGATCGACAAAGTCAAGGAGAAGGTCGGCCACGCCAAGGACAAGGTTGAAGGCACGATCCACAAGACCAAGGACTCTTGATTCTCGAAGGTCGTTGACCGTGGACTCAGGCCGCTGATGTCGACGGATGTCAGTAGTATTCTCGCGACGGGTGGCCCGCTCGATCGTGACAGACAGCTGCGCTCGGGTAGCGCAGTGACCGCAGGTACGGTTGCCGCCTCGGCATCGATCATGGTCTGTCCTGCCTGGCCAGTCAGGACCCTCGCCCGAGGCCGCTGGCCGGCAGGTTTCGCGGTTGCCGTGGGCTTCAGCGCCTCCACATGAGTGCGAGGGCGATGCCATCGGGGTCCTTGAAGTTGAGGATCGCGCCGGGTGGGACATCGATCGCGCCGGAGTGCTCGATCCCGAGACCATCGAGGTGCTCGGCCCACTGGTCCAGGTCGTCATGGCTCCCGACCGAGAAGGCGAAGTGATCAAGCCCGACGTGGGTCGGATCGAACGTGTCCGCCTGGCGTTCGTGGAACTGGCAGATGCCGATCAGCAAGTCGGTCCCCGGTAGCCGGAGCACCGCGGCATGGCGATGATCCGCGGGTTCGTCCAGCAGCACCTCGGCCCCGAAGGTCTCCTGGTACCACCGCAAGGATCGATCGAAATCGGCGACCGAGAAGGACACATGGCTGGCTCCGACGATGTGCATGGTGCAGTGTCGCAGCTTCAGTGCGGCAGCAGGACCAGTGCGAGGTTCTCGGCCAGCCAGCGCTCGAAGCGTTCGGGCGTGAACCCGCGGCGGGTGGTGAGCAGGGCGAAGGTGTCCGGCGAGCTGAGCGCCGAGTAGGTGTCGGCGGCCTCGTCCAGTGACAGCCCCTCGCGCAGTGGTCCGGCACCGGCGATGATCTCGACGATCGCCCGCTGCGTCTGCCGCCGTCGACGGTCGTCCTCGTCGATGATGTCGATCACGTCGGCGTCGACTGCGGCCGCGGTGCGCAACACGTGGTGGGCCGGTGCGTTTCGCTCGAGCACGGAACGACCCAGGCGGGCGAGCAGGCGGATCTGCTCGTGCTGGTCGGCCGACTCTCGCACCTGTTGCATCTCGTCACGGTCGAGCAGGGGAATCGGTTCGGTGTCACCCACGATGGCGGCATCGAGGTAGGCGGCGAGCAGGTTCCGCTTGTTGGTGAACCGGGCGTACACGGTCTCGACCGCGACGTCCGCCTCCAGCGCAACCTCCTTGATCGTCGTCCGGGCATAGCCCTGCTCGGCGAAGAGCTGGGCCGCGGCCTCGATGATGCGGCGCCGCGTGGCCTCGGCCCGGCGTGCCCTGCGCTTCCGAGGGGGGTTGACGTCGTCCATGGCAGAAGCGTAGCGTGCCTGTATAAATACAGTCTCACTGTATCCATACAGTGAGCATGGACAAAGGGAGAGTAGACATGGACACGAGCACGAACACCAACGGGAACACCAGCAGTGAAAACGCCACCGAGATCGGGATCCGGGGGGTCAACCACGTGGCGCTGCGGGTGCGCAACGTCGACGTGTCGGTGGACTTCTACACACGCGTGCTGGAGTTCACCGAGGACGTCGACCGCTTCGGGCGGGGCATCATGGCGTTCCTCCGGGCACCGCGGTCCACGAACCACCACGACCTCGCGCTGCTCCAGATCGGCCCGGACGCCGCCGATGCCAGCCCTCGCTCGGTCGGGATGTTCCACTTCGCCCTCGAGGTCGACACCATCGAGGACCTCGTCACCGCGCACGACCGACTCGAAGCCGAAGGCTGCCTCGAGAGCGAATCGGACCACGGCGCGACGAAGGCCGTGTACGGGCGTGACCCCGACGGCAACACGTTCGAGCTCACCTGGCTGATCCCCCGCGCCGAGTGGGGCGACTGGGCGACCGTCGCGCCGATCAAGAAGCCCATGACGCTCGGTGACGAGGTCCGCCGCTGGCAGCCGGCATCGGCGACCCCGGTCGCATAGGACCGACTGCCATCGGGCAGATCGCCCATGTCGTACGATCCGCCCGTGCTCGACCGGCTCCGGACCCTTCCTCTCGGGTCGATCGTCGCCGGCTGCGCCGGACTGGTGGTGCTCTCCGCGGGGATCGATTGGATCACCGGACCCGACGTCCAGGTCGTCCTGCTGTACCTGGTGCCCGTCCTCGCGGTGGCGTGGTATGCCGGGCCCCGCTGGGCCGGCGGGTTCGCGGTGGCGACCACCGCCATCTCCTACGGCATCGCCCTGGCCACACCCGACGGGCACCGGTTGGCGATCGCCTCGGTGAACGCTGCCCTGCGGTTCGTGCTCCTGGTGCTCGCCATCATCGTCATCGACGCCGAACGTCGCCATCTGATCGAGCTGCGATCACTCGCCTCGACCGACCCACTGACCCGGGCGCTCAACCGACGAGCGTTCGGGACGGCCGTCGAGCGGCACCTGTCGGTCGCGGGGGTGGCAGCCGGCACGATGCTGTACCTCGACGTCGACGGACTCAAGGCGCTCAACGACACCCACGGCCACGACGCCGGCGACGAGCACCTCGTCGCTCTGGCCGAGATCATCCGGGCATCGATCCGCAGTACCGATCACTTCGCCCGGGTCGGCGGTGACGAGTTCGCCGTCTTCCTCCCCGGCCAGGACGTGACCACGGCCCGGATGACCGCCGCCCGACTGCTCGAGACGTGCGCGGCCCGGTCCGCACAGCCCATCCGGTTGAGCATCGGGCTGTCGGTGCCATCAGCCGCCGACTCGTCGTCGATCGAACCGCTGCTGCGGCGCGCCGACGACGTGATGTACGAGGCGAAGCGATCCGGAGGCGGGATACGGATCGACGAGCCGGCCGCCGACACCCATTCCGACGAGCATCGCTGAGGTTCGGGGCACACCCGGGACCACGCGGCCGGTCCGGGTCAGGAACGGCGCCGGAACGAGAAGCCGGCCCCGGTCGAGAACTCGGTCAGGGTGACCGAATCGGGCTGCCCGGACGGCTCGCCGGCGCCGAGCCGCACCGACCACCGAGCCGCCGCGGTGCCGGAGACGACCCGGTCGACGGTGGCCGCCGGCACCAGGCACGTCGCCATGCTGTGCAGGATGGCGTCGCCCGTGGGTCCGGCGAGCAGCGCCGGCCAGGTGCATCCGTCGGGCTCGGCGAGCGCGGGCCCGTCGCGGAGCGTCACCGCCAGCCCGTCCCCGTCGTCGACGACGTCGGCCCCGACGTAGGCCGCCGGCAACAGCAGGGGATGCACGGCCAGCACCTGGGCGAGGCCGGCGAGCGTGGCGGGCGCCCCGAGCGCCGCGGCCAGACGCTTGGTGGTGAGGCCGGCGATCCCAGCCGCGGCGTCGACGCCGATGACCGCGGCCTGCTGCGGTGGGAGCCGATCGGCCACCTCGACGAGGAAGGCGCGGGCGAGCAGTTGGCCCTGCAACGCCACCTCGTCGGCAATGGCCGACAACGTGGCCGACGAGAACCGTTCCAGCACCAGGTCGGGATCGAGCGGGCCTGCGTAGTCGGACCAGCCGTCGTCGCCGGGCAACCCCGGATCCGGGACGGCGAGCGGCAGCTGGCCGGCCTGCGAACGGCCCAACTCGCTGGCACCCGGTGGCAGGGGGAGCGGCTCGGCACCGGGCTCGACGGTCACCGTCCAGGCGCAGTGCGGGTGGCGATCGGGCGGCGTCCGCGGGGGACGGTGCACCGGACGGACCCGGGCCCGCGGGTTGGTGGCCGCCGCGGTGGCGTCGAACGTGGGGTCCTCGATGTGGTGACACATGGTCACGACGTAGGCGTCGCCCATCGGCTCGACGTCCATCAGCGCGCCGCAATGATCGAGGTGGAAGGCCCCGTGGTCGTCGTCGATGACCTCGAAGCGGAAGTCCATGAACTCCGGAGGGGCTCCGATGTCGAGTTGCATGCCCTTGAAGACGGCCTCGACCGTCGTGCCCTCGAAGCTGAGCAGCCGCTGCATCCGCCGCGTGTACACCGGGCTGGCCGCCATCCACTCGGCGATGGCGACCTCCTGCATGCCCTCCCGACCCAGAGCGGCGATGAGCTGCGGCATGCCGGCCCGGTCGATGAGGTGCCCGGCCAAGAGGAGCTCGCGGACCAGCTCGGCGAGCTCGGCGTGCGGACGTCCCGCCCACGGGCGCCGGGCGGCCGTCACGAGTCGGCGGCCCGCTTGCGGTGCTTGGCGATGACCTTCTCCACCTCGCTGTTGAGCCGGGCACCCCGGGGCCAACCGGCGTAGTGGGCCAGGAACACCACCAGCGTGCGGAGGTCGTCGGCATCGAGCTCGCCGAGCCGGAGGGCGGCGTCGAGCTGCAGGCCGGCCACGTCCTCGAGCCCGCTGCCGGCGGCGAGGCCGATGAGCACGAGGCGGCGGTCACGGATGGACAGCTTCCCTTCGGCCCAGACCTCTCCGAAGAGGTGGTCGACCGTCGATTCGACGAACGGGCCCTCGACGTGGTCGACGTCCCAGCCGTAGACCTGCTTCATCAGTTCCTGGCCGCGCGCCCGGCGATCGTCGTCGGTCATGGTCGCTCCTCGTGGTCGTGGGGTACGCCGAGCGCCGCTCCCAGCGCGGCATGCGCCAGCCGGGCGATCGGGACGTCGACCCCGAGCTCCTCGCCCAGCCCGATGGCCAGCTCCAGGTCCTTCTCGCCCAGTTCCCGGGTGTGCACGAAGATGTCGTGCAACCCGTCGGCGGCCTCGAGCGGCGCGTTGGTGCGGCGCACCATCACCGCGCCCGGCCCTCCCGTGACCCGGTCGGAGTGGCGGACGACCTCGCCCAGCTGGCCCAGGTCGACCCCGGCCGCGTCGGCCAGCGCCAGTGCCTCACCCACCGCGGCGTAGCTGGCGAAGGTGATCAGGTTGCGGGCCAGCTTCGCCCGGGTGCCGGCCCCCACGTCGCCGAGGTGGGCCACCAGGGTGCCGAGCTTCTCGAGGGCGGGACGGGCGACGGCGACGGCCTCGTCGCTCCCGCCGACCATGAGGGCCAGGGTGCCCTCGTGCGCCCCCATGAAGCCACCGCTGACCGGGGCGTCGAGGATGTGCACGCCGTGCGGGGCGGCACGCGTCACCAGGTGGGCGGGCGTGTCGGCCTCGACGGTGGAGTGGACCACGACGACGGTTCCCGGGCGGGCCGTGGTCAGGATGCCGTCGGCGCCGTCGAGCACGTCGATCACCTGCCGGTCGTCGCGGACCATGAGGGAGATCACATCGGCGGCCTCGGCCACCTCGGCCGGCGACCCCGCCACCGCGGCCCCGGCGTCGGCGAAGGGCACGGTCGCCGGCGCCATCACGTCGTACACGGTCAGCCCCCCGGGCCAGTCGATCCACTGCCGAGCCATCGGCGCGCCGATCTGGCCGAGGCCGATGAAGCCGAGGCGGACGGGCTCGCTCATGCCGGTGCGTCCCACAGTCCGACCGGCGACTGGCCGAGGAGGTAGTGCCCCGGGAGCTGCCCCGGTTGCAGCGACCGCTCCATGCGGGCGGTCATGCCTTCGGACAGGGTGCCGTCGGTCATCATCTCGACGAAGGTGGCGGCAGCGTTGCCGTAGTCGAACCAGTCCCGCTGCCACGACCACTGGAAGTTGCCGCCGTAGCGGAACCAGCTGCCCCCGATCCCGGCCACCTCGTAGTGCGAGCCGTCGGGTCGGGTGGCATCGGCGATCTGGCGCCAGAACCCCACGACCTGGCCCTTGACCTCGTCGACGAGGATCTCCTCGTACGGGTACTGCCAGCCGTCCAACCCGCCCATCTCCAGGCCGAGGGCGATCTCGCGGATCTCGTCGCGGCCGACCGCCATGAACTGCTCCTTGGGACCGAAGTTCCAGCCATAGGTGGCGTCCTCGGCGTAGAGGTCGGCCATCGGCCCCCAGTCGCCGGCGGCCTCGGCGTCGCGGTTGGCCTGCAGCCACCGCTCGACCATCTCGTCGAGCTCGGCACGGGGATAGCTGGTCATGAGTCCGATCCTTCGTCGATGGACAGGGCATGGGTGGGGCAGAAGCGCACCGCGGCCTCGGCGGCGGCCCGAGCGTCGTCGGGTGGGCGGTCGTCGAGGACGGTGAGCTCGCCCGCCTTGGAGACCTGGAAGACATCGGGCGCCTCGCTCTGGCACACGGCGTGGCCCTGGCACAGGTCGCGGTCGACCACGATCCGCCACCCGCTCGCCCGCGAACCCCCGTTCTGGGCGGTCGCCGCGCCACTCAGATGGACCGAGGGACCACCAGAACGGGGATGGGGGGTTCGGCGCCGGTAGGTGACCGCGCAGGGTTGGGCGAGCTGGACGACCATCTTCGAGTGGTCGTTGCGGTAGCTGTCGAGCGGCTGGGCCGCCTCGAAGGTCCAGTCCTTCAGCAGCACCGAGAAGATGGCCTTGAGCTGCATCATGGCGAACGCCGCTCCCACGCAGCGGTGGCGGCCGGCGCCGAAGGGGATCCAGTTCCACGGGTTGGCGACGTCGGCGCCGGGGTCGTCGAGGTAGCGGCCGGGCCGGAACGCGTCGGGATCGGGGAACGCGGCAGCGATCCGGTTCGACACCGACGGGCTGGCGGCCACCATCTTCCCGGCCGGGATCCGACAGCCGCCGACCTCGAGGTCGACGTTGGCCACCCGGAGCAGGAGGATCAGCGGCGGATGGAGGCGGAGGGCCTCCTTGATGGCCGCCTCCAGTCGAGGCATCTCCCGCAGGGCCTGGTAGCTGACCTCGGACCCATCGGCGTAGAGCTCGTCCAGCTCGGCCACCACCGCGGCCAGCTCGGCGGGGTGACGGAGCAACTCGATGAGCGTCCACGCCGCGGTGCCCGACGTGGTGTGGTGCCCGGCGAACATCATCGAGATGAACATGCCGGTGACAGTGTCGGCGCTGAAGCGAGGATCGCCGGCGTCGTCGGAGATCGACATGAGGACGTCGAGCAGATCACGGGCCGCATCTCCCGTTGCGGTCTCGGGTGGTACACCCTCCGCCGACCGCCGGTCCATGATTCCCTGCACGAGATCGACCAACGCGACGCGGGCCGCGTCCCGAGCGTGGAAGCTGGGGATGTCGGCGTAGGGATCGACGTAGGCCAGGGCATCGGTGCCCTGCTCGAGGTCGTGGTACAGCTCGGCGAAGCGGCGATCGAGCTCGAGCCGGAACCGGCGACCGATCAGACATGACGACGACGTGTAGATGGTGAGCTCGGCGAACCAGTCGAGGAGGTCGATCTCGCCCTCGTCGTCCCAACGCGCCACCATCTCGTCGACTTCGCGTTGGATGGTCTCGGCGTGTCCCCGCATGAACGAGTCGCGCAGCGCCTGGTTGTGGAGCATCTCCCGGCGACGCTCCGGCGGAGCATCGAAGACGACGCCGTCCCCGAAGATCGGGGTCATGAACGGGTAGGCCGCCGCCTGGTCGAGATCATCGTCCGAGGACCGGAAGAAGACCTCGTTCGCCTCGGCCCCGGTGAACAACACGACATCCTTGTCGGCCAGCCGGAACTCGCCGACGTCGCCGCATTCGGCGCGCACCCGGTTCATGAGGCCGATGGGATCGCGGCGCAGCTCCTCGAGGTGCCCGTTGGGGTCCTCACCGCCGGACACCAACGGAGGTTCGGGACGGCGGGTCGTGGTGTCGCTCATTCATGGCTCCTGTCGTCGCGCACCGGGGCCTCGGGTTGCACCTCGACCAGCGAGAGATGGGTGCCCTTGGGCGTCGAGACCATGGCGACGATCACGTCGGCGATCTCCTGCGGTCGCAGACCACCGTCGTGGCGGAGGTGGCCCCACGCCGACCAGTGGGGCAGGACGTGGTTGATGGTCTCCTCGCTCCACGTGGTGCCCTGCTCGGTGCTCGACGGGCCGGGCCGCACCACACCGACCCGCACGCCGGTGCCCTCGAGCTCCATCTGCATGGCCCGGGCCAGCCCCTCGAGCCCGGACTTGGCCGTGACGTAGGCCGCCATGTGGGTCCGGGGCCGGGACACGACATCGGAGCTCACGAACACGATGTCGCCGTGGCCCCGCCCGACCATGTCGCGCCCGAAGCGATGCACGAGGCGGTGGGCACCGAGCAGGTTCACCTGCACCGACCGGACGAACTCGTCGGGGTCGGCCGCCAGCGCGGTGACCGGATCGACCTCGCCGGCGTTGCTGACCACGATGTCGACCGGTCCGAACGCGGCCGCCGTCTCGGCGAAGGCGTCGATGGACCGGTCGTCGGCGAGATCGAGCGCGACCGCCTTCGCTTCGCCCCCCGACGACGCGATCTCGCCGGCGAGATCGTCGAGCCGGTCGACCCGTCGGGCACCCAGCACCACCGGGCACCCCGCGGCGGCCAGCCGGACCGCGGTGGCGGCCCCGATGCCGGAGGAGGCTCCGGTCACCAGCGCGACGCGGCGCTCGGGGTGCGGGGCGAAGCGGGGCATCAGCGCCGCGTCACCGTGGTGGGCAGGGTCTCGAAGCCCCGCACGTTGACCGAGTGGACGCGCCGAGCCCGGTCGATGTCGATGTCGAAGCTGCCCACTCGCCGCACCAGCTCCTCGAGCACGACCCGGGCCTCGAGCCGAGCGAGCGACGCCCCCATGCAGAAGTGCCGCCCCACGCCGAAGCTGGCCAGCCCGGTGGTGTCGCGATCGAGGTCGTAGCGGTCGGGGTCCGGGAACACCCGCGGGTCGCGGTTGGCGGAGCCGGCGAGCAACAGCACCCGGTCACCGGCCGGGACGGTCACCCCGTGCAGCACGGTGTCGGTGACCACGAGCCGGGCCAGCATCTGGCTCGACGTGTCGTAGCGCAGCGTCTCCTCGACCCAGTCGGGGATGCGGGCCGGGTCGTCTCGCACCGTGGCCCACTCGTCGGGGTTGCGCCACGCCCAGTACCAGGCGTTGGCCAGCAACTTGGTGGTGGTCTCGTTGCCGGCCACCACCATCAGGAACAGGAAGCCGATGATCTCGTCGTCGGTGAGCCGGTCACCGTCGAGCTCGGCCGCGCACAGTGCGGACACCAGGTCGTCGCCCGGGTTCGCCCGCCGGTCGGCGATGAGGTCGGCGTAGTACACGACCAGCTCCATGGCGGCCTCGACGCCGGCGGGCGGCACGTCGGTGACGCCCTCCTCGCGGTGGATGAGCAGGTCGGACTGCCGGCGCAGCCGGGCCCGATCGGCCGCGGGGACGCCGAGCAGCTGGGAGATCACGTCCATCGGCACCTTGCCGGCGAGATCGGCCACGAAGTCGAACGCACCCCCGCACTCGTCGAGGTGACCGACGGTCAGGGCCCGGATGTCGTCCTCCATGGCGGCGACGCGCCGAGGTGTGAAGCCCCGGGACACCAGCCCTCGCATGCGGCCGTGGTCGGGCGGATCCATGGCGAGGAACGACATGGTCCGATGGGCCTGGGGACCGGACGCCGCCGGGTCGATCGAGACACCGTGGCGGTTGGAGAAGCGGTCGGTGTCCCGGAACGCGGCCATCACGTCGGCGTGGCGGGAGAGCGCCCAGAAGTCGCGTTCGTCGTTGCGGTACACCGGGGCCTCGTCGCGCAGGCGGGCGTAGGTGGGGTACGGGTCCTCGTGGATCTCGTAGGCGTAGGGGTCGTACACCAGATCGGTGGCCGTGGTCACGACGCCCCTCCGAGGACGAGGTGGGCCGATGCGCCGAGCAGATCGGGGAGGTCGTCGTAGGCGAGGTGGCCGGTGCCGACCTGGATGAGCGCTCCCGACAGCAGCAGCTCGAGCGTGCGGGCGACGCTCGGCTCGGCGTCGCCGGCCAGGGCATCGAGGAGGCGCTCGTGGAGGCTGCGCCCGATGCGAACCCGCAGCTCGTGGACCTCGGGCTCGTCGGCGAGCAGGGCGACGGTGCACGCCGTGGCCAGCTCCGTCTCGTCCGCCACGACCAGGGCGTACTCGAGCAACACGTCGGTGACCCGGTTGGCGGCCGTCCGGCGCCGGTCGACCGGACGCGGGGGATGCCCGCTGATCCTTCGCCAGAACACCTCGGCCACCAGGTGGTCCTTGGACGAGAAATATGTGTACGCGGTGGCGGCGGCCACCCCCGAGCGCTTGGCCACGCCCCGCACGGTGAGGCCCTGGTAGCCGACGTCGCCGAGCTCGGCGACCGTGGCCTCGACCAGTCGATCCACCGTCCGGGCCCGCCGGTCGCTCAGGTGCCGACGCGGGCGCAATCTCCTGGACACCTGTCTCGGACACCTGTCCAGTTCTAGACCGAGCCCGCCCCGGGGTCAAGGCCAGGTCGGCGTTCCCCGCCGGCACCCGTAGCCTGCGAGCCATGCGGATGGGACCTCACTCGATGATGCCGAGGGACACCTCGGACATCGAAGGAGCCTCGCTCCAGCGCGGGATCGTCCGCCGCGTGTGGGGATTCGCCCGCCCGTACCGCAACCAGGTGATCGGCTTCCTGGCCGCCATCATCACGGCCGCCCTCCTCGGCATCGTCCCGCCGTTGGTGTTCAAGGCCATCATCGACGACGCCCTCAAGAACGGCGATCGCGGCAAGCTCACCTTCCTCGCCCTGCTCGCGGTCGGCGCCGCGCTGGCCGATTCGCTGCTCTCGCTGGTCGAGCGATGGCTGTCGTCGAGGATCGGCGAGGGCCTGATCTACGACCTGCGCGTCCGGCTGTTCGACCACGTCCAGCGCCTGCCGGTCGCCTTCTTCACCCGGGCCCAGACGGGCGCCCTGGTCTCCCGCATGAACAACGACGTCATCGGGGCCCAGCGAGCGCTCACCGGGACACTCGGCTCGGTGGTCTCCAACATCGTCGTGCTCGTCACCACGGTGATCGCCATGGTGGCCCTGGAGTGGCACCTCACCATCCTCGCCATCGCCCTGCTCCCTGCGTTCCTCATCCCGGCCAAGCGGGTGGGCACCCGACTGCAGGACATCAGTCGCGAGCAGATGGAACGCAATGCCCGGATGAACTCCACCATGACCGAGCGGTTCGGCGTCGCCGGCGCCATGTTGGTGAAGCTGTTCGGCCGTCACGACGACGAGACCGCGCTGTTCTCCGATGACGCGGCTGGCGTGCGCGATGCCGGGGTGAAGTCGGCGGTCCTGAGCCGGGTGTTCTTCTCCACCCTCGGCCTGGTCGGTGCGCTCGGCATCGCTGCCGTGTACTGGTGGGGCGGCCTGCTCGTCATCGACGGTTCCATGAGCACCGGGACGCTCGTGGCCCTCGCCGCCCTCGTCACCCGCATCTACCAACCGCTCACCGCGCTGACCAACGCCCGCATCGACGTCATGACCGCGTTCGTCTCCTTCGAGCGGGTCTTCGAGGTGCTCGACATCCGCAACGGCATCCAGGATCGACCGGGCGCCATCGACCTCGTCGACGTCCGCGGCGAGATCGACTTCGAGGACGTGTGGTTCACGTACCCGACCGCCGATCAGGTCTCACTGCCCTCGCTCGACGGCGCCGTCCCCGACCACGACGGTTCGTCCGGGCCGGTGCTCCGCGGCATCACCGCCCACGTCGAGCCCGGGCAGTTGGTGGCCGTGGTCGGACCCTCGGGGGCGGGCAAGACCACCCTCACCTCCCTCCTCCCCCGGCTCTACGACGTCGACTCGGGCGTGGTGCGCATCGACGGCCACGACGTCCGCGACCTCACCCAGGAGACCCTGCGCCGCGCCATCGGCGTCGTCTCCCAGGACCCGCACCTGTTCCACGACACCATCGCCGGCAACCTGCGCTACGCCGACCCCGACGCCACGCTGGCCGACCTGCAACGGGTGTGCGAGGCCGCCCGGATCCACCACGTCATCGCGGCGCTGCCCGAGGCCTACGACACCGTCGTCGGCGACCGCGGCTACCGCCTCTCCGGCGGCGAGAAGCAGCGCCTGTCCATCGCTCGCATGCTGCTCAAGGACCCGTCGATGGTCATCCTCGACGAGGCCACGTCGAGCCTCGACAGCGAGAACGAGGCCGCGGTGCAAGACGCTCTCGCCGACGCCCTCGTCGGCCGGACCGCGCTGGTCATCGCCCACCGGCTGTCGACCATCACCACTGCCGACCAGATCGTGGTGCTCGACGGGGGCCGCGTCGTGGAGACCGGCCGGCACGCCGACCTGCTCGCCGACGGCGGCCTCTACGCCGACCTGTACCGCACCCTGGTCCGCGGCGAACCGACTCCCACGAACTGAACACTGCGGAGCCGCCAGGCGGAGCAGCAGGCGGAGTTGGCGCGGCTCCGTGCAACGTGGGGGCTCCCCGGACCGAAGGGAGGAAGCCCCGATGTCACAGGTTGGTGCGGAGGAAGGCGAGGTCGTCCTTGCGTCCCTCCTCGGCCGTCTCGCAGATGACCGGGGCGTTGGCCGCGCGCACGACGGCGAGGATGGCCTCGGGGTCGATCTGGCCATGGGTCAGGTTCTCGTGGCGGTCTCGCCCTGAGCCCTGCTCGTCCTTGGAGTCGTTGCAGTGGACGAGATCGACCCGACCGGTGATGCCGATGATGCGTTCCACCGAGTCGACCAGGTCCTCGCCGGCGGCCCAGGCGTGGCAGGTGTCGAGGCAGAAGCCGATGCCGGTGTCGCCGATGTGGTCCCAGAGCCGGCCGATCGTGTCGAAGTGGCGGGCCATGGCGTGGTCGCCGCCGGCGGTGTTCTCGAGCAGGACCAGCATGTCGGTCTCGAGGCTGTCGATGGCCTTGCGCCAGCGCACGAATCCCTCGGATTCGTCGTCGTCCTCGGTGACGTGTCCGCCGTGCACGATGACGGCGGCGGCGCCGATGTCGGTGGCGGCGTCGCACGTCTGCTGGAGGATCTTGCGGCTCGGGATCCGGACCTTGTTGTTGGGCGATGCCACGTTGATCAGGTACGGGGCGTGCACGTAGATGGGGATCTCGGACGCCCGGAGCACGTCGGCGTCGTCGCGCGGGGCGGGCTTCTTCCACGACTGGGGGTTGCCGAGGAAGATCTGCACGCACTCGGCGCCCTCGGCGGCCGCGACGCCCAGGGGATCGTCGGGGCTGACGTGGCTGCCGAGAAGGGGGAGATTGCTCATGTTCCGACGTTCGCGCACCGATGATCATGAGGCAACACAGGCGAAACACTCGATCCGTATCTTGCGGATCCAACGGACGGTCCTTCACCGCTGCCGGGTCGTGCTCCCCGGACGGCGCATCGGGGCGAGGCAATGGCGCCTCCCCCCGATGGGACCGTGCCGATGGCGGTCGGCCTGACACCGTGTCAGATACCGTGCCGGCGTGCCCGGACCCCTCGCCACCCCGCCGACCGAGCCCGAACCCTGTGACCTGCTGCGCGGCCGCCGCGTCGTGGTGACCGCGGCGGCCGGGACCGGCATCGGCTTCGCCACCGCCCGGCGGTGCCTGCTCGAGGGCGCAGCGGTGGTGCTGTCCGACCACCATGAGCGCCGCCTGGGCGAGGCCGCCGACCGCCTGGCCGACGAGTTCGGCATCGACCGGCCGCCGGTGGCGGTGTGCGACGTCACCGACGAAGCCCAGGTCCAGTCCCTCTTCACCACCGCCGAGGACGCCCTCGGCGGCTTCGACACCCTGGTCAACAACGCCGGCCTCGGCGGCGAGGTGCCGCTGGTGGACATGACCGACGAGCAGTGGGACGTGGTCATCGACGTCACCCTCACCGGCACGATGCGCTGCACCCGGGCCGCCCTGCGCCGGCTCTACGCGGCCGGTGCCGGCGGCGTCATCGTCAACAACGCATCCGTGCTCGGTTGGCGGGCCCAGGCCGGTCAGGCCCACTACGCCGCGGCCAAGGCCGGGGTCATGGCCCTCACCCGCTGCGCGGCCGTCGAGGCCGCCGACCACGGCGTGCGGGTCAACGCGGTGGCGCCGAGCATCGCCATGCACCCGTTCCTGGCCAAGGTCACCAGCGACGAGCTGCTCGACGAGCTGACCTCGCGGGAGGCGTTCGGCCGGGCCGCGGAACCATGGGAGGTGGCCACCGTGATCGTGTTCCTGGCCTCCGACCAGTCCAGCTACCTCACCGGTGAGGTCGTCAGCGTCTCGAGCCAGCACCCCTGAGCGCCACCACCCGTACACCTGGACCCGGATGGCTGGGTGCGGTCTCGTAGGGTCGGCGCGATGGCGATCACCACCATCGACGGCCTCGACGAGCTACGCGACGCGGTCGGACAGGACCTCGGCACCAGCCGCTGGATCGAGATCACCCAGGATCGGGTCGACACCTTCGCCGAGGCCACCGGTGACCACCAGTGGATCCACGTCGATGTCGAGCGGGCCACCCGGGAGAGCCCGTTCGGTGGACCGATCGCTCATGGCTACCTGACGCTGGCGCTCACCAACCAGATGCTCCCCGAGGTCGTCGAGGTGCGGGGGGTCTCCTCCGGGGTGAACTACGGCGTGAACAAGGTCCGCTTCCCGACACCCGTGCCCGTCGGCGGCCGGGTGCGCGGCCACGTCCGGCTCGAGTCGGCCGAGGAGGTCGCCGGCGGCGTCCAGACGACGATGGTCATCACCGTCGAGCTCGAGGGCGCCGCGAAACCCGCGTGCATCGTGGAGGCCCTGTCCCGTTGGCTGGCGTGATGCGCCAGCTCCCCGTCACCGAGCGGACCACCATCGGACGCCTACCCGAGCGCGGCACCCGCGATCGGGAGACGATGAACGCCATCCTCGACGAAGGCCTCATCTGCCACGTGGGGCTGTCGACCCAGCGCGGCCCCGTGGTGATCCCCACCACCTACGGGCGTCGCGACGACGAACTGCTCATCCACGGCTCGCCCGCGGCCACCTGGCTGCGGACGGCCGGCAAGGGGACGCCGATCTGCGTCACCGTGACCCTCGTCGACGCCCTCGTCCTGGCCCGCAGCGCCTTCCACCACTCGATCAACTACCGATCGGTCGTCGTCTTCGGCGTCGCCGAGCCGATCACCGAACCGGCCGACAAGGCCGACGCGCTGACCGCCATCGTCGAACGCCTCGTCCCGGGTCGGACGGCGGAGGTCCGGCCCATGCGCGACGAGGAGGTGGCCAAGACCCTCGTGCTGCGCATCCCCCTCGACGAAGCGTCGGTCAAGATCCGCGCCGCCGGTCCGAGCGACGACGACGAGGATTACGCCCTACCGGACGTGTGGGCGGGCCTGGTGCCGGTCACCACTGCCTTCGGTGAGCCGCTCGACGACGACCGTCTCGCACCCGGCATCCCCGCTCCCCGCAGCGCAACCGGCTACCACCGGCCCACGGGCTCGGCGGGCTGAACGCCACGGCGAGCATCTGTCGGCGCTGATTCCGGGGTGGGGCAGACACCACCCCGGAATCACAGGGCTCCCCCCTCGCACCCGCCGGCCGGCCATGCGTGGATGGACCCATGGAATCGTGGGCTGATCCAGGTTGGGATTCGCTGTGGGCGTCTCGGTGAGCTCGCCGCCTCGGGCCGCACCGGGCCGGCGCCCCGGCGAGCGGACCGAGCGCAGCCGGATCGAGAAGGCCGCCATGCGGCGGCGCAAGCTGATGGCGCGCATCCATCGCTGGCTGACCCTGATCTTCGGCACGTGGGCCCTGCTGCAGGGCGTCACCGGCCTCGTCATGGTGGCCGGGGACCAGCAGGCCATGATCACCCATCCCGGCATCTACGACCACGGTGACGGCGATCTCGGCGTGAGCTCGGCGGTCGCCGGGGCGCGGGCCGCCCTCCCCGACGCCGCCTTCCCCTCGACGATCGGCCTGCCGGCGGCCAATCACGGCGTGTACCGGGTGTCGATGGTGATCGACCCCGCCACCTTCGAGCAGCGCATGGTGTACGTCGACCCCGCCACCGGTTCGGCCAACGCGGTCCGCAACGCGAACGAGGGCCTCTTCAACTGGGCGGCACGGTGGCACCGCTACCTCCTCCAGGATCCCAACTCGACCGTGCTCGGCATCGACGCCGGCCAGATCGTCGGCTGGATGGCGGTGGGAACGGCGGTCACCCTGCTCACCGGGATCTGGCTCTGGTACTGGCCCAAGGTCCGTCGGTGGAAGCTCGGCGTCCGGGTGCGCCGCGGCGCCTACAGCGGCGGGCTCGATCTCCACCGGACGGTCGGCGTCCTCGTCCTTCCCGTGTTGGTGGTGCTCCTGGTGACCGGCATGAACATCACCTTCGGACAGAACCTGCGCGGGCTCTGGTACACCGCCACCCCGGGAGCGGACGACGGTCCGAGGGCCGACGCGTTCGGTTCGACCGTCCCGCCCCCGAACTCCGAGGTCCCGGACTCGTCCGGCGACGCGCCGAAGGCTCTTGCCCTCGACCAAGAGGTCGTGAACGCCCTCGCTACCGTCCCCGGCGCCGAGGCGGTGTCGGTGAAGGGCGGCGGCAAGCCCGAGGGGACGGTGCAGGTCAAGCTGAGCCACGGTTGGGACCCGGCACGTGGACCCGAGGGCCGGGGCGGCAACGTGACGGTGTACCTCGACCAGTACTCGGGCGACGTGCTCCGCGTCGACCGACCGGAGCAGAAGTCGGCCTCCGGTCAGGCGTACGAGTACTGGGCCTTCCCCGTGCACCTCGGCACCTTCGGCGGCCTCCCCACCCGCCTCCTGTGGCTGGCGGCGTGCCTCGGACCGCTCGTGCTCGGGGCGTCAGGCCTCACGACCCTGGAGATCCGCCGCGGCAAGCGCCGGCGGCGCCGACGGAGCGTCCACCGGGCCCTGCCCGCCCTGACCCGGCAGCAGGTCCGCGACGTCGCGCAGCACGCGGTTCCCCGCGAGACGGCGCCGGGCGACGTGCTCGCCGAGGTCGGCGGTCCTTCGACCTCGTTCTTCGTGGTCGTGAAGGGCACGCTCGAGGTGACGGGCGCGGGGGACGACGGGCCGGACACCCGCCTCAACACCCTCGGCCGGGGGGACCACTTCGGTGAGATCGGTCTCCTGCGGGGGACGCCCCGGACCGCCCGGGTGGTGGCCGCGTCGGCCGGCGAGGTGCTCTCGATCACCCGGGCCGGGTTCGATCGGCTGGTGGAGAGCTCGGCCCCGACGCTGTCCGGGCTGGCCCACATCGCCGACGAGCGCATCGCCCACGGCGGCACCATCGACGTGGACGAATAGCCCGCGCCGGGTCTCTACGGATCGACGGCGCCGAGGAACGCCGGCGGTTCGCCGCCGCCGTGGACCTCGAGCTCGGCACCGCTGATCCACGAGGCCGCCGGCGAGGCCAACCACCAGCACGCCTCGGCCACGTCGGCCGGCGTTCCCATCCGGCCGAGGGGGACGGTCTGCGCGACCCGGGCGATCGAGGCGTCGTCGCCGTAGTGCAGGTGGGCGAGCTCGGTTCGGACCAACCCGACGACGACCGCGTTGACCCGCACCTGCCCGCCCCACTCGGCCGCCAGCGACCGGTTCCACCCCAGCAACCCCGCCTTGGCGGCCCCGTACGCCGAGTTGGACGGCGATGGTCGCACGCCCGACAGGCTGGCCACGTTCACGATGCAGCCGTCGCCGGCCGCGGCCAGGTGGCGGTGGGCGTACCGGCTGACCCAGATCGGGGCCAGCAGGTTGAGCTCGATGATCTTGCGGGTGAAGTTGGGCGAGTCGGTGGCCGAGTCCATCATCGGCGCCCCGCCGGCGTTGTTGATCACCACGTCGATGCCACCGTGGTCGGCGGCGATGCCGTCGCAGAGTGCCTCCACCGCCGCGGGATCGCGGACGTCGCAGGCGCGGAACTCACCGACCGGTGTGTCCTCCGGCTCCCGCCGCCCGCACACGACGACCGTGTCTCCCCCGGCCGCGAAGCGCGCCGCGATGCCCCGACCGATGCCTCGGGTGCCGCCGGTGACCAGGACGACGCGGCTCATCGTCAGACCGACAGCAGAACCGACGAGCCGTGGCCGAACAGGCCCTGGTTGGCGGTGATGCCCACCGTGGCCCCCTCGACCTGGCGGTCACCGGCCTGACCCCGGAGCTGCCAGGTGACCTCGCACACCTGGGCCAGGGCCTGGGCCGGCACCGCCTCGCCGAAGCAGCCGAGTCCGCCGCTGGGATTGACCGGTACCCGGCCTCCGAGCGTGGTGTCACCGTCGTTGAGCAGCTTCTCGGCTTCGCCCGGCTTGCACAGGCCGATGTTCTCGTACCAGTCGAGCTCGAGCGCGGTGGACAGGTCGTAGACCTCGGCCAGCGACAGGTCTTCCGGGCCGATGCCGGACTCCTCGTAGCAGGCCCGGGCGATCGAGTCCTTGAAGCCGACCTCCGGGACGGCGACCGCGGCCGCCGAGTCGGTGGCGAACTCGGGCATGTCGATCAACATGTTGGGGAACCGGGGGGTCACGGTGGAGATGGCGCGGACCCGTACCGCGTCGCCGAGGCCGTGGCGGCGGGCGTAGTCGTCGCTCACCAGCACCACCGCCGCCCCGCCGTCGGAGGTGGCGCAGATGTCGAGCAGGTGCAGCGGGTCGGCCACCACCGGCGAGGCCAGTACCTCGTCGACCGTGACCGCCTTGCGGTACCGGGCCTTGGGGTTGCCGAGCCCGTGGGCCGGCGTTCTTGACCTTGACCCGGGCGAAGTCCTCGGCGGTGGCGCCGTGCAGCGCCATCCGCCGCCGGGCGTACATGGCGAAGTACGTGGGATTGGTGGCGCCGAGCAGGCGGAAGCGCAACCAATCGGGGTCGTCGGGGCGATCGCCCGCGTTGGGGGCGAGGAACCCCTTCGGCGTGGTGTCGGCCCCCACCACCAGGGCCACGTCGCAGAGCCCGGCCATGATGCGGGTCCGGGCCGATTCCATGGCGGTGGCGCCGGACGCGCACGCGGCATAGCTGGTCGACACGCGCGCCCCGTTCCAGCCCAGCATGCGGGCGACGGTGGCGCCGGCCACGTAGCCGGCGTAGCCGTTGCGGACCGTCTCGCCGCCGGCGACGAACTGCACGTCGGGCCAGTCGATGCCGGCGTCGGCGAGGGCGTCCTGGGCGGCGTCGACCCCGTAGGTGGCGAAGTTGCGCCCCCACTTGCCCCACTCGGTCATGGCCACGCCGGCCACCCGCACGTCGCTCATCACCGGTCACCGTCCCCGACGAAGGCGGAGCCTTCGTCAAGCGACGAGCTCGCCCCGCGAGCGACGGAGCCTTCCCCATAGGCGGGCTCGAACTTCCAGACCGTCTTGCGCACCGGGCCGCCCTCCGCATCGTCGTCGACGAAGAGGGTGTCGACGGTGAGCCTCACGGGCATCCCGACCTCGAGGTCGTCGACGGTGATGCCGGCCACGACCTGACCCATGACGATCATGGCCTCGGCTTCCAGCTCCACCGCCACGATGCAGAACGGCTCGTGCTCGTCGCCCGGCACCACGTACGGCGGGGGCGGTTGGTAGCGAGCGTCGGTGTAGCTCCAGATCCGGCCCCGGTTCGACAGGCGGTGCTCGCGCAGGTCGCGGCCGAAGCAGCCCGGGTTGCGGCACAGGCCCTCGACCCGGGGGAAGAACACCGTCCCGCAGTCCTCGCACCGGGTGCCGAGCAGGGCCGGTTCGGGGTCCTCGGTGAACCAGCCCTCGATGGCCGGGGCGGAGGTCGTCATGGGGCGACGGTAGCGCTGGATCTGACGTGGCGTCAGATCCACGGGCGCCGCGGGCAGGTTCGTGACGGTCAGGGCTTGACGGCGCGCCGGCGCCGCTCCACTACGGTGACCTGACACACCGTCAGATCTCGTCGCGGGAGCGGACATGCCGACCACGATCACCGTTCACGACGCCGCGCCCCTCTCGGGCGTGGCGGAGATCGTGATGGACAACCCGCCGGTGAACGCCCTCACCGTGGCCGGCTGGTACGAGGTCGCTCGCCTGGTGACCGACGCCGGACGCGACCCTGCGGTCCGGGTCGTCGTGCTCCGGGCCGAGGGACGGGGATTCAACGCCGGCGTCGACATCAAGGAGATGCAACAGACCGAGGGCTTCGACGCCCTGGTCGGCGCCAACGCCGGCTGCTACGCCGCCTTCAAGGCGGTGTACGAGTGCGAGGTGCCGGTGATCGCCGCGGTCAACGGCTTCTGCCTCGGGGGCGGCATCGGCCTGGTCGGCAACGCCGACGTGGTCGTGGCCGCCGACGACGCCACCTTCGGCCTCCCCGAGGTCGACCGAGGAGCGCTCGGCGCCGCCACCCACCTGGCCCGGCTGGTGCCCGAGAAGAAGATGCGGGCGATGGTCTACACCGCCGCCACCGCGACGGCCGCCGAGCTGCACCACTTCGGCTCGGTCCTCTCGGTCGTGCCCCCCGAGGGGTTGCGGGACGAGGCCCTGAGGGTCGCGGCGGACATCGCGGCCAAGTCGCCCACCGTGATCCGGGCGGCCAAGGCCAGCCTCAACGGCATCGACCCGATCGACGTCAACCGCTCGTACCGCTTCGAGCAGGGCTTCACCTTCGAGCTCAATCTCAAGGGCGTGGCCGACGAGCACCGCGACGCCTTCGTCGAGGGGCGCGACACGGACACGTCCCGATGAGGTCTGGCCGATGAGCGCACCCTCGAAGGTCATGACCGAGGACGAGGTCGTCTCCCGGCTGGAGTCGGGCATGACCATCGGCCTCGGTGGGTGGGCGGCCCGCCGCAAGCCGATGTCGATCGTGCGTGCCATCCTGCGCTCCGACCTCACCGATCTCACCATCGCCACCTACGGCGGCCCCGACGTGGGGATGCTGTGCGCCTCCGGAAAGGTGCGCACGCTGATCAGCGCCTTCGTGTCGCTCGACGACATCCCCCTCGAACCCCACTACCGCGGAGCCCGCCAGTCCGGCGCGATCCACGAACGGCCGATGGACGAGGGCATGTTCCTCCTCGCCCTCCAGGCCGCGGCGTGGCGGGTGCCGTTCCTGCCCACCCGGGTGGGGCTGGGTTCCGACCTGTTCCGCGACCACCCCGATCTGCAGACCGTTCGTTCGCCGTACCCCTCGCCCGACGGCACCGCCGGCGAGGAGCTGGTCGCGGTGCCGGCCCTGCACCTCGACGCCGCCATCGTCCACCTCAACCGGTGCGACGAGCGGGGCAACGCCGCCTTCCTCGGCCCCGACCTCTACTTCGACGACCTCCTGTTGGAGGCCGCCGATGCCGGTTACGTCTCGTGCGAGCGGCTGGTCACCACCGACGAGCTGGCCGCCGAGGCGCCATTGCACGCCATGCGCACCAACCGCATGTTCGTCTCCGGCGTCGTCGAGGCCCCGAACGGGGCTCACCCCACCTCGTGCGTTCCCGACCACGACGTCGACGACTCTTTCCTGCGCACCTACGCCGGCTCCGCCCAGTCGCCCGAGGCGTGGGACGAGTTCCGCGCCACCTACCTGGCCGGCATCCGAGTCGGACTACCAGGCGGCGGTGACCCGATGAGCACCCACATCACGCGGGCCGAGGTGTGCGTGGTGGCGGTGGCCGAGGCGTTTCGCGGTGATGGCGAGATCCTGGCCAACCCCATCGGCACCATCCCGATGATCGGTGGCCGCCTGGCCCGGGCCACGTTCGAACCCGAGCTGATGATGACCGACGGCGAGGCCCGCCTGATCGCCGGCGACCGGGCGGTGGCCGGCGGCGACGGATGGACGACCGAGGCGTGGAACCCCTACCGGCGCATGTTCGACATGGTGTGGTCCGGACGGCGCCACGTGATGATGGGCGCGACCCAGATCGACCGGTACGGCAACCAGAACATCGCCGCTCTCGGCGACTACGCCCGGCCCAAGGTGGCGCTGCTCGGCTACCGCGGTGCCCCGGGCAACACCATCAACGACAAGACGTCGTACTGGGTGCCCAACCACTCCCCGCGGGTGTTCGTGGAAGCCGTCGACACGGTGTGCGGCATCGGCTACGACCGGGCCGCCGCCCTCGGACCGGAGACGGCCCGGTTCCACTGCCTCCCCCGCGTCATCTCCGACCTGGGCGTCTTCGACTTCGAGTCCGACGATCACCGGATGCGGCTGCGGTCGGTCCATCCCGGCGTCACCGTCGACGCCGTCGTCGAGGCCACCGGGTTCGAACTGGTGATCCCCGACGACGTGCCGGAGAGCCGCCTGCCCACCGCCGACGAGTTGGAGCTGATCCGCGAGGTCATCGACCCCGACGGTGCCCGCGAGCGCGAGGTTCCCGACCCGGCCTGAACCGCGATGGTCCCGGACGCCACGGGGTACTGCAGCCCCGGTCTCTCAACGGGACGACGGCCTCAGCCGGCGCCGCTCCCGGTGATCTTGGCCACCTCGGTCTGGATCGCCTCGGCCGGCTGCTCGCCCGAGATGCGTGACGCGACGGTCCCATCGGCGTTGATGAAGACGATCATCGGGAACCCGCTGAGCCCGTAGGCGGCGGCTGCGCTGGAGCTCTGGTCGTCGTAGAGCACGTCGCCGGGCCACAGTTCGTCCTCGAGCCACGCCGAGGGCGGAAAGTTGGGCTTGCTCGGATCGCTGCTGGTGGCGACGGCCACGAGGTGGACGCCGTCGAAGGTGCCTTGGCGGGCCAGGTCGACCAGCAGCGGGACCTCACGCTGGCAGTGCGGGCACCAGTGGGCGACGAAGACCGCGACGATGGGTTGGCCGTCGGCACCGGGCTGGAGCCGGGTCGTCCCCGCGGCTCGTTCGCTGATCACCGTGGGTGCGGGTTGGCCGACCGCGGCATCCGGGCCGTCGCCCAACCGGGGCAGCGGTTGACCGTCGACGGAGATGGCCCCGTACTCCCGCGCCTCGACCGGGACGTCGGTCGAGTTGTTGTTGCTGTCGTTGTTGGCGATGAAGACGATGGCGAGGATCACGAGGACGATGACGCCGAAGATCGCACTGCCGATCAGCACGGGGTTGGGACCGGCGGCGCCGCGTCGTGCGTTCTTGGTCTTGTTGCTCATGGGGTCACTGCTCCTTGGCGGGGGGTGGCGAGGTGATCGACGAGGGTGAGCAGGATGATCAGCACGAAGCACACCGTGGCCAGTCGCGGGATCGTCCAGAAGCCGAGGCCCTCGACCCAACGCAACGTGCACGGGTTGTTCGGGTCGCACGTTCCCCCGACTCCCGAGTCCGGGAACGTCTCGACGACGTTGTGCCAGATGTTGACGGCCAGACCGGCCACGGCGAGGACGAGCGCGATGATGCGACCGGAGCGTTCCCGCTGCCACGTCGCCACGACCAGTACCGCCACCAACGGATACATGGCGATGCGCTGATACCAGCACAGCTCGCACGGCGTGAAGTGGGCGGCTTCGCTGAACCACAGGCTGCCGCCCATGGCGATGGCGGCGATCCCCGCGGCCAGGGCGGTGCCGGAACCGGCGAGCGGCTCGAGCACCCGCTGACGGGCGGGCGCCCAGACCAGCGCCACCGCGACCACGACGGCGGCCACGCTCCCGGCGATGGCGAGCACCCCGAGGACGTCGGCCACATCTGCCGGCGTCGAGGGGCTCACGTGGGGCGAGGTGCGGTCACGCTCCGGCGGGCGCGGCGCGCCGCCGCCTTCGCCGACTCGATGGATCCGGCCAGCGCGGTCTCGACGTCCTCGAGGCCCCCGGCCAGGTCGTCGGCGAGGTCACCGGCGAAACGACGCGACCGGGCGGTCACGCCGCCCGCCTTGAGCACGTAGGAACGCAGGATTCCGACATCGAGGGCACCCTCGCGGATTCGGGGACCGGCCAACACCTTCTCGTTGGGCAAGCGTAGGTCGCGGACCAGGCCGGTCCACGACAGCACCCGCAGCACGTAGTAGGTCGGGTCCCACTCCCACCAGAAGAAGCCGTTGCGGGCCGCGGGCGGGTAGTGGTGATGGTTGTTGTGCCAACCCTCGCCGCCGGTGATGAGGGCGACGAACCACGAGTTGCGACTGGTGTCGGTGGTGGCGTAGCGCCGCCGACCCATGATGTGGGCCAGCGAGTTCACGCAGAACGTGGCGTGCCACAGCAGCACGGTCGAGGTGAAGAACCCCACGACCAGGCCCCGCCAACCATCGATCAGGAAGGCGGCGACCCCGAAGGTCCAGGGCGCGATCCAGTCGTGGTTGTTGAGGAAGCGCAACTCCGGGAAGCGGGCGAAGTCCTCGATGGCCTCGTAGTCGGTGGGCGACCAGCGCTCGGTGAGGATCCAGCCGATGTGGGAGTGCCACAACCCCTTGAGCGGGGTGTGCGGGTCGCGGTCGGTCTCGGTGTAGCGGTGATGGCCCCGGTGGTGACCGGCCCACCACAGCACCCCCTTCTGGGCCGCCGCACCGCCGCCGAAGGCGAGCACGAACTGGAACACCCGGTTGGTGGTGTAGGCGCGATGGGCGAAGTACCGGTGGTAGCCCGCGGTGATGAACCACATGCGGACCGAGTACATGGCCACGCACAGCAGGATCGACTTCAGGCTCACGCCGGTGAGGAAGATCAGCAGCGGCGTGAACTGGAGGCCGAGGAACACCGCCGACGGCAGCCAGCGAGGCCGCTCGTCAGGGGGGAGGACGAGTGCGTTGCTCATGGAGGACACCACCCTACCGACCGGTCGGTAGGGTGGAAAGTCACGCCGACGGATGTCACGCTCCTAGTCTGACCGCGTGTCAGGTCCCCCTCGCTCCGCTGCCCTCCGGACCCGGGTCTGCGAGCGGTTCGGGATCGAGGTCCCGATCGTGCAGACCGGCATGGGATGGGTCTCGGGCGCCAGCCTGACCGCGGCCACGTGCGCCGCCGGCGGGCTCGGCATCCTCGCCGCCGTCACCATGACCCCGGCCGAACTGGAGACCGCGGTGAGGACCGTTCGCGAGCGGACCGATCGGCCGTTCGGGGTCAACTTCCGCGCCGACCAGCCCGATCTCGCCGCCCGGCTCGACTTCGTCACGTCCGCCGGTGCCTCCGTGGTCTCCTTCGCCGGCGCCCCCACCAAGGACGCCATCGCCCGGTGCCACGATGCCGGGGCGCTGGTCATGCCCACCGTCGGGGCCCGGCGCCATGCCGAGAAGATGCTCGAGTGGGGCGTCGACGCCGTCATCGCCCAGGGCGGCGAGGGCGGTGGTCACACCGGCCCCATCCCCACCTCGCTGCTGCTCCCCGCGGTGTGCGACGCGGTCGCGTCCGAGATTCCGGTGCTCGGCGCCGGCGGGTTCCACTCGGGCCGCGGGCTGGTCGCCGCGCTGGCCTACGGCGCCGACGGCATCGCCATGGGCACCCGGTTCCTCCTCACCGCGGAGTCCCGCGTCCCCGACGTCACCAAGGCCCGCTACCTCGCGGCCGGCGTCACCGACACCGTGGTCACCACGGCCATCGACGGCGCCCCGCAACGGGTGATCCGCACCGAGGTCGTCGACGAGATCGAACGATCCTCGATCCTGACCCGCTTCCCGAAGGCGATGCTCGCCGCCCTGCGGTTCCGCGCCCAGACGTCGACGTCGCTCCGTGACCTGGTCCGGGAGGGACTGGCCATGCACCGCAACCAGGAGCTCACCTGGGCCCAGGTCGCTCTGGCGGCCAACGCCCCGATGCTGATCAAGGCGACGATGGTCGACGGCAAGCCCGAGGTCGGGGTGCTGCCCACCGGTCAGGTCACCGGCGTCATCGACGGCCTTCCCACCGTCGCCGAGGTCATCGAGGCCATCATGTGCGAAGCCGAGGCCACGCTGGCCAGACTCGGCCGATGACCCGATACGTCGTCTTCGGTGCCGGCGCCATCGGCGGGGTCGTCGGCGCCCGCCTCGCCCAGTCCGGCCACGACGTCGCCCTGGTGGCCCGGGGTGCCCACCGGGAGGCCATCGCCGAACGGGGCCTGCGCGTCGACGACCCCGATGGCTCGGCCGTGGTCCGGGTGCCCGTCACCGACGATGTCGCCACCCTCGATCTCGGCCCCGACGACATCGTCTTCCTCTCCGTGAAGGGGCAGGACACGCCGGCCGCGCTCGACGCCCTCGCCCCGTGGGCACCCGAGCTCCCGGTCGTGTGCCTGCAGAACGGCGTGGCCAACGAGACCGCCCTCCTGCGCCTGTTCCGCGACGTGTACGCCGTGCCGGTGATGTGCCCGGCGCAGCACCTCGAGCCGGGCGTCGTGGAGGCGAACTCCGCCCCGATCACCGGGTTGTTCGACATCGGCCGCTACCCGTCGGGGGTCGACTCGCGCTGCGAGGAGATCGCCGGCGCGCTGCGGGCCTCCACGTTCGAATCGGTGGTCCGCCCCGACATCATGCGATGGAAGTGGCGCAAGCTGATGATGAACCTCGGCAATGCGGTCGACGCGGCGTGCGGTCGGGTGCACGGCAACGGCGCCATCCTCGAGGCCATGTGGGCCGAGGCCGACGCCGTGGTCGCCGCGGCCGGGATCGACATCGCGTCCGAGGCCGAGGACCGCGAGCGTCGAGGCGACCGGCTCGACATCCGACCCATCGCCGGCTCCCAGCGGGCCGGCGGCTCGTCGTGGCAGAGCCTGGCGCGAGGAACCGGTTCGATCGAGACCGACCTCTTCAACGGCGAGATCGTCCTGCTGGGCCGTGTCCACGGCATCCCCACGCCAGTGAACGAGGGGCTGCAACGAGTGGCGCGGGACATGGCCCGCCGGGGCGCCGCGCCGGGATCGATGACTCCCGAGGAGCTGGCGGCCGCAGTTTTGCCGTGAATCTGACGCTCCGTCAGAATCGCCGGCGTGGACCTGACCTGGAGCGACGAGCAGGAGGCGTTCCGAGCCGAGGCTCGAACCTGGCTCGAGGCCACCGTCCCCCACGACATCGGCTCGGGTGACACCCGGGACGGCTTCGCTCGCCACCTCGACTGGGAGCGGGCGCTGTTCGCCGATCGGTGGGCGGTGGTGTCATGGCCCGAGGCCTACGGCGGGCGGGACGCGTCGATCTGGGAGTGGTTGCTGTTCGAGGACGAGTACTACCGGGCCGGCGCGCCGCAGCGGGTGACACAGAACGGCATCTTCCTGCTCGCCCCCACTGTGTTCGCCTTCGGCAACCAGGAGCAGCAGGACCACGTGCTGCCCCGCATGGCGGCCGCCGAGGATCTGTGGTGCCAGGGCTGGTCCGAGCCCAACGCCGGTTCCGATCTCGCCGCGGTGCGGTCGCGGGCGACCCGGGCCGACGGCGGCTGGGTGCTCAACGGCCAGAAGACGTGGACCACGAGGGGGGCCTTCTGCACCCACCTGTTCGGCCTGTTCCGGACCGATCCGGACTCGCGAGCGGCACCGCGGCCTCAGCTACCTCATGGTCCCGCTCGACCTCGACGGCATCACCGTCCGCGGCTTCGGCCGGCTCGACGGCGACGAGGGGTTCGCCGAGGTCTTCTTCGAGGACGCGTTCCTGCCCGACGACGCCATCCCCGGCGGCCCGGTCCTGGGCGATGTCGACAACGGCTGGCGGGTGGCGATGGCCACCACCGGCTCCGAGCGGGGCCTCACCCTTCGTTCGCCGGGCCGGTTCAAGGCCACCGCCGCCCGCCTGGTCGAGCTGTGGAACGAATTGGGGAACGAATCGCCGACGAATCGCCCGAACGAATTGGGCGACGAATCGTCGACGAATCGTCGCCCAATGGCTCTACGCGACCGTCTGGTCGAGGCGTGGATGCGAGCCGAGGCCTACGACGCCTTCACCCTCCAGACCGTGACCCGGCTGTCGGAGGGCGGCGAGATGGGGGCGGAGTCGAGCCTCAACAAGATCTGGTGGTCCGAGCTCGACGTCGAGCTCCACCGCATCGCACTCGATCTGCTCGGTCCCGACGCCGAGCGGGAGGGGGCGTGGACCAAGGGCTGGCAGTTCTCCCTGTCGGGTCCCATCTACGCCGGCACCAACGAGATCCAACGCAACATCGCGGCCGAGCGCCTCCTCGGCCTGCCCCGGGTCCGATGAGGTTCTCGCTGGGCGACGAACGGACCGAGTTCGCCACCGCAGTCCGGCGGGCGTTGGCCGAGGGGTGCCCGCCGAGCGTGGTCCGGGCCGCCTGGGACCACGGCGTGCCGCTCGGACGGGGGGTGTGGACGACGTTGGTCGAGATGGGCACCACCGATCCCGGACTCGACTGGGTCACCCGGGTCGCGGTGGCCGAGGAGATCGGCCGGGCCGCCCTTCCCCACCCGTGGGTGGAGACCGCGTTCGTGGTCGGGCCCCTGCTGGGCGACGAGCTCGGTGGAGCCATGGCGTCGACCGATCTCGGCACCGGATCGCTGATCCCGGCGGCCGCTGATGCCGACATCCTCGTGCTGCGGGGCCCCGACGGCATCGAAGCCGTGACACCCGCCGACGCGGAGCTGGCACCGGTCGAGACCGTCGACGGCTCCCGCCGCATGGCCGAGGTCGTGAGCTGGCGCCATGGACGTCGGCTCGACCCGCCGACCGTGGCGCCGGAGCTGGCCGGCGCGCTGGGCGCCGCCGCCGTACTCGTCGGCCTCGGCCAGCACCTGCTCGACACCACCGTCGGCTACGTCTCGGAGCGCCACCAGTTCGGCCAACCCGTGGGTGGCTTCCAAGCGGTCAAGCACCACCTGGCCGACGCGGCCAAGGACCTCGTCTTCGCCCGGCCCATGATCCACCGAGCCGCCCACGGCCTCGACGCCGCCGATCCCAACGCGGCCCGCGACGTCTCGGCCGCCAAGGCGCTGGCATCCGACGCCGCATCGCGCACGGCCGAAATCGCCCTCCAGTGCCACGGCGCCATCGGCTACACGGTCGAGTACGACCTCCACCTGTGGCTCAAACGGGTGTGGGCACTCGCCCGCGCCTGGGGCGACGCCGGCCACCACCGCGCCCTCGTCGCCGACGCCCTCGGCCTCAGCGGGGGATGACGACGAGACCGGTCTCGTCCCGAGGCCGCAGGCCCGGCACCGTCTCCCGGGTCCCGAACCCGTCGCCCGGTCGGTACCGGAACAACCCGTAGCCGGTGGCCAGCAACAGGCTGTCGTCCGGCAACCAGACCGGCGGGGCGAACAGCGCCCTGACCGACCGGGTCGCGGGAGACAGGCCAGGCGCCACGATCTGGAGGTCGAGTGGTGGGTCGGTGAAACCTTGCGGGCCGTACAGAGGTGACGGGGTGACCGCGAGGGCGCCAGAGGCCGAGATCGCCATGACGAGGCCATCGGTTGCGGCCACCTGCACCGACAGCTCCGAGCCCTGCGTCGCCGCGCCAGTGGAGAGGTCGACGACCTCCGGGATGCAGCGGGCGTCGGCACCGCAGACGACCCGGCCGATGAGCGATCCCCGACCCGCGAACACGCGACTGAAGCCGAGGTCACGCACGCCGTCGACGTCGACGAGGTAGCTCCGCCCGCCCGCCTCGTACACGAGTCCGGCGGAGGTGGCCGCCGCGGGCTGCGCCGGCAGCGTGATCGGGCCGATCAACCGCTGGCCGTCCAGGTCCACGAGCGTGCCGAGCACCTCGTCGGGGGCACGCGCCGACCTGGTCACGACCCACACCCGATCGTCGAGCCCGGCGTCGAGCACACCGACGACCCGGACCAGCAGGTCGGCGGTATCGGGCCAGAAGTCCCGCAGGCGGGACAACGCCCGGTCGCCCGGGTCGACCGCCGGAAGCTGCACGTACTGGAGCCGCCCGTACGGATCGTCGTTCAGTACCACGACCCCGTCGCGGACGCCGAACAGCTGGTCGGGCCGGACCCCGTCGAGCGCCGGCACCTCCCGGAGCCGGCCGGAGTCGAGGTCGACCAGGCGCCAACCCTGTTCCGCACTCCCGAACAGGACGCCGGCACCGACCGGCTCACCGAACACCGGCACGCCGACGCCGGCCACCCAGTGCTCGACGCGCGTCGTGGCGGTGGACGGTTCCGGCCCCGCGGGCGTGGTCGTGGTCGTCGTCGACGGCTCGTCGCTCGACGGCGTGTCGTCGCTGCCCCCGGTCACGACGACGAAGCCGACCGCCACCACAAGGACGATGAGCGCCGAGACACCGAGCCTGCGGTGACCTCCACGTTCGACGACCTCCTGCGAGTGCACCTCGTGATCAGGCTCGACCAACTCGATCGGCAGCGGCTCGTCGTCGCGGGGCACGGATTCCAGTATCTGCGACGGGGAAAATCGCTGCCGATCGCGTGCGGCAACCGATCGTGATTGGCAGCGATATTCCGGTTGCGAGTCGGTTGGACCTACGCTGATCTGACACGCCATCAGGAACGAGGAGCACCCCATGGCCGAGGCCTACATCGTCGACGCAGTCCGCACCCCCGTCGGGCGAGGCAAGGCCAACGGCGCCCTCGCCGGCGTGCACCCAGCCGACCTCGGTGCCGCCAGCATCGAGGCCATCATCGATCGCACCGGGGTCGACCCCGCGGCCGTCGACGACGTCATCTTCGGCAACGTCGACTCCATCGGCCCGCACGCCGGCGACATCGCCCGCACCTGCTGGCTGGCGGCCGGCATGCCCGAGCACGTGCCGGGGGTGACCATCGACCGCCAGTGCGGCTCGGCCCAGCAGGCCATCCACTTCGCAGCCCAGGCCGTGATGTCGGGGACCATGGACCTGGTGGTGGCCGGCGGCGTGCAGTCGATGAGCGCGGTGCCGATCTCCTCGGCCATGACCCTGGCCGCCGAGCCGCTCGGCTTCCCCGACCCCTTCACCACGTCCGAGGGCTGGCTGAAGCGCTACGGCGACCAGGAGGTGAGCCAGTTCCGCGGCGCCGAGCTGATCGCCGAGAAGTGGGACATCTCCCGCGACGACATGGAGGCGTTCGCGGTGGCGTCCCACGAGCGGGCGCTGCGAGCCCAGGCCGAGGGTCGCTTCGACGCCGAGATCGTCGAGTGCTTCGGCGTGTCCCGGGACGAGGGCCCCCGTGAACCCGACTGGGACAAGATCCGCTCGCTGCCCACGCTGGAGGAAGGCGGCCGGGTGACCGCGGCGGTGGCCTCCCAGACCTCCGACGCCTCGGCCGCGCTGCTCATCGCCAACGAAGCCGCCGTCAAGGCCCACGGGCTGACGCCCCGGGCCCGCATCCACCACATGAGCGTGCTGGCCGACGACCCGATCTACATGCTGAGCGCGCCGATCCCGGCCACCCGACGGGCGCTCGAGCGCACCGGCATGTCGGCGGCCGACATCGACCTGGTCGAGATCAACGAGGCCTTCGCCCCCGTGGTGCTCGCCTGGCTGAAGGACACCGACTTCACCCACGAGCAGACCAACGTGAACGGTGGCGCCATCGCCCTCGGCCATCCCCTCGGCGCCACCGGCGCCAAGCTGATGACCACCCTGCTCCACGAACTGGAGCGCACCGGCGGCCGCTACGGGCTGCAGACCATGTGCGAGGGCGGGGGCCAGGCGAACGTCACCATCATCGAGCGGCTGTAGCGAGACGTTCGCTTCGCAGCAGCACGGCGAACGTCACCATCATCGAACGGCTGTAGGGCAAACCATTCGTTCTGGTACCACGTTCGCCGGTCGGGGCGCGAAGAACTTGGTGCCAGAAGCGGGTTGTTGGCTGCCGGCTCCCGGTTGTGGGCCGCCGGCTCCCGGTCAGCCGGTTCGGCGTTGACGTCAGGCGTCGGGCCAGCCGAACCAGGTCGCCCTGGCGGCCGCCAGCACGGTGCCGTCGGCGGTGGCCAGCGCGGTGCCGGCGTACATCCGCTTGTCGTCACGACCGATCTGCCAGCCGATCACGACATGGTCGACCTCGGGCCGCACCGGCGCGTACTGCTCGAACACGATCCGGCCGAGCAGCCCGGCTGGTTCCCCGCGGGCGATGAACGCCATCGAACCGGGACAGTCGAGCGCGGCGAGGACCCAGAGCGGATCGACGGCGCCGCCGTCCCCGGCACGGTGGGCGCGGGGGCGCCAGACCCCGGCGACCTCCTCGTGACCCTCGACCTCGATCGGGCCGACGGCGATGGCGAGACCCTCGTCGTCGTCCCGGGCGAGCCCGCAACCGAAGCAGATCGGGTGCACGCCCTGCTCGTCCCAGTGCGAGGGCGAGCCGGCCGCGGCCTCCCGGGCCCGCTCGACGGACGGCACCGGGGGTACGTCGATCTCCAGCGTCGAGGGCTCCGCTTCCACCAGCACCTCGTCGCCATCGCGCAGCTCCCATCGACCGTCGTCGACTCGGACCAGGTCGAGCGGCACGTCGATCGGGGTCGGCCGGCGCAAGGTGATCTGGGCCGGTCCGTCGATACGGCGGGCCAGGAGGCCGGCCACGTAGCCGCCGTGGCCCATGGTGGGCGGACCGACGTGACGAGGGCTGACGACGATGCTCGACATGGCCGGTCACGCTGGCAGCTGGGGCGGATCCGGTGCCAACCGACCGTGGTCGGCAAGGATCGGGCGGTGACTCCGATCGAGCGCTGGTCCCGTGTCGCACCGGGCGTCTGCGGAGCCCTCGCCGTGGTCGCCACCGCGACCACCGTCGCCCCGTGGGGCCGTTCGGGTCGCCGGGTGCGGACCAGCTACGGCCTGGTTGACATCGTGGAGCGGGCCGGGGTGCTCTCGCCGAGGGCGGCAGACCTCTCCGTCCTGTGGTACTTCGTGCCCGCCCTGTGCGGTCTCGTGCTCGTCGCCTTCGCCATCCACCGCGATGCGGTGGCATTCGTGGCGACGGCGACGTTGGGCGCCCTCGTCGCGGCCGCCGGGGTGCTCGTGGCCCGGTCCCCACTCGTCCTCCAATTCGGTGCTGCGTCCGGCATCGGCGCGGGCTGCTGCGCGATGCTGGCCGGGACAGCAGCGCTGGTCACGATCACCATGAGGCGGACACGATGAGCAACCCCTGGGGCCCACCGGACATGGAGCCGGTCGAACCCGACCTGACCCTGCGAACCGAGAGCGAGATCACGAAATCCGGTCGGATCCGCGGTCGGGTCGTGGCCGGCGTCCTCGGGGTGTTGCTCCTCGTCGGCGGCACCACGTTCGCCGTCACCCAGCTCGGTTCGTCCGGCCCCGACAGTCCCGAGGAAGCCGTCTCCCAGCTGCTCGACGCCGCCTCCAACGAAGACGTGCTCGGTGTCCTCGCCGCCCTCGATCCCGGCGAGCGCGACGCCCTGCAACAACCGGTCCAGAACCTCTTCGACGAGCTGACGCGGCTCGAGGTGGTCGACTCCTCGTTCTCGCTCGACGGTGTGAAGGGCGTCGACATCGAGTTCAACGACGTCACCTTCCGCACCGAGCCGGTCCGCGACGACCTCGCCCGCGTGTACTTCACCGGCGGCACCGTCACCGGTGCGTTCAACGCCGACGAGCTGCCCATCGGCTCGTTCGTGTCCGACACCCTCGACCGGTTCGGGGCCGACATCAGCGGTGCCTCCAGCACCGACACGAGCCAGATCACCGACGACAACACCTTCCTCGTCGCCCGCAACGGCTCCGACGGCTGGCGGGTGAGCATCGGCTACAGCATCGCCGAGGCGGCCCGCCTCGATGCCGGCCTGCCCCTGCTGGCGAGCGGCATCGCCCCGATCGGGGCCGATTCGCCCGAGGCCGCGGTCGAAGGCCTGGTCCAGGCGGCCGCCGGCTTCGACCTCCGCGGCATGATCGCCCGGTTGTCGCCCGGTGAGCTCGGTGCCCTGCAGGACTACGCCGACCTGTGGATCAGCGATGCGGCCCGCCAGATGGCCTCGGCCGGCGACGACTACGACGTGTCGATCGACGATCTCTCGCTCCACTCCGACCGCTCGGGTGATCGTGCGTCGGTCTTCCTCGACTCCGTCGGGGTCACGGTGACCAACCGCGACGGCCAGCACGTCAGCGCGTCCAGCGACGGGAAGTGCTTCACCCTGGAGGGCGATCTCGACGGCTTCGACCTCACCGGATCACCCTTCGAGAACGGCCCGATCTGCGCCGGCGATCTCAACGATGTCTCCAACGGCCTGTTCGGCGTGGGTGGCACCGCCGAACTGGGCACCGATCTCCCCACCCTCCCGAGCTTCGACACGCCCGAGATCGGGATCACCACCGCCAAGGTCGACGGCAAGTGGTTCGTCGCGCCGGTCGAGACCGGCCTCGACGGGATGGTGTCCATGCTGAAGGTCCTCGATCGCAGCGACCTCGACGCCATCGTCGACTTCGTCGACCAGCTCGCGACCTCGTTCACCGGGTCGTTCACGGACTCGTCCAGCGGGTTCGGATCGTCGCTCGGGGGCCAGTATGTGCCCGGCGCCGTCCCTCCGGTGCCGACCACCGGGCTCGGGACGACGGCCACTGGGATCGACTTCGATGCCATCGTCGAGTTCGTGCAGCTCTATGCCGGCGATCCGGATCTGGCCGACTGCATGCTGAACCAGCTGCTGTCCGAGGACGACAGCCTCCTCGCCGAGCTGGGATCGTCCTACCGGTCGGGCGCGACGCCGAGCCAGGCCGTGCAGGACGCCTTCTTCGCCGCCGAGGCGAACTGCCGATCCAACGGGTGATGCGCCGGGCCCATCGCCCGAGCCGTTTCTGACACACCGTCAGGTCCTGCCAGACTCGCCGCCATGACAGGCATCTGCGAGGGACGGGTCGTGATCGTCACCGGAGCGGGCCGCGGCATCGGCCGGAGCCACGCGCTGGAGTTCGCTCGCCAGGGCGCCAAGGTGGTGGTCAACGACCTCGGGGTCGAGCTCGACGGCACGTCGGCGCGCGGCGCCAGCGGACCGGCCCAGGAGGTGGTGGCCGAGATCACCGCCGGGGGCGGCGAAGCGGTGGCCAACGGCGACGACATCGCCGACTGGTCGGGCGCCCAACGCCTGGTGCAGCAGGCCATCGACACGTTCGGCGCGGTCGACACCGTGGTCAACAACGCCGGCTTCGTTCGTGATCGCATGTTCGCCAACGCCACCGAGGACGAGTGGGACGCCGTCGTCCGGGTTCATCTCAAGGGCCACTTCTGCGTGTCGCGCCACGCCGCTGGATGGTGGCGCGACGAAGCCAAGGCGGGACGGCCCCGCCAGGGGCGCATCGTCAACACGTCCTCGGGCGCCGGCCTGCTCGGCTCGGTCGGCCAGGCCGCCTACTCGGCCGCCAAGGCGGGGATCGTCGGCCTCACGCTGGTCCAGTCGGCCGAGTTGGGCCGCTACGGCGTCACCGCCAACGCCATCGCTCCGGTGGCCCGCACCCGCATGACCGAGACGGTCTTCGCCGACGACATGGCTGCGCCCGACACCGGCTTCGACGCCAAGGCCCCGGGCAACGTCGCACCCCTCGTGGTGTGGCTCGGTTCCGACCAGGCGGCCCACGTCACCGGGCGGGTGTTCGAGATCGACGGCGGCCAGCTCACCTTGATGGACGGCTTCCGCCACGGTCCGCAGGTCGACAAGGGCGGCCGCTGGGATCCGGCCGAGCTCGGCGGGGTGATCGACGACCTCACCAGCCGGACCGATCCACCGGAACCGGTCTTCGGCACCACCTGAGCCGTTCGCTTCGCTCACTTCTGGAGTTGCTCGCAGGGCGAGCAACGTCCCTGTCAGCAAGGTGGTTGCTGAGTCATGCGAACGTGGGATGTCCGAACGGCTGGCAGACTCGGCGGGGTGCAGCTGCCCGCCGGGTTCACCGCCCACACCGCCAACGTCGGCATCAAGGACGACACCACCGACTTCGCGGTCGTGGCCGCGGACCGCCCGTGTGTGGCCTCCGCGGTGTTCACCAAGTCCCGCTTCGTGGGGCCCAGCGTCACCTTGTCCCGCCGGCACGTCGCCGACGGGACCTTGCAGGCCGTGGTGGTGGTGTCGAAGAACGCCAACGTCGCCACCGGGGCCGACGGCGAGGCCGATGCGCTCGAGTTGGCCGAGGGGGTGGCCAAGGCGGTGGGCTGCGCGCCCGACGACGTGCTGGTGGCCTCCACCGGTGTCATCGGTCGGCGATATCCGATGGAGCGGGTCCGCGCCCACCTGGCCTCGATGCCCGCGCCCACCGATCGCGGCGCCGACCCGGTGGCCGAGGCGATCATGACCACCGACACCCACCCGAAGACGGCCACGGCCACCGCCGGCCCCGCCACCGTGGTCGGGATCGCCAAGGGCGTGGGAATGATCGAACCCGACATGGCGACGCTGCTCACCTTCCTGTTCACCGATGCCGAGATCGACCAACCCGCCCTCGACCGCATCTTCCGCGGCGTGGTCGACCGCACCTTCAACTGCCTCTCGGTCGACACCGACACGTCGACCTCGGACACGGCGGCCATCCTCGCCTCCGGCCACGCCGGCCCCGTCGACCACGACCTGCTCGCGGCCGCCCTCGACTGGGTCTGCCTCGACCTCACCCGCCAGCTCGCCCGCGACGGCGAGGGGGCCGAGACGCTCATCGTGGTGACCGTCGACGGCGGGCGCGACAGCGCCCAGGCCAAGCGGGTGGCCAAGGCGATCGTCAACTCACCCCTGGTGAAGACGGCCGTGCACGGCGCCGACCCCAACTGGGGTCGCATCGCCATGGCCATCGGCAAGTGCAGCGACGACACCGACATCGACCAGGATGCGGTCATCATCCGCATCGGCGACCAGGAGCTCTACCCGTCGCCGGCCGGCGAGGCCGAGCTGGCCGCGTTGACCGAGTACCTGCGGGGCGACGAGGTCCACATCGGTGTCTCGCTCGGCATCGGGAGCGGCGAGGCCACCGTCTACGGCTGCGACCTGACCGACGGCTACGTCCGCATCAACGCCGACTACACGACCTGAGCCGCGATGCTCGAGAGGGCCACGCCACGCCGGGCCTGGCGGAGGGAGTGGGCGTCGAGGCCGTTGGTGAGGTACACGAACGACAGCCCGGTCTCGGGGTCGGCCCAGGCGAGTTGGCCGCCGGCGCCGTTGTGGCCGAACCGCCGCGGTGAGCCGGTCTTGCCGAATCCCCGGTAGGTGGCCTTGCCGTCGTCCCCCGCGGTGACCAGCCCGAGCGTGCGCAGGATGGGCATGCCCAGGAGCGGATCGGGGAAGCGGTTGCGGACGTTGCCGGTCACGTCGGCGAGCAACTCCGGATCCCAGAGGCCCTTCGGGTCGTGGAGGAGCGCCTGGTAGAAGCACGCGAGGTCGGCGGCATCGGAGATGCCCCCGCCACCGGGCACCCCGAGCGCCTTGGTGGCCGGCTCGTTGAACCCGAGCAGCGCATCCTCGGTCACCTCCGTCGCCGGGAGCTCGCGGACACCGAAGGCAGCCTCGAGCTCGTCGGGCGTGGGCGGTTCGCCGACCGCGATGAGCTCGGCCACGTCGGACTGCTCGTCGACCGGTACCCCGACCCGCAGTCGCTGGAGACCGAGCGGGTCGAGGATCCGTTCGATCACGACGTCGCGGTAGTCGCTCCCCGTCACCCGCTCGATGATCTCGCCCAGGACCCAGTGCGCCGATGTCGGGTGGTACTCGTACCGGGTGCCCGGCTCCCAGTTGGTGCGCCAGCCGCGCATCCGCTCGATCCGGCCCTCCCGAGTGGACCACGCCGGCGGACCCATCGGTGCGCCGGGGAAGCCGGAGGTGTGGAGCAGGACCTGCTCGACGGTGATGGTGGCACCGTGCTCGGGGTCGCCGTCGGCCATGAACTCGGGGAAATAGTGCTGGACGGGTTGGGTGATGTCGACCTCGCCGTCCTGCATGAGCGTCCAGAACGTGGACGCCACCACCGCCTTGGTGGCCGAGAACATCACGTAGCGGGTGTCCGGGGTGGCATCACCGAGCGTCTCGCCGGCCACCACCTCACCGTCGAGGGCCAGCGCGTACTGACACGACGGCAGCAACCCGCTGTCGATCTCGCGCCGGGCCCGGGTGGCCAGCTGGTCGATCTTCTCCGTGACGAGCGTGCTCATGGAACGGCACGGTATTCGGTCCGGCCGCACGATCGAACTCGCTAGGCGACCACGATCCAGACCATGGTGAAGTGGCAGGCGGCCGCCGCGACCGTGCACAAGTGCCACACCTCGTGGTATCCGAACACGGCGGGGCGGGGATCGGGCCGTTTCATCAGCAGGACCAGCGCCCCGACCGAGTAGACCGCACCGCCGAGCGCCATCAGGACCAGGGCGGCGGCCTCGATGTGGTGGACGATGGTGGGCAGCGCGAGCACGGCGGCCCAGCCCATGAGCACGTAGATGGTGTTGCTGCTCCGCGGGAACCGATGGACGCCGAACAGCTTCAGGCTGATGCCCACCGCGGCCGCCGCCGTCATGGCGACGAGGAAGCCGTTGCCGGCGTTGTGCGGGAGCACCAGGAGGCAGATCGGTGCCCAGGTGCCCGCGATGAGCAGGTAGATCATGGAGTGGTCGGCCAGCTGCATCCGCCGCCGGGCCGTGGGGGTGGAGGCCAGCAGGTGGTAGCTGGCCGACGTGGAGAAGACGATCAGCTGGGCGACGACGTAGATGGCCGCGGCCAGGCGAGCCCGGGAGCCGTGGGCGGCGAGGACGAGCAGGACGCCGAGCGGGACGACGGCGAGGGCGCCGGCGGCGTGGAGGATCCCCCGGTACTTGGGCCGCGGCCAGAGGTACGACGGGAGGTCGTGCTTCGGCGCGGCGATGAGATCCACCCGATCAATGATGCCGGTTCGGCGGCGCGATCACGAAGACCAGCTCAAGGAATCAGGACCGGCGCCCACGGATTCGCCGGGTCCTGGGTGCACCAGGACTCCACGTAGGGATAGGGGTCGACGGCGGGGCCGCCACCGGGATGCACCTCGAAGTGGAGGTGGGTGGCATCGGCGTTGCCCGTCCGGCCCACGGTGCCGATCTGGGTGCCCGCGGTCACCGGCCCGAGGACATCGAGCGAGCGGAGGTGGCCACCGAAGTACTCATTGCCGGCCTCGTCGACCAGGTAGAAACCCAGTCCGCCGAGCGTCGAGTGGCTGGAACGGACGGTCCCCGAGACCGGGGCGATGACCGGCGTGCCGCCTGGCGCCATCATGTCCACGCCCTGGTGGTGACGTCCGCCCGATCGGGCGAAGCCCCACGAGTCGACGAACTCGCTGCCCGGGGCGGGGCAGTACACGGGCGACGGCGGCGCCGGGGTGGCGGCGACCGCCAGGGCGCGGGCGCTCTCGCCCACCCGCGTGGTGAGGGTGGTGGCGAACTGACCGATGGCACCGGGTCGGGCCACGGGCGCGACCGGCTGCTCGTCGGGGACGGCAGCCACGGCGGACGGGCCCATCACGAGGAAGGCGGCCGCACCGACCGCGACGGCCACGCCGGCGATGACCGCGACCAGGGCGCGACGGCGAGATCGGGTCCGAGGCATGGCGCATGACGATTCCATGACGGACCGATGACGGTCAAATCCTGAACCGTCACATTTCGGGGCCGGTCAGCCCGGAGGGCAGCTCAGCTGAGGCGCTCGACGATCATGGCCATGCCCTGGCCGCCGCCCACGCACATCGTCTCGAGGCCGAACTGCTTGTCCTCGTCCTCGAGCGCGTTGAGCAGGGTGGTCATGATGCGGGCACCGGTCATGCCGAACGGGTGGCCGAGGGCGATGGAGCCGCCCTTGACGTTGAGCTTGTCGAGGTCGATGCCGAGATGCTTGGCCGAGGGCAGCACCTGGGCGGCGAAGGCCTCGTTGATCTCGACCAGGTCGATGTCGTCGATGGTCATGCCGGCCCGGCCCAGGGCCTGGCGGACCGCACCCACCGGACCCATGCCCATGATCTCGGGGTTGAGGCCGGTGACACCGGAGGACACGATGCGGGCCAGCGGGGTGATCCCCAGCTCGGCGGCCTTGGTGTCGCTCATGACGATGACGGCGGCGGCACCGTCGTTGAGGGGGCAGGCGTTGCCGGCGGTGACCGAACCGTCGGGGCGGAACACCGGCTTGAGCTCGGCCAGCTTCTCGACCGTGGTGCCGGCTCGGGGGCCGTCGTCCTTGGCCACGACCGTGCCGTCGGGAAGCGTGTAGGGGCTGATCTCACGATCGAAGAAGCCGTTCTCCTGGCTCTGGACGGCACGCTGCTGCGAACGCGCGCCCCATTCGTCCATCTCCCGGCGGGACACGCCCTCGGCCTGGACGACGTTCTCGGCCGTCTGGCCCATGGCGATGTAGATGTCGGGGAGGTGGGACGGAGGCGTCCACTTCTCGGCGCCACCGGCGGCGCGCTCGGCGGTACGGGCCTCGGCCTCGGAGAAGGCCTCGTTGTGCGGGCCCACGTCGGACGCGCCGTGCATGTAACGCGACACGGTCTCGACACCGGCGGAGATGAACACGTCGCCCTCGCCGGCCTTGATGGCATGGGCGGCCATGCGGATCGTCTGCAGCGACGACGAGCAGTAGCGGTTGACGGTCACACCGGGGACGTCGTCGAGCCCGGCCATCACGGCGGCGACCCGGGCCAGGTTGTAGCCGGCCTCGCCCGCGGGCTGGCCGCAGCCGAGGAGGACGTCCTCGACCGTGTGGGGATCGAGGGCCGGGACCTTGCCCAGCACGTCCTTCAGGATGAAGGCGGTGAGGTCGTCCGGGCGGGCGTCGACCAGCGAACCCTTGTTGGCGCGGCCGATCGCGGTGCGGGACGTGGCGACGATGACTGCTTCGGGCATGGTGACTCCTGTGGTCGGGTGACGCGGGTGACGCAGCCCACCTTCCTAGTCGTGCTCCCGGGTGTCGAGCCAACGAGCGAGGCCCTGGGCGTTGGAGTGGATGCCCGAGAGCGTCTCCAACCGCTCCCGAGCCACGGGGTCCACATCGTCGTCGTCGGTGATGCCGAACGCATCGTCGAGCGCCTCGGTGATGTCGCGGTCCTCCCGCCACGCCTGCTCGGCCACCTCGGCCCAGCGGCGCAGGGTGTCCTCGGCCTCGACCAGGATCTCGACCGGGTCGGGCACCAAGCCGTAGTGGGCCAGCGCGATGCCACTCGGGCTGCGATCGGCGAACGTGCGCAGGGAGTGGATCGCCTGCTCGAGGTCGAAGTCCGGCGGCGGCGTGGCCGGCCGGAGGATGCCGACATCGGGGAGGCGGACACCGACCGCGTCGCCGGCGAAGAGCAGACCGGACTCCGAGTCGTGGAGGGCGAGGTGGTGCTTGGCGTGGCCCGGCGAGTCGACCGTGGTCAGGGTGCGGTTGGACGAGATCTGGATCTGCTCGCCGTCGGCGAGCACGTGGATCCGGGCCGGGTCGGTGGGATCGAGCCGGCCGTAGAGCGAGTCGAGCAGGTCGCCGTAGACCATCGCCGCCGACGACACCAGGCGCTCGGGTTCGGCGAGGTGCCGAGCACCGCGCTCGTGCACGTAGACGGTGGCGTTCGGGAAGGCCCGGGCCACGTCGCCCACCCCGCCGGCGTGGTCGAGGTGGATGTGGGTCACCGCGATGCCGGCGAGGTCGGTGGCCCCCACGCCCAGCGCGGCGAGCTCGGCCAGCAGGGTCTCGACCGACGACTGCGACCCGGTCTCCACCAGCACCGGGGCGTCGCCCTCGACGAGGAAGCCGGCGGTGACCCGCTCCCATCCGCCGAGGAGGGTGTCGATCTGCACCACACCGGGGCCGATCCGTTCGGACATCGTGGGGCTCCTCCTGGATCGGGCGGCACTACGTTCGGACCGTGGTCGAACCTAGCTCCGGGAGCGAGACGTGGTCGGTGGGTGCGCTCTCCGACGCCATCGCCGAGCGCCTCCGGGCCGCGTTCCCCACCGAGGTGTGGGTCCGGGGCGAGATCCAGAACTTTCCGCGGAGCCCGGGCTACCACTCGTACTTCACCCTGGTCGACAGCGAGACCAGCCCGCCGTCCCAGCTGTCGGTGGTCCTGCTCAACAGCGAGAAGCAACGGGTCAACCGGCTGCTGATGAAGGCCGGGTACCGGGTGCGGATGTCCGACGGCACCGAGGTGCGCATCCGGGGTCGGCTCGACTGGTACGGACCCCGGGGTCAGCTCCAGCTCCGCATGGTGTCGATCGACCCCGCCTTCACCCTCGGTCAGCTGGCCGCGGCGCGCGCCGAGCTGCTCGATCGGCTCCGGGCCGAGGGCCTCCTCGACGCCAACCGCGCCGTCCGGATGCCTCTGCTCCCGTTGCGGATCGGGGTCGTCACCTCCTCGGGTAGTGCGGCCGAGGCCGACCTGCTCGACGAACTCGACCGATCCGGCTACGCCTTCGCGGTCCAGGTGGCCGATGTCCGGGTCCAGGGCACCGATGCGCCCTCGTCGATCGCCGGCGCCATCGCGTGGTTCGCGACCCGGGAGGTCGACGTCGTGGTCGTCGTCCGCGGCGGCGGAGCCACCACCGACCTGGCCGCGTTCGACCACGAGCTCGTGGCGCGCGCCATCGCCGCCAGCCCCCACCCGGTGCTCACCGGTGTGGGTCACGAGGTCGACCGTTCGGTGGCCGACGAGGTCGCCCACCTCGCGGCCAAGACGCCCACCGCGGCCGCCCAGCACCTCATCGGCGTGGTGGCCGCGGCGCACGACCGCGCCGAGGACGTGTTCGCAGCCGTGCTCCAGGGAGCCGATCATCGCCTCCGCGTCGCCGGCCAGCACGTCGATCGGCTGGCGGCGCGGGCCGCCACCGCGGCCGTATCGGCCACCCGCGCCGAGCTCGGCCGGGTCGATGCCTGGGCTGCTCGCCTCTCCCCGCTGGCCCGCCGCCGGCTCGAGCGGGCCGAGCTGCAGGTCGACGACCGGGAGCGACGTCTCCGCTCGGTGGCGGTGCGACGAGTCGAGGAGGCCCAGCGGCAACTGGACGTCCTCGCCGCCCGGGTCGCGGTGAGCGACCCGCAGCGTGCGCTGGCCCGGGGCTGGTCGATCACCCGGCGGGCCGACGGCACGGTGCTACGTTCCGTCGCCGATCTCCCCGTCGGGACACGGTTGCACACCATCCTGGCCGACGGCACGGTCACGTCGGTCGTCGAGGAGGTGGAACGCACATGAGCGAGCCCAGCCCTGATCCCACGGACCTGGACCCGGTGCCCGACGGCTACGTCGAGGCGGTCACCGAGCTGGAGACGATCCTGCGAGAGATCGAGGACGAGGACGTCGACGTCGACCTGCTGGCCACCCGGGTGGCCCGAGCCGCCGGGCTCATCGAGTTCTGCCGCGACCGCATCCTGTCGGCCCGGTCCGCGGTCGACGACGCCACCGAGGCCCTCGGCGACGGCGCCTGACCCCAACCCGTGCCGGTCCCCGGCCCAACCCCCGGTTCTGGCACCACAGCGAGCGGTCGCCGACCGATCGATGTGGTGCCAGAACGGAGGGGTCGGGGAGAACGGAGGGGTCGGGGAGAACGGCCGCTCAGCGGCTCGTCATGGTGGGGAGCAGGGCGGCGAGCTGGGCCGGGTTCGATCCCCGCAGCTCGACGAAGGTGGTGTCGGAGAGTCGGGTCCGGATCACCGACGCCCGGAAGTCCGGCACGAACCACGTCTCGGGGCCGTCGATCTCGACCGGCACGGCGTTGGTGCCGTCGAGCTGGGCGCCGGACGGCACCGTGACCTCGGCCAGCTCGATGAGGTCCGAGCCGTCGGAGTAGAAGCGGACGATCTCGGAGGCGGCGTCGCCCTCGTCGGGAGAGCCGGATCGGAGCACGGTCCCCTGCAGCTCGTAGCCCGGGGGCGGGGTGATGTCGACCTGGAGCTTGGCGATGGTGGCGTCGTCCGCGGCTACCGCGACGGTGGACAGGACGGCCTCGAACTCGGGGGCGTCGGCGATCTCCGGGGTGGGATCGAACGCCGAGGGGTCGGCGTCGATGCCGACCGCGACATCGGTGGCGGTGCGCTCGGTGACCGGAGCGCCGTTCATCTGCCACAGCTCGTGGAGCACGAGCCCGCTGTCGTCGATGCACACCTCGGTGGACTCGGCGTCGCTGGGGGCGACCGCGCCCGGGTTGGACAGCGGTTCGCCGGTGACGAAGACCCGACAGCTCCGGCCGAGGAACTCGCCGGTGCCGCGTTCCTCGGCCCGGCCGAGGGCGATCATGGTGGCCATGGCGGCCAGCGGGCGCTGGTCGTACGCGGCGCGGTGGAGCTCGGGCTGGATCACCAGCCACCCCTTGCGATCGGTGAGGTAGGTCCACAGCCGGCTCCGTGACGTGGCGGTGCCGCTCACCATGGCGCCGTCACGGGTGGAGACGACCAGCGACTCGAAGGGGCGGACGACGGTGACGGTCTCGGTGCGGGGCAGCCCGTTCTCGACCACGTCGTAGGTGATCCGGTAGCTGTCCGGTGGGTTCTCCGGGAACGGCTCGGCCGCGATGGTGGCGATGGGCACCGCAGGAGGTGGGGCGGAGGTGGGTGGCGCGGTGATCGGCGAGGTCGTGGTCGAGGCGGTGGAGGTCGTCGTGGTGGAAGCCGCCTCGTCCGACCCACCGCCGTTCCTCGAGCCGGCGATGACGAAGATCACCACACCGCACACGACCAGCGCGGCCAGCACGGGGATCATCGGGCTGATGGGGCGCCGTTCCACTATCTCGCTCCCCGGGCCATCCGGTCAGCTTGCCAGCCCCGTAGACCGGGCACCGATCACCGCGCAGCGGGCCCTTCTCCTACCGCCGCATCCACCCACACCCGTAGGCTCAGAAGAACCATGGCTCTCCCCCGTACTCGCAATGCCGTTCCGGTTCCGCCGAGCCTCGCCCAGGTCGCCGAGCCCGTCGAAGAGCTGCTCACGCAGGTCATCGACTCCGAGTACGACCGGTGGACCGCGCTGACCCCGGATCTCGCCGAGCCGCTCGACGCCCTCCGCCAGTTGGTGATGGCCGGCGGCAAGCGGCTGCGACCCGCGTTCTGCTACTGGGGGTTCATCGGCGCCGGCGGCGATCCGTCGAACCGGTTGGTCATCGAGGCCGGGGCCGCGTTCGAGTTCCTCCAGGCCTTCGCCCTGGTCCACGACGACGTGATGGACGGCTCGTCGACCCGGCGTGGCTTCCGTACCGCCCACCTGGCCTTCGCCGACACCCACGAGACCGAGGTGTGGCGGGGCGAGCAACGCCGGTTCGGCGAGGGCGTCGCCATCCTCATCGGCGACATGGCCCACGTCTACGCCGACCTCCTCCTGCGCAACGCCCCCGCGAGCGTGCTCGAGGTGTGGGACGAGCTGCGCATCGAGCTCAACGTCGGCCAGTACCTCGACATCCTCGGCACGGCGCGGGGCGACACCGACCCGGCCGCGGCGCGGCGCATCGCCCGCTACAAGTCGGGCAAGTACACGATCGAGCGGCCCCTGCACGTCGGGGCCGCCGTCGCCGGCCGGTTCCACGAGCTGCAGGCGCAGCTCACCGCGTACGGCGACCCGCTCGGAGAGGCGTTCCAGCTCCGCGACGACATCCTCGGGGCGTTCGGTGAGTCGACCATGACCGGCAAGCCGGTGGGCGACGACCTCCGCGAGGGCAAGCCCACCCCCTTGCTGGCGGTGGCCAACCGCGAGGCCAATCGATCGCAACGCGCCGTGCTCGACTGCATCGGCACCCCCGATCTCGGCCGGGCCGAGATCGCCGCCATCCAGGACGTGCTCCGGGACACCGGCGCGGTGGAGCTCATCGAGCAGGACATCGAACGGCTGGCCAACAGCGCGCTCGATGCCATCGAGGTGGCCGAGATCACCGAGGAGGCCCGGGCCGCACTCGTCGACCTCGCCCGCTTCGTGGCCTGGCGCGACTCGTGACCACCCGAACCGTCGAGCGATGAGGGTCGTCGTCGTCGGTGCGGGACTCGGCGGCCTGAGCGCGGCGGCGCACCTGCGGGGCCGGGGCCACGATGTCCTGGTCGTCGAACGCGGCGACGGGCCCGGCGGCCGCAACGGCCGGCTCGAGCTCGGCGGGTACCGCTTCGACACCGGTCCCACCGTGTTCACCATGCCGGAGCTGCTGCAGGCGCCATTCGACGCCCTCGGTGCCGAGATGGACGACTTCGTCACGCTGCGCCCCGTCGATCCGATGTACCGGGCCACCTACCACGACGGTTCCGAACTGCGGGTCTGGCATGGTCGCGACCGGATGACCCGTGAGATCCGCGAGGTGTGCGGGCCGGAGGCCGCTCGCCAGTTCGGTCGCTTCGCCGACTGGCTCCGCCAGCTGTACGAGGCCGAGCAGCCCCATTTCATCGACACCAACTTCGACTCGCCGCTCGACCTGGTCCGGCCGCTCGGTCCCGCGCTGCGCCTCGTCCGCCTCGGCGGGTTCGGGAAGCTGGGCCGACGGGTGGCGTCGTACTTCGATGACCATCGGTTGCAGAAGATCTTCAGCTTCCAGTCGATGTACGCCGGCCTCGCCCCCTATGAGGCGCTGGCCATCTACTGCGTCATCACCTACATGGACTCGATCCAGGGGGTGTACTTCCCGGACGGCGGCATGCACGCCGTCCCGCTCGGCCTCGCCGCCGCGATCGAGAAGGCGGGGGGTGAGTTCCGCTACGGCGTCGACGTCGACCGCATCGTCCTCGCCGAGGGGACCAGCGGACGGGTGCGGGGCGTCCACGTCAGCGGCCCGGCCGGCGACGAGTTCATCGCCGCTGACGCCGTGGTCTGCAACGCCGATCTGCCCGTGGCCTACCGCACCCTGCTGCCCGGGCTGCGGCAACCGTTCACCGTCCGTCACGGCCACTACTCCCCCAGCTGCGCGGTCTGGCACGTCGGCGTGACCGGCGAGCTGCCGGCCGGTGCCGCCCACCACAACATCCACTTCGGTGCCCAGTGGGACGACGCCTTCCGCGACCTTCTCCGCGACGGCCAGCTCATGGGTGACCCGTCGATCCTGGTCACCGTGCCCAGCCTCGACGAGCCGGCGCTCGTCCCCCACCTCGATGGCGGGGCCCCCAGGCACTCGCTCTACGTGCTCGAACCGACGCCCAACCTCGACGGCCGCATCGACTGGACCGTCGAGCGCGATCGTCTGCGGGCCTCGCTGCGCCGGCGAGTGGGCGCGCTCGGCTACCCGGTCGACGTCGACCAGATCGAGGTGGAGGCGTTCGTCGACCCCACCGACTGGGAGCGCCAGGGCATGGAACGGGGCACCCCGTTCGCCCTGTCCCACCGGTTCCGCCAGACCGGACCGTTCCGGCCCAACAACGTGACGAAGCACGCACCGGGTCTGGTCTTCGTCGGATCCGGCACCGTCCCCGGCGTGGGTGTGCCGATGGTGCTGGTGTCGGGCCGGCTGGCCGCCGAGCGCGTCGACCGATTCGACGGCGTCCGATGAGCCCGATCACGCTCGAGCAGTCGTACGAACACTGCCGGCAGCTGAACAGGGCCAACGGCACGACCTACTACTGGTCGACCACCGTCCTGCCCAAGGTCAAGCGGCACCACGTCCACGCCCTCTACGGCTTCTGCCGTCACGCCGACGACATCGTCGACGACCCCGTCGCCGGAAACCACAGCGATGTACCCGTCGAGATCCGGGCCAAGGCGCTGGCCGACTTCGGCGACCGCTTCTTCGAGGACCTCGAGGCCGGTGACAGCGACGACCTCGTGCTGAAGGCGATGGTCCACACCGTGCTGGCGTTCCGGATCGACCCCGAGTGCGTGCGCCGGTTCCTGCACTCGATGACCATGGACCTCAGCATCGAGTCGTACGAGACCTACGCCGACCTCGAGGAGTACATGGACGGATCGGCCGCGGTGATCGGCGAGATGATGCTGCCGATCCTCGAGCCGCTGGACGACGCCGCGATCGAACCGGCCCGGCAGCTCGGGAACGCGTTCCAGCTCACCAACTTCCTGCGCGACATCGGCGAGGACCTCGACCGCGAGCGCGTCTACGTGCCCCAGGAGGACATCCGCCGCTTCGATGCCGCCAGCGCGTTCACCACCCGCACCGTGACCCCCGGCTTCCGTGCGCTGATGGCCTTCGAGATCGACCGGACCCGAACGCTGTACCGCCAGGCCGAGGAGGGCATCGACCTGCTCCCCGACCGATCGGCGCGCTGCGTGCGGGCCGCCTCGCTGCTCTATTCGCGGATCCTCGACGAGATCGAGGCCATCGACCTCGACGTGTTCTCGGCCCGGGCGCGCGTCCCGACCTGGCGGAAGGTGACCACCGCCGGCCGGGCCCTCCTCCTCGGCCGGTGACCACGCCGGCCCGGCTACCGAGCCCCCACGCCCCGCCCGTCCCCCTCCCCCTCTCACTCCCACTCCCCCTCCCCCTCCCACTCCCACTCCCACGCCCACGCCCACTCGTTCTGGTCGGCTGTCGCGCCAGTGGGAGCGACCGATGACCGGCCAGAACCGGGTTTGGAGGGGTGCGTCGGTGGCGGGCCAGGGCGCTGCGGTCGCCTTCGTGGTCATGGCGCTGGCCCAGATCGCCATCCCGCTGACCGATCACGACCCCACGATCGAGTGGCTGTCGTCGCTGGTCGTGGCCGCCTTCTTCGTCACCACGCTGGCGCTGACGGTGGGGCACTGGGGTGGGCGGCGGGCGGCGCTCGCCGGCGCGTTCGTGGTGGTGACCACCCTGGTGGTGGAGCGGATCGGGACCACGACCGGCTTCCCGTTCGGCGACTACCACTACACCGGTGCGCTCGAACCGACCGTGGCCGGCGTGCCGTTGATCGTCCCGCTGGCGTGGTTCGCCATGGGTGTCCCGGCGCTCGAGGTCGGCCGTCGCATCAGCGCCTCGCGTGCGGTGGCGGTGGTGGCCGGTGCGGTCGCCCTCACCGCGTGGGATCTGTTCCTCGATCCCCAGATGGTCCACGCCGGCTACTGGCGGTGGACCGGCGACGGCGCCTACCAGGGCATCCCGCTGTCGAACTACGCCGGGTGGCTCGGTCTGGGACTGGTGGTCGTCGGCGTCCTGGACCTCATCCGGGGCGGTGGGCCGGCGGCGGGCACCGGGCTCGTCGTGCTGTACACGTGGTGGGCGGTGATGGACACGATCGGCTTCGTGGTGTTCTTCGGCCGCCCGTTCGTGGGCCTCGTCGGGGGCATCGGCATGGGCGCCGTCACCGCGCTGGCGTGGCGGCGTCGGCCGAACCCCGAGGCCCTCCCCCCTTCGGAAACTGGACGCGGCTCCGTACCGGAGGCCACGGATCGTGGCTGAGGTCGTGGTGGTCGGCGCGGGGGTCGGGGGTCTCGCCGCCGCCATCCGCCTCGGCGCGGCCGGCCACGACGTCACCGTGCTCGAACGCCTCGACCGGGTGGGCGGCAAGCTCGGTGAGCGACACGCCGGGGGATTCACGTGGGAGACGGGGCCGTCGCTGCTGACGTTGCCGTCGGTGTTCGCCGACCTCGCCGCCGTGGCCGGCCGCCGCCTGGACGACCTGGTCGACCTCGTGCGCCTCGACCCCATCTGCCGGTACCGCTTCGCCGACGGCGCCACGTTCGACCATCGGGCCGACCTCGGCGACGCCGCGGCCGAGGCCGACGCGCTGAGCGAGGGCTCGGGCGATCACTGGCGGGCGTTCATGACCCACGCCGCGTCGGTGTGGGAGGTGGCCGAGCGGACGTTCTTCGCCGGCCCGATGGCATCGCCGGCCCGGCTGCTCCGGCGCATGCGCTCGCCCCGAGACCTGCTCGCCATCGACGCGCTCCGATCGCTCCACGGCCGGGCCCGGGCCAGCTTCGACGACGCCCGGCTCGTGCAGTGGGCCGACCGATATGCCACCTACTCCGGCTCGTCGCCGTACGCCGCTCCGGCCACGCTGTCGTGCATCCCGCACATCGAGCAGGCCCTCGGCGCCTGGTACATCCAGGGTGGGCTGGGCCGCTTGGCCGACGCCCTGGGTGCGCTGGCCACCGAGGTCGGGGTGACGATCCGCACCGGGTGCGACGTGGAGGCCATCACGGCCGACCGCGGACGAGCCACCGGCGTCCGATCGGCCGCCGGCGAGACGATGGTGGCCGACGCGGTGGTCGCCGACGCCGACGCGCTCCACCTCTACCGCGACCTGCTGCCCCACCGCGGGGCCCGGCGCCGGGCCGAGGCCGCGCCCCGGTCGTCGTCGGGGTTCGTGCTGCTGCTCGGCGTCGAGGGACGTACCGAGGCGCTGGCCCACCACAACGTGTCGTTCTCCAACGACTACCGGGAGGAGTTCACCTCGCTGTTCCGGTACGAGGAGCCGGCGAGGGACCCCACCATCTACGTGGCGGCCTCGTCGATCACCGACCCCACACAGGCGCCGGCCGGGTGCGAGAACTGGTTCGTCCTCGTCAACGCCCCGGCGTTCGCGACCGGACCGGGCGCGGAGGCTGATCGCCAGGTCGTCGACGACGCGTACGAGGGATACGGCGACCACGTCCTCGAGGTCATGGCCCGCCGGGGCTGGGACCTCAGCGGTCGGATCATGCACCGCGAGGAGATCACGCCCGCCGACATCGCGACGACGTACCGGACGCCCGGGGGTTCGATCTACGGCAGCTCGTCCAACGGCCGGCGGGCCGCCTTCCTCCGACCCGGCAACCGCGGCCCGATCGACCGTCTCTACCTGTGCGGGGGCAGCAGCCACCCGGGGGGCGGGCTGCCGCTGGTGGCCATCAGCGGCCGGATCGCCGCCGAGCTCTGCGCCACCGACCTGGCCGGCTGAGGCGGTACGCGGGCGCGTCCGGTTTCGAGACGGGCGGTCAGTTGCGGACGGCGCGGGCGATGGCGGCCACGTCGTCGCCGGCGCCGACCGGGCGCAGGGCCCACGACCAGCGGGCCGGGCCCCCGGTGACCTGGTACGGGGGCAGGGTGTCGGGACCGCACGCCCCGGTGCCGAGGCCGCGCTGGAGCACGTCGACGTGGACCTCGACCGTGTCGCTGGCCCGGAGGTTCGCCGTGGTGGTGGCGGCGTAGAGATCGGCATCGTGGTGGAACCGGGCGGTGAACCCGAAGGGGTCGAGCCGGTTGGTCGACGAGACCAGCAGCCCGGCACCCGAGGCATCAGTGAGCCGGAACCAGCGGGTGTCGGTGTGGTTCCCGTGTTCCTGGGGCAGCACGTAGGGCACGTACTGGTCGGCCACCGACGACGACCACCGACCGAGCTGCTCGGCGGTCTCGCGGTCGACGTAGGTCTCGCGGGGCCCTCGTCCGTACCACTCGAGCTGGTCGAGCTCACCGATCACCTCGACCCGTGAACCGATCCGGGGCAGGTCGTCCAGGGAGCCGGGCAGGGCCAGCTCCTCGTCGATCACGATGACCCCGTCGGGTCGGATGCCGACCTGCTGGCGGTGATCGACCCGGTCGCCCGAGCCCGGGAGGAGCAGTCGGCGGCGCAGGGTCACCTGCACCGAGCCGTCGGGCTGGCGCCGGGTGCGGATGCTGACCGGTTCGATGGCGATCCGGTCCAGCCCGAGGGCCAGCCACGACTGCAGTGCGCCGGTGACGACGCCCTCGTCCAGCCGCCGGCCGTCGTTCTCGGTGGGAGCCCGCCACAGGCTGGCCTCGATCGGGCCGGCCAGCAGCTCGCGGCCGGCGTCGGCCACACCGACCACGGCGGCGAGTTCGTCGTCCCAGCGCACGACGACGTCGCCGACGCGGGCGGAGGAGCCGTCGAGGGTGACCTCCCGGGCCTCGCCGGACCTGGTCCGCGAGCCGGGGTGGGCGCGCTTGGTCTCGGGCAGGTCGAACTGCTGCCACAGCACCCGGTGACCGATCGGCGCCCAGGGCTGGACCTCGGCGACCACGCAGCGCAGGTCGAGATGGGCCTCCGCCCCGACCGGGACGTCGACCACCGGCAGGTCGATCTCCACCGTGGCCTCGAAGCCGCCCGGCAGGTCGGGGAGCTCGAAGGTGCCGGACTCGACGACCTCGCCGTCGACCCGGATGTCGAACTCACCCGCCAGCCACGACACGTCGCGCCAGTCCTGGAGGTTGACGATCACCACCCGACCCCGCTTGAGATCGCTGGGTCGGACTCGCAGCGGCGACCCCAGGTCGGCGTACTCGTAGAGCGCGGGCTTGGGCGTCCGGTCGGGCCACGTGAGCCCGTTGCAGCAGAAGGTGGCGTCGTTGGGCTCGTCGCCGAAGTGGCCGCCGTAGGCCCAGTACTCGGTCCCCGAGTCGTCGACCGCCCGGATGCCCTGGTCGGTCCAGTCCCAGACGAAGCCGCCCTGCAGTCCGGGGGTCGTCTCGATGACCGCCCAGTAGTCGGCCAGGCTGCCGTTGCTGTTGCCCATGGCGTGGCTGTACTCGCACATGATCAGCGGGCGGTGCTCGTCGGTCTCCGCGGTGCGGACGGCCCAGTTGGTGATCGCCTCGATCGACGGGTACATGGGGCAGACGAGGTCGGTGGCCTCGCCGGCGTCGCCCGGGTCGTCGGTGCCGAAGAACACCGGGTGGCACGCGCCCTCGTAGTGCACGACGCGGGACGGGTCCGTGCGGTGGATCCAGGCCGCAGCCGCGTCGTGGACCGCGCCGTAGCCCGACTCGTTTCCCAGCGAGAAGGCGAAGATCGACGGGTGGTTGCGGTCGCGGGCCACCATCCGCTGGATGCGGTCGAGGATGGCGGCGCTGAAGCGACGGTCGTCGCACAGGCTGGCCAGACGGGCGTGGGACTCGACGTCGGCCTCGTCGACCACCCAGAGACCGAGCTCGTCGCACAGGTCGAGGAAGCGGGGGTCGTTCGGGTAGTGCGACGTGCGGACCGCGTTGATGTTGAACTTCTTCATCAGCTCGACGTCGCGCCGCATCGACGCCAGCGACACGGTCTTGCCGGTGTCGGGGTCGTGGTCGTGACGGTTCACGCCGCGGATGAAGACCGGGTAGCCGTTGAGCAGCAGCTCGCGGTCGACGACCTCGACCCGCCGGAAGCCGACGCGGGTGGCGGTGGCTTCCACGACGTCGCCCGATGGGTCGACCAGCGAGACGACCACCGTGTACCGCACCGGCCGTTCGGACGACCACGGGGTGACGTCGTCGATCGTCTCGGTGATGTGGGCGACCGGACCCTCGTAGAGGTAGGCGCTGATCGTCTCGGCCACCGGCGACGAACGGTGGAAGAAGGGAACGTCGGCGCTGAGCGGTTGGGTGTCGAGCGCGTTGCCGTCGGGGTCGATGATCGTGGTCTCGACCCGCCAGCCCTGGGCGGCGACCGCCTCGTCGGCGAAGCCGACCTCGACCTCGGCGCTGAAGCGGCCGGTGCTGAGGTCCTCGTCGAGGTCGGCCGTCACCCGGACGTCGGCGATGTGGGTCCGGCCGGTCGAGTACAGGTACACCTCGCGGTGCAGGCCGGCGTTCCACCAGTGATCCTGGTCCTCCAGCCAGCTGCCGTCCGACCACCGGACCACCACGAGCACGAGCGTGTTCTTGCCGGTGCGGACGTGGGGGGTGAGGTCGAACTCCTGGGGCAGGCGCGAGTCCTTGCCCATCCCGACCGCGTGACCGTTGCAGAAGACGTACAGGCAGCTCTCGGCGCCGCCGACGTGCAGGACGGTGCGCCGGGACTTCCAGCCGCGCGGCAACGTGAACTGCTTCCGGTACACCCCGGTGGGGTTGGCGTCGGGAACCCGGGGCGGATCCTCGGGGAACGGCATGCGCACGTTGGTGTAGTGCGGGTGGTCGTCCACGTCGGGGTCCATCGTCCAGCAGCTCGGCACCGTCATCGGCTGCCAGGGTCCGGGCGCGTCGTCGTCGAGCACGTCGGCGGTGACCGCGTCGGGACGGGGATGGAGACGGAACTCCCAGTCGGTGCCGTCGAGCGATCGGAACCACGGAGAGGCCGACCGGTCGACGGTGGCGGCCATCGTGTCGTCGGGGAACGGGTAACCGGTCGTGCGCATCGGCAGCCGGTCGACCGCGAACTGCTCGGGTCGGCACCACGACTGTGGGCCGAAGGCATCCAGCAACCGACCCGGGAGCCCTCGATCATCGCGGCCGGGAGCGGAAGATGCCATGCCGCGGACCGTAGCTTGTGGCTCGTGCCGTCGCTCCCGCTGCCGAGGCCCGGGACGCTCGCCCGCGCCGGTCTGCTCGTGGTGGCTGCGGCCCGGATCACCACTGGCGCCCGCCGCCGGCCGGCGATCACCCCCCGCCGGCGGCCCACCGGTGCGCCGCCGGTCACGGTGATCGTCCCGGCGCGCGACGAGGCCGAGCGGATCGAGCCCTGCATCCGGTCCCTGGCCAGGGACGGCGCCGACGTGCTCGTCGTCGACGACGGGTCCTCGGACGCCACCCGCACGGTGGCCGAATCGGCCGGTGCCCGGGTGATCGACGCCGGACCGCTTCCTCCGGGGTGGGCGGGAAAGGCGCACGCCCTCCAGGTGGGTGTGGAGGCAGCCACGACCCCGATCGTGATCGCGGTCGACGCCGACACGAGGGCGGAGCCCGGCTTCGTGGCCGCCATGGTCGACGTCCTCGGCGACCGGGTACTGGTGTCGGCCGGCACCCGGGTCGACGAACCCGATCCCGGCGGGCGCCTGGTCCACGCCTCGATGCTGGCGTCGCTGCTCTACCGCCTCGGCCCGCCGGGCGTCACGCCCTGGCGGCCGGAGCGGTCGATGGCCAACGGTCAGTGCATGGTGTTCGATCGAACCGCGCTGGTGGCGGCCGGCGGGTTCGCGCCGGTGGCGTCGAACCTGATCGAGGACGTGGCCCTCGTCCGTCACCTCGCGTCGCAGGGCCACCGGGTGGCGTTCGAGGACGCCACGTCCGTGCTGGCGGTCGAGGGCTACGGGACGGCGTGGCAGACGATGACCGGTTGGGGCCGCTCGCTGGCGCTGCGCGAGGTCACGTCGATCCCGTGGATGATCGCCGACCTCGCCGTGGTGTGGTCGGCGATGGCGCTGCCCCTCCCGCGGCTGCTCGCCGGCCGGGGCGATGCCGTCGATGTCGTCGCGGTCGGGATGCGCCTCGGCGTGGCCGCCGCCACGACCGGCGCCTTCCGCCCGAGGGGTTGGGCACTGCTGCTCGCCCCGTCGGCCGACGTGGCCACCGCCCTGTGGCTCACCGCGGGGGCGGTCTTCCCGTCGCGCCAGTGGCGGGGGCGCCGCTACTCCTGAGCTACTCCTGAGCGGCGCGCCGGTCGCGCCAGGCCGCCTGGGCGAAGCGCACGCCGATGATGCCCATGAGCCCACCCGTGGCCGCCACCCGCTCCTTCGAATCGACGAGGGCCTGGGCGATCGGGAAGCCGAACACCCCGACCCGCGCCGCCATCGCGAACGACCGGGTGGCCGCCCAGGTGAGGGCGAGGGCACCGATGGCGACGGCCGCGGGCACCGGGGCCAGCACCATCGCGCCGCCGGCGAAGGTGAGGATCGACCGGCCGCCCCGGAACCCGGCGAACACCGGGAAGGCGTGGCCGATCATGGCGGCGGCGACGGCGGCGTAGGCGATCCCCCAGGTCGAGCCGGCGAGGGCGACGCCCACTGCGCCGGCCGCCACCCCCTTCAGGGTGTCGCCGGCGAAGACGACCAGTGCGTCGGATCGAGCCAGGTGGGCCTTGACGTTCCAGTAGCCCGGGTTGCGGTCGCCCACGTCCCGCGGGTCCACGCCCCGGCGACCGGCCACCAGCACCGCGGTGGGGAGCGACCCCAGGAGGTAGCCGATGGCGACCGCGGCGGCGGCCGCCCCGGCGCTGGTGGTCGCGAGGAGCACGCAGCGAGTCTGTTACACCTGAGCAGCGTCGTACGAAGCAAGGGGCGACATGGCTGTCGAGGTCGGTGCGCTGTACCGGGACCACGCCGCGCGTGTGTGGCGCTACGTGCGCGCCCGTGTGCCGACCGACGCCGACGCCGAGGACGTGACGAGCGAGGTGTTCACCCGGGCGATGACTTCGTCGGACCGATTCGACCCCGAGCGGGGCTCGCAGGTGGCGTGGCTGGTGGGGATCGCCCGCCACACCACCGCCGACTGGTGGCGGAAGCGCCGGCCGGAGGATCCGTCGGACGACGTGCCCGATCCCCCCGACGCCGGCGGCGAGTGGGCCGACGTGCCCGGCACCCGAGCCGTCCTGAGCGAGGCCGAGGCGGGACTGCGACGCCATCTCGGGCTGCTGTCCGAGCGCGAGCGGGAGGCCGTGCTCCTGCGCTTCGCCGCCGAGCTGTCGTCTCCGGAGATCGGCGCCGAGATGGGCATCTCGCCGACGGCGGCCCGGATGCTGGTCCATCGGGGCGTGACCAAGTTGCGGGAGGTGGTCGATCGTGGTTGATCCCGACGAGTTCGATCCTGCGGAGCTGGCCGCGGCCGATGCGCTCGACGCCGAGATCGACGCCGTCCTCGCCGGCCGCGCCGGCCCGACGGTGGCCCCGACGCTGACCTGGCTGGCCGTCACCCTGCGTCCCGACCCCCCCGCACGGCTGGGCGAGCGCATCCGAGCCGCCGAGGACCGGCTCGACCGCCGGCGCTGGCGCCCGCTGCGCTACGCCGCGGCGGCGCTGGCGTACCTGTTCATCTCCCAGGGCCTCGGCAACCTCGTCGCCGGCGGCTGGGTCGCCGACGGGATCGGCGAGGCCTACAGCCCGCACGTCACGCGCGAAGGCGGCTTCGCCCTCATCGCCGTGGGGCTCGCCGTGGCGGCCGGCGCGATCGACCGGCGCATGGCCACGGTGTCCGTGGTCGCGGGGGCACCGCTCGGCATCGCCCTCGGGGTGTCGGGGGTGGCAGAGGTCGGGGTCTTCGCCGCCGGCGCCGTGCTCCACCTCACCCAAGGGGTGGTCGCGGTCCTGCTGGCGGTCACGTTCTGGCGCTACCGGCGTGACAGTTCGGGCTCCGTCGACGAACACGGACCATGAACCAGAATTCCGACCGCTCCCCCCGCTGGGTCCGCCTCGCCCTGGTGGCCCTGGGTCTCCCGAACCTGCTCGCCGGCGCGTGGGCGATCCTCGCTCCCGAGCGGTGGTTCGCCGACTTCCCCGGCTTCGGGCCTGCCCTGGTGGCCGCCGAGCCGCCGTACAACGCCCACCTCGCCACCGACGCCGGCGCCGGACTGCTGGCGTCCGGGCTGGTGGTGCTGGTGGCGGCGTGGCTCGGCGACCGCCGCAGCGTCCGGCTCGGTCTCGTCGCCTACGCGGCCTTCGCCGTCCCGCACGCCGCCTATCACACGCTCAACCCGGCCCCCGGTCTCAGCGGGGCGGAGGACGTGCAGAACGCCGTCGTGCTGGTGTTCGCGGCCGTCGTGTCCGTCGGCCTGTGGTGGGCGACGGGTCGTCCCGACCGGTGCCGATCGCGCCGCGCGGTCGACGCCGAGGCGGTGTCGGCATGAGCGTCCTCGGTCAGATCCGGTCGACCAGCTCCGTCCTCACCCGGGCCCGCCGCAACCGGCTCGACCTCGTGCGCGCCCTCGCCCGTCGACCGCAGCTCCTGCTCGGCACGGTGGCATTCGAGACGGCGGTCGTCACCAGCGCCGCCGTCGACTCGCGACTCAAGGTCCTGGCCGAACTGAAGGTGGCCTCCCTGGTCGCCTGCGAGTACTGCCTCGACATCGGCTCGGCACTCGCCCGCCACGAGGAGCTCCACGAGGACCAGCTCCGCGACCTCCCCGTGCACGGCACCAGCTTCGCGTTCACGGCGGAGGAGCGAGCCGTGCTCGACCTCGCCGAGGTCATGACCCTCGTGCCAGCCCGCGTGGACGACGACCTCCGGGCCGAGCTCGCTCGCTGGTTCACCCCGGCCCAGATCGCCGAGCTCACCTCCGTGATCGCCTGGGAGAACCACCGGGCCCGTCTGAACCAGGGCCTGGGCGTTCGGCCCAGCGGGTTCAGCGACGGCGAGTTCTGCGCCCTTCCCCACCCCGTCGGCTCCTGAGCATCGTCTGCCGTAGCGTCGACCGGGCATGGTCGTCGCCTCGTTCCACCTCGTCCGACTCCCGGCCGCGGCGGCCACCCGCCAGCTCCCCCGCGTGCCGCTCGACCGGCGGGCGCTCCGCCGGCTGCCCGGGGCTCGGTTCGCCAAGCTGCTCGGGACCGGGACGGGGCGCCGCATGGCGGCGTCGGCCGATCTGACCCGCTGGGCCGTGTTCGCGGTGTGGGTCGACATCGGCGCCCTCGCCCGATTCCGGGACGACCACCCCCTCAGCCGCCGCTGGGACGCCGTCGCCGTCGAGCGCTACGACCTCGTGCTCGAGCCGCTCGGCGCCCACGGCACGTGGGACGGCGTCGACCCCGTGGCCGAGGCCGAACCGGTGACGGGCGCCGCCGACGGCGCGGTCGCCGTGCTCACGCGAGCCACCGTCCGCTGGCGCCGGGTCCCCACCTTCCTCCGCGCCGTGCCGGCCGTCGACCGCACGCTGGCCGACACCGACGGTCTGCTGGCCACCGTCGGCATCGGCGAGTTGCCCATCGGCCGCCAGGCCACGTTCAGCCTCTGGCGTGATGCCGACGCCGTTCGCTCGTTCGCGTACCGGGGCGCCGAGCACGCCCGGGTCATCGAGCGGACCCGCGACGAAGGGTGGTACGGCGAGGAGTGGTTCGCCCGCTTCCGGCCCGTCGAGTCGTCAGGGACCTGGGACGGCGTCGACCCGCTCGGGTGAGTGGCGAATGGCATCGGACGCGTCGGCCCGGGCGCGGAGCGCGGCCGGGACCACGGGGAAGAGCATCCCGTACGGCTCGCCGCCGAAGCGGTGGTGCAGGGCATGCGCCTCGGCCAGCCGGTCGAGCCGACGGCCCCGGTGCCGCACCCGGACCCGCTGGTGGGTGTAGCCGTCGTGCACGTAGGCGTAGGCGGCGCCGTACGCCGTCACCCCGATGCACATCGGGACGAGGACGGTGAGGCCGTCGACGTTGAAGCCGACGGCCAGGGCCAGCATCGTGGCGCCGGCGAAGACCACCGGGAAGGCGTCGTTGGCCTCGAAGAACGACTCGCCGTCGCGGCGGGCCGGCCAGCGGCGGTGGTGCGAGCGGTGCAGGAACATGCCGGCGCCGTGCATCACGAAGCGGTGGGTCAGGTACGTGACCGGTTCCATCACCGCGAACGCGGCCACGACGAGGCCGGCCGCGCCGATCATCGCTCGACCTCGATGCCTGATCGCCGGGGTGACCACGGTGCGGGATCCTCGGCGGTGTCCTGGCGCACCCACAGCAACAGCACCGAGGTGATGAGGGTGAACCCGAAGAAGAAGTCCTCCACCGGGATGTCCCACGGGAACCGCCACGGCGTCTTCTGGTCGGGGTCGTAGTTCACGATCGGGGCCGACAGCTTGGTGAGCCACCCGTTGACCAGGATCATGAAGAAGGCGCAGATGCCCATCGTCCACCAGTACGAGGCGCTGCGGAACAGGCCGGTGCGCAGCCAGCGCTTCTCGGCGGCGACCACCGCGAGCGACGACGCCACCGCGGGGATGGCGTACTCGTAGGCCATCAGCGTCCCAGCGTCCGCCGCGACGCCTCGAAGGTCAACAGCGCGCAGATGGGGATGGCCACGAAGAAGGCGAGCTCCTCCACGGGGACGCCGCCGGGGATCTCCCAGCCGGTGACGTACCGGGCGGTGAACGTCCAGTGGCCGCGGGCGATGGCGATCAGGTCCCACACCACGAAGACGAGGGCCGGTCCGGTCACGGCTCGGAGCAGGCGCAGCGGGCGGCGGTAGACGCGGGCCCGGAAGACGAACTCGAGGGGGAGGGTGAGCGCGAGGCAGGCCGCCATCAATCCGAGGTACTGGAAGCGGTCCATCTCGGCGTCGACCGTACTCCCGGCCCTCGACGCGGGACGGTCAGCGGAACATGCGCAGGGCGCCCGCCACGTCGCTCTCGACCACGCCGGGCTGGGCCGCCACCTCGATGAGCCATGGCGGCCGGATGACCGCGCTGACCGCGATGGCGGTGTCGAGCCCGGACAGCGCGCTGGCCTGCCACGCGAACGTGCGGGCGTAGTCGGGTGGGCGGATGTCGCGCGCCAGCTCGACCAGGGCCACCGGATCGGGCGTCTCGCCGGTCTGGTCCGGCCGGGTCAGGTCGAGCGTGGGTGGGGTCGGTCCGGCCCCGTGCAAGCCGGGACCGTCGGCGAGCACCGCGCCCCGCACCTGCTCGGGCCGGGCACCGGCAATGAGCAGCGCCACGTAGGCGCCCAGCCCGCGACCGACCACGGTGGCCTCGCCGAGGTGCTGCACGGCGAAGTCGGCGTCGGCCATGAGCATCTCGCAGAAGTAGCCACCTCCGACCGCCACGGTCGAGGCGCCGTGCCCGGTGAAGTCGAGACCGTGGATCGGTCCCGGCCACTCCTCGAGCTCGGGCAGCACGCCGAGGTCGCTGTGCTCGCCCAGGCCGTGGAGCAGCAGCAGGGGGCGGCCGGATCCGGGCCGCAGCTCCCACAGGGCGAGGTCGACCCGGTTGTGGCGCAGCATCACCGGGCTGGTCGTGGAGGTGGTCATCGATCAGCCGCCCCAGCCGTGGCCGCCAGGTGTTCGAGGGTCATGGCCGCGGTCCACTCGGGCTTCTCGATGTGGACGAAGTGCCCGGCGCCCTCGACCTCCACCACCTGGCCGCGGGGCGGGAGGTAGGGCCGGACGTAGTCGGCAGTCGTGCCCCAGCCCATCGTCTCCGGTTCGGTGCCCAGCAGGGCGAGCAACGGTGCTGCCACCTCGGGGAGCCGGTAGAGCGACCACTCGGGACGCCACGGACCGAACCCGCCCATGCGCATCGTCGGATCGATCTTCCACCGCCAACCGTCCGGGTCGCGGCGGCCGCCCACCGTCACCAGGTACTGGAGCCACGCCGGCTCCAACCGCGGGTTCATGCGGGCCCGGCGCCGGGCGAGCTCTTCGATGGTGCCGGGCCGGCGCGCCGCGTCGGCGGCCCGGTGGCGGCGGTCGAGCCAGCCGGCGAGGTCGGCGGCCAGCAGCTTGGTGCGATCGTGGTCCTGCACGTCGGTCATCGACCCACGGCTGGGGATCCCGTCGATGTTGACCACCGACGTCACCCGGTGGGGCATGGAGGCGGCGATCTGGGTCATCAGCGAGCCGCCCTTGCTGTGGCCGACCACCGGTACCGCACCGGCGGTGACCGAGTCGAGGACGGCCAGCGCGTCGCGCATGTCGGCTTCCCACTGGTAGAGCGCGGCTCGGGCCGAGTCGCCGTGGCCCCGCTGGTCCCACGACACGACCCGCCACCCGCCGGCGGCGAGCAGCGGCGCGAACACGTCGAAGGTGCCGGCGAAGTCGAAGCCGCCGTGCGCCAGCAGCAGCGGCGGCGCGTCCTCGTCACCCCACTCGTAGACCGCGAGGTCGATCCCCGCCGCCTCCACCCAGCGGCGGCGGGCCGGCCGCTGTGCGCCCGGATACGTCCGGGTCTCGTCGTCCGGAACCTCGTCGGGTGCTGCGGCTTCGTCCACGGCGCTGCACCCTACGGCCCGCCCGTTCCGGGCCCGTACCCCACCCCCACCCCGTTCTGGCACCAGGACGAGCGGTCGGCGAGCGCACAACGTGGGACCAGAACGAGGTGGGGGTCGCCGCTCCGATGGACGCGGCTCGTCCGAGGAGTGGGAGTAGCGTTGCGCCCCGATGGTCGTCGACACCTCATCGGCGGGCGGCGGCGAAACCGACTCCGACGTCGAGTCCCAACCCCCCGTTCCGGCCACCACCCGCCCCGACACCCGACGCGGTCGTCTCAGCGACCGGGCGTCCACCCACCGGCACCTGCTGGCCGGCTCGGCCGCGCTCGTCGTGGGGGCGGCCATGCAGGCCCTCACCGGCGCGGTGTTCTGGTTGGTGGCCGCCCGCATCGACACCACCGACGATGTCGGCCGTGCCACCGCACTGTTCACGTCGACGCTGTTCATCGCCTACCTGTCCGGGCTCGGCCTCCAGGTCTCCCTGGCCCGCTTCGCACCCGGCCGCGACCACGACTCGCATGCCGTGTTCGCCTGGGGAGTGCTGTTCACGATCGTGGCCTCGACCGTCGTCGCCGGCGGCTATCTCGTGTTGGTCGACACCGAAGCCACCCGGTCGCTCACCGACTGGAGCGCGGTGGGCGGTCCGCTGGCATTCATCGTGGCCGCCATCGGCGCCGCGCTGACGCTCATCGTCGACGTGCGCTGGATGACCGTCCGCCGGTGGGGCACGGTGCTGACGAGGATCACCATCGTCGGCTTCGCCCGCTTCCCGCTGCTGCTGGTTCCCACCGGGGGCAGCGACACGGTCCACCTCTTCCTCGTGGCCGCCGGTCCGCTGATGCTCAGCGGGATCATCGGGGTCACGATCATGCCGAAGTTCACCGGCGACCGGCACCGGCTCTTCCCCCTGCCCTCGACCCGGCGTTCCGCCATCCGGTACTCGGCGGTCAACTACCTGTCGACGCTCGCCTACCAGGCGCCCCAGTTCGTGCTGCCCGTCATCGTGCTCCTGTCGGTCGATCCCGACCAGAACGCCGCCTTCTACGTGGCCTGGGGCATCACCGCCGTCGGCCTCTACGTGCCGATGGCCATCGGGCAGGCGCTGCTCGCCGAGGGGGGCAAGGACGGTGCCGAGCTGAAGGGCCAGGTGCGGGTCATCCTCGCCCTCACCACCGGATTGATGGCGGTGGCCGCCCTCGCCACGTTCCTCGGCCGCGACCTGGTCACCACCGTGTACGGCGAGGACTACGCCGAGGCCGCCCGGGTCCTGCCGGCCCTGGTGGCCGCCTGCATCCCGTGGGCGGTGACCTCGGTGTTCCTGACCGAGGCACGGGTGCTGCACCGCCACCTCGACACCGTGTTGATCACCGGGGTGCTGACCGTGTCGATCCTGATCCCCGCCCTGGTGCTGGTGCCCGACGACGGTCTCGACGGCGCCACGGTGGCCTTCGTGGTCGGCAACCTGCTCGCCGCGGCGGTGGCCGTGGGATGCCACCTCGTGCACCGGTCGTCGGCCCCCGCCCTCGTCCCCGACACCGACCCGATCCAGGAGGACCTGGTCCTCCACCCCTGAGCCGCGGTCCGGTGGATCATCGGCACCGTTCCGCGGTAACGCCGTTGCACATGGGAAGCGGAGTGACCGGAGAATGGTGCACGAGGCTGGCGAGCTCAGGATCGGGTGAGACGGAGGGTGCGCACCTCGAACGGCCGCAGTTCGAACGCCAGCACCTCGCCGTCCACCGGCGTCGGCTCACCCACCGGGCGTTCGAGCAGGTCACACGGGCGGGCGGCCGCGACCGGTGGGCCGAATCGCAGGTGACCCCGCGCCCGACCGCCGAACGCCTCGTGGAACCGGACCACCAGATCGCCGGAGCCGTCGTCGGCGGCCTTGACCGCGGTGATGACCACACCGGGATGGTCGGCGGCCACGATCGAGGGACGGGTCTCGCCCGGCGTGAGGCGCGGCGGCAGGTTGAGCGCCCAGGCCTCGACCAGCACGTCACCCAGACCCGGACCGTGGGGCAGTACCGAGTAGGTGAAGCGGTGGCGACCCCGATCGGCGTCCGGATCGGGGTAGTTGGTGGCCCGCAGGAGTGAGAGCCGCATGGTCGAGCCGAGACAGTCGTGGCCGTACTTGGCGTCGTTGAGCAGGGCGACGCCGAAGTCGGGTTCGGCGAGGTCGGCCCAGAAGTGCCCGCACACCTCGAACCGGGCCTCGTCCCACGACGTGTTGCGATGGGTGGGCCGGCGAACGTGCCCGTACTGGATGTCGTAGCGGGCGTCGTCGGCCCGCACGTCGAGCGGGAAGGCGACCTTGAGCAGCTTCTCGTTCTCGTGCCAGTCGATCTCGGTGACGACGTCGAGCCGGGCGCTGCCCGCCCGCAGGACGTAGGTCTGGGTGACGGTCGACGCGCCGAACGACCGTCGGACCTCGACCGCGGCGCGCAGCGGTCCGGAGTCCGTCACCGTGATGTCGTCGACCGCGGTGAGCCGCTCGGGCTCCTGCCGGAGCGTGTGAGCCTCGATGTCCCAGGCGTCGTAGGTGTTGGGGTGATCGTCGAACAGTTCGAGGACGTTGCCGGGGCCGAGGAGGCACTCGCGATCGACACGGAGGTCGACGAGCGAGGCGAGGGTCCCGTCGGCGGCCAGCTCGACCCGCACGATGTCGTTGTCGAGCACGAGCCCGTCGACGGTCACGGGCGTCACCCCCACGGGCGGCTCGGCGCCGACGGTGCCGATCCCGTGCGCCGGCGCGTCGACCCACACCGGTCCGTCGGCGCCGACGTGCACGCCGGCGAAGCGGAACGGCCCCGCGTTCGCCGCCCCCACCCCGTTCTTGGACGCGGGAGACGCCCCTGGCGCGTTTCCTCGCGTCCCGGAACCGAGTTGGTCGAGGGCAGCGGTGATGCGCGACTCGACCTCGGTGAGGAGCTCGGCGTGGGCGGCCTCGGTGTCGTCGTGGACCCAGGCGATGGACGAACCGGGGATGATGTCGTGGAACTGGTGGAGCAGCAGCACCTTCCACAGGCGCTCGAGGTCGGCGAGGGGCGGTGCGTCGTCGAGTGCGGTCCACACCTCGAGCTCGCGCAGGGTCAGCTCGCCCCGCCGGTTTCCCCACTTGGTCCGGGCCTGGGTGGTGTAGGTGCCCCGGTGCATCTCCAGGTAGAGCTCGCCCCGCCACACCGGGGCGTCGGGGTACTCGGCCTCGGCGGCGGCGAAGAAGTCGGCGGGCGTCTCGATGGTGACGTGAGGAAGTCCGTCGAGGTCGGCGGAGCGGCGGGCTCGCTCGAGCATCTCGCGGGTGGGGCCCCCGCCACCGTCGCCGTGGCCGAACAGGTACATCGACCGGGTGGCGCGGCCCTTGTCCCGGAAGTTGCGGACGCCGTAGACGAGCTCGCGGGGAACGACCTCGCCGTTGTAGGTGTCGGCCGGGGGGAAGTGGGTGAAGATGCGGGTGCCGTCGATGCCCTCCCACCGGAACGTGTGGTGGGGGAAGTCGTTGGTGGTGTTCCACGACAGCTTCTGGGTGAGGAAGTACTCGCAGCCGGCCTGGGCCATGAGCTGGGGCAGGTTGCCGGCGTACCCGAACACGTCGGGGATCCACACCTCGCGGGTGTCGACGCCGAAGCGGTCGGCGAAGTACCGCTTGCCCCAGACGAACTGGCGGGCCAGCGACTCGCCGGAGGGCAGGTTGGCGTCGGCCTCGACCCACATCGAGCCAACCGGGACGAAGCGGCCCTCGGCCACCTTGGTTCGGATCCGCTCGAACAGCTCGGGATGGTCGTGCTCGATCCACGAGTACTGGGCGGCCTGCGAGCAGGCGAAGCGGTACTCGGGATAGGTGTCCATCAGCGTCACCGCGGACGAGAAGGTGCGAGCGCACTTGCGGCGGGTCTCGCGCAGGGGCCACAGCCAGGCCGAGTCGATGTGGGCGTGCCCGATCGCCGACATGTGGTGGGCGTGGGGCGCGGCGGACCGGGCCAGCATCGGCGCCAGCGCGGCCCGGGCGGCGGCCGCGGTGGCAGCCACGTCGGCGAGATCGAGGGCGTCGATCGCCGCCTCCACCGCGCGGAGCAGCTCGAAGCGGCGCGGGTCGTCGAGGCCGAGCTCGCGCATCAAGCCGATGAGCACCTGCAGGTCGAGGTCGAGGTGCCAGACATCGTCGTTGCGGACGGCGAGCTCGGCCGCGTTCAGCCGGTAGAGCAGGGCATCGCCGGCGGTGGCCGGGTCGCCGAGCGGGGTCGGTTCGTGCGACACCGCGACGATGGGGTTGGCGGCGGCCTCGACCAGGGCGTCGACCGTGCCGTCCGCGTCGGCGATCAGCTCGATCGGCACGGCCTGGTGGAAGGGGTGGATGCCGCGGATCGGGCCGCCGCCGGCGGTGCGGTACAGCAGACCCTCGGACTGGAAGCCGGCACCGATGCCGGTGGAGAAGTCGATGCGGGCCTCGACGGTCCGTCCGTCCCACGCGTCCGGCACCCGGCCCTGGAGCCGGAACCAGGTCGTCCCCCACGGTTTGCCCCACCGCCCACCGATCTCGAAGGGGACGAAGTCGGCATCGCGGGCGACCTCGACCGGCACCGGCTCACCGGGCACGTGCCAGGCCGTGACCTCGAACGGGACCCGTTCGCCGTGGACCACGGGACGGATCCGTTCGCGCACGGCCCGCCGGATCCGGGCCTCGGTCAGTTCACGATCGTCGTGCACGACGAGACAGTAGGGGGCGGTGCCAGGGCGTGCCGGGGCGTGCCGGGGCGTGCCGGCGCCACCCCCACCCCTCGTTCTGGTCCCACGTTCCTCGCACGCAGACCGAGCGTTGTGGTGCCAGAACGCTCGGGTGGGGCTCGGGGAGCGCTCGGGGGCCGGCCGCGACGTTGCGGACCTCGCGCTCGATAACTATCGTTATTTTCCGCGTACCCGAATCAGACCCAGTGGGGGAAGACCGCCATGGCCCGTACCGACGCCGACATCCTCGGACGCGAGGAAGTCAACGACCTCGATGCCATCCTCGAGATGACCAACACCGAGGTCGACGAGGTCATCCACACCGTCGAGGACAACGCCGACGCCTTGTTCACGTGGGACTACGAGCGGTCGCGGGTGCCGCTGATCAAGCTCTACGAGAAGGCCAAGAAGTCGCAGTGGAACGGCGAGGTGGACCTCGACTGGTCGATCGAGGTCGATCAGGAGAAGCTGGCCGCCGAGAGCCCGCTCACCCCCACCGTCGAGGGCTGGGCCGAGCTGGGCGCCGACTTCAAGGGCACGTCGTTCGAGAAGTGGACCAACAAGGAATGGCTGCAGTTCGACATCGAGACGCAGAACTGGAGCCTGTCGCAGTTCATGCACGGTGAGCAGGGCGCCCTCATCTGCACGGCCAAGATCGTCGAGACCGTGCCGTGGATCGACGCCAAGTACTACGCCGCCACCCAGGTGATGGACGAGGCCCGTCACGTCGAGGTCTTCGCCAAGTACCTCGACACCAAGCTGAGCGGGCACTACCCGATCAACCACCACCTCAAGATGCTGCTCGACGACATCATCCAGGACAGCCGCTGGGACATGACGTACCTCGGCATGCAGATCATGGTCGAGGGCCTCGCCCTCGCCGCCTTCGGCATGGCGATGCAGACCACCCAGGACCCGCTGCTCAAGCAGCTGCTCCGCTACGTCATGTCCGACGAGGCTCGCCACGTGGCCTTCGGCGTGCTGTCGCTGAAGGAGTACTACGAGGGCCTGTCCGACAAGGAGATGCTCGAGCGCCAGGAGTTCGCCTTCGAGGCCGCGGTGCGCATGCGCGACCGCTTCCTCCAGCAGGAGGTGTGGGAGCGGGTCGGGGTGCCGGTCAAGGAGGCCATCCACATCTTCAAGCAGGACGATCCCGAGCTGAAGAACCAGGATCCGTTCCAGCAGCTGCTCTTCTCCAAGATCGTGCCCAACTGCAAGAAGCTGGGTCTGCTCGATGCCAACAACGGCTGGCTCCGCGAGCGCTTCGACACCCTGGGCGTCACCCAGTTCGAGGATTGGGTTGACACCGGCGAGGAGTACGAGATGCTGGACGAAGTCGCCAAGGACCGCGAGACGGCCTGAGCGCCGCGCCAGCGAGCTCGACCGCAACGACTACGGCTACCGGGAAACCAGCCAGCAGCCGCCTCGACCCCTCCAGGGGTCGGGGCGGTTCACGTCCCGGGTCGTGTCGGCCCGAGGTCGATCGACGCGAACACCGCGTCGGCCGTGTCGCGGTCGACGTCGACCCCGAGGACGGCATGGATCATGACTCGGCGCCGGTCGGTGAGATCGATGATCTCGTCGAGGGGCAGCTCCGAATCTTCCGTGACGGCCGGCGGCGCCGGAGCGATGTGAGGTCCGTGGGTGAGAGTCATAGGTCGTTCGACCTACTCATCGGCCGCTCTCGCCGACGGCTTGAGATCAACTAGTGACAGATTTTTGCCATTTGTACCCGATCGGCAGCGCGAATCCGGCAGCTCGGGCGAGACGAGCAGAACCAGATGGACCGGACCGGGCACGTGCGCCGGCACGTCCGTGGGGCACGATGTGACGATGGACGAGGTTGACGAGCTGACCCAACTGCGCGCCGAGATCGACGCCGTCGACGAGCGCTTCGTCGCGCTGCTCGCCGAACGGTTCCGCATCACCCGCCAGGTCGGCCGGATCAAGGCCGAGCGCGGGCTCCCACCCCAGGACGCCACCCGCGAAGCGCAGATCGATGCCAAGGTGCGCCGGCTCGCCAGCGAGTACGACCTCGACGAGGGGCTGGTCTCCGATGTGTTGCGGGCGGTGATCGACCGCGTCGTCGCCGAGCACCAGGAGCTGCGCTGACCGGACGGGCCGATCACGCGCCGCCGGAACTGCCTCGCCGTCGCCGGCCCCCTTTGCGAGACTTCTCGGATGGACCACCGCAGCACCGCAGACCTCCAATCGGCGATCGATGAGTTCCGGGCGGTGCCGTCCGACGTGGGCACCCTGGCGCTGGTGGTGCGGCGCCCCGCGGTCGACGAGCGGGAGGTGCTCGACGAGGCCCAGCTGACGGTGGCCGAGGGCGTGGCCGGCGACACCTGGAACATCCGGGGCAGCGGGCGCACCGCCGACGGCACCTCGCACCCCGACATGCAGCTCAACGTGATGAACGCCCGCTTCGCCGAGTACGTCGCCGGCGGCACGGAGCGCATGCCCCTCGCCGGCGATCAGCTGTACGTCGACTTCGACATCAGCGAAGTGAACGCCCCCGCCGGCACGCAGCTGGCCATCGGCGACGCCGTGATCGAGGTGACCGACCAGCCCCACACCGGCTGCGTGAAGTTCAAGGCCCGCTTCGGCGGCGACGCCTGGCGGTTCGTGAACTCACCGGTGGGCAAGCAGCTCCGCCTACGCGGCCTCAACGCCAAGGTGGTCGTCGAGGGCACCGTCCGCCCCGGCGACACCATCACCAAGCGCTGAGTGCGGCCGCGACCGAGCCCGTCGGCGAAGTCGTTCCGCGTCGGAGGGCCGAGGGTTGTTTCCTCACCTGACGGACAGGTCGCAACCAGCTCCCGCGTCAGTCGGGCTGGTCAGCGGGTCAAGCGGCGCAAGGTACGGCTCACGTCGCCGAGTCCCATGCCGCTGTCATGTTGGTTGATGGCCGAGTCGACCGACATGGGAGCGGCAATGACCAGCGTCCGGAGCGGATCATCGAAGCGCTTGGCCAGCCGTAACGCGTAGTTGTCCGGCGACGACTTGAAGGCCGAACCGACAGCGTCCAGCACACCCGTGTGCAGTCGCCGCACCCACGCGATCAGCTCCCCGTCGGGACCGACGATGTCGTAGCCGGCACCGGCGTGAAGCCGGCCGGTCTGCATCGACGCCAGGGTGGAACCGCCCGCACGTAGCTCGAACGACGCGCGCTTGGTGCCCCGCTTGGTCTGCTTGACCTCACCCACCTCGCCGCCGTCAGCATCGCGGATCACCATGGTGTTCTTCCCGACCGAGCCCTTGCGCTCCATCTCGAATACCTTGTCGCCGTCTTGAGTGACCTCGATCACGGTCTTCATGGCCGAGTCGAGCTTGGTGACGAGCCGCATCGCCTTGCGCGCAAGACCTTGGTTGGTCTGCTCACCGATGGCGAGCTCGGTGCCGTCGGGCAGTGCGTAGTGGTACTTGTCGTTCAACGAGACGAACTGGGCTTCCTGGTAGACGAGCAGCACGGGCTGGTCCAAGACGCTCGTCGAGGCCGGGTCGAACGCGGGCTCGGCGAGGATCTCGGCAGCATCTTGTCCTTGGAATGCCTCACCGACCATCTTGCCGCCGAAGTCCCTCATGTCTTCCTTGCCGCCCGCCACGGCATCGGCGGCCATGCGGGTCTCTCGCTCCTGCCACGCCTCGCCGGATCGCTTCTGATCCTCGATGTGGTCGTCGGCTGCTTTGCGAATCGCTTCTTGGCGCTCGTCGCTCATCGTGCCCCCCTCGGATGTCCGATACCTTCTCGCACTCCGATGGTGACAGATGAGAGCCGAGCCTGCCCGCTTCACGACGGTGCGCCCGATTCAAGTCTCCTCGGTGGTTGGCCACGAGAGTCAGCCAGGCGCGACGTTTGCGATGATTCGCAACGGTTGCTCGCCACCACAGCACCGTAGGTATGCAGGTCCAGGTTCTGGCCGGGCCAGTGCCAACGGTCCATTCGGGTCTCACGCGGGGTTCTACTACGGAGGGTCCCAGCCCTCGAAGTGCTCCCACGGTGCGACGCCGCCTACATGGCCGAGACCCTGAGGCGTGACGTTGTAGCCGAGAAGGTCGCGGATCCGGGTCGGGAGCGAACCGGCGATCTCAGGTGGGACAGCGAGGGTCCCGGTCTCCTGGGTCCGGAGCCATGACCGGACGAACTCGAGGGCGATGGCGATGCGGCTCGCACAAGTGCTGTTGGCGCCAGCGCCGTGCCAGGTCTCGCCTGGGAACAGGATGACAGATCCGGCGGGAACCTCGACGACCTCGACGGGGTCGGCATCGGTGGGGAGTCGCCCCGACGCCCAGTGGTGGCTTCCCGGAACGAACCGGGTCGCGCCGTTGGCCCGTGTGAAGTCATCGAGCGCCCAGAGCGAGTTGAGTACCAGCGGCGGATGGGGTCGACCGATCGGGTAGTAGACGTCCTCGAAATGGAGTTCCTGGTCGGTCTCGCCGGGGCAGACCTCGATCACCGACGGGCTGGTGAGTTGGTGGTGGTCGAGCAGCCGCCAGGCGAGCTCGGTCAGCAGGGGATGGAGCACGAGTGGGTCGACTGAGCGAGTCCGCGCCAAGAGGCGGGCAATGCGTCGAGTCCGAAATCCCTGGGCCGGGTTGGAGCCCCACGGCGCCTCACGGACCATCGGATACAGCTCGTCGCGGAGCGCGTCGACCTCGTCGCGGGGAAGCAGCTCCTGGACGACGGCGTAGCCGACGTCCGCGATGCTCGCCATGACCGCGTCGGCTGTTGTATCCGGTGGGAGCGTCACGCCCGAACCGCTGTGACCGGAAGGGCGATCAGACGTCGGGTGCCGGGCCCGGGCGCGGATCGGGCCGGTGTGTGGATCGCGAGTGCGAGGCGTCGATCGCCGACGGCGACCATGAGTCGCTGCCGCGTGCACCAGTCGAGGAAGGTCTCGACCTGGTCGCGACTCGCACCCTCGCCGACGTCGACGAGATCATCGACGGTGCGAACTCGATCGGCGGCGAGGAAGACAGCGGCGCGCCATGTGCGAAGCGTGAGGTGGCTCGGCGCGCCCCGACTGGCACGATCGTCGACGACGGAAACCGAGCCGTCATCGTGGTCGTGCATCCAGACACCGCCGGGGTCGCCCGGGCCCATCCACCTCTCCAGCGCAGGTCGGATCAGGTCGATGCCCTGGCTCGGCGCCCGTCGATCGCCATGATCGGCCACGAAGCGGTACGCGATCCGAGCCGTCGTCTCCGCGTCGGTCCGATAGATCCGCGCGGTACACGTCGTGAGGTCGGAGGTCGACGAGGCCGTGTTCCTGAGGTCGGGAATGGTACGGACTGAACCGGTCGATCATGATCCCGTGGACCGATCCAGGCGGGGGCAGGAACGAGACGGCGTCGATGACGTCGGCGAGAGCCAGGTAGTCCCTGTCTGTCTCGCCCGGGAACCCGTACAGCAAGTTCCAGGCCACGGTGACGCCCTGTTCGGTCGCCCACTTGAGCAACTGGATGTTCTGCAGCCCCGTGACGCCCTTGCCCATGAGATCGAGCACGTGGTCGCTGAGGTGCTCGATGCCCGGTTGAATGGTCCGGACGCCGGCTACCGCGAGACCCCGCACCTGAGAGAAGCTCAGGTTGGACTTCACCTCGTAGAACAGGTCGAATCCGGGCGTCTCGGCCCCGAGCGCGGGGACCAGGCTCCGGAAGAACCGCATGTCGAGGATGGTGTCGGCCGCCATGAAACGAGACGTGCCGTGCCGTTCGCGTAGCACCCGAAGCTCGTGCAGCACCCGCGCCGCCGACTTGGTCCGCATAGCCATGGTGTCGCCGTTCAACCCACAGAACGTGCAATGACTCCGCTCTCCCCACCAGCACCCTCGCGAGGACTCGAACAGGAGCCTCCACTCCTCGTCGGGGTCGGATACCTGCTCGCGCTGCGTGACCCAGTCGGCGAAGTCGGGGATCGGCAGCTCGTCGAGGTCCTGGAGCGACTCCGCCGGGCCGGTCGACACTGAGCGGCCGGACTCCCGATAGATGATGCCGGGTACCGTCGCCGCCGCCCGCTCGCGCCGCGCGACCCTGACGATGTCCGCGATGATCGCGTCGGCCTCGCCGGTGGCGGCGATGTCCACGGCGGGAAACCTTTCGTGCAGGGCGGCGCCCATCTCGCCCTGCCAGTTGGCGCCACCGAACGCGATGGTGAGGTGGGGGAACCGTGCCTTGATCCGGGTGGCGAGCGCGAGCGAAGCCACGTTCTGCTGGAACATGGAGCTGAAGCCGATCAGGTCGTAGGAGTCCCAGGGCACAGTCTCGACGAGGTCGTCGAGCAGATCGGCGCAGGCGACGCGGAGGTCGGCCACGGCGGCGAGCGGATCGTCCGCCTCAGGGAACCACGCGGGCGCGATGGCCCGGAGTTCTTCGAGATCGTGGGCGAGATCATTTCCGTACAGGAGCGGTTCGAAGACCAACTCGACCTCGACGTTGGCGTACATCGACAGACGGTCGACCGCGTCCGTGCCGACTCGATTGGCCAGATCGAAGCTCGCGTAGCGCACGTCGCAATCGATGCCGGCGCGGCGGAGCTCGGCTTGGAGCGTGCCCAGCGCGAGTGAGGGCATGAACAACGAGGTGAACGGCATGCTCAGGAGGAGGGCGCGCGGCTGGACACCGGGGTGGCTCACAACAGACCCTCGGCGGCCAGGGTGGCGAGGTTGTAGCGGCGGGGGCTGCACACGAAGCGTTCCTTGAACTCGACGCGGGCGGCCTCCGTGCCATCGTGCATCCCTCCCGTCAACCGGGCCTTGGGGCAACCACCGACGCACAGCGGCAGTACGGCGCAGGTCTCGCAACCGTGGTCGAAGGGGAGGTGACGACGCCACGCGTCGTCACGTCCGTCGATCTGGAGACCGTTCTCGTCGAGTCGGCCGACCCGGCCACCGGGGTCCGCCACATCAGCCCAGCACCGGGTGACGTGGCCGCCCGGCTCGACACCGAGGTGGCCGCTGTGCACGGCTGCGCATGGAGCCGGCTCGTTGACCGGTTGGAGGCCACCACCACCGGTGTCGAGTCCCAATGCCGCAGCCTGTCTTCGCCACCGGATCTCTGCTTCGGCAAACTCGGCGACCGTGAGGAACAGCGAGTCGTCCGACGGCCCTGGCTGGAACATCGACGGCGGGTCGAGAGCGACGAAGTCGATCACGAGGCGTGGGATGCCTCGCTCGGCGATCCTGTCGAGCAACCCGGGGACAGTGGGCGCGCTCCGGCGATCGACCTGGATGCGGACGACGACCGCCAGGTGCGCGGTCGCCGCTTCGATCGCAGCGAGGATCCGATCGAACGTGCCCCGGCCGCGAATGTCGATGCGCGTCGCGTCGTGACGGGGTTGATCCCCGTCGAGGGAGATCTGGGCGAACTCGACGCCCAAGCGGGCAAGTTCCGCGGCCGTGTCGCCGGTGAGGCGGGTGCCGTTGGTGATGATGTTCGACCGGTAGGTGGCGCCGGCGAACGTAGCCAGGGGCCGGAGGAGACCGGTCAGCCGCCTGATTCCGTCCAGGTGGAGTAACGGCTCGCCCCCGAACCACGTGATGCTCAGGGAGCGGGCTCCGTCACGGAGTCGACGGCGAACCATCCTGACGATGGCGTCGACCTCGTCGCGGTCCAGGTAGCGGTTCGGGTGCTCGGTCTCAAAGCAGTACGGGCAACGGAGGTTGCAGGCCACGGTCGGGGCAATGGTGAGGAGGAGCTCGTCGGTAGCTCGGGCTCGCGCGTAGTCCGCGGCGACCTGTTGCACCTCCACGACGTCGCGGGGCACGGCGAGGCCGTGGGCATGGAGGGGGCCGGTGTCGATCCCGTCGGGCCACGCACCGTCGTCGAAGAGCCATGCATCGACCGCGGGGTCGGTCTCGAGCGCGGCACCCGAGCGCGTGTTCACCACACCCGTCCGTCCACCGGGGAGCGGTACCCGTACGTTGAACTGCGACGGTCGCAGCTGGTCGGTCGGAGTGGGTGCGCTCACGGGGAACCCACGGTGACCGGTGTGGCGAGCGCGGCATCGACCGCTCGGAGGGCTTCGCCGAGGATTCGTCGGAACCGGTCCGGGCCCACCGGCGTGAGCAGATCGAGCCCGGTCCGCTCGGTCAGCTCGCGGAGCGGGCCGCTCGAACGGTGGACCGAGCGGCAGAGCAGGCAGGCGTGGGGCCGAGGGCCCAGTCCGTGGCCGGTCACGTCAGGCCGACCCTCGAGGAGAGCGTGGACCGCCAGCGGACCAGCGGTCGCGATGACGGCGAACAACGGTGTGCGCCGGTAGCGGTCGATGAGGTCGCCCACGTGATCACGGTCCACCGACCCGAGTCCGAGGGGGCTCGCCTCGCCGAAGTCGGCGCTCGCGGGGCTGACGGCGACGGTACCGTCGGCATCGACCTCCAGGTGGCCGATCACGTCGCAGCCGCCGAAGCCGAACGCAGGTTGTTGGAGGGTCCCGGGCGGGAGGTCTTCACCACGGCCGATCGGGTGTGCGGGGTGGGTCGACACGAGCGCTGACGTGCGCTCCCTGAGCTCGGCCACGATCCGCATGGCGATCCAGTCGGAACGAGCAGCCGGCACCATGACCTCGACCGCGATGCCGGCGTTCGCTGCGGCCTCTGCGGCCGCGATCACCGATGCCAGGGGGATGTGATCGAGGTGCCACTGGTCCGAGCTCAGCACCATGGTGCCGAGCCCGGCACCCGCCAGATCTGTGCACCACTGCTGCGCCCGGGCTGGATCGTCGGCCCAGTACCCGTTGGTGTGCACCGAAGTCGCGCTCCCCGATGCTCGCGCCACGCCCACCAGTTCGCGTACCAGCCGGAAGTGGACGAGCGGCTCGCCTCCGGTGAACGCGATGCGTGCGACTCCGGCACCGGCCGCCTGTTCCACCACCCGGCGAGCCGTCGTGCGATCAAGACGTTGAGACCGGTCTGGTCCCGAGGACGAGCCGCAGTGTGCACACCTCGCGTTGCAGTACCGGCTGAGCAACACGCCGAAGCCGTGCACGGGGTTCGAGGAGGGAAGCACGTACGCGGGTGCCGCAGCCGTCACGAATCGGTGAACGGCATCCAACTGGCCTCGGGCACGCCCTCGTCGTTGGCCCACTCCAGGACCCGCTGTCCCTTGGTGAGCCAAGCATCCACCTTCCGGGCCATGACGATGATGTCGAGGAGCTGGGCCGGCAGCCGGATTCCCACTGGAAGCCCCACGATCGTGCCGCCGGCGTCGAATCCGGTCACGCCGAACTGGTCGCGGCGCAAGACCGGGGGGGTCGGCGACTGCCAGGACTGGAACTGGAACTTCGGGTCGAGCTGACCGCTCTTGAGGTTGGTCGATGAGGACGACGGGCCGAACGGGACGACGTACTGGCGGCACAGGGATCGCGTGGGAGCCTGGAGGAGTTCCTGAACGATCGTCGCGATCTCGTCGCTCTCGAGGATCCACTCGATCACGAATGCGGGGATATCGCGATCCCGGAGCTCTTCGGGGATCAGCGGCACGATGGCCTGATCGCTCGGAGGGAACGACAACTCGACCGTTCCGTCGTTGACCGTGATGCCGATGCCGGGGATGCCGTCGTCGCTCATGTGCCTGCTCCTTTGGGGTTCGTTCGATTCCTGGGGTCGTTTCGGTTCTCGGAGTCCACCATGCCCGTCGACGCACGCGGGCTACGGTTACAACATCACCCGTCGTCGCGCGGGGGTTGCTCGTCCAGGTCCGGCACGATCCACGGGGCGTTCCCATGGCCCAGCGAGTCGGCCCATGCCCGCACCCGTCGCCCCGTCTTCAGCCACTGTGTGATCCGCTCCGCCATCACCAAAGTCTGGATCACGTCCGCTGGGACCTCCATCCCGGTCGGAAGACCCGAGACGTTCCCTGTCGCGTCTGCCGAGCCGAAGTCGCCGACCAGGTCGACGGGCCCCAGGAAGTCCCAGACCGATCCGGGTCGGACCGCGGGCGTCACGGGGGGACGCGATCTGGGTGCAACGTCTGGATCATGAGACCGACCTCGTCGGCCTCGAGGATCCAGGACAGGACGAATGCCGGAACGTGCCCGCGTCGCAACTCGGATGGAACGGTGGGAAGCGTGTTCCCAGCTGGCGGCAGCTCGATCTCGGCCCGCCTGGCCGTGGGCATCGACACCTCGGGGGACGTGAAGAACCCATCTGGCTCAGGCGGATGGCGGCGCTCGGCTCGATACCGGGTGACGCCGTCGGCCGTGGACCCTGTCGGCCGCAGCGTGAAGCCACAGCGTTCGTAGAAGGTTTGGGCATCGCCATCGGTATCGGCCCAGATCGACAGCGCGCCGGTCAGACCAGCGAGATCGTCGACCATCCGACGACCGGTCCCCTGATGCCGTGCGTCTTCTCGCACCGCGAGCACTTCGATGAGCAGCACACCCGGGTGAACGAAGCATCCACCGATGATCCCCTGGACATGCCCGTCCGACACGAACCCGGCGAACACGCGGTCGGGGGCGTTGGCGAAGAATGACGCCACCTCGTCCACTGCGGAGTCGTCGGGCCCCGCAACGCTGAGTGCCAGGAGTCGTTGCACTTCGGCGGTGCGCAGGCGGTGCCGCAGATCGACGAGCCGGCCGCCGTCGCCGCGTTCGGAGTTCTGGTCCATCTCGCCTCCCGTCTCGTCGTACCGTAGCTCCGTGCTCTCCGTGCCCCGATCCGCCAGACCCGCCTATGAGTCGGCGGCATCCTCGCTGGCCGCCCGGTCCGCGGCCGTACTGGGAGGGATCGGGGCACCGGTGTACCCGTCGCTGCACGTCGCCGTCGACTGGGAGTCTCCCCGACGGATGAGGGCCGAGGCACCAGCAACGATTCGCTGGTCCCCCGGGGATCCCGACGCACGAGCGGACGTCTACGGCATCGCCCACGAGGTCGCCCATCTGGGGCTCTGGAACGTCATGGGCACGCCGACGGCCCTGCCGGTCGTGTGGGATGAAGCTGTCGCCCACGTCGTCGCGATCGACGTACTGTTGCCGACGGCTCTGGATGCGGATCTCAGCTGGCCCGGCCTGGCTTCTTCCGTGTCGGCGCGGTGATCTCGACCGTCTCGGTCGGGTCGGCGACCCGTTCAGCGGCAGCGGCGTGCTGCACCGCCACGCCGGTCAGCTCCGGACCTTGCTGGATCGAGGGGGCGGCGGGGTCGACCTCGTCCAGGCCCTCGTCGAATTGCCGGTCGGGGTCGGCGCGGTGGATGTGCTCGGGCACCTGCGCGGGGCCATCGCCGCCAGACGGTCGGCAGGTGAGAAGCAAGCGTGACGAGAGCGGCCGTCCTGGCCCTGTTCTATGCTCGCGACATGGGCAGGGGGCGGCCGACTTCGGGTACCGGGACGACGTGGACCGGATGATCCCACAGCGCTCCGCCGCAACGGTGGACGACGCGGTACTGGTCAAGTCATCCCAGCACGGCGATGTCGGCCAATTCGCCGCGTTATTCGAACGCCACGTCGGCGTCGTGCGCATGGTGATCCGCGACAACGTCCGCGACCCGGACGACCACGCCGATTGCGTACAAGAGGTGTTTGCTCGGGCGCTCGAGAACCTCGACCGCCTCGATGACCCGTCTCGGTTCCGTCCCTGGCTGCTCGCCATCGCCCGCCACGTCGCCATCGACGGTCGCCGCCGGACCTCCAAGGACGTGGCGCGGTACAGCGACGCTGCGACCGACGAACTGCCAACCGGCCGCCGGACCCCTTCGGTCGAGGTCGAGCTGCGCCATCTCGGCAGCCGAGTCCGCGGTGCGCTCGGTGCGTTGCCGGAGCGGGAGGCCACCGCGGTCGCCCTCGCGACCTACCTCGAACTGAAGCCGGCCGAGATCGCTGCCGCGCTCGGCGTCAAGGCCGGCAATGCCAAGGTCATCGTCCACCGTGCCCGGCGCCGGCTTCGCAATGCGCTGACGCTGGACATGCTCCGCTCCGGCGACGGCTGCGATGACTTCAAGGCGATCGCTCCGACCGACTTGGAATCGCTCGGCCAACACGTCGGCTCGTGCGACCGGTGTCAAGAACACGCACGGGCGATGTTGCACGTCGAGCACGGCTGACCTCGTCGATCGTCAGATCGAGTCGATGGTGGCGGCGCCGTTGCCGGTCAGCTCGCGGTACCAATACTCCCGTCGTACCGCACGCAGGAACTCTGCCCGATTGCCGAGGCCACGTCCGACGACATACTCGTCGAGGTCGTTCGGTCGGGGATCGGACAGGACGGTGCCGAACCACCACTCGACCAACGCCTCGGGCTCCATTCCGTCGACGGCCGTCTCTTCGTCCAGTCCGTGCTCCCGGAGCAGATCTCGCTTCTGACGTGCGGTCGACGCCAGTTCGGCGTACCGCCGTCGTCGTCGGAGGACGTCGATCATGACCGGGCCGAGGTCGGAACGGATCATGCGTCTGGCCCACGCCAATCGAGCATCACCGCGCACGAGCGCCCGGAACTCCTCCGTCGACATGCCTTCGTCGTCGATCCATCTCTCGACGTCTTCGGGGGCGTGAAGCGCGAGCTCGCCTCGGAGCGAGTCGAGCGCGGCCTGGGTCTCCTCGGGACGGAGCGTGACCGACCGAGCGTCGGCCAGCGCCGCGGCGAGGACTCGGACGAATGCCTCCTGGGCGATGCGCTGGTGTTCGTCCGGGTCGAGTCGAAGCTCGTCGAGGACTCGTTCGACCAGGCTGCCGGTGCCCCGATCATCGCGTCGCTGTTCGGCCAGCTGCTTCATGGCGACCGCCCAGTACACGGTGCGTTCCATCGTCCAGTCCCGCCGAACACGTCGCGCGCCGATCTGCCCGCCACGTACGGACGCGGTCGAGCACCGCGCGAGCGTCGGCAGCCTTGGCATCGACGCGGCCGCCAGAGTTGATCCACGTCCGGAGTTCCGAGGCCCGGTCGCTGGTGAGCCCGCCATGGCTGCAGAGGTCATGGAGCACTGCGTCCCATCCACGTTCGGGGTAGAAGCGGGCCTTGGCCGCGCGGCAAATCTGATCGGCCTCGGCGGGGGTGGCCACTTCGGCCTGAACGGCGGCGTCGGTCGTGGCCCGGATGTTGACCATGGCCTCGCTCACCGCTCGGAATCCGTCCTCGGCTCCGAGATGGGCGACGGCCACCTCGTCGTCATCGGTGAGGGCGCCGGTCGCGAACTGCTCGAAGATCCGACCCACGCCGATCATGCCGAAGGAGTGGAGCTCGGCGGCGCGCAACGCCCCCATGCTCGATGCGCCGAAGACTGCGACGCCTTGTTCCAGCACCCAGAGCAGCTCCTTGTGCCAGACCGCGGGGACCCGTTCGAAGAGCCCGTCGATGAGCACGACGGCACTGGGCCGGTGTTCGAGGGTCAGGAGAACGTCGCCCATGGCGGCTGGTGGCGCCACGATGGCGTCCGGGAGCAATTCGCCAACCTCGGCAGCGGGAAGTGTGGGGCCGACGAAGACCACCACGTCGTGGGGGTCGCTCATGGGAGGTGGCTACCTGGTCCGGCGTTGGCCAGGGCTGCCGCTCCCCGATTCCCTGGCCGGTAGGCGGCGGGCTCGTTCCCCAGGTACTCGAGGCCGGGTACAACGGTCCGCCACACCGGCACCCCGAGATCGGGATGGGTCAGGTCGACGACCGCGACCTGACCGAGTCCCGCGTCGGCCAGTCGCCTGAGGACCAGCTCGACGTCGTCTGCGACCGTGTCGTTCGTGAAGTCGGGGAGGGAGTCGAAGCGAATCGGCGTGGGCTCGTTCGTGAGGCAGTCGGCCCAGTCCCGCAGCGCCCGGGCGGCCGCATCGCCGTACGCATCGTAGGCGGTGTCGTCCCGCGAGCCTGCGATGAGGGTGAGCCGGTCCTGGGCGGCCTCGGTGAGCGCCCGGAGGAAGGCGATGCTGCGGGAGGGATGACAGCCCTGGCCCCGGGCCAGCGGGAGCGGTCGCCAGGGATCGGCCACCGCGTCGAACAGCACCGCATCGACGACCGGGAGGCCGATGTCCGACGTGGCGTCCCAGGCCGCGACGGTGACACCCGCGTGCGTGCACCGGTCGATGAGTGACCGGCAGTCGGGATCATCGACGGTTTCGAGGTCGATCCGAGCCTGGGCTTGCGCCTGCTGGCTCTGGAGGGCGAGCAGGGTCACGGCGTCGCGCTCGACGACCTCGAACAGCCCGTGGGCGATGGCTTCGAGGGGGTGGTTCCCGGAAGCCAAACCGTTCGACGTCGCGAGGAAGCAGCCGCTGGTGGGGAAGCGCGGGTGACTCCGATCGGTACCGACGAGCTCCTCGGGCAGTGCGAGGTCGGCTCCGGTCCACAGGTCGGTCCCGGTCGTCCAGAGGATCTGTAGGCCAGGAGACGGTTCGCCCCCGAACGCGCCGCGGGATCCGCTCCAGGTCGAGCAGCGCCATCCTTTGGCGCATCTGAGCGGCGCAACCACGATGGACAGCCGGGAACAGATGCTCACCGTGCCAGAGCTCGAGGCACTCCATGATCCCTGAGGCCCGAGCGGCGTCACGCGTGAGGCCCTTGCCCTGCGACGTGGACAGGCCACGGCTGTTGGGCCGAATGACCATGGCGACGGGGATGCCGATGTGGTCGAGGCCGGTGATGTCTGCCACGCGGGTGATCCCGGTCCGGGCGAAGTGCCTGGTCATGCACTCGACGGTCCGGGCCGGCTCGACCGTACGGTGGGTTCCCCGCTGCAGCACCTTGACCGCTGGCCCGTGCCGGTCGATCAGTTCGCTGAGCCCGGTGGGAACTCGGGTGTCGTGGGGATTGGATCGCATCAGATCGCATCTGGCGGTGGTGGTCGCCGCTCGCCGGTCGGCGACCACCACCGGTCAGGGCTGGACGGTTCAGATCCGGGTGCCGCCGATCGCGCTGCCGCCGGAGCCGATGTCGAGCGACCAGTACCCGGTGTGACCGTCGTCGGACGAGCCCTTGCCGAATCGAGTCGAGATGCGAGCGTCGAGCTTGGCCGGCGAGAATGTGAACGACGTGGGCACGGCGGTGAACGACGAGAAGTCGAACCCGCTGACCTCGTCGTCAGGCGTGGTCGCCTCCTCGATGAGCAGCTGGACGACCGTGCGTTCCTCGTCGCTCAGTCCCTCGGTGAAGGTCTTGAGCTTCTCGGACACGCTCTGGAGCGCCTCGTTGGTGATGTTTGCCATGTCGCTTGCCTCTTCCTTGGTTGTGGTGGTTGTTGGAGGTGTACGTACTCAACGTGCTGCGACCGGTCGTGGGCTCGGGCTGATCGACACCGGGATGACGGCACTCTTGGTGTGCGGCGGTGGCGCCCCGAACGTTGCGTCGACCGACGAGGACGTGAGGTCGCCTTGGCGGTCCATCTCGTCGATGTCGTCGAGCAGGGGTCCGAGTCCGCAACAGCCGACGGCACCCTCGAGCCCCATGGCCGCGTTGACGTCCCTGTCGTGAGGGCAACCGCCCTGACAGACATGGAACCATCGGCAGTCGCGGAGCGCGTCGGTGTCGTGACGGTCACGCTCCCGCTGCGCTTGGACCATGGCGTTGGTCAGGACATCTCGCACCGTGGATTCCATGATCGAGCCGTACCGGAACGCCGGGTCGCCGACGTACTTGTCACAGCCGGTGACGGTGCCGTTGGGGTCGATGTCGAACGCGAACTCGAAGCAGTCGGTCTGGAACACGCAGTACGCGGCCTGGCTGCCCCGCATGATCTCGAGCGGTTGGGCGAGCTCGCGGATGGTGATGCGGTCGCGGTAGTCGTCGTACCAGCGCGCGAACAGGTCTCGGAGGAAGGCGAGGTAGCGCGCCCAGTGCAGCCATGCGCCATCGACATCGATACCGTCGTCGCGGTTGCCCGGCACCAAGTTCAGGAGCCCGACGTTCTCGACGCCGAGGTCGTCGAGGTAGTCGAGCAGGCGTTGCGGTCCGCGTGCGAGCACATCTTCGTCGACCACCATGAGCACGGCCTTCCCGAGGCCGGCGTCCTGGAGCAGCCGCAGTCCCGCGCGTACCCGGTCGGACGTGGGCCGGCCAGCGGCGTCGAGCCGGCGTCGATCATGGATCTCGGGCGGACCGTCGAGGCTGATCGCGACGCCGATCCCGAACCGTCTGCAGAAGTCGACGTACTCGGGCGTGATCCTCGACCCGTTCGACTGGATCCGGTTGGAGATCTCGTGGTCCTCGCGCCGCCAGTGGTGCTGGAGCCACAACGCCTTGAGGTAGAACGACACGTCGCGGAGCAGAGGCTCACCCCCGTGCCAGATGAACGACGTCGTGGTGACGCCGGCGAGGTTGCCGCCCGTCGGGCGCTTGCGGCGGTCGAGGAGGACCCCGTGGGTGATGCGAGCGAGCACCTCGAAGGTCATGTTTTGGTCGGGACCCTCCCGCCACGCGTTGCAGTAGGTGCAGCGCAGGTTGCACAGTCGGGTGGCCTTCATGATCAGGACGACGTTCGGCGGGAGCACGGCGTCTGCGTCTGCGCCCGTATCCGCGTCGAGCTCGGCGATGAGCTGTCGCTCCTGCTCGTCGAAGAGCGCCTCGGCCGGGAGGGAGGCCAGCGCCCGGTGATCAGACATTCCCTCGGCCCGCAGAACCAGCTCGTACAACGCCTGCTGCTCGTCGTCGGTCAGCGTGGATCGGAACTCGAGCAGCTGCTCGATCAGCGCCGAGTC
>CAVSXR010000014.1:0-20087 GCA_963731885.1 uncultured Acidimicrobiaceae bacterium | reverse complement strand
GTGCGAGGGTGAGCGGCGATGTTGTTCGGGGACCCGTCGGTGATCGACCCGTCGCTCGATTCGCGGGCGGCGACGTTCGAGAACCCGACCGGCGCCCGGGGCGCGGGCGGGCAGGCCCACGGCGGGCGCAAGGGTGCGCCGAGCCGGCGGATCGCACCCGGCGAGCGGGTCGTGCTGGCCGACATCGAGGGGCCGGGCACGGTGCGCCACCTCTGGCTGACCGTTCCGCTGGCCCGGCCCGAGCGGCTGCGGTCGCTGGTGCTCGAGGTCCGCTACGACGGACGCGACGAGCCCAGCATCGCCACACCGGTGCTCGACTTCTTCGGCCTCCCCCACGGACGTGCCGTCCCGTACGCCTCGGCGCTGACGACGGCGCAGGAGGGACGCGGCTTCAACGCCTACTTCCCGATGCCGTTCCGGGAACGGATCGAGATCAGCTTCACCAACCACTCCGACCGGGAGACCACGCTCTACTACCAGGTCGACTACACGCTCCAACCCTCGCTCCCGGACGGCGCCGGCTACCTCCACGTGGCGTTCCGCCGCGAGAACCCCACCGTGCAGAAGCGGGACTTCGTCATCGCCGACGGCCTGCGCGGCCCCGGCCGGTTCCTGGGCTGCGTGGTGGGCGTGCGGGTGATCGACCCCGCCAACTGGTACGGCGAGGGTGAGGTGAAGGTGTACCGGGACGGCGACACCGACCTGCCCACCATCTGCGGTACCGGCCTGGAGGACTACGTCGGCACGGCCTGGGGCATGGGCGCGCACAGCACGCCCTACGGCGGCGCGCCGCTGGTGCGCAGCCGCCACGGCACGGAAGCCGAGGGCATGGGGACCCAGCCCGACTTCGTCGGCTTCTACCGCTGGCACGTGCCGGACCCGATCGTGTTCGCGTCCGACCTGCGGGTCACGATCCAGCAGATCGGGGCCAAGTTCTTCGCTCCGGGTGAGGAGGAGCAGCTCGCGGAGTACGAGCGGACCAACCCGGTGGCCGGCGAGGGCTGGCGCACCGACGGGCCGCCCGGCGCTGCTGGCCTGGGGCATCTGCGAGCGGGTCGACGACTACTGCGCCACGTCGTACGTCTACTGCCGCGAACCTCAGCCGGTGCCGGCCGTCGACGTGGCCGCCGCCACCGCCGACGTGGGCCGCCTCGACTACGAGCAGACGCGCTGACGATTCCCCGCCTATATCGAGCACGATATAGTTACGCCCATGTACGGCGATCTGGTGCGACGAGCGCGGACGGCCCGGGGCATGGGGCAGACGGAGTTGGCCGTGGTGTCCGGAATCGCCCAACCCAACATCTCGGCGATCGAGCGCGGTCGCCGGGTCCCGACCTCGGACACGCTGCATCGCCTGCTGGCCGCCTGCGGCTTCACCCTGGTCGCCGAGGGGTCAGCGACGACGTTGGTGGTGCCCGACCCGGACGGGCCCCCGGGGTGGTCGAGTCCGGGCGAGCCGCCGTCGATCACTCCGGACACCCCGATGAGCGACCGGGTCCGTGCGATGAACGCCGTCCTCGACGCATCCGAGGCGATCGTGCGAGGCCGCCGGTGACGGACTTCGTCGGACTCATCGTCGACGTGCACGACCACCTCGACCGCGCCGACCTGCCGCACGCCTTCGGCGGCGCACTGGCCCTCGGCTACATCGCGGAACCCCGGGGCACCGTCGACATCGACGTCAACGTGTTCGTCCCGGAGGACCAGCTCGATCGGATCGCAGCGGCGCTGGAGCCGCTCGGATACCGACCAGCGGAAGAAGGCGAACAGCTCCCCGTCGCCGGCGTGCGATTCACCCACGACGAGGAGCCGTTCCCGCTCGACGTGTTCCCGTCGCTCGACGACCGCTACGCGACCGTCGCCCGGCGCACTGTCCACCACCCGTTCGGCCGCGGCGACGACGTGCTCCCCTTCCTCGGGGCGGAGGACCTGAGCGTCTTCAAGTTGTCGTTCGGTCGCCCCCAGGACTGGGTCGATCTCTCGAACATCGCGGCGGTGCGTCCAGACCTCGACCTCGCCTACGTCGAGGATCAGCTCGTCGGTCTGCGGGGCCGATCGATGTACCCGCGAGTGGCGCGTTTCCGCGGGTTCTTCCTCGGCACCGCGTGAGGGCGCACGTCCGGTCGACCGGTCTCGAACACGAGTCGAGGGGGTGCCAGCCCCACCCCACGACACCGGACAGCGCCCTTGGGGCGGGCGGCCCCGGGACCGAAGATGGTCCCATCGGGCAGGAAGGACAGAGGAGGCGCCCCGTGCGGTTCGAGTCGACGCCGGGGGCCCACTGGTCCGAACGCGACCCGATCGCCGTGGGCTCCTGGCCGGATCGGTCGTTCTGAGTGGCGGGCGACGGGCGATTCGGCTTCCATTCGGGCGTGGGACCGTGGGCAGCCGTCTCGTTGGTGGTGCGGGCGGAGCTGCGCCGCCGGTGGGGAAGTCTGCTCGGAGTGGCCGCACTGGCGGCCATGGTCAGCGGCGCGGTGTTCATGGCCCTCACCGGCGCCCAGCGCACGGAATCCACCGTGGACCGGTTCCGGGACCGGGCCGGGGCCAGCGACGTCTCCTACCAGTCGGCGGCCCGCGAGCAGGTGGCGCCCATCCTGGACGCGGTGGCGGCCCAGCCGGCGGTGGAGCTGTCGACCGAGCGGATCCTGGTGAACGGCTGGCCCGACGACTCGGCCATCCCGGACATCGCCATCCTCAGCGATCCCACCGGGGTGTGGGGCACCCAACTCGACCGACCCCGACTCCTCGCCGGGCGCTTCCCACACGCCGACTCGCCCGACGAGGTGTTGCTGAGCGCCACCGCCGCCGAGCAGACCGGTGCGAGCGTCGGCGACACCCTCGCGGTGCACACGTGGACGGACAACGACCTGGAGCAGCTGTTCGCTCCGGGTGCGTTCCCCGGCTTCAACGGCCCACACCTCGACCTGCGGGTGGTCGGTGTGGGGCGGTTCCCGGAGGACCTCTCGGGCGACCTGCGGCGAGGTGAGCTCACCGCCCTGGCCGCCCCCGGGTTCGTCGCCGCCCACGACGGGATCGGGGCGTGGCCGGCAGTGGTGGTGGCCCGGCTCCGCGGCGGTGTGGCGGACGTCGATCAGGTCACCACGGGCGCCGAGGCCCTGATGCCCAGTGAGCTCCTCGCGCTGTCGGGGGGCGCCCTGCTGACGCCGAGCACGGCCACCGACCTGTACCTCCGCACGGCGCAGGGTGCGGTGGACAGCCTGGCCGTCGGGTTGCTGCTGCTGGCGGCGGGCGCGACCGCGGCCGGCGCCGTGGCACTCGGCCAAGCCATCTCCCGACAGACGGCCATCCCGGCGCGGTCTGCTCGGGCCATGGCCGCGATGGGCGCCACGCCCGGCGGAGTCGCCCTCGGCGTCGCCCTTCCGGTCGTGGGCGCGGGCATCGTCGGCGTGGTGGTGGGGGCGATCGGCGCCACGCTGGCGTCACCACTCCTGCCGACCGGCCTGGCCCGCCGGGCAGAGGTGTCGCCGGGCATCTGGGTGTCGTCGGCCGTGCTGGCGATCGGCGGACTCATCGTTGTCCTGGCCACGACGTGGTGGGCGTTCCGATCAGCTCGGCGGGCGCTCCGACGCTCCGCTTCCGGCGGCTCCGGAGCCAGTGCCCGTCGACCATCCAGCGTGGCCCGCGCCGCATCACACCTCGGGCTGCCACTCGGGGCGCTGCTCGGCGTGCACCTCGCCCGTGACCGTGGGCGCGGCGCGGGCAGCCTCCCGTTGCGGTCGGCGGTCCTCGGCATCGCGGTCGGGGTATCCGGTCTGGTCGGCGCCGGGGTGATCACCACCAGCCTCCACGACCTCAGCACCCAACCGACGCGCTGGGGATGGAACTGGTCGACGATCCCGGACTACTTCGGCGATGCGCAGCTCTCCGACGTGCAGGCCCAGTTGATCGACGACTCTCGGGTCGACGCGGTCGCCGACCTGACCTCCGCGAACCTGCTCATGAACGGCCGGAACGTCGCCGTCTACTCGTTGGACACGGTCAAGGGCGACCTGTCGCTCACCCGGTTGGACGGTCGGCTCCCGGACCACGCCGACGAGGTGGCCCTCGGCGAGCAGACGATGTCGGACCTCGGCCTGGCCGTGGGCGACACGGTGGAGATCCTCGACAACGACCAGACAACCCATGTCCTCCGGATCGTCGGCACCGCGCTGCTACCACCGGTGGAAGAGCGGACGATCGGGCTCGGAGCGGTGATGACGCCCGACGGTCTGGCGGGCGGATCCGTGGACGACCTGGGTTCGTCGATCGTGGTCCGCTACGCCCCCGGGCTGCCGGTCGACCAGGTGGAGGCCGGGCTGGCCGCGGACTACGGACTGGACTTCACGCTCTTCTCCCAGCCGCTGGTCCCCGGACCGATCCGGAACCTCGCCGCCAGCCGGTACGTGGCCGTGTCGCTGGCGATCTTCTTCGTGGTCCTGGGCGCGGTCGCCCTGCTCCACGCCCTGCTGGTGAGCGCCCGCCGACGCGGCGGGGACCTCGCCCTCGTCCGGGCACTGGGAGGACGGCCGGCCCAGATCCGCCGGGGCGTGATGGCGGAGGCACTGCTGCTGCTCGCCGAGGCGCTGCTGGTGGGCGTGCCCGCCGGCCTGGTGATGAGTCGGCTGGTGTGGAGGCTGCTCGTGCAGCACCTCCGGGCCCTGGCTGATCCGGTGATGCCCTGGACGCTCCTGGTGGTGCTGGTGCCGGCCGCCGCCGGGGTCGCCATGGTGCTGGCGTGGTGGCCGAGCCGCATGGCCGCCCGCGGTCGCCCCGCCACCAACCTCCGAGCGGAGTGAGGGCGGCGGGCGGCTGGCGTCCAGGAATCGTCAGCCCCACGCGACGCGGAAGCCGACGTTGCCCGTCGAGCTGTCGGGGGTGTTGGCGCTGCGGGCGTCGACGCGGTACCGAGCGCAGTAGCTGTGGTGGCACAGGTAGGACCCGCCTCGCATGACCCTGGCGGTTCCGGTCGCCGGCCCCGACGGTGCCGTGCGCGGTGACTGCCCGTAGAAGGCGGGATCGAACCAGTCGGCGCACCACTCCCAGACGTTGCCGGTCATCTCGTGGAGGCCGAAGCCGTTGGGTGGGTAGCTCCCGACCGGGCACGTGCCGATCCACCCGTCGGCCCCGGTGTCGTGGCCCGGGAACCGGCCCTGGAAGACGTTCATGCGGTGCCCGCCGTCAGGCTCCAACTCGTCGCCCCAGGGGAAGTGGTGGCCGGCCAGACCACCGCGCGCCGCCCGCTCCCATTCCGCCTCGGTGGGGAGACGGCCACCCACCCAGTTGCAGTACGCCTCGGCATCGAACCAGCTCACGTGGACGACGGGGTGGCGGCCGCGATCGACGACATCGCTCTGTGCACCCTCCGGGTGGCGCCAGTCGGCGCCCTCGACCTCACGCCACCACGGTGCGGCCGCGACGCCGCGCGTCGGTGGGAACTCGTCGGGGAGCAGGCCGGCGAAGACGAACGACGTCCCGAGCCGCTCGGCGGTCGTGGTCCATCCCGTCGCCACCACGAAGGCAGCGAACTCGTCGTTGGTCACCGTGTGCACGCCGAGCCTGAAGCCGTCGAGGTCGACCTCGTGCGCCGGGCCCTCGCCGTCGGCGGGGTACCCGGTGCGGGCGTCCGTCCCCATCGTGAACGAGCCGCCGGGGATGTCGGCGATGTCTGCGGTCGAGGCGGTCGCGGCCGGGTCGGCGTGCTGCGCACGATCTCGGTCGGTGGCGCCGGCGGGATCGCGGGACGGCCCGCAGCACGCGGTCACCGGCGCCGCACCATGGCGTCGCCACGGCGAGACCTGATCAGCCGGTCGGTGACGAGCAGGGTCACGGTCCCAGGTTGGCACGGGGCACGCCGCGGGCAATCACGACACAGTCGCTCCGCTGACGCAACGCAACGTTCCGAGCCCTTTTCGGCGATGAGACTGTCAGACTGCGTGGTGGCAGGGAGGGGGCAACGTGTCAGATTCGCGGTTTGCGCTCACGGAGCGGGTGGCCTTGGTGACGGGCGGCAACGGTGGGCTCGGACTCGCCATGGCTCACGGGTTGGCGGAGGCGGGGGCCCACGTCGCGGTGATCGGGCGTGACGAGACCAAGAACCACCGGGCCGAGCGCGCCCTGGGAGATCGGGCCATGGTTCTCCACGGCGATGTGACCGACGAGGACTCCGTCGTGACCTCGATCCGGGCCGTCGTCGAGCGGTTCGGGAAGCTGGATGTCCTCGTGAACAACGCTGGAGGATTCGGCGGCGGCGCAGTGACCGCCCTGACGCTCGAGCAGTGGCGTGCTGTGATCGACAGCCACCTCACCGGCGCGTTCCTGTGCAGCAAGCACGCCGCACTGCAGATGCGCGAGCAGGGCGCGGGCGGCAAGATCGTCAACATCGGATCGATGTACTCGGCATTCGGTCCGCCCGACTTCGCCGATTACGCCGCGGCGAAGACGGGCATGCTGGGGCTCACTCGCGCCCTCGCGGTCGAACTGGCCGCTGACCACATCCAGGTCAACGCGATCCTGCCTGGCTGGTTCGAGACCGACCTCACCCGCGGTATGCCCGCCAGCCCCGTCGGCGACCAGATCAGACGCAAGACCCCCGCTGGGCGCTGGGGCACCGACACGGATCTCGTCGGTCCGGTGGTCTTCCTCGCGTCGGCGGCATCCGACTTCGTCACCGGCTCCGTCCTGCCCGTCGACGGCGGCTACCTCGTTGCGGACCGCATTCGAGAATCGTGAACCGCCCGAACCGACCGATCGAACGGCTCACCTACCTCATCTGAGCGCATCGACGAGCGCTCCGGTCGACGTGGCGTAGGCGCGCTGGGCGCCGCGTGCGACGCGGATCAAGCCGGGGATCCGGTGTGGCCTGGTCACGAGGTAGCGGGCGACCGCGGCGGGGCGAGGTGCCCCGTCGTGGCTGGTGAGGCCGAGCACTGCCGGGTCGACCGGGAGGTGGTCGACGTGGTCGCTGATCGCCCGCAGCACGGACCACCGCAGGCCGCGCTCCTCGCAGACCGCACCGACGGCGGCGGTCTCCATGTCGAGGGCGACGACGCCGCGGGCGGCCAGCGCGTCGAGCTCGTCCCGGTCGGTGATGAACCGGCCGGAGGTGTGCAGCGCATGTCGGGCCACGTGCGCCCCGAGAGGCTGCGGCCGCAACTCGGCACCGGTGCGCCCGTCGATGACCGTCGCGGGCACCACCAGGTCACCGATGTGCACCTGCTCCCCCACCCCGCCGGCAATGCCGATGATCACGACGTGTTCGATGTCGGACCGTTCGTCCAGGGCCCTCCGCAGCCCGTGCTCGGCTCGATCCGGACCGATGCCGACGATCGCGCTGGCGACACCGGCCGATGCCGGGTGCCGCCGGAACGCCCGTAGCTCCGAACGCATCGCGGCCACGACGAGCAGCCGGTCGGTATTCACCGCGTGTCCTCCCGGGTCTGGGGCGTCAAGGTCCGAGCGGTGAGCGTCTTGATGTGCACTGGGCTCCACTCCAGCGGCGACGATAACCAGCCCGGCGCAAATCCCGCCGGCCCGGCCCCCCGACCGTGGCAGCCTGACGGCGTGCAGGGGGAACGGCCCGACACCAGCGCGCCGCGCCACGACGTCGTGAACGGGCGCGGACTGCGGAAGCGGTTCGGAGCGTTGCAGGCGGTCGACGGGGTCGACCTGGTGGTACGGGCCGGCGAGCGCGTCGGCATCGTCGGTCCCAACGGTGCGGGCAAGACCACGCTCCTGCTGATGCTGCTGGGCGCGATCGATCCCGACGAGGGCAGCGTGGACCTGATGGGCCGGCGCCTCCCTGCCGGTCGCAGCGCCGCCATGGAAGACGTCGGGTTCGCGGCCGGCTACCTCCCCCTCCCCGACCGGCTGCGCGTCCACGAGGCCCTGCGGTTCTTCGCCGACCTCCATGACCACCCCGATCCCCGCCGGGACGTGGACCGCGTCATCGACGAGCTCGACATCGAGTACCTGCGCGACAAGCCGTGCATGAGCCTGTCGTCCGGTCAGGCCACGCTCGTCGGGATCGCCAAGGCGGTGATGCACCGCCCGCGACTCGTCGTGCTCGACGAGCCCACGGCGTCGCTCGATCCCGACGTGGCGCTGCGCGTGCGCGACGCGCTGGCCCGGCTCAACCGGGAGCACCGGACGGCCCTGCTGCTCACCAGCCACGACATGCGCGAGGTGGAGACGCTCACCGAGCGCGTCGTGTTCCTGCGCGAAGGTCGAGTGCTGGCCGACGGCGCGCCCGCCGCAGTGGTGGCCGACGCCGGCTACGCCTCCCTCGAGGACCTGTTCCTGGCCGAGGCCGTCCGGATGCGGGGGGAGCGGTTGTGATCGCGCCCGTGACGTACCGGTCCCGGGTGCGGTGGCGCCGCGTCGGCGCCGTCGTGCGACGCCATGCCCTGGTCCAGTCCCGGAACCCGGGGCACTGGTTCCTACTGATCGCGCTCCCGGTGCTCGACGCCCTCTTGTTCTCCTCCATCGGCGTGGCCTTCGGACAGACCGACCGTGCCGTCGAGATCCTCGTCGTCGGCATCCTGCTGTTCCACGTCATCTGGCAGCTGACCCTCGCCGGCTCGCTCGGGTTCCTCGAGGAGGTGTGGTCCCGCAACGTCCTCAACCTGTGGACCACCCCGCTGACCGAAGCCGAGTACGCGCTGGCACTGCTCATCGCGGGCTTCGTCCGAGCCCTCACCTCGATGGTGCTGGTGGCTGCGGTCGCCGCGGGTCTGTACTCGGTCGACCCGACCGGTGGCGGCTGGGTCCTGGCCATCGGGGCCGCCACCCTGATGGTCTTCGGGTGGGCGGTGGCCCTGCTCGTGGTCGGCCTGGTCCTTCAGTACGGCGAGACGGCGGAGGTGTTCTCGTGGGGCACGCTGGTGCTGCTCATGCCGCTGTCGGGGATCTTCTACCCGCCGGAGGCGCTCCCCGGCGTGCTCCAGCCGGTGGCTCGCGTCGTTCCGCTGACGCGCGTCTTCGAGGCCACTCGGGCCAGCCTCGAGGGCGGTGGCGTGTTGTGGGGTGATCTCGGCCTCGGCATCGCCGGTTCACTGGTGTGCGTCGCGCTGGCGATGTGGTTCGTCCGGCGTCAGCTGCGCCGGTTCCGCGAGCAGGGCTGGATCACCCGCTTCTCCTGAGCGACTTCCGACGATGTCAGGCTCCGGGCGCCCGCCAGCCGCTCGACTTCCCCCGGACCTGGTCGACCTGCTCGGGCGTCAGCAACACGGTCGTCGACACCGACACGCGACCGGACGACGACGTCTCCATGGCGAAGGCGGCCGCCGTCTCGACATCAGGTAGCTCGGCCACGACCACGACGTCGTCGTCGCCGAAGGCGAAGTAGAACGCCTCCATGGTTCCGCCGAGCTGGCTGATCGCATCACCGACGACTTGCCGGCGAGCCGTACCGCCTTCCTGGAGCACTCCGCCCACACCCTCCGCCGACAGCGACGCGCGAAACATGAACTTCGGCATCCCGGACCCCCTCCAGTTGTTGTGGTCGCAGCATCGCGCCCGAACGCGGGAAAGACAACGAGAACATCGCGGCGCGACGAAGGGCGATGGAATGCGCTCGTTGCCTCGGATCAGAGGTGAGCGGCGACGGCGTCGAGCACCGCGTCGGCGGCGAGGTACCCCGAGAGGTGCGCCCCGCCGGCCTGCTCGGTGAAGGTGCAACTCGGGAGCAGCTCGGCCATGTGTCGACCGTGGGCGAACGGGACGATGCTGTCGTCGACTCCGTGCCACCAGTACACGGGGCGGGTCACCTCACCCACCCGGAAGCCCCAGTCGCGGCCGAAGAGCACCACGTCCTGGAGCGCAGCCCCCAGGCCACCCGAGCGGATGCCCCGGAGCATGTCGTCGATGAACATGTCGCGCATCCCGGGCTGGTCGAACACGTGCTGGTCGCCCTCGCCCATCAACCGGTAGACCGCGTTGAACATCACGTCGACCGCGGGGGTCAGCCCGAGCAGCGCCAGGCGCAACGACGGGCCGAGCAGCGACTCGAGGCCGCGGATCGAATCCGAGAACCGGGGAGCCAGGGCGGTGGCACCGCCCGGTGGGGCCTCGTCGCCGACCGCGGGCGCGACGCCGCCGAGCACGCCGACGGCGGCAACACGTTCGCCGAGGCGGTGGGCGCAGGCCAGGGCGTAGGGACCTCCGCCCGAGAGACCGACCACGCCGAAGCGCTCGAGCTGGAGCGCATCGGCCACCCGCTCGACGTCGTCGGCGAAGTCGACGACCTTCTGGTAGCGCTGGGGACTCGACCAGCCGACCCCGGGACGTTCGAGCCCGATGACCCGGACACCGGCGGTGGCCGCGTGCCCCTTCGCCAGCGGGGCCAGCTGCCGACGTGCCCCGGGCGTCCCGTGCATCCACACCACCGGTCGCCCGCCGGGGTCACCGAACTCGGCGAAGCCGAGCCGGGCGCCACCGACGGCGATGGTGCCCTCCACGAGGGGCCGCTCGACGTCGAAGCGTCGCCGAGCACGGACCCGAGGCAGGGGGCTCATCGTGAGCCTCGTTGCGGCGACACCGACCGTGGGCTGGCGCAGCGCCAGTGGTCGAGCCACCGTTCGACGCCGTCGACGACGGCGCGGGTGCGCGTGCTGGCGAACATGTCGAACGCGTGCTGCGCGCCGGGGAACTCCATGTAGGCGACGGGGTTCCGGCTCACTGCCCGCAGCATGGCGACCATGGACCGGGCCTGGGCCACGGGGACGAGGCTGTCGTTCGTGCCGTGCAGGAACAGGAACGGCACGGCGTCCTCCCGCACGTGGGTCATCGACGACGCCTGCTCGAACACGTCGGCACACGCGTCGAGCGGCTGCTGGAACACGACCCGGGCGAGGAACTCCTCGAGGTCGCTCCGGCCGGTGCCGTCGCGGTTGGTGAAGTCGTAGACGCCGTAGAACGGCACCGCGACGTCGACGGACGTGTCGGCGTCCTCGAAGCCGGGCTGGAACTGCGGGTCGTTGGGACTGAGGGCGGCGAGGGACACGAGGTGACCGCCGGCGGAGCCACCGGTGATGGCGATCCACGACGGGTCGCCGCCGTAGGCAGCCACGTTCTCCTTGGTCCAGGCCAACGCCCGCTTGACGTCCTCGATGTGCGCCGGCCAGGCCGCCCTGGGGCTCAGCCGGTAGGTGGCCGAGACGCAGACCCAGCCCCGCTCCACCAGGTGGGCCATGAGCGGGTAGGCCTGCACCTCCTGGTTGCCAACCACCCATCCGCCACCGTGGATCTGGACCAACACCGGCGCCCCGGCGTCGGCCGGCAGGTCGGGGCGGCGCCACACGTCGAGGCTGGTCCGGGCGCCGTGGTCGCCGTAGACGACGCGTTCGTCGACGACGTAGCGCCGGTGCACCCGCTTGGTTGGCATCACCTGCAGGTACGAGGTCCGGGGGGACATCGGGGGCGGGGCCGAGCGCTGGCGGTAGTCCGGGCCGAGGGCCTCGACGAGGGCGTCCTCGACGATGGCGTCGGCACCCTCCATGCGGCGGTACTCCTGCCAGAGCGTGGCCATGGCCCCGGCCGTCAGGGCCAGGCCGAGCTTGCCTCTCGTCGACGACAACGCGCCGCGGCCGATGCCGTAGGCGGCCGACGTGGCGTACGCCGCGATGTGCTGGGTGGGCAGTTCCGACGCCGGCCACCCGAACGCGAACGAGGGGATCGACAGCGGACCATCGGTCGCGAACGGCTTGCGGGCGTTGGCCGCATGCATCGATCGAAGCGCGCCGCCGAGCAGGAACTTGGTGCCCACATCCATGGCCCAGAAAGGTAGACGTACCCTCGCGTGCGGACCGATTCGTCCCGCGAGACCGGGCGGCGGCTCGGGATCAGTGGACGGCGGCGGATCGCCGGGCGACGGCGTCGATGGTCACCGCGGCCAGCAGCACCAGGGCGGTCACGACGTACTTGGCCGCGGCCGAGTAGCCCTGCAGCCCCATGCCGTTGTCGATGGCGGCGATGACCAGGCCCCCGAGGACGGCGTGGATCGCCTTGCCCCGGCCACCGAAGAGCGACGTGCCACCGATGACGGCAGCGGCGACGGCGTAGAGGACGAGTGTGCCCCCGTCGAGCGAGGTCGACACCGACCGCAGCCTCGACGCGTAGATGATCCCGCCGACACCGGCGGTGAGCGAGGCGAGGGCGAACGCCGCGGTCCGGATGGCAGCGAGGTTCACACCAGCTCGCCGGGCCGCCTCGGCGTTTCCGCCGATGGCGTAGATGTAGCGGCCGAACCGCGTCCGGCCGAGCACGAAGGTCCACAGCGCGAGCACGGCCAGGACGAGCAGGACGACCCAGGGCACACCCTGGATGGCCACCAGGCGACCCCGGTCGGTGTTGCAGATCAGCACGACGACCGAGCCGGCGGCGAGCATGGCGACGAGCTTGGCGATGGTGAGGCTCGCGGGCGGGGCCACGAGGCCGCTGGCCCGTCGTCGTTGCTCGCGACGCCAGGTGAGCGCGCCGAGCACCGCGACGATCCCGAGCATCACCAGCCAGCTGGCGATCGGGGTGAGGTTGCCGGACGCCAGGTCGTTGATGATGTCGTTGTTGATCGGGACCGTGCCGCCGTCGCCGAGGATCAGCAGCATCACGCCCTGCCAGCCGAGGAGCCCGGCGAGGGTCACGACGAACGAGGGTAAGCCGAGTTGAGTGATGATGGCCCCCTGGAGGGCACCGATGACCGCGCAGGTGAGCAACGCCACCAGCACCGCGGCCCACCACGGCCACCCGGTCGACTCGCGGACCAGCTCGGCGACGACGATGCCGCCGATGCCGCTGACGAAGCCGATCGAGAGGTCGATCTCGCCGAGGAGCAGGGGGAAGACCTGCCCCATGGCGAGGAGCATGTAGACCGATCCCTGGATGAGGAGGTTGACCAGGTTCCCGGCGGTGAGGAAGTTCGAGTTCAGCGTCTGGAACAGCGCCGAGATCAGTATCAGCCCGGCCACGACCGGCAGGATCCCGGCGTCGCCGCCGCGGAGGCGGGCCCAGCTGGCCTGGAGATACTCGCCCAGCGATTCGACCTCGAGCTCTCCCGGGATGACGAGGTCGACGTCGTCGGACTCCTCTTCTCGCGGTTGGACGTCGGTCACGTCGCCTCCTCGATCGTCCGGCTGGCCGCTCCGGTCGTCATGAGCTCGACGACCAGCTGGGTGTCGAGCTCGGCCGCGGGCATGGTCGCCACCAGGCGTCCGAGATGGAGCACCGCGATCCGGTCGGCCACGGCGAACACGTCGTTCATGTTGTGGGAGACGATCAACACCGCGAGGCCCCGATCGGCGAGACGACGTACGAGATCCAGGACCATGCGGGTCTGGGCGACCCCGAGGGCGGCGGTCGGCTCGTCCATGATCACGAGCTTGGAGTTCCACAGCACCGTCTTGGCGATGGCGACCGACTGTCGCTGACCGCCGGAGAGCGAGGCCACCACCTGACGGATCGAGCGGACGGTGGTGACCGCCAGGCTGCTCAGGGTCTTGCTCGCGGCCTTCTCCATCGCATCCTCGTCGAGGACCCGGTTGCGCATCATCTCCCGGCCCAGGAACATGTTCTGGACGATGTCGAGGTTGTCGCACAGGGCCAGGTCCTGGTGCACCGTCTCGATACCGAGGGCCGAGCTGTCCTTCGGGGTGCGCACATGGACCGGCTCACCCTCCCAGAGGATGGTGCCGGCGTCCGCGTGGTGGATCCCGGCCACGCACTTGATGAGCACCGACTTCCCGGCGCCATTGTCACCGACGAGTGCGGTGACCTCGCCGGCGTGCAGCTCGAGGTCGACACCCTTCAGCGCCTGCACGGCGCCGAAGTGCTTGTCGATGCCGCGCAACTCGAGCTGCGGTGCCCCCGTCATGACGCTCCAGTCTGGTCGTCTGCCGATCGGGCCGCCACCGCCATCAGGTGATGGAGGTGGCGGCCGCTCCGTCGATGGCCCGGATCAGCTGATCCCGGCCGCGGTGCAGGCGTCGGCGACCGCGGTGACGCAGAGGTCGGAGACGTTCACGGCCTTGTCGGCGACCACGGTGTCAGCCATGTTGTCGGCCGTGACCCACACCGGGGTCAGCAGCACCGACGAGATGTTGGTGCCGGCGTCGGAGTCCTCCGTCGTCCCGTTCACCAGTCCTTCGGGCAGGTCCATGCCGGCACGCAGGTAGAGCGCGGCGGCCGCTGCACCCTGGGCCTCCAGGTAGATCGGCTTGTACACCGTGCCGCACTGGTAACCCTTGAGGATGTTCTGCAGGCCGGACAGGGAAGCATCCTGGCCGGTGGTGGGGAACGTCTCGGCCGGGATCTGCAGCTTCTGCAGCGACGAGATCACCGCGTTGGCGTTGTCGTCGTTCGGCGTGATCACCGCGTTGATCTCCGGGTGCGCCGTGTACTGCTGGTCGAAGGTGGTCTGCGCCACCGACGGGGTCCAGGTGCCGGCGGGCTCGCCGACCTTGGTGTAGGTCCCGTCGTCGAACAGCGGGTCGACCACGCTGTGGTAGCCCTGGGCGAACAGGGTGGCGTTGTTGTCGGTGGGGTCGCCATTCATGATGAGGACCTGCGGGTCCTGCACGTTCCAGGCCGTCACGCAGTCGGTGAAGCCCTGCCCGATCAGCTGGCCGACGGACACGTTGTCGAAGCTCACGTAGATCCGATCCGCTTCGCCACCCTTGACGAGGCGGTCGTAGTCGATGACCTTCACACCCTTGGCCGCAGCGGACGCCTCGATGGCGGCGCCGCTCCCGGAGTCGAGCGCATCGACGAGCAGCACGACCGCACCGTCGGTGATCGCGGCCTCGGCCTGGGTCTGCATCGTGCTCGCGCTGCCCTGGGCGTTCTGGATGATGATGTCACCGGAGTTCATACCGGCGGCTTCGAAGGCCTGCTGCAGGTAGGGCCGGTCGAACGCCTCGTACCGGGCCGAGGACTCGGTGTCGGGCAACAGGACGGCGACCTTGCCGTCGCCGGCGTCGACGATCGGCTGCAGCGCCTTCATGGCCGAGAAGTCGGCGGTGAACGAATCGGCGGCGATGTCGACGCTGCCGCCGCCCGCTGTCGTCTCCGTGGTGCCACCGCCAGCCGCAGTCGTACTGGTCGACGCGTTTCCGCTGTCGTCATCACCGCACGACGCCAGTCCGACGAGTGCGATGGCGGCCACGATCAGCAATGCCGCTCGCGTGCGCGAAACCTTCATCAGTTCTCCCTCACCCGTTTCGGTTGTCACGGCCAACGTACGAATCCCGCCGTGAACGAGGTGTAGAAGTTGTCACCATCACGTGAACGAAGTGTGAACGCCGTCTGAGCGGCCGCGGTCACGGCTGGACGAGGCGGTACCCGGCTCGCGGTTCGGTGACGATGAGCGGCGGGCCGTCGGGATCCTCCAGCTTCGCCCGGAGCCGACGGACGTAGACGCGCGTGTACTCCGTGGCGGTCTCGTAGCCGGCACCCCAGACGTTCCGGAGCAGCGTGGCGTGCGACAGCAGCTTCCCCGGCGACCGCGCCAGCTCCCGAAGCAGGGCGAACTCGGTGGGGGTGAGATGGACGGGATCACCGCCCCGGGTGACGAGCTGGGCGTCGAGGTCGATGCGCACGTCACCGAAGTCGAGCACCGATCCGGCCGTCGGCGGTGGCTCCGTTCCGACGCGCGACCGGCGCAGGAGCGCGGTGATCCGGGCGAGGAGCTCCTCGACGCCGAACGGCTTGGTGAGGTAGTCGTCGGCGCCCAGGTTCAGGGCCCGGACCTTGTCCTGCTCGCCCCGGCGGGCCGACAGCACGATGATCCCGATCGACGACTCGCTCCGCAGCTCCTGGCAGATGTCGAAGCCGTCGGCGGCGGGGAGCATGAGGTCGAGCAGCACCAGCTCGGGTCGGTGATCACGGACCAGTTCGGCGACGTCATCGCCCGCACGCGACACGACGACCTCGAACCCGCGGGCCAGCAGGTTCGACCGGACGAGGTCGATGATGTTTCGGTCGTCCTCAACCAGGAGGACGACCGTGGCGTCGTCGGTCATGGCTCGATCGGCTCCACCGGAAGGGTCACCACCATGGTGGTCCCACGATCGCACGGCTCGAGGCCGATGGTCCCGCCATGGGCGTCGATGATGCCCCGGGCGATGGCCAGACCCAGGCCGGCGCCAGGTGCGCTCGTCGAACCGCGGGCGTGCGGGAGGAAGACGCGATCGGCGAGCGACGGCGGAATGCCGGCCCCGTCGTCGTGCACCCGCACGACGACGGTCTCGCCGCCGGAGTCGGTGCGAGCATCGACCTCGACATCGGCCGGCGTGCCATCGGCGGCGTGGCGGACCGCGTTGTCGAGCAGGTTCACGAACACCTGCTCCAGACGGTCGTGGTCGCCCCACACCGCCGGGAGATCCGGGGCGGTGCGGAGGGCGATCGAGCCTTCGGGGATGCATCGCTTCGCCGCTTCGAGGACCAGTGGCAGGTCACACCAGTCGGCCACCAGCCGGAGGGTGCCGGAGTCGATGGCGCTGAAGTCGAGGAGGTCGCCCACCAATCTCCCCATGCGCGCCGACTCCGAGGCGATGGAGTCGAGGAACCGCTCCTGGGATGACAGGTCCCAGACCACGTCGTCCTGGCGCAGGGTCTCGGCGTAGCCCTGGATGGCGGTCAGGGGGGTGCGCAGCTCGTGGTTCAAACGCGAGAGGAAGTCCCGCTGGAGGTGCTGACTGCGCCGGAGCGACTCGGCCTCGGCGTTGGCTCCCTCCAGTGCTTGGCGCTCGAGGGCGAGGCGCAACGACCGGGCCGCGTCGTCGAGCAGGTCGAGGGCGTCGTCGGAGAGGCGGCTGGGATCCGCCCACCAGGCGGCGACGACCGCGCGTCCGGCCGGTGCGTCGATCGGTACGGCGAGCACGTCGGTTCCCACCGGTCGGGCCCGGTCGAGCCGACCGCTCGACCGCAGCACCAGCGATGCCGCGATGCGCCGGCGATCGGCACCGGCCTCGCTGCTCTCGACCGTGGTGCCGTCGGCATGGTGCAGCGAGATCGAGTCGGCGCCCAAGCCGCGTCCCAGCGCGAGCAGGGCCACGCCGATGCCGGCGTGCAACGGTTGCGGGCCGGCCAGGGTGTCGAGCACCCCCCGGAGCGTCTCGAGCAGACGGTTGCGGCGGGTGGCGTCGGCCAGCAGCCGGTCCCGCTCGAGGGCGGCCGCCGCCAACCGGGCGTGGAGCAGGACGAGCTCGAGCTGGTCGTCGTGGATCCGCCCCGGTGCATCAGCGAAGCCGGAGATGGCGCCGAGGGTGGCGTCGGCCCCCACGATGGGCACCGACCACGCGCTGCCGAGCCGACGCCCCGTGCCTTCGACGACCACGACGTCGCCGGTGGCCGCCGCCTGGCCGGGCGCGTCCTGGGGGCCGGCGATGGTCAGCTCGCCGGGCCCGAGGCCGACCGCCGCCATGCGGCGCAGGACGCCCTCGTCGTCGAAGAGGTGGACACACAGGCGGTCGACGCCCAGCGACTCGACCATCGCCGACAGGATCAGTGACAGGCCGGCGGCCGGATCGACGTCGGCGAGCTCCTCGACCAGGCTGCTCAGCCGGCGCAGCTGTCGACGGGCCGACGAGTCGGTCTCGATGCCCGACATCATCGCCGCCACGTCGTCGGGGTGGACCTCGAGCGTCGACACCGCGGCGACGAGCCGACTCTGGCGCAGGACGGCGATCCGATCGGCCAGGGCGAAGACCTGGTCGAGTCGGTGGCTCACGAGGAGGATGGCGGCGCCCGCGTCGCGCAGGTCGGCGAGCAGGCGTTCGACCAGCACCGTCTCGGCCACGCCGAGGGCGGCGGTGGGCTCGTCGAGGATCAGCACCGATGGATGCCGGCGCACGGCCCGGGCGATCGCGACCAGCTGGCGCTGGCCACCCGACAGCTGGCCTACGGGGCGGAACAGGTCGTCGGTGGGTAGGTGCAGGCGACCGAACAACCGGCGGGCCTCATCGGCCATCGTCCGGTCGTCGAGCACGCCCCGGTCGGTGCGCTCGCTGCCGAGGAAGAGGTTGGCGACGACGCTGAGGTTGTCGCACAGGGCGAGGTCCTGCCACACGACGGCGATCCCCTGGTCCCGCGCGCCGATCGGATCGGTGGCGAGCGGCTCGCCGTCGAGCACGAAGGTGCCGGCGTCCGGGGCGATCGTCCGGGCGATGCACCCGACGGCGGTGGACTTCCCCGCACCGTTCTCGCCGACCAGCGCGAGGATCTCGCCGCCCCGCACGTCGAGGTCGACGCGGTCGAGGACGCGGAGCCGGCCGAACTGCTTGCTCAGCCCTCGGACCTCGAGCACGACCTCTCGTCCGTGGTCCACGGTCATGGTGGTGGAGGGTACGTCGGGGGCACCCATCCACGGCGTCCGCGTCCAGCACGCCGCGGGCCTGACTGCGGGGCTACACCTCGTGGCTACGGTCGATCATCCAGTCGAGGATCCCGGGCACGCACTGCCGGGCCGCGGTGCGACCGACGAACAGCCCGACGTGGCCGGCGGCCACCCGCAGCTCGGTCTTGTCCTCGGAGCCGACCAGGTCGAGCAGCGGCTCGCTGGTGGCGACCGGAGCGATGTTGTCGCGCTCGCCGACGACGGACAGGAACGGGACCGTGATCCGGCCCGGGTCGACGGGACGGCCTCCGAGGTGGAGCGTGCCGTCGAGGATGGGGTTGCCGTCGGCGAACAGTTGACCGAGTTGGTGCGCAGTCGCTCCGGGGAAGCGGATGTGGTCGTTCCCCCAGCCGGTCATCACCTTGTGGGCGAGCACGTAGTCGTCATCGTCGAGACGGCGCCAGAAGTCGACCCGAGAGGTGACCTCGGCCATCGGATCGAGGGTGACGAAGGCGGTGCGGATGGCCTCGGCCGAGACGTTGCCCGTCTCGTCGAAGGCGTCCAGCGAGGCGAAGCGTCCGGGACGGAGCTGTTGCGGTCCTCGCTCGGGAGCGATCGGCGTGGCCAGGACGACGAGGTTGTCGACCGGCAGGTCGGGGTTGGCGGCCAGCGACAGGAACGACAGGAATCCGCCGAAGCAGTACCCGAACATGGTCACGGCGTCGGCACCCGCGTCCTCGGTCGTGGCGCCGATCGCCCACGGCAGGTACTCGTCGCAGTACGTCTCGAGCGTGTTCTCGGCGTCGGCCGGGCCCGGCTCGCCCCAGTCGAGCATGTACACGTCGAACCCGGCCGCACAGAACCGTTCGATCAAGCTGTTGCCCGGCTGCAGGTCGAACACGGTGGGTCGGGTCACCAGGCTCATCACCAGCAGCAGCGGTGGACCGAGCCGGCGGTCGTCGTTCTGGTAGCGGTACAGGTGGACCTTGTCGCGGCGGGCCGCCAAGGTTCGGGGGCTCTGACCCAGCTCCGGCTGATCGAGCCCGAGCAGGTAGCGGGTGCCGTTGCGCACCCGCCGACGAGTCGAGTGCAGGACCTCGCCGACCTGTTCCAGCACACCCGGTTCCGGGCTCACCGCCCCTTGCCTCCGCCACGCGGGGTGTTGGCCTTCGGCGCCTTGGCCCGCGGCTTCGGAGGGGGCGGCGACGTGGCCTCCTCGAGGCGCTTGGTGAGGTCGCGCAGCTGGCGTTCGAGCTCGCCGATCTCGCGGCGCAGCACGGTGACATCGCTCCCGGCGGGCAGGTTCCAGAAGTGCAGGAACCGCCGGCTCCGCCGCTCGATCTCACGCTGGAGCCGGGCCTGGGCGGCGAGCGTCACCTCGGACAGCTCGGCGAAGGCGTCGCTGGCGGTGACCTCGGTCAGCCGTGGGCCGAGCTCGGCGACGACACGGTCGTAGACCTGCCGCACCAGCGATGTTCCCGGGACACGGTCCTGGGCCATGGCGCTCACCCTCTCGGTCGGGGTCGCTCGGATCATATCCTCGGGCATCGCGCCCCACCCGACCCAGGAGCGGACCCATGGCTGACCAGCCCGTCGAGACCACCGACACGACGCCGAAGCCGGCTCATCCGACCACCGCCCGGGCCAACGCCGGCGTGGCGGCCCGGCTCCCGCTGGCCGACGATGCCGACCTGGCCCGGGCCACTCGCGGGCTGGTCGCCGAGCATCCGACCGGGACCGTCAGCCGGGGCATGTTGGC
>CAVSXR010000013.1:0-44357 GCA_963731885.1 uncultured Acidimicrobiaceae bacterium | reverse complement strand
CGAGGACCATCTCGTCGGCGGTCACGTGGTCGATGTGCCCGAGGCGCACGACGCGCTCGATGGTGCGGAGCAGGTCCAGTTCCCAGCGGCCGAGGGTGGGCGTCTTCGCCATCGTGGGGACGACGTCGGTGTCGATCCGGAGCATCACGCCCGCAGCTTCGAGGCGGAGGAACAGATCGTCGAACGACTCGGCGGCGGCGGCGGACGCCATGGTGTCCGCGGCCAGTCCGAGCGCCACGACCGGGTCGGGCTGGACGACCGCTCGGTTCAGCATCCAGGGATCACGCGGCCGCACCCACACGATGCGGTCCTGCGCCACACCGTTCGCCAACAGCCAGATGATGGCGTCGGTGGCGGTCTTCCCCGATCCGACGATCACGTAGTCGCTCGGCGCGTCGGCCAGAGAGGCGAGCTCGTTGACGGGGACGACGCGAGCGGTGTCGGCCACTCCGAACGGCGGTGGTGTCGTGGCGGGAATCGTGGGTGAGAGGTAGGTGGCGTCGACGACGCGGCGGCGTACGTCGACCCGCCGGGTCTCGCCCGACACCCGCGACGTGACGAGATGGTCGGTCCCGTCGTGGTGGTACTCGCTCCCGCCGAGGAAGGTGACACGGCCCGAACCGACGAAGCGGCGGTACAGGATGTCGTCGTAATAGGTCTGGATCTCCGACCGTCGTGCCCGCTCCTGGAGCCCCGTTTCCGGACCGTCCTGCTGCACGGCCCCGGTCCCGAGCACGGTCGACGCCACGCCGTAGAACACCGAGGCCTGATGGAGCTGGACGAACGGATAGGCGTCGTGCCAGTGACCCCCGGCCGCGTGACGACGATCGACGAGCGTGACGTGGACGTCGTCGTGGTCGATCAGGGCGTCGGTGAAGGCCATGCCCATCGCGCCTGCACCCACGACGAGGTAGTCGGTCTGCAACGAACGCATCGCCACGGTGCCCGGCCTCCGATGCCATGAACGAGTGAGCGCGCCAGAGAGTACGGCGTGGGCTACATCCGTGCGGCTCTACCGTTCGCGGACCTCGGCCAGGACGACGGGCTCTGCCTGCCCGTCCCAGGTCGCGGTGAGCCCCATGGCGGGGCGTGGCCCGGGAACCGGGCGCCGGAACACGGTCAGCTCGAACCGGTCGTTGTGCAGCACCGACCCGGATGCGTCGTCGGACTCGAGCTCGAAGCCGTCGACGGGTACTCGTTCCTCGGTCCAACCTCCGCCCTGGATGCGGACGTTGCTCGGCGCGACGTACCAGCGCCCGTCGTAGACGACCATGCCCAGGGCCTCGCCCTGACCGGTCATGGTCACGGCCGCCAGCATGAGCACCAGCTGCGGATCGCGCAGCCCGTCGTAGACCCAGCGGTTGCCGAGCACGGAGTGGTGCATCTCGGTGATGAGCGCGTCCTCGGCACCCTCGAGCGGTTGATCCCGGTACGTGAGGGGGACCTGGAGCAGCCCACCGCTCGACGAGACGAGGTGGGTCTCCATGCCGACGCGGCCGTCAGGATCGTCGAACCGGTAGGACCCGATCAGCTCGACGAGGTCGTTCGCCGCGGGTCCCCATGATCGGGTCGGGATCCACTCGGCGATGAGCTCGGCCTTCGTCGGGGTGATCGTCGCTCGGTGGAAGCGCGCCATGGCCCGGCACCGTACGACTCGGAGCCGGTCGATGCGCTCACCGGCGAACATCGCCGCCGAGTCGTCGTCGTATCGAGCCGCGACTTCCTCGCCGAAATGGTTCTCGGGCATGCCGTGACGCTGGCACGACCACGATGACCGGCCCCAGCGGTTTCGACCAGCTCACCGACGTGCCGCGGCCCAACGGGTAGAACGGGTCCCTCGTCCCGGGAACCGAGGAGCGCACGTGAGCGGACCGCTGGAGGGCATCAAGGTCGTCGACCTGTCGCAAGTGATCAGCGGACCCTGGGCCACGATGCTGCTGGCCGACCAGGGCGCGGACGTGATCAAGGTCGAGCCGACGATCGGGGGCGAGGTCCTCCGCCCGATACCGAACTTCGGCCGCGGTGGCATCAACTCGCTGATCGCCAACAACAACCGGGGCAAGTCGGGGCTCGCCGTGGACCTGCGCGCCGAGCGCGGCATCGCGGCGTTGCGCCGGGTGATCGACACCGCCGACGTGTTCGTGCAGAACTTCCGGCCCGGCGTGGCCGAGCGCCTGGGGCTGGGATCCGACACGCTGCGAGCGTCGAACCCGCGCCTGGTGACCTGCGCGATCACCGGCTTCGGTCCGAACGGCCCGTGGGCCCAACGACCGGTGTACGACCCGATCATCCAGGCGATGAGCGGGCACGTGGCGGTCCAGGTCAACCCCGACATCCCCATCCCCGACATGGTGCGGTCCACGGTGTGCGACAAGGCCACCGCCCTGATGGCGGCTCAGGCGATCACCGCCGCCCTCTTCTCCCGCGAACGCTCGGGCGAGGGTCAGCACCTCGAGATCGCCATGCTCGACGCCGCCATCGCCTTCTTCTGGCCCGACGGGATGATGGCCGACACGTTGGTCGACGCCGACGGCTGGGACACCCCACCGATCGGTCCCACGATGGCCCAGGCCTACCGGCTCACCCAGTGCGCCGACGGCCACCTCGTCTACTGGGTGGTGCAGCCGCAGGACATCTGGAACCTGGCCCGGGCCCTCGGCCACCCGGAGTGGGAGCACGACGAGCGGTGGGCCGATGCCGAGGCCCGCCGCGATCCGGACAACTGGGCCTCCCTGGGGGCCGCGATCGCGCGGGAGTTCGAGCAGCTCGCGGTGGACGACGCCATCCCCCTTCTCCAGGCCCACGACGTGCCGGTCGGTCCGGTGCTCACGCTCGACGCCCTCCCCCACCACGAACAGGTGGTGCACAACGGGATCGTCGTCGCGTGGGAGCATCCGACCGCCGGGCCGTTGCGCCAGGCCGGTCCCGCGGCCCACTTCAGCGGGACACCGGTGCAGGCGGACCTGCGCATTCCCGTCCACGGCGAGCACACCGACCGCGTGCTGCAGGACGCCGGCTTCAGCGACGACGAGATCGCCTCACTGCGCGCCAGCGGCGTCGTCGGTGTCCCCTCGCCGGACTGACCGAGCGGCGACGTCACCCGGGTCCGAAGGGGGCCGGTCGGTGCCATCCCCGGGCGGATCGCAGGTCTGCGCCGGTGGCCAGACGAGGGGATCGCCGCATCCCTCGCAGCGGTACTTGCGGTTGCGGAAGGGGTGGCGGCACCACGGCGGCACGCCGGCCGGGAACCGGGGCCGAGGGGGTGGGTTCATCGGGCCTTGTCCTCACGAGGCGACGACCGGACGACCGGGACCGTACCGCCGCCGGGCTCGAGACGGTGCCACCCGATGCCCGATGCCCGTCTCGTCGGCCGCCCGGGCCGCCGCGCGCCCTGCCCTACGATCTCGCCCCGTGCCGTGGACCACCGCCGACATCCCCGACCTGGACGGCCTGACCGTGGTCGTCACCGGCGCCAACACGGGGATCGGGCTCGAGACCGCGGCGGCGCTGGCCGGGGCCGGCGCGACCACGGTGCTGGCGTGCCGCAACGACGACAAGGCCGAGGCCGCCCGGACGGACATCGAGGCCCGCCGGCCCCGAGGACAGGTCGAGATCCTCCGGCTCGACCTGGCGAGCCAGGCCCAGATCACGGACGCGGCCGCCGAGACGCTCGAGCGGTTCCCCCGCATCGATCGGCTGGTCAACAACGCCGGCGTGATGGCCAACACGCGGGGCGAGACCGAGGACGGCTTCGAGCTGCTGTTCGGCACCAACCACCTCGGCCACTTCGCCTACACCGGCCGCATCCTGCCCGCGCTGCTCGCCGCGCCCGGCGCCCGGGTCGTCACCGTGGCCAGCGTCTCCCAGCGCGTCGGCAAGATCCGGTGGCACGACCTCCACGCCGAGCTCTCGTACCGCCAGTTCACGGCCTACGCCCAGTCGAAGCTGGCCTGCCTCCTGTTCGCGTTCGAGCTGCAGCGGCGGCTGGCCGCGGCGGGCGAGGACACCATCTCCTTGGCGGCCCACCCGGGCTTCGCGGCCACCGACATCCTCGCTCGAGACCGCTTCCCCCGGCTGGCTCGGCTCGAGCGCCGGATCGGCGAGCGATTCATCCAGACGCCGGCCGAGGCGGCCCGGGCGTCGCTGCGCGCCGCCACCGACCCGGCGGCCTACGGCGGCCAGTTCTACGGACCGGCCGAGCGGCTCCAGACCGAGGGCCCACCGATCCCGGTGCTCCCTTCGAAGCGGTCGCTCGACGAAGCCGCCCAGGCGCGGCTGTGGGAGGTGTCCGTGGGCCTGACCGAGGTGGAGTTCCCGCTCCCCCCGGCCTGACGGACCAGCGCGTCAGCCCTGCTGGAGGAACTCGAGGACGTTGCCCTCGGGATCCTCGACCATGGCGATCTTGATCCCGGGCATCAGTTCGAGGACGGGGAGCGGGATCGGCGCGTCGGCCGCCTCGCAAGCGGCGACCGCGGCCTCGATGTCGTCGACGTGCATGGTCCAGTAGCGCATGCCGGTACCGCCGTTGGACCCGCCCGGCGGGTTGGCGGCCTCGGGCGTGGGCTGGTGGGTGACCAGCTTGATGACGCTGGGGCCACAGGCGAGCTGCCACATGTGCGACCCGCCAGGGATGTCGAAGTCACCCAGCAGCTTCAGGCCCACCGCATCGCGATAGAAGGGCAGGCAGGCGTCGATGTCGCGGACGACGATGCCGAGGTCGATGCCGTGGGTGCTCATGGGTTCTCCTCTTGGGGTGTCGGTCTGATCGGGCTGGTTGGTCTGGTCACTGCTGGCCGCTGATGGTGCGGCCGAGGTTCTCGGGTACGTAGTCCTCCGGCGCGGCGATCTCCACGATGGGGTCGTCGCGCTCGTCGTACTCGAGCCTGAGCGCCCGCGAGATCACCGCGTGCATCGAGTACATCATCGTGATGTAGGTGAACTCGAGGATCTGCTCGTCGTCGAGCTCCGCGCGCAGGGCGTCGAAGATCGCATCGTCGACCCGGCCGTGGGCGAGCACCAGCGCGTCGGTGTAGGCGAGCAGCGCCCGCTCGATCGGCGAGAACAGCTCCGAGACCGGCCACGCCTTCACCGCCTCGATCTTGTCCTCGCTGAAGCCCAGCGCCCGGCACGACTTGCAGTGCTGGGAGAACACGAACTGACTGCCGACCAGCCATCCGGCCCGGGTCTGGCCCAGCTCGCGGAGCTGGGGCGGGAGCTTCCGATCAGGGCTGGCATAGAGCCCGAAGCCCCGGCAGGCGTGGTCGAGCACGTCGGGCGAGTTGGCGAACACCGTCCACCAATCGCCCGGGGTTCCCGTCGCCGTCCCCGGTTCGGCGACCGGATCGCGGTCCCCGAAGAGGATGTCGTACATCCCGGTGACGATCGAGGCGGTGGCCTCGCTGCGGGGAACCTGTCGGAGACGCGGCATGGCCGCCGGTCTACCAGGCACGCGAGCCGCGTCGGATCTCCGCGACCGGACACGGGCTCGTCGGCGGCATACCTTTCGCGAACGGTGCCGGCCACCGTGCTCCTCGTCGAAGACGACGTGCTCATCGAGCGCGAGCTTGTCGCGCGCCCTGGCCGCCCACGGCTACGACGTCGCCGTGGCCGGTGGCGTCGCCGAGGCCAGGGATGCGCTGCGCCGGACACCGCCCGACGTCGTGTTGCTCGACCTCGGCTTGCCCGACGGCGACGGCACCGAGATCTGCCGCACCGTCGTGGCCGAGCAACCGCTCGTCCCCGTCCTGGTGCTCACCGCCCGGAGCAACGAGGTCGACATCGTCCTCGGCCTCGATGCCGGGGCGGTCGACTACATCATCAAGCCGTTCCGGCTGGCCGAGCTGCTCGCCCGCCTCTCGTCGCACGTCCGCTTCGCGTCGGCCGCCCGGACGACCGACGCGGTGGCCACCGAACGGATGGTGGTGGGAGGCGTCACCATCGACCCGGCCGGCCGGCGGGCCTGGATCGACGGCACCGAACTGCTCCTGCGCCCCAAGGAGTTCGACCTGCTCACCCGGTTGGCGCGCGAACCTCGCTGCGTCGTCCGCCGCGAGCAGCTCATCGACGACGTATGGGACGAGTGCTGGTGGGGCTCGACCAAGACGCTCGACGTCCACATCAACGCCCTGCGCCGCAAGCTCGGTGAGGCGCCGGGCGCACCGAGCCGCATCACCACGGTGCGGGGCGTCGGGTATCGCCTCGATCCCGAACCCACATGAGACGTCGCATCCTGCTCACGGTCGTGTCGGTGACCACGCTCGTCGTGGTCTGCTTCTTCGTCCCCGCCGCCCTCGCCGTCCGCAGCGGCATCCGGCGGGGCGACCTGCTCGCCCTCCAGCACCAACTGTCGGTGGTGACCGCCCGGGTCCCGGCCGGAGGTCACCCCGACCTCGACACGCTCCGCCCCGCGGTCACGGGTGGCCGCCAGCTCGCCCTCTACGACGAGACCGGAGCCCGGCTCGACGGCGTCGGACCGGACCGCGCCGACGCAGTCGTCACCGAGGCGCTGCACGGCACCCTCACCGAGGGGTACGTCAGCGGAGATCTGGTGGCGGCGGCGCCGGTGCCGATGTCGAGCGACGCCACCGGGGACGTGCTCCGCCTCCTCGAACCGCGCTCGGTGAGCGCCGGGAGGATCCGTCACGCGCTGGTCCTGCTCGGTTCCGAGGCGGCGCTGGCGGTGCTCGGCGCCGTGGTCATCGGCGCGGTGCTGGCCCGACGTCTGACCCGACCCCTCGACCACCTGCGCTCGCGGGTCGCGTCGCTGGGTGACACCGACGTCACGATCCAGCACACCCCCACCGGCGTGGCCGAGGTCGACCAGCTCGGCACCACGCTCGAGCACGCGTCGGCCCGCATCGAGGAGCTGCTCCGCCGCGAGCGGGCGTTCTCCTCCCACGTGTCCCACCAGCTCCGCACCCCCGTCGCCGCGCTGCGGGTCGCGGTCGAGGCCGAGCTGGCCGCCCCCCGCCCCGATCCCACCATCGTGTTGACCGAGAGCCTCGATGCCCTCGATCGACTCGAGGACACGGTCACCAGCCTGCTGGCGCTCGCCCGGCACGACGAGGAGCACGACGCCCGCTCGGACGTCCCCGCCATCGTCAGGGAGGAGCTCGACCGGTGGCTGTCGTCGCCGATGTCGACCGGGCGGGCCGCCACGCTCGACATCCGGTGCGGCCCCGGGGCCGAAGCCCGCATCGCACCCGCCGCGCTGCGGCATGTCATCGACGTCCTGCTCGACAACACGAGTCGCCACGGACAGGGCGACCTGACCCTCACCGTCGATCGCGAGGACGACGCGGTGACCGTGCGGGTGGCAGAGGAGGGCTGCCTCCCGGCGACCGCCGACCCGCTGGCGACCGTCGGGTCCGACGAAGGGCACGGCATCGGCCTCCGCCTGGCGCGCACGTTGGCGGCGGCCGCCGGCGGGCGGCTGGAGCTGGCGGCGCGAACGCCGACGACCTTCGCCCTCGTGCTGCGGGCCACGACGCGAACCAACCGCTGACCCGACGCTTACCTCCCGCTCACCTGCCGTGGCCGATGATCGGAGGCCGATGCACGCGCCCGGATCGTTCCGCCCATCGTCCTCCCCGACCCACCGTCACGGCCGGAGACTCGGCATCCTCGCCCTCCTCGGCGCCACGTTCGTCCTGGCCGCGGTGACCCTCGGCACCGCCACGGCCTCGGCCGCCTCCCCCCTCCGGATCACCACGCCCTTCCCGGAGGTGGAGACCACGCCGGGTTCGACGGTGAAGCTGACCCTGACCTTCACCAGCTCGTCGGCCGACTCCGCCGCCGTGGCGGTCACCGGGTTGCCCGACGGCTGGCAGTCGACGCTGCGGGGAGGCGGGTTCGTGATCCACGCCGTCACCGCCACCTCCGACTCGCCCGCCACGGTCAGCCTCGAGGTGACGGTGCCGCCGGATGCGCCCGCCGGCCCCCACCCGTTCGCGGTCAACGCGTCCGGCCCCGGCGGTACGTCCTCGCTGCCGGTCACGATCGACGTCGAGCAGGTGGTCGATGCCGGGATCGGCCTCACCGCCGACTTCCCGTCACTGCGGGGTGAGCCGGACACCGACTTCATCTACACGCTCACCATCGAGAACAAGACGCCGGAATCGCAGACGTTCACCTTCGACCCGAGTGCTCCGCAGGGGTGGACGGTCAGCGCGTCGCCGACCGCGGAGGCCAAGGCCCAGACCGTGACCATCGACGCCGGCTCGACCTCCGACGTGAAGGTCACCGCCCACCCGCCCGCCACCACCAAGGAGGGCTCCTACGACGTCGACGTCCAGGTGAAGGCGCCGAACGGGGCCAGCGGTGATCTCAAGCTCCAGGCCGAGGTCACGGGGACACCGCAGCTCTCCCTGGCCACCGCGGACCAACGCCTCAACGTCAAGGGGAGATCGGGCACGACCAAGCGGGTGCCGCTCATCGTCGCCAACACCGGCTCCGCCGCCCTGAGCGACGTGAAGCTGGCCGGAACCGCGCCCACGGGTTGGGACGTGTCGTTCGATCCCAAGCAGATCGGCACGATCAAGCCGAACGAGACGGCCCAGGTCACGGCGATCATCGCGCCCGGCAAGGATGCGGTGGCCGGCGACTACGACATCACGATCCGGTCGAGCGCGGGGAGCGACTCCTCGAACATCGACCTGCGGTTCGCGCTGTCGGGCTCGCGAACGCTCGGCTTCGTGGCCATCGTGGTGATCGTGCTCGCGGTGGCGGCGCTGGTGGGCGTGTTCCGTCGCTACGGCCGGCGCTGATGCCCGCCGACCAGGTGGTGATCGAGACCACCGGCCTCACCAAGCGGTACGGCACCACGCTCGCCGTCGACCGGCTGGGGATCGAGATCCGCCGGGGCGAGGTGTTCGGTCTGCTCGGACCCAACGGCGCCGGCAAGACCACCACCGTGTTGATGCTGCTCGGACTCACCGAGCCCACGAGCGGCACGGCGCGCGTCGAGGGCCTCGATCCGACCCGGTCGCCGCTGCAGGTCAAGTCCCGCATCGGCTACCTGCCCGACAACGTCGGTTTCTACGAGGACATGACCGGCCGGGACAACCTCCGCTACACCGCCGAGCTGAACCGCATCCCGCGCCCCGTCGCCGAGGACCGGGTCGAGCGGCTGCTCGGCGACGTCGGGCTCGCCGACGACGCCGATCGGGCCGTCGGCGGGTACTCGCGGGGCATGCGCCAGCGACTCGGGCTCGCCGACGCCCTGGTGAAGGACCCGTCGATCCTGGTGCTCGACGAACCCACGGTGAACATCGACCCCGAAGGCGTCCGGGACATCCTGCTGCTGGTCGAGCGGCTGCGGACCGAGCAGGGCGTCACCGTCCTGCTGTCGTCCCACCTGCTCCACCAGGTCGAGCAGGTCTGTGACCGCATCGGGGTGTTCGTCAGTGGGCGGCTGGCGGCCATGGGCACCATCGACCAGCTCGCCTCCGAGCTGACCGATCGGTGGCGCTTCGCCGTCGGCGTGACCGGGCTCGACGACGCCCCCGCCGCGCTGCGAGCCATCCCCGGGGTCGTGGAGGTCGAGCGCCGGGAAGGACGGTGGTTGCTGGCCGCCGACCGGGACATCCGTCCCGAGCTGCAGGAGGCGGTGGTGGCACACGGTGGGCTGCTGACCCACCTCAGCCGGGAGAGCGCCGACCTCGACGCGATCTACCACCGCTGGTTCCGAGGAGCGGATGATGACGACGACGACGATCGCTGAACCGGCCCGGCTCACCGGCGGGTGGCGGATCGTCGCCCGCAAGGAGTTCGGCGACCACGTCCGCTCGGCCCGGTTCGTGATCCTGGTGGTGCTGGTGTCGCTCGCCGGCCTGGCCGCCGTCCACTCGGCGAGCGGGCCGATCAGGGACGCGGCCGACTCGGCGTCGTCGACCCCGTCGATCTACCTGTACCTGTTCACCCTGTCACCGGATCGGGTACCGGCGTTCCACGAGTTCCTCGGCATCCTCGGACCCCTGCTCGGCATCGCGTTCGGCTTCGACGCGGTGAACAGCGAGCGCGCCCAGGGCACCCTGCCGCGCCTGGTGGCGCAGCCCATCCACCGCGACGAGATCCTCAACGGCAAGTTCGTCGCCGGGATCAGCGCCATCGCCCTGGCCCTGGTGTCGGTGACCGCCATCGTGGCCGGCTACGGCGCGCTCCGTCTCGGGGTCGGACCGTCGGTGGGCGACGTCGTCCGCATCATCGGGTTCCTCGTCGTCGCCCTCGTCTACATCGGCCTGTGGCTGGCGGTGGCGATGCTGCTGTCGGTGACCACGCGCCGCGCCGCCACCGCCGCCCTGGCCACGCTCGGCGCCTGGCTGGTGTTCACCCTCTTCGGCGGCCTCATCGCCGGCGTGGTCGCCGACACCGTCCACCCGGTCGCCTCCGATGCCCCGGTGGAGGACGTGCTGGCCAACGCCCGGATCGAACTGAACATCCGGCGGCTCTCACCGGACGAGTTGTACAAGGAGGCGACCAGCGTGCTGCTCAACCCGGCCCGCCAGAGCACCGGGATCGTGGTGGTCGACCAGTCCAGCGGCGCGCTCCCGAGCACGCTCCCCCTCGACCAGAGCCTGCTGCTGGCCTGGTGGCAGATCGTGACCCTCTTCGGCGGAGTGGTCGCCGTCTTCACCGCCTCGTACGTCATCTTCATGCGCCAGGAAGTCCGCGCCTGACCACGAGCGAGGACCTTCGGCCCTGGTTACGAGCCGGACGCCGTGCGCACGCTGGCACGCGGTCGGAAGGAGTTCGTGATGTTGTGGAATCGAGACAGGAGCCGCCGACGGCACGGCCTGCACGTCATCGACCAGGGAGCCGTCGCGTGCCCCCGCCAGCGCCGAGACGTCAACATCGAGCGCTGCTACATGTGCACCGCGTTCGAGTCGCTCGTCACCGAGGACCAGCAGACCTACCTGGCCTGCTCGCCCGTGCCGGAGCCGACCTTCTCCGCGCTGACGCCGTTCTAGCCACTCACCGCGCTAGAAGTTCCCTCCGACACGATCGACCGGAGGAGTCGCGGTGACCGAGAACAGCTTCGACGAGCGGGCGGCGACGTGGGACGACGACCCGTCGCACGTGGAACGGGCCGAGGTGATCGGTCGGGCCATACGCGACGCGGTGCCGCTCGACCGATCGGCGCGGGTGCTCGAGTACGGAGCGGGGACCGGGCTCGTCTCCCAGGCCCTGCAGGACGCAGTGGGCCCCTTCACGTTGGTCGACACCTCGTCCGGGATGCGCGCCGTGATGGAGAACAAGATCGCCAACGGCGCGATCACCGATGCCCGGGTCTGGGACCTGGACCTCGCGACCGCCTCGCTGGATGACGTCGACGAGCGCTTCGACCTCGTCGTCACGGTGTTGACCCTCCACCACCTCCATCACCTGGAACCGGCGCTGGCCAACTTCGCCACGCTGCTCGACAGTGGCGGCCACCTGGCCATCGTCGATCTCGACGAGGAGGACGGCACCTTCCATCCCGAGGGCTTCGACGGACACCACGGCTTCGACCACGACGCCCTGACCACGCAGCTCGAGCAGGCCGGTTTCACCGACATCACCTTCCGGCGGTGCCACCAGATCGTTCGCGACGGACACACCTATCCCCTCTTCCTCGCCATCGCCCGCCCGGGGTGACGCCACCGCGCTGATCGCCGCCCTGATCGGAGCCGATCGGCCACAATGCTGCTGTGGCTGCATCGGCCGATCGGCTGATGGTTGCGGCACGGGAGGCATTGTGCCGCGGCGATGCAACCGCTGCGCGTGAAGTGCTCCTCCCGCTGCTCGACGCCGGGCCGCCCGGCGAGTGCATCGAGCTCGCGGCTCGGGCCCACTACATCGATCGCGACTTCCCGATGTCGATCGAGCAGTACGAGCGCGCCTACGCCCGTTACCGCGCCGAGGGTGACCACGTGGGTGCGGTCCGCGTCGCTCGGACCCTGGCGCCGCTGTACTCGACGATCATGGGGGACTGGGCCATCGGCAACGGCTGGCTGTCGAGGGCGCAGACCGTTCTGTCCGGCGCCGAGGAGAGCTCTGAGCGCGGCTGGGTCGCCCTCGACCTCGGCATGTTCGAGGGCGACCGAGCCGAGAAGCACAACCGCTTCCAGGAAGCACTCGACATCGCCCGTCGTCACGGCGACCTGGCGCTCGAACTGTCGACCCTGGCCTACTTCGGAGCGAGCCGGGTGCACGCCGGCGACATCCCGGAGGGCATGCGGATGCTCGACGAGGCGCTCGCCGCGGTGGCTGCCGGGGAGGTCGAGGACTTCTGCGTGCTCGAGGAGGTCTTCTGCCAGCTGTTCTCGGCCTGCGAGCACGCCACCGACGTGGCCAGGGCCGATCAGTGGATCAGCGTCGGCGAGGCCATCGCCGAGCGCCGGGGCCTCCCCGCGGTGTCGGCGTTCTGCCGGACCCACTACGGCGGGGTGCTGACCGCCGCCGGTCGCTGGGGCGAGGCGGACGAGGCGCTGACCGGAGCCATCCACCTGTGGGCGCTGGGGCGCCGGTCCCAACTGCAAGGGGGCGCCATCGCCCGGCTGGCCGACCTCCGAACCCGCCAGGGACGGTTCGAGGAGGCCGAAGCGCTCCTCGACCGGTTGGACCCGGGGTCGGTCGGCGACGCGGCGCGGGCGTTGGCCGCGGTGGCCTTCGCTCGGGGCGAGCTGGGGCGGGCGCGGGAGATCCTCGAGGCGGAGCTCGACGACATGGCCGCGGTGAGCCGGGGCGCAGTTCCCCTGCTCGCACTGCTCGTCGAGGTGCATCTCGCCGCGGGCGCAGTCGACGCCGCCCGGGACGCCGCGAACCGGATCGGGATCTGTGCCGACTGCCAGGGCAGCGACTTCCTCCGGGCCACCGAATCGCTGGCCAACGGACGGCTCGGCGTCGCAACCGGCGATCACCGAGCAACCCGGCAGCTCCGCGACGCCGTCGTCAGCTTCGCCCGAGCGCAGCTTCCCCTCGAGTCGGCCATCGCCCGCCTCGAGCTCGCCCGGGCCGAGGCCGCGGACGACGCCGCCCGAGCTGTCCGCGAGGCGCGGCTCGCCCACACCGAGTTCGCTCGTCTCGGGGCCACCTGGCACCTCGATGCCACCGCCTCGCTGCTCCGGAGCCTCGGCGTGAAGACGGCATCACCCCGATCGACGGCCGGCGACCTCACCTCGCGCGAGGCCGAGGTCTACGACCTGCTGGCGCTCGGCCTGTCGAACCCGGAGATCGCCGACCGGCTCTACATCAGCCGCAAGACGGTCGAACACCACGTGGGCAACGTGCTCGCCAAGCTCGGTCTCCGCAGCCGGGCCGAGGTCGCGGCCCACGCCGCCCGCCTGGGGCCGGACGAGAAACCGGGACCGCGATAGGGGACCTCCCCGATCCCCGCCACGCCGCAACGGGTGAGGCTGGGCTCATGACCACGAACGACCACGACGTCATCATCATCGGAGCTCGGTGCGCCGGTTCCCCGACCGCCATGCTCCTCGCCCGCCACGGACTTCGGGTCCTCGTCGTCGACCGGGCGACGTTCCCCAGCGACACGCTGTCCACGCACGTGCTCCACCCGACGGCGGTCGCCGCCCTCAGTCGATGGGGAGTGCTCGACGCGGTCACGGCGACGGGATGCCCGCCTGTCTCCCGCTACAACTTCGACTTCGGCCCCGTCGTCCTCGCCGGCCGACCGGCTGCCCCGACCGGATGGGACGGTCCCCCACCACCGACCTATGCCCCGCGGCGGACGGTGCTCGACAAGATCCTGGTGGACGCCGCCGCGGCCGCAGGCGCAGAGGTGCGGGAGGGATTCACGGTCGACGAGATCGTGTTCGACGACGATCGGGTCGTCGGCATCCGGGGCCACGGTACGGGAGGGGACGTTGTCGAGGAACGGGCCGCCGTCGTGATCGGCGCGGACGGACGCAACTCGCTCCTCGCCCGAGCGGTCGAACCCCGGGAGTACGGCGGCAAGCCGGTGCTGCAATGGGGTGCCTACACGTACTGGGCCGACCTGCCGGTCCCGGACTTCGACATCGTCGTCCGTCCCAACCGCGGTTGGGGTGCGATCCCCACCAACGACGGACTCACCATGGTGGTGGTCGGGTGGCCCGCGGCAGAGGCGGCGGCGTTCAAGGACGACATCGAAGGGAACTACCTCCGCACGCTGGACCTGGTGCCGGCATTCGGGGCGCGCGTGCGCGCCGCGACCCGGGTCGAGCGGTTCCACGTCGGTGGGGTACCGAACGGCTTCCGCCAGTCCTTCGGTCCCGGGTGGCTGCTGCTCGGCGACGCCGGCTACGTCAAGGACCCCATCACCGCGCAGGGGATCCCCGACGCGTTCGCCGACGCCGAGCGGGCGGCCGCCGCCCTGGCCGAGGTCTTCGGTGGTCATCGATCCTTCGACGACGCCTTCTCGGCGGCCCAACGCGAACGTGACGAGCGCGCCGGCCCGCTCTACGAGTTCACGACGCAGCTCGCGACGCTTGCTCCACCCCCGCCCGAGATGCAGCAACTCTTCGGGGCCCTCCGGAGCACGCAGGCGGGCATCGACCAGTTCATCAGCGTCGTGGCCGGGACCCTGTCACCGACGGACTTCTTCGCCCCGGACAATCTCGGTCGTCTCCTGGGCGCCGCCAGCTGACGGTCACCCGCTGACGTCGGCGATGAACGACCGCAGTGCTGCGGCCGCTCGGTCGGAGGCGTCGCGGAAGACGCCGTGGCCGCAGTCGTCGAACACCTGGAACTGGCGGAGCGCGGCCGGGATCCGGGCGGCGATCCGCTCCATGCCCTCGATCGGGCACACCGGATCGAGCCGGCCGGCGAGCAGGAGCGTCGGGCACACGATCCGGTCGAGCCCGTCCAACAGGTCGAACGTCTGACCCTCGCCGCTCCCCCAGTGCTGCAGCACGTCGACGTTCACGATCGTGGCCCGATCCTCGAACAGGTTGCCCGGGCTCTGGGTGTAGTGCGGACCGCAGACCGACAGGTATTCCGCGAGGTCGGCCGACGTCGGGTCGGACCAGAACCGGTCGGCCGCCGCGCCGACGTCGTCACCACCCAGCTCGCGGAAGCGGGCGACGATCTGGTCGTGGTCGTGGTTGGCGGCGGTGGACGACAGCACGAGGCCACGGGGGTGCTGCGGGTGGCGGGTCGCGTACGCCATCGCCACCATCCCGCCGAAGCTGTTCCCGAGCACCACGGGGTGCTCGACACCGAGGGCGTCGCAGAGGCGCACGACGTCGTCGGCCCAGACGTCGAGCGTCCAGCGGGCCGGGTCGTCGCGGTCACTGCGGCCGTTGCCCCGGTGGTCGTAGTAGACGACCTGGACCACGTCGGCGAACCCGCCGAAGAACGAGCGATATCCCGAGTGATCCATGCCGGGCCCGCCGTGGAGGAGCACGAGGGTGGGCTTGGCCTCGAGCCGGTCGTCGACCCGTTGCCACCCGGCCCCTTCGACGTCGACGAAGAGCCGGACGCCGTCACCGATGTCGATTCGCATCGGATCAGCCTCGCAGACCCCGGGCCCCCGGCGTCACCATCAAGGAATCCGGATCAAAACAATATCTGGACTGATTCCAGACTCCTGCCTATACTGCGGGCATGCCCGACACCCGCTCCGTCGACGACGAGGCGCTGCTGCGCCAGCACGGCCTCAGCGTCACCGCCCAGCGGCTGGCCGTCCTCCGGGCCGTGGCCGAACGTCCGCACCGCACCGCCGACGACATCGACACCGCGGTCCGGTCCGAGATCGGGGCGATCTCCCGGCAGGCCGTCTACGACGCGCTGACGGCGTTCACCGAGAAGGGCATCATCCGGCGCATCCAGCCGGCCGGGTCGCCGGCCCGCTACGAGGACCGAGTCGGCGACAACCACCACCACGTCATCTGCCGCACGTGCGGCAAGACGGCCGACGTCGACTGCGCGGTCGGGTACACCCCGTGCCTCACCGCCGCCGACGACTCGGGCTACGTCATCGACGAGGCCGAGGTCATCTACTGGGGGCGCTGTCCCGAGTGCACCGCCCCGCACCACCGCGAAGCAGCAACCCACGAGGAGCAACCGTGAGCGAAAACCAGACCGCCAGCACCAGCGAGAGCGAGAACCCAGCGATCGACGCGCCCGAACCGGCCACCGCGACCCGGCCGAGGACGAACCGGGACTGGTGGCCCAACCAGCTGAACCTGAACGTCCTCCACCAGCACTCGCCCCGGGGCAACCCGATGGGCGAGGACTTCGACTACGCCGAAGCGTTCGCCTCCCTCGATCTCGATGCCCTGAAGCAGGACGTCGACGAGGTGATGACGACGTCGCAGGACTGGTGGCCCGCCGACTACGGCCACTACGGCCCGCTCTTCATCCGGATGTCGTGGCACCAGGCGGGGACCTACCGCATCGAAGACGGTCGCGGCGGCGGGGGCGACGGCGGCCAGCGCTTCGCTCCGCTCAACAGCTGGCCCGACAACGCCAACCTCGACAAGGCCCGCCGCCTCCTGTGGCCGGTGAAGCAGAAGTACGGCGCGAAGATCTCGTGGGCCGACCTGTTGGTCTTCGCCGGCAACGTCGCCCTCGAGTCGATGGGCTTCGAGACCTTCGGGTTCGGCTTCGGGCGTGAGGACATCTGGGAGCCGGAGGAGATCTTCTGGGGCCCGGAGGACACCTGGCTCGGCGACGAGCGCTACCAGGGCGACCGGGAGCTGGCCAACCCGCTCGGGGCCGTGCAGATGGGCCTCATCTACGTGAACCCCGAGGGGCCGAACGGCAATCCCGACCCTCTCGCCGCGGCACGCGACATCCGCGAGACGTTCGCCCGCATGGCGATGAACGACGAGGAGACGGTCGCCCTCATCGCCGGCGGGCACACCTTCGGCAAGACCCACGGGGCGGGCGACGCCGACCTCGTCGGCCGCGAGCCCGAGGGGTGCCCGGTCCACGCCATGGGTCTGGGCTGGAAGAGCTCTTTCGGCACCGGCAAGGGCGCCGACGCAATCACCAGCGGGCTCGAAGGGGCGTGGACCCCGACGCCCATCCAGTGGGACAACAGCTTCTTCGAGACGCTGTTCGGCTACGAGTGGGAGCTCACCGAGAGCCCGGCCGGCGCCAAGCAGTGGAAGCCCACGGGCGGCGCCGGCGCCGACGCCGTGCCCGATGCGTACGATCCGGCCCGGCGCCACGCCCCGATGATGTTGACCACCGATCTCGCGCTGCGCATGGACCCGGTCTACGAGCCGATCTCCCGGCGCTTCATGGAGCACCCCGACCAGCTGGCCGAGGCGTTCGCCAAGGCCTGGTACAAGCTGTTGCACCGTGACATGGGCCCGGTCTCCCGATTCCTCGGACCGTGGGTGGCCGAGCCGCAGCTGTGGCAGGACCCCGTCCCCGCGGTCGACCACGAGCTGATCGACACCGACGACATCGCCGCGCTGAAGGGCACGCTCCTCGGCTCGGGGCTGTCGATCGCCCAACTGGTCTCCACCGCGTGGGGCGCGGCGGCGAGCTTCCGGGGCACCGACAAGCGCGGCGGCGCCAACGGGGCGCGCATCCGGCTGGCGCCGCAGAAGGACTGGGAGGTCAACGACCCGGCCCAACTCGGCACCGTGCTCGGGACTCTTGAGCGCCTCCAGCGAGAGTTCAACGACTCACAGTCCGGTGGGAAGAAGGTCTCGCTGGCCGACCTGATCGTCCTCGGCGGATGTGCGGCGGTGGAGCAGGCGGCCAAGGAGGCCGGCCACGACATCGTCGTGCCGTTCACGCCCGGGCGAACCGACGCCACCCAGGACCAGACCGACGTCGACTCGTTCGCGGTGCTCGAGCCCACCGCCGACGGATTCCGCAACTACCTCCCGGCCGGCGACAAGCTGCCCCCGGAGCAGCGGCTGCTCGATCGGGCCAACCTGTTGACCCTGACCGCGCCGGAGATGACGGTTCTCGTCGGCGGCATGCGCGCCCTCGGTGCCAATCACGGGAACACCCGGCACGGCGTGCTCACCGACCGGCCCGGCGTCCTGACCAACGACTTCTTCGTCCACCTGCTCGACATGGGCACGGACTGGAGCACCTCGGCCACGGAGGAACACGTCTACGACGGGCGTGACCGCGGGACCGGCGAGGTCCGCTGGACCGGCACCGCCGTCGATCTCGTGTTCGGTTCCAACTCGCAGCTGCGAGCGATCTCCGAGGTCTACGGGGCCGACGACGGCCAGGAGAAGTTCGTGCGTGATTTCGTGGCGGCCTGGGACAAGGTCATGAATCTCGACCGCTTCGACATCGCCTGATCCAGGCCACCGATCACGCCGGCGGGCCGTCGAGTACGGCGGCCCGCCGATCGGCCAGGAAGTGCTGCTCGGCCGGGTTGGTCGTCAGCGCCAGCGCTCGGTCGTAGGCGGCCACGGCCTCGGCCCGGCGTCCGGCCCGGGCGAGCAGATCGGCGCGTGCCGCGTGGAACGGCTGGTAGTCCGCGACCGCAGCGGCCTCGATGGCGTCGAGATCGACGAGGCCGGCGTCGGGGCCGCGCGATCTCGGCAACGGCAACCGCCCGGTTGAGCCGGACCACCGCATCCGGGCGGAGGGCCGCGAGCTGGTCGTAGAGGGCGACGATCTGCGACCAGTCGGTGTCCTCGGCGCGGGGCGCGTCGGCGTGCACGGCGGCGATGGCCGCCTGGATCTGGAACGGGCCCGGCTGGTTGCGGCGCAGGCACGACCGGACCAGGGTGTGACCCTCGGCGATCAGCCCGCGGTCCCACCGTGATCGGTCCTGGTCGGCGAGGCGAATCATCGAGCCGTCCGGCCCCACCCGAGCGGGGCGGCGGGCGTCGGTCAGGACCAGCAGGGCGAGCAGGCCGGCGGCCTCGGGCTCGTCGGGCATGAGCTCGACCAGCACCCGGGCCAGCCGGATCGCCTCCTCGGCCAGCTCGATCCGCACCAGGCTGTCGCCGGTGGTGGCGGTGTGGCCCTCGGTGAAGATCAAGGCGATGGCCGCGAGCACCGACCGGAGCCGATCGGGGAGCTCGGCGGGGCGCGGGATCCGGTAGGGGGCGTGGTTGTCCCGCAGCTTGCGCTTGGCCCGCACGATGCGCTGGGCCATGGTGGCCTCCGGGGTGAGGAACCCCCGGGCGATCTCGGGCACGGTGAGGCCCCCGAGCAGCCGCAACGTGAGGGCGACCTGGGCGTCGGGGCCGAGCGCCGGATGACAGCACAGGAACATGAGCCGGAGCTGGTCGTCGGCCACGACCTCCTCGAAGTCGTCGAGCTCGTCGAGCTCGGGGGTGGGTTCGGGTTCCATGTCGTCGTGCAGCCGGTGGGCGGCGAGGTGGCGGTCGGCTCTCGTGGTCTCACGGCGGAGTCGGTCGACGGCGCGGTTGCGCGCCGTGGTGGTGATCCAGCCGCCCGGGTTCGGTGGGATGCCGGTCATCGGCCACCGCTCGGCAGCGATGGCGAACGCCTCCGCGACCGCGTCCTCGGCGAGGTCGATGTCGCCGAGGACGCGGACGAGGGTGGCGGTGCAGCGGCCGACCTCGCGCCGGTAGATGGCGGCGAGGTCGTCAGCCATCCTGCATGGGGCGCAGCTCGACGGGTCCCTCGCAGGCGGCGGCGGCCTGACGGGCCCACTCGAGCGCCGCATCGAGGTCCGGGGCCTCGATGACCCAGAAGCCGCCCATCTGTTCCTTGGTCTCGGCGAACGGGCCGTCGGTCATCGACACCGTGTCCCCGGGACGCAGGACGGTGGCGGAGGAGGCCGGCTGCAACCCGGCGGCGAACACCCAGGCGCCGGCGGCCTGGAGCTGCTCGTTGTAGGCGCCCACCTGGGCAACCGTCCGCTGGGCCTCGGGCGAGGTGAAGTCGAGCTCGTAGTCCTCGTCGTGCCACACGGACATCAGGTACTGGGACATGGTTGGGTTCTCCTGTTCGTGTCGGTGGTGACGAGCGTCGCCACCAGGATGACCGTTGCGACGGTGCCGGTGGCACCGCTCACCATCACCACGAACGGCATCGGCGGAATCGACATCGGTGGGCAACAAAGTTCCTCGCGCTCCGTGCCGCGGCCCGCGACCGGCCGCACATACGCTCCACGGGGTCCCGGCCAACCCGGTCCGGGTCGACCGATCGAGCCCGCACCTGCCCCGTGACCCCGAGCGAAGCCGCATCCTCCGACCGCCTCCGAGCGACGGCACAGCCACTGTCCAGCGTCGCCATCGGCCGGATGCTCCGGGAGCACGTGGGCGTCGACGACCTGGAGGTGGTCCGGCGCTGCCACGACCTGACCGGCGGTGACCCGTTCCTGGTCGATGCCCTCGTCGACGCACTGGCCTCCGGGCCCAGTCCGACCGATCTGGACGCGGTCAACCACCTCGAGGTCACACCACCGCCACCGGTCGTGGCGTCCGCCGCGCAACGGCTGCGAGCGCTGACGACCGGTGCTCGCGACGTCGCGGAGGCGGCGGCCGTGGCGGGGCCGCTGTCGACGCTCTCCCGGTTGCGGGTCCTCACCGGTCGGCCGGCCGCTGCCGTCCGCCCAGCCGTCGAGGAGCTGGTGACCGCCGGTTTCCTCCGCGGCGTCACCGTGCCCGTGTACCGGGCTCCGTTGGTGGCGGCGGCCGTGCGCCACGAGCTCGACGGCGCACGACGCCAACAGATCCACGCCCGCCTGGCCCGGTTGCTGAACGAGCAGGGCGGTGCCGATCTCGACATCGCTCATCACCTGTCGGCCGCGGGATCGATCGGCGAGCCGTGGGCCGGCCCCACCCTGCGGCGCGCCGCCCGGCAGACCGCCCAGGCGGGTCGGCAGCACCAGGCGGTGCGCTGGCTGAGAAGCGCCCTGGAAGAGCCGCTCACCGAGTCGGAGCAACGGCGGGTGCTGGAAGCACTCGCCACCGCCGAGCTGGTCATCGGTGATCGCGCCGCCGTGGGGCGGTTGCGCGCGCTGGCCGACCGATCTGGGGCACCGGAGGCCCGGCTCCGTCTGGCCCGGGTGCTCCTCATCCACGCCTCGCCCGGCGCGGCGATGGCGGAGCTGGAGTCCCTCCTCGAGGAGACCGACGACCCGGAGGTCCGCCGGCGGATCCGCCTGCAACAACTGACCGCGCTCCGCTTCGACATCGGCCTCCGCCCCCGCTCCCGCCGGCTGGCCCGGGAGCTCACCGACGAGCTGCGGACCGACCCCCACGCCGACCCGGCCGCCCTCGCCGAGCTGGCGTACGAGCAGGTGCTGGCCGGAACTCCGCGTGACGTGGTCCTCGAGCTCGGCCACCGTGCCCTGCGGGGAGCGCAGCGCGGCGAGCTCGGTGCCGACCAGTCGCACGTCTTGTTCCTCACCCTGCTGTGGGCCGGCGATCACGCGGCGGCGCAGCGGATGGTCCAGCTCCGGGAGCAGGTCGGCGACCTCAGGAGCCTGCAGCTCCAGCGTCGCTCGGTCCTGGCCCTCCACCTCGGTTTCGTCGAGGACGCCGCCGACCTCGCCGCCGCGTCCCTCGACGACACCGAGGACGCCCCAATGATCCGGCCATCAACGGCGGCACTCCTCGCCCGCTGCCAGACCCGCCTCGGACGACCCGACGAGGCCGCCGCCGTGCTCGAACCGGTGGTCGCCGATCGACGACTCGCCAGCTTGGTCACGTATCACCCGGTCCTGCTCGCCCGCGCCGAGGTGGCGCGGGCCCTCGGTGATTGGGAGTCGGCGCTCACCGCCGCCCAGGAGTGCGCCGACTTCTCGGCCCGGATGGGCACGGAGAACCCCGCCGTCGTCCCGTGGCACCCGGTCGCCGCCGAAGCCCTCGAGGCCCTCGGCCGAACCGACGAGGCGGCGAGGTTGGCCGAGGACGCCCTCGCCCGGCTGAAGCGGTTCGGCTACGGACCCGACGAGGTGCGGGTGCCGCTGGAAGTGGTCCGTTACCGGTTGCGCCGACCGACGGAGTTGCCGACCGCCGAGCGAGTGGTCGACGTGATCGGCGAGGGCGGCGTCCGTACCGCCGCCGGCGTGGTGCCGTTGCGGAACGACCTGGTCGACCGGGCGCTCCGCTATGTCGCCGTCCAGGAACGCCCGGTGCTGCGGGAGGAGCTGGTCGAGGTGCTGTGGCCGGACGTCGATCCCGAGACGGGACGCCACCGCCTGCGCAAGCTGCTGTCCCGACTCCGGCAGCGGCACGGCGATCTCGTCGTCAGCCACGGGGAGCAGCTGGCCCTGGCCCCGGATGTCGACGTCGACCTCCACCGGTTCCGTCGCCTGGCCCGCGCCGCCCGCACCGGGACCGATCGCGAGGAATCATGGCGGACCGCTCGCGCCGCGCTGGCGCTCGCGACCGGCACGGTCTGCCCCCTGGACCGCTACGAGGACTGGGCGATCGCGCTCGACCGCGAGCTCGGCCACGAGCGGGACCAGGTCAGCGCACTGCTCGACGAGCTCTCCGCCGCTCGCCGAACCGACCCGGCCCGCTCGCCTCAGCCGCCCGCCGCCCCCAGCTGATCCGCGGCGTGCATGACCGGCACGGCCACGTTCACGACCAGCGCGACGACGACTGCGACCACCAGACCGAACAGCAGCACGCTCCCGATCTGACTGCCGAAGCTGTGGTGCTCGAACATCTTCGACTCCCCTGCATGTGATGGTGGACGTCTCGATCATCGGCCCCCGGCGTCCTCCGGGTGTCCCCTCTCCGGCCACCGACCGTGGGTGACGGGCACCAACGCGGCACGGATCGTCAGGGGTGGCCCCGCGGGCCGCCCCCAAATGGGATGAATCGGACGCATTCTCCTAGTGTCACGGGGATGCGCACGACCTCGGTCCGGCTCCTCGTCGCCGCCGCGCTTGCCCTCTGCATCGCCGCGCCGCCGGTGGCGGCGGCGGCGCAGGAGCAGGCGCCGGCGGCCCCCTGCGGCACGGCGTTCCCCGCCTACGACCCGGCCCCGACCGACGTCGGACCCACGCTGACCGACCAGGAGATCCCGATGTCCGACGGCGTCGTGCTGCGGGCCGACGTCACCTTGCCCGCCGGCCCGGGGCCGTTCCCCACCGCGCTCACCATCACCGGCTATGGGAAGTCGAGCGGCGCGGCCGCCTTCACCGGCGGGAACGCCGGTCTGGCCCGGCACGGCTACGCCACCGTCGTGGTCGACGACCGGGGCACGGGAGCATCGGGCGGGAAGTGGGACTCGTGGGGACCGCGCACCGTGGCCGACTACCCGGAGGTGATCGACTGGATCGTCTCCCAGCCGTGGAGCGACGGCACGCTGGGCGTGACCGGAGCGTCCTACATGGGCATCACCTCGCTGTACGCCGCCGCCAGCCAGCGCCCGGCGGTGAAGGCGGTGTTCGCCACCGTGCCGATGGCCGACGCCTACCGCGACATCGTCTTCGGTGGTGGCGAGGTCAACACCGCGTTCATCCCGCTGTGGGTCGGGCTGGTCACCGGGTTGTCGCTGGTGCCGGGGAGCGACCCGTCGACGGTGCTGGAGCACCTTGCCGCGGTCACGGACTTCCAGCTGCCCACGATCTCCGACTCGGTCGTCGGCGGTGGCACGGCCTACGACGGCCCGTTCTGGCGTCAGCGGTCACCCATCGAGCTCGCCGATCGCATCCAGGTCCCGACCTTCATCGTCGGCGGCCTGGACGACATCTTCCAGCGGGGGGAGCCGCTGCTCTACGAAGCACTCGCCGACCACACCGATGCCCGGCTGCTCATCGGCCCCTGGACCCACATCGCGGCCGGCTCGGGTCTGCCGGCCGACGGCGTCCCCACCATCGACGACCTCGTACTGCAGTGGTTCGACCAACACGTCAAGGGCATCGACACCGGCGCCGAGTGCATCCCGCCCGTCACCCAGTTCACGCGCGGCGTCGACCACTACGAGTCGACCACCACCTGGCCCGTCCCCGATCTGCACGCCGAGCGCTGGCACCTCCGGGGCGACGGGAGCCTGACCGAGCAGGCCCCGGGTGACGAACCGTCGTCGACCTACCTGCAGGTGCCCGCGAACGGACCGTGCACGCGCAGCACCGCGCAGTGGTTGATCGGCGTGGTCGACAGATCCCCGTGCGCCAGCGACAACCAGATCGACGAGAAGACCGCGCTCACCTGGACCAGCGCGCCCTTCGATCGCGGCGTCGAGATCAACGGACCGATCGAGGCCGACCTGTGGCTCCGGCCGCTCCTCTCCAAGGAGGCGGTCGTCTCGGTGGCGATCAGCGACGTGGCCCCGGACGGGACCTCTCGCGGACTGAGCAACGGTCTGCTGCTCGCATCCCATCGGGCGGTCGACCCGGCACGCAGCCGCACGCTCGACGGGCAGTCGATCCAGCCCTGGCACCCCTTCACCCAGGACGCCCAGCAGGCGGTCACCCCGGGCGAGCCGATCGAACTGCCGGTCGAGATCTTCCCGACCTCGGCGGTGCTGCAGACCGGACACCGGCTCCGGGTGACGATCGCGGCCTACGACGTGCCCCACGCCCTCCCGCCGGCGCCGGCCGCCCTGGCCACTCTCGCCGGCCCGGTGGAGGTGCTCAACGACACCGCCCACCCCAGTTCGATCGTGTTGCCGGTGGTCGGCGCCGGCTCGCCGACCGCCACCCCGCACGCGGCACCCGAGGTCGCCGGTCAGCAGGCTTCGGGCACCGGCCCGGCCGTCGGTGATGCCCCGGCACCGCTCCCCCGGACCGGCGGATCGACACCGATCACGCTGGTGATGGTCATGCTCGGCGCCGCGCTGGCCCTGAGGTGCCGGATGGCACGTCGATAACTCACAGGGTTGGGAAGGAGGCGAAGCGCTCGGCGCCGAACCTTCGGGCTGCGCAGATCGCGCCGTGTCGAGCTCATCGGCACGACTCGTTGCCCACCTCGTAGCCAGGAGACGACGTGCCCCGATCGAGACGACTCCTCACGGCGCTGGCCGTGTTCGCCCTCGCCCTCACCGCCGCCCCCGCCTTCGCCGACGGACTGCTCGGCGGCACCGCCCTCGATCCCGGGCAGTCGGCCACCACCGTCACCCCCGGACTCGACCGCCTCGTCGCCTCGGGCGCCGACTCGACCACCGCCATCGCCACCCTCGACGCGGTCCCGACCGGGGCCGTCGGCAACGCCCTCGGGGCCCTGGGCCTCGACGTGCAGCTGATGAAGCACCTCCCCCTGGCCCTGGTCCGCGGTCCGGTCGCCGCCATGCAGGCCGCGGTCACCGCCGGCATCGCCGACGACGTCTACCCGAACGACCAGCTCCAGTACCTCGACACCGCGTCCTCCGACGCCATGGGCGGCGCCGCCACCCGGGCCGCCGGCCTCACCGGCAAGGGCGTCACCGTCGCCGTCGTCGACTCGGGCTGCGACGCCTCCCATCCCGACCTCGCCGACCACGTGGTCCACAACGTCAAGGTGGTCAGCCCCGAATACGTCAACGGGCAGGTCGACTCGACCAACACCATCGCCGTGCCCAACGAGGTCGGCCCCTACCAGAACACCGACCTCGGCTCCGGCCACGGCACCCACGTCTCCGGCATCATCGCCGCCGACGGCCACACTGGTTCGGACCACCTGGGCGTCGCCCCCGACGCCGACCTGGTGTGCATCTCGGTGGGTGAGGTCCTGTTCACCACCGCGGTGGTGACCGCCTACGACTACCTCCTCGACCAGCCCGACATGTGGGGCGTCGACGTCATCAACAACTCGTGGGGCAACTCCTACGCCCAGTTCGATCCGCGGAACCCGGTGGCCACTGCGACCAAGGCCGCCCACGACGCCGGCGCCGTCGTGGTGTTCGCCGCCGGCAACGCCGGCGACGGCAACGGCGAAGGCACCCTCAACCCGTTCTCGCAGGCCCCGTGGGTCGTGTCGGTGGCGGCCGAGTCCGTCGACCACGTTCGGGGCAGCTTCTCGTCCAACGGCTTCCAATACGACAACTCTCTGCCGACCAACATCGGTGCCGGCGGCCACACCACCTTCGCCGGCAGCCAGCTCGGCCTCGTCCACCCCGACGTCGCCGCCCCCGGGGTGGACATCTCCTCGACGTGTGACACGGTCGGCACCGTCGTCGGGCCGTGCCCGCCCGGTGAGAACACCACCGCCTCCGGCACGTCCATGGCGTCGCCCCACGTCGCCGGCGCGGCCGCCGTCCTCCTCCAGGCCAACCCCGACCTGACCCCGGAGCAGGTGCTCATGGCCATGCAGGTGACCGCCCAGCCGGTCGAGGCCACCGATGGCGGCCCCGCCCCGTTCTGGCAGGTCGGTTACGGCCGGGTCGACCTCACCCAGGCCGTGCCGCTGGTTCAGTCGGCGCACCAGCTCAAGAAGCTGTCCCGCCTGCAGGCGACGCGCGACAAGGACCTGATCGACGCCGAAGCCGTGCTCCAGAGCGACTTCTGGACCTACGCCGCTCCCACCGTGGCCGTGGACTCCGACGCCCACACCTACACGATCACGCCCGAGGCCGGCACCGATCAGATCCGGGCCACCATCGTCCATCCGTCCGAGGCCACCGTCGGCGCCGACATCGGGCTGTTCGACTACTCGGTCACCATCCGCGACGCCGAGGGCAACGTCCTCGCCACCCAGGAGCACGTCGGCATCGGTGCCGAGGCGGCCACCGCCGATCTCACCGGCCTGACCGCGGCGCAGCGAGCCACGATCACCGTGGACATCGTCGGCGTGCGGTCGGCATCCGATCCCGACACCCTCGACTCCGACAGCATCCTCAACGACACCGTGACCCTGCAGGTCGTTCAGCGCGACACGGTCTGATCCGCCGGACCACGGTCCGCACCCCCGACCCGGCGCCGTCGGCCCCTTCCCCCCTGGGCTGGACGGCGCCGGGCGGCACGCCGCCCGCCCGATCACCGATAGGGTCTCGATCGGAGGTCGGTGAGTCGTGCCATGAGCTTCGAGACCCTGCGCTACGAGGTCGACGGCGGTCTGGCCCGCCTCACGCTCGACCGGCCCGATGCCATGAACGGGATGACCAACCGCATGGTGCGCGAGGCGAGGGATGCCCTGGCGCTCGCCGCCGCCGACCCCACGGTGCGGGTGCTGGTCCTCACCGGCGAGGGCCGGGCGTTCTGCCCCGGCGCCGATCTGCACCACTTCACCGAGGGTGGGGCGGACGAGCGGTTGACCGCGCGGGAGTTCGCGGTCACCACCCTGCTCCACGAGATCCCGGCCGTGACGGTGGCGGCCATCAACGGCGCGTGCGCCGGGGCCGGCCTCGGCTGGGCCCTGGCCTGTGATCTCCGGTTCATGGCGGCCGGCGCGAAGCTCAACACCGCCTTCCTCGACGTCGCCGTGGCCGGCGACATGGCGATCCCGTGGTCGCTCCCCCGGCTGGTGGGCGCCGCCCGCGCTCGAGAGCTGTCGCTGCTGCCCCGCAAGATCGACGCCGACGAGGCGCTGCGCATCGGCCTCGTGGCCCGGGTCTTCCCCGACGACGAGTTCCGGAGCGCGACCGACGGGCTGCTGACCACGCTGTTGAAGAAGTCGCCGACCGCGCTCGTCGGGCTGAAGCAGAACTACGTCGCCGCCGAACGCATGACCCTCGCCGACTTCGTCGACTACGAGGCCGAGCGCCACCTGCGGATCGCGGCCAGCGCCGACACCGCCGAGGCGTTCCAGGCCTTCCTCGACAAGCGCGAACCCCGGTTCGGCTGAACCTGCGCCTTGGTCACGGCGACCGGCCCGATGAGTTCGGGGACTCCGTTTCGTCTGCACCGGCATGACGAACCCATTGGAGGAATATCCGACGCCTACCACCGGTGATCGGGCCTACGATCCTGACGTGGCGGCCTTCGATGCGCCGGCGGCGATCGATCCCACCGCCGGGTACCGCATCTCCGACCGCGACGGGCTCGACGGGCCGGGCGTCAAGATCCTGGTCGGGACCCGGAAGGGCCTGTTCATCGTGGCCGGCTCCGAGGACCGCTCGGCCTGGACGCTGCACGGTCCGGGGTTCCTGGGCCACATCATCCAGCACGCCATGGTCGACCCCCGCGACGGCGAGACGCTGCTGGTCGCGGCCAAGACCGGCCACCTCGGCCCCACCGTGTTTCGCAGCCAGGACCTCGGCCAGACGTGGGCCGAGTCGTCCCGGCCGCCGGCCTTCCGGTCCGGCGACGCCCACGGGCGCGCCGTTCGGTCGGTGTTCTGGCTCACGCCCGGCCCCGCCGACGAACCGGGGTCCTGGTACGCCGGCGCGTCACCGCAGGGCCTGTTCCGCTCCGACGACGGCGGCGACACCTGGGAGCCGGTCGACGGCTGGAACGACCACCCCCAGTGGGGCGACTGGGCCGAGTGGCCCGACGTGGAGGGCACCCCCGACGGCTCGATGCTGCACTCGGTCAACGTCGACCCTCGCGATCGGGACCATCTCTACATCGGCCTCTCGGGTGGTGGCGTGTTCGAGTCGACCGACGGCGGCAAGGACTGGGCGCCCCTCAACGGGGGCTGCGCGGCCGACTTCCTCCCCGACCCGACCGTGCCGTACGGGCACGATCCCCACTGCGTCCGGCTCCACCCCGCAGATGCCCGACCGGCTGTTCATGCAGAACCACTGCGGCATCTACCGCCTCGACCGGCCGGCCACGACGTGGGAGCGCATCGGCGACAACATGCCCCGCGACGTCGGCGACATCGGCTTCCCGATCGAGCTCCACCCCCGCGATCCGGACACCGCCTGGGTGTTCCCGATGGACGGCACCGACGTGTGGCCGCGCACCTCGCCCGAGGGCCGGCCGGCCGTGTTCCGCACCGCCGACGCCGGCGCGACCTGGGAACGCCTGACCGGCGGTCTGCCCGAGCGAGGGTGGTTCACCGTGAAGCGGCAGGCCATGACCACCGACGACGGTGACCCGGTCGGCGTCTACTTCGGGACCACCAGTGGCGAGGTCTGGGGCAGCACCGACGAGGGCGCCACGTGGTCCTGCCTCGCCTCCCACCTGCCGGAGATCTACTCGGTCGAGGTCAGCTCGCACCGATGAAGGTGCGGATCCCGTCCCCGTTGCGGGCCTACACCGGTGACGCCGCCAACGTGACCGCGGCAGGGGCCACGGTCGTCGAGATCCTCGACGACCTCGACCGCCAGTTCCCCGGCATCCGCTTCCGCATCGTCGACGAACAGGGCAGCCTCCGCGACCACATGACCGTGTGGCTCGACGGCGAGCGCTGCCGTGACCTGACCGCGCCCGTCGCCGGCCTCGACGAGGTCGTGCTCATGCAGGCCCTCTCCGGCGGCGCCGTCTAGACGAACTGGACGCGCCTGCGTACCGGCTCAGGGGATGGCGCCCAGCTCCTTGAGCTCGATGATGCGGTCCCAGTCGTGGCCCAGCTCGAGGATGACCTCCTCGGTGTGCTGGGCGAACTCGGGAGGCATCGACCGGGCCGCCCACGGCGTGCCGGCGAAGTCCACCGGCGAGGCGACCATGGTGACCGGCTCGCCGGTGTAGGAGGGAACGGAGACGAATCCGCCGGCCGCGTGGGCCTGGGGGTCGTCGACGACCTCGTGGGCGTGGTGGACCGGCGCCCACCACACGTCTTCCCGATCGAAGATCGGGGCCCACTCCTCGAGGGGACGGGTGGCGAAGATCTCGTTGAGCATGGCAACCAGTTCGGCCGAGTGCTCGAAGCGGGCCACGATGTCGGCGAAGCGGGGGTCGTCGGCCCACTCGGGTCGATCGACGGCGCGGAGCACATCGGGCCAGTGGCGATCACCCTGCAGGCCGAGCATCCAGAACCGCTTCCCGTCGCCGGCGGTGTAGGCGTTGATCAGCGGGTTCGGGGCGCGGCCACCGTCATGGGCACGGTGGGGGCGCCGAGGCGAAGCGACATGGAGATGTCCCAGCCGAGCATGTACATGCCGATGCGCAGCAACGACGTGGAGACCAGTTGGCCCTCGCCCGTGCGCTCGCGGGCGTAGAGCGCGGTGCCGACCGCTCCGGCCGCGGCGAGGCCGGCCATGTGATCGCCCATCCCGCCCCGCTGGTAGGGCAGCGGCGTCCCGTCGGGGGTGAGGGCGGCGGCGACGCCGGCCCGGGACCAGAACGCCCCCACGTCGTACGCCGCCCGGTCTCGCTCCTCGCCCTCCAGGCCGTAGCCGGTCACGTGGGCGTAGATCAGCCGCGGGTTCCGCGCCGACACCGCCGCATAGTCGAGACCGGCCCGGGCCAGCGCACTGGGGCGGGCGTTGGTGACGAACACGTCGGCCGCGTCGACCAGTTCGGCGGCGAGCGCACGGCCCTCGGGCAGCGACAGGTTGATCCCGATGCTGCGCTTGTTCCGGTTGTCGAGCTCGAACGGTGGGCTGATGTCGGCACCGAGGGCGGAGAGCAGCCCGCGGAACGGATCGCTCTCCGGTGGCTCGATCTTGACCACGTCGGCACCCCAGTCGCCGAGGATCCCCGCGGCGGCGGGGCCGGCCACCCACATGCCGAGCTCGACGACCTTCACCCCCTCCATCGGTCCTGGCATGCGGGACACCCTAAGCCGATGAACCAGGAGCCGGCGCGTCGTCGATTCGACGCCGGCAGCGCACCACGACGGTGTCGTCGGTGGAGCTCACCGTCACATCGTCGGTGTAGGCCCGCACGATGACCAGGCCGCGGCCACCGGCTCGCAGTGGATCCTCCAGGTCCCAACGCTCGATGGCGGCGGGCGAGCTCGGCGCGATCGGGTTGACCACCTCCAGGACGATGTCACCGTCGTCGAACCAGGACCCGACACTGACCGGGCGCTCGCATCCGTCGGCGGCATCGACGGCGTTGGCGACCAGTTCGCTGAAGGCGACGGCGAGCTCACCGGCGACGTCGTCGTGCACCTCCGAGTCCTCGAGCCACGACGCGAAGCCGCGACGGGCAACCGGCACCGCGGCCGGGCCGGAGCCCACGGGTGACCGGTAGCTCATGTTCTCGGTACTCCGTGGGCGCATCGGCGCCTGCTCCCTCTCGACTGTCCGCCGTTGCCGCGTGCATACCCGGCGAATGGAACGGACATGCCCCATCGGCGCGACTTCGAAAATGCGGCCCGTCGACGGGGTCGCCGCTGCAGCCCGCCACCACGAGGCCGACGACGAGCACCGCCACCAGCAGATGGGCGACGCCGGCCGGTCCGTCAGCGATCAGCTCCAAGATGGTCATGCGAAGTCCCTTCGCCTCGCGTGGGACACGCTGCTTCCACCATGTCTCACGGCTGGGCCACCCGGAAGGCGCGGGCCGACAGCACCGGTCCATCCACGTAGGTGATCACCACGAGTCCGACCCCGGGTTCGAGCTGCCAGGCCGCAGTGCCACCGGTGGCGCCCACGTCGACCGATTCCCGAACGCCGGCCGCGGTGGTCAGCCAGGCCGTTCCCGATGCCGGTGTATCGACCTGGACCGCGAGGTACTCCTCGCCAACCGACGTGGGTCGCTCCTGATCGTCGATCGATGGCGTGACGATCTGGAGGGGCGGGTCCGCGGTCAGGTCGTAGGCCCAGGGCTCCACGAACCAGGCGCCGAGGGACTCGGCCTTGCGAACCGGGAAGGCGGCGACGCGGTGCTCGGTCGTGCCCTCGACGACGAGGTCGCCCTCGAGCACGACCACGGCCAGGCCGGGCGCGACCCCGAAGGTGGACACGGCCGGATCGGCCGCGGCCCAGGCGCCGTGGCCCTCGGCCGCACCGGTGAGCATCGAGTCCAGTCCGGCCGTGGCCTCGGCATTCTGCTCCGAGATCGGCCCCACGAATCCGGCCGCGGCGGCCGTGTCGCCGCGGCCGAGGGCATCGATGAACCCGACGACCTGCTGCTGTGCGGCGACCAGGTCAGCAGCGTCCACCGGAGGGACGTCGGTGGTGGACGGCGCCGAGCCACCCCCACCACCGTCGCCGGCCGTGGGCGGCTGGTCGGCGACCACCGGGGCGGACGGAGACCGGGACTGGAGATGTCCGATCCCGATGGCGAGGGCGAACACGACGATCGACGCCGCGATCCCCGCCAGCACCCGCCAATTGACGCCCGGTCGATCCGACGACGAGGGGTGGATCTCGTCGAGGTGCACCACTGGAGCGAGCCGGTCGCGCCCGGCGCCACTGGGGGCGTCGGCGGGCGGGACACGACCGGCGTCGCCCGGTGGGTGGACCGTGTCGAGGTGGTGGAGGCCGGAGAAGAAGTCCTCCCAGAACCCCTCGTGGTGCTCGGGGATGGGGAGGTGGTCGAGCGCGGTGCCGACCACGGGGTCACGTTGGACGGTCATGAAGGGTCTCCTTCGAGGACGTGACGGGCCTTGGTCCGGGCGCGGGACAGGCGCGAGCGCACCGTGCCCTCGCTGATGCCGAGCATCTGGGCTGCGGCCCGGGTGTCGAAGCCGTGCCCGTCGACGAGAACGACCACGGCGCGATGGGCGTCGGACAACGCTCGGAGGGCACGAACCGTGGCGTCGGCGGCCGACGCCTGGTCGGCCGGACCGGCCCCTGGCGCCCGATGATCGGCGTGCTCGACCTCGATGTCGACCGGGCGGGGCCGGCGTCGCCGGCGGCGCAGCTCGTCGATGCAGGCGTTGTAGACGATCCGGTAGAGCCAGGTTCCGGGGTCGGCGTTGCCCCGGTAGCGGGGCAGAGCGATGAACGCCTTGAGGTAGGCCTCCTGGAGGACGTCGTCCATGCCGGGGGCGTCGCCGGCGAGCAGGGAGTAGGCGAGACCGCGGAGCCGGTGGTCGTACCGGGCCACGAGGGCACCGAATGCGGCCTGGTCACCGTGGGTGGCCAGCTCCACCAAGGTGGCGGACGGCGCGGTGGTGTGGGGGGCTCTCATCGCATGGCGGGTCGACGGCCGGGGTGACGGTGGTCCATGCCCTTCTGACGAACGGGGGCCCCGGATCGCTCCCAGAAATCCAGGCCTGGTCCCGTAGGGTTCGACGCCGACCAACGGGACGAGTCCAGGGGAGCAGACCATGATCGTGTTCGTGCACGGGGTACCGGAGACGGCCGCGATCTGGGACGGAGTTCGGGCTGACCTGGAGCGGGACTCAGTGGCCCTGTCGATGCCGGGCTTCGGCTGTCTCCGGCCCGACGGGTTCGGATCGACGAAGGACGACTACGCCCGCTGGCTGGCCGGAGAGCTCGCCGCCATCGACGAGCCGGTGGACCTGGTCGGCCACGACTGGGGTGCCGGTCTCACCTATCGCATCGCCACCGCCCACGGCGACCTGATCCGGTCGTGGGCGGCCGACGTCGGCAACATCGCCCACGCCGACTACGTCTGGCACGACTTCGCCCAGATCTGGCAGAGCGAAGGGGACGGCGAGGCCTTCTTCGAGGCCCAGATCGCCTCGCCGCTCGAGGAGCGGACCCAGCTCTACGAGTCGATGGGCGTACCGAGCGACGACGCTCGCACCATGGCCGGGGCCGCCGACGAGACCATGGCGGCCTCGATCCTGGCGCTGTACCGCTCGGCCCGGCCCAACGTCCACGCCGACTGGGGCCCCTGGCAGCCGACCTCAGCGCCGGGCCTGGTGCTCCACCCCACCGACGACCCCTTCAGCGAGCCGACCAAGGCCGCCGAGGTGGCCGACCAGCTCGGCGCCCGCTTCGCCACCATCGACGGCGCGGGCCACTTCTGGCCGGCGCAGGCCCCCGACGCCGGCCGGGCCGTACTGGAGCAGTTCTGGTCGTCGCTCACGCGTCAAGACGACGGTGACGGTGTTCGAGCAGTCGTCGTGCCGATGTCGCCTTCTTCGGCCGGGTGGTCCGTGGTGGTCGCCATGCGGTCGTCGTGGGAGCGATCGTCGGTCGCGACCGTCGTCGCTCCACCCGCGCGCTGTCGAACGCGGCGGCGCTGTTCGGCGTGCCGAGGCCGGTGGGGCCGTCGTAACCGTTCACAGCGTTGCACAGGTAGGAGCCGCCGTGGCAGTGGCCGTTGCTACCGCCGACGACATCGAACAGCGATCCGGTGTCACCGTACGGATACGACGCCGGGTAGTCGTTCGAACCGGCCGTCCCGGCCAGGGCGTATACGCCGGCGATGATCGGGGCGGCGACGCTGGTGCCTCCGTAGACGAACCAGTTGTTTCCCCCGCGCTGCCGTAACTGTCGTAGACGGCCACACCGGTGTTGGGGTCGGCGACCGCCGACACGTCAGCGATGGTCCGACGGCCGCATCCGGTGTCGGCCTGCCAGGTCGGCTTGGTGATGTAGCGCGAGCATCCGGAACCGGCGCCGCTCCATGCCGTCTCGCTCCACCCCCGGCCGATCGAGCTAGTTGTCAGGCTCGTTCCGCCGACGGCGGTCACGTACTGCGAGGCAGCGGGGAACTCGGCGCCGTACCCGGAATCACCGGAGCTGACGGTGATGGCCTTGCCGGGGAAGTTGTAGTACGACTCGTATCCGGCCTCGCCGAGGAACTCTGCACCGCCGTAGCTGTTGCTCACCACGTCGGCGTGTTCGGCGGCGTATTCGACCGCGGTCACCAGGTCGCTGAAGGAGTTCGAGTCGGCCTCCACCAGCAGGATCTTGCAGTTGGGACAGGTGGCGGCCACCATCTCGATGTCGAGGTCGATCTCCGCACCCCAGCCGGTGTTCCCCGCCGGGGGTGTCGAGTCGCCGTGTCTGGTTGACCTTCTTGAAGCATCCGTTGGCGGTCGTGCAGGCACCGAGGCTGAACTCGCTCCGGTAGGCGTTGAGGTCAGCTTCGGCGTAGGGGTTGTCGTAGGCGTCGACGATGGCCACCGTCATGCCGCTCCCGCCGGTCGGGAGGTTGTACGCGCTCTGGAGGTCCGTGGGCGTCAACCCGTTCTGCTGGGTCGTCGTCGCCAGGGGCGTCACCTTGTCGGGGGTGGTGACGACGTGGGCGTGACAGCCGGCCGTCCCGGGCACGGGCGGGCCGCAGACGGGACGCTCGGCGTGGGCGGGAAGGGGCGGCGGCCCCGGTGGGTTGGCGTGCGATGCGGCGTCGACCGTCGCCGGGACCACCAGCGTGGCGAGCAGCGCCAGCACCGCGAACAGGACGGTCATGAAGGGCTTGCGCATCGCCGTGCCCGCTTTCTCCGAGGTGGCCCATCCGTCGACCGGCGAGTGGGAAGTTGGCGACCCCCCGTCAACCTGGCCTGCATGGTACCCCTGGCCGTTCCACCAGGGACTGTCGTGCCCCCGGGAAATGTCGGCGTCGCGTCAACCCAGGTGTGACGCGCTGACGACAAATTCGGTTGGGGGTTCGCCGGCGGCCAGTTGTTCCTCAGGCCTGGCGCTCACGCACGACGGCGGCCAGGTCCATGCGATCCAGCCGCCGGAAGGCGGGGAGATGGGCCAAGGCCGCGGCACCGAGGACGAGAGCGGCCACCCACAGCCAGGTGGTGGCGTTGATCACCGCATCGAAGTGGAACACGCCGGTGTCGATGGCGGTGAGGAACTGGCCGGAGACGATGCCGCCGAGCACCAGGCCGGGGATCAGGGCGAGGGCGACGACCAGCAGCGTCTCGACCAGCACCCAGCGGTGGAGCCGGCGCCGGCCGACGCCGGCGGCCCGCAGCGTGGCCAGCTCGGTGGTCCGCTCGCTCACGTTCACGGTGATGGCGTTGAACACGAGGGCGATGGCCAGCACGATGCCGAAGGCCACCATGATGGCGATGAACAGGTTGATCAAACCGAGCAGGTCGGTGACCGCCTGTTGGAGCGCGGCGTGGTCCACGACGGCGAGCACGTCGCGGCGCGCTTGGAGCCGATCGCGCACCACGGAGGGGTCGACGCCGTCGGTCACCCGCATCGACACGGCCCGTGGCGCACCCCCACCGATGGCCTGCCAGGTCTCGAGGTCGAGGTAGTTCGAGCCGCCGAGCGGTTCTTGCAGCACGCCGATGACGGTGACCATGCCGTCGGCCGTACCGGCGGTGACCTCCACCCGGTCACCCACGTTGGCACCGATCTGGTCGGCCGTGGTCTTGGACAGCACCATCCCGCCGTCGAACGGTCCGTCGAAGCGGTGCATGGTCGTCCCCCGCTGGAACAGCTGCACCTCGGCTCCGGCCGCGGCACCCGATGCCGCGACCCGTCCGTTCACCAGGTCCGCCGGCTCGGCTGCGGCCACGCCGTCGACGGCCGCGAAGCCGGCCACCGTGGCCCCGTCGGCCGTTCCGGCGATCACCGCGGTGAGATCCCGCTGGTCGAGCGACGACTGCCTGTGGAGGGCGGCGTTCATGCTGTCGCCCATCCCGGCGGATGCGATCACGACCACCGCCGCGACGATCACGCCCACCGCGGTCCCGAGAGCCCGCTTCGGGGACCGGAACAGGTTGCGCAGCGCGACCCGACCGCCGGTGGGGAGCGTGAACGGCAGGAGCCGCTCGACGAAGGTCCGCCCGCTCCCGGGCGGGGGCGCCGGCGGTCGCAGCGCTTCGGCGGGGAGGACCCGCGATGCGGTGCGGGCCGGGACGATGGCGATCAGCGCGGCGGTGACGAAGGCGAAGCCCAGCCCGATGATGGGCGTGAGGGGTCGGAACGACGTGGCGGTGACGGGGATGTCGAGCTCGGAGGTGTAGAGGCCGGTCATCAGCCCTCCGAGCAGGGAACCGAGGATCAGGCCGGGGACGGCCCCGGCGAACACGGCCACGAAGGCGTGGGTGGCGTAGTGCCGCTGGATGGTGTGTCGATCCACGCCATTGGCGGTCAGCGCGCCGATCACCGGGCGGTCGAGCTGCACGAGACGGCCGAGCAGGACGTAGACGGCGAGTCCGGCCGCGGTGAGGAACAGGATCGGGAACAGGACGGCCATCTCCCCGAACCCGGAGACGTCGATCTGCAGGGTGGCGTTGGAGGCCTGGTCGGCTCGGCCGTAGACGTCGATGGCCCCGGCCGCCTGTGCTGCCGAGCGCATGCGGTCCACCGGCGCGGTGCCGGTGGCAGTGAGCACGACCTGCTCCGGAGCGTCGGGCGCCATCTGCTCGGCCAGCGGTCGGGGCGCGAACACCACCGCGAAGTCGTCGGGCACGGTGATGGCCTCGTTCCGACTGCGGGCCAGCCAGAGGTACTCGGCTGATGCGGCCACGCCACCGACCCGCACGTCGGTCGAGGTCCCGTCGATGACGACGCTGACGGTGTCGCCCACGCCGAGGTGGAAGTGGTCGGCGGCGTGCTGCTCGAGGACGACGGTGTTCGCGTCCGTGGGGTACGAGCCGGCCGAGATGAGCAGCCGGTTGACGTCGGGCTGCTCCCCCACCGGGATCGACACCACGCGCCCCCGCACCTCCCGGTCGGCGAGCCCGAGCGGCACATCGGCCTCGATGCGGGTCGCCACCGCCGTCACGCCGGCGTCGGCGCGGGCGGCGTCGACCACCTGCGCGGTGTCGCCCCCGGTGACCCAGAGGTCGCCGAAGGAGAGGTTGTCGTAGACCCGCTGGTACGAGGTCTCCAGGTTCCGGTAGGCGTCGTAGGTCGACGAGAACATGGCCAGCCCGCATCCGACGGTGACCGCCACCGCGATGAGCTGGGCTCGCCGGCGGCGGAGGTCGCGGGTGGCCTTGTGGAGCAGGATGCGACCGACCGACATCAGTCCGCCTCCGCCAGCCGACCGTCGACGAGACGGATCACCCGGTCGGCCACGTCCGCGATCGAGGGATCGTGGGTCACCACCAGGACCGTGCGACCGTGCTGGTGGGCGGCGTCGACCAGCAGGTCGACCACCGATCCACCGGTGGCGCGGTCGAGCGCCCCCGTCGGCTCGTCGCACAGCAGGACGGGCGCCTCCTTGGCCAGGGCGCGCGCCACCGCCACCCGCTGCTGCTGCCCCCCGGACAGCTCGCCCGGGAACCGGTCGAGGTGGTCGCCGAGGCCCACCGATTCGAGCGCCTGCCGGGCGCGCGTCGCGGCGTGCTCGCCGGTGAGCTCGGCGATCAGCTCCACGTTCTCGCCGGCGGTGAGCGTGGGCACCAGGTTGAAGAACTGGAACACGAAGGCCACGTGCCGGCGCCGGTAGTCGGTCAGCTGGTCGGGATCGAGGCCGGCCAGATCGCAGCCGTCGACCACCACCTGGCCGGCGTCGGCCACGTCGATGCCCCCGATGACGTTGAGCAAGGTGGTCTTGCCCGACCCCGACGGCCCGAGGAGCACCACGAACCGGCCCGAGCCGATGTCGAGGTCGATGCCGTCGAGGGCGTGGACCGCCGTCTCTCCCTCGCCATAGGTGCGGTAGACCCCGGCGAGGTGCACGACGGTGTCGGTGGCGGTCGGTCGTTCGACAACGGACATCAGGAGGCTCCTGCGGTATTCGGTGGCGGTTCGGTCAGTGGCGGTTCGGTCGGTGGCGGTTCATTGGGTGGGAAGACGAACACCCCGTTGGTCAACAGGTCGAAGACGGCGGCGAACCACCGCTGGGACGGGCCGCCCGTCCACACCTGCTCTCCCAGGTGACGGGCGAGATGGGGCTCGAGCAGCAGGCTGCCCAGGTCGAGGCTGAGCAGGATGAGGGCACGGGTCAGCGGATCGGGCGCGGGGCGCACCATGCCGGTGGCCTCGAGGTCGTCCATGGCGCCGACGGTGGCATCGACCAGCTGGTCGACCAGCTGGGCTCCACTCGGCCCTCCGTCGAGCAACGAACGCCGCAGGTAGTCCATCACGTCGCCCTCGTCCTCGAGCCGACGGAGCAGCTCGGAGGTGAGCGACGCCGGGTCGCCGGCGTCGAGCTCTCCGAAGAGCTGTCGGACCCTGGTCACCACGTGATCGTCGACCGCGCGCCGCAGCCCCTCCTTCGATCCGAAGTGATGATTGATCAGGGGCGCCGACACCCCGGCCCGCTCGGCGATCGTCCGGACGCTGGTGCCGTCGAAGCCCCGATCCCCGAAGCAGGCCACCGCGGACTGGATGATCCGGTCCCGGCCGTCGTCTGCTGAACGCATGTTCAGTATCATGACTGAACAAACGTTAAGGGTCAAGCCCGCGGGCCCGAGGTGGACCCGGCACACTGGCGAGATGGAGTACACGAACCTGGGAACATCCGGCCTGCGCGTGTCGAGGATCTGCCTCGGGATGATGAGCTACGGCGACCCGGACTGGCGCGAGTGGGTGCTCGGCCCCGACGAGGCCGAACCGTTCGTCACCCGTGCCCTCGACGCCGGCATCAACTTCTTCGACACCGCCAACACCTACTCGTTCGGCGCCAGCGAGGAGGTGACCGGATCGCTGCTCAACGCCCACGCCCGCCGCGACGAGATCGTGGTCGCCACCAAGGTGTTCAACGCCGATCGCGCCGGCGCCACCGGCAACGAGCGCGGCCTGTCGCGCAAGAGCATCATGGCCGCCATCGACCGATCGCTCTCCCGGCTCGGCATGGACTACGTCGACCTGTACCAGATCCACCGCTTCGACCACCGAGTGCCCATCGAGGAGACGATGGAAGCGCTGCACGACGTGGTGCGGGCCGGCAAGGCCCTCTACATCGGGGCGTCGTCGATGGCGGCGTGGGAACTGGCCCACATGCAGGAGGCGGCCCGGGCCAACGGCTGGACCGAGTTCGTCTCGATGCAGAACCAGTACAACCTCCTCTACCGGGAGGAGGAGCGCGAGATGCTGCCGCTGTGCGCCGCGGAGGGCATGGGCGTGATCCCGTGGAGCCCGCTCGCCCGGGGCCGCCTGGCCCGGCCGGCCGAGCGGTTCGCCGCCGGCGGGACCACCCGGGCCGGCTCCGACGGTTTCCAGGACGCGCTCTACGACACGGCCGACCCCGCCATCGTCGACGAGGTGGCCGCGGTCGCATCCGAGCTCGGTGTCGAGCAGGCCCAGGTCGCGCTGGCCTGGCTCCTCGCCCAACCCACGGTCACTGCACCCATCGTCGGCGCCACCAAGCAGTCACACCTCGACGCGGCCATCGGCGCAGTCGACGTGACCCTCGACGACGCGCAGATCGAGCGGCTGACGACGCACTACCGGCCGCGCCCGATCCTCGACCACTGAGTCGACGAGAGCCGTGGAGCACGACGACGGCGCGCCGATCACGTTCCATGTGGTCGACCCGCGCAGTGACGAGGCCACCTGGTCGATGGGGCAGTACTTCGCCGAGCTCGACCGGCGCTTCCCCGATGGCTTCGACCCGGGCGACACCTTGGTGGTCGACGCTCCCGGTCTCGAAGCACCCGGCGGCGTGTTCGTCATCGCCCGTCGCGATGGTGAGGTCGTCGCGTGCGGCGGTGTCCAGACCATCGCGAACGGCATCGGGGAGATCAAGCGGATGTGGGTGTCGGCCGCCGTGCGGGGCCGGGGTCTCGGGCGCCGGATGCTCACCGACCTCGAACAGCGCAGCCGGTCGCTCGGCCACCACACGGTGCGCCTCGACACCAACAGCAACCTCCCCGAGGCCGTGGCCCTGTACCGCCGCGCCGGATACGCGGAGATCGAGCGATACAACGACAATCCCTATCCCGACCACTGGTTCGAGAAGGCGTTGGCGGGGCCCGCCTAGGTTCTCCGCATGACCATCGCCGAAGCCATCGCCGATCTCCGGGCCGAGCACGACGCCCTCGACGTGGTCGTCGCCGCACTCGACGACGAGCAGTGGGCCACCCCCACACCGAGCCCGGGATGGACGGTCTTCGACCAGATCGCCCACCTCACCTACTTCGACGACACCGCCACCACGGCCATCACCGACCCCGAGGCGTTCACGGCGGGGAACGAGGCCTTGTTCGCCACGCTCGCCGACGGCACGGCGAGCATCGACGAGCAGACGTTGGGGTGGAGCCGCGACCTCGACCCCTCCGGCCTGCTCGCCCGCTGGCGGCAGAACCGGGCCCGGCTCCTCGACGCCGCCGCGACCCTCGACGAGGACACCAGGGTCGTCTGGTACGGCCCGTCGATGGGGGCTCGATCGTTCCTGATCGCCCGGCTGATGGAGACCTGGGCCCACGGTCAGGACGTCGTCGACGCGGCCGGCGCCGAGCGGCCACCCACCGATCGGCTCCGCCACATCGCCCTGCTCGGTGTCATGACCCGGAAGTGGTCCTACCGCAACCGCGGCCTCGACGTCCCCGACGGCTCGGTGCGCGTCGCGCTCACCGCGCCGTCCGGCGCGACGTGGACGTGGAACGACGACGCCACCGATGGCGCGGTCACCGGCCCGGCCGAGGACTTCTGCCTCGTCGTGACCCAGCGTCGCCACGTCGACGACACCGCCCTGGTGGCCGACGGACCGCTGGCCCGCGACTGGATGGAGAAGGCGCAGGCGTTCGCGGGCGGGCCCACCGACGGGCCGGCACCCCGCGCCGACGTGGCCGCCGGCGAGTAGCCGGCAGGATCTGATCAGCCGGGTTCGTCCAGCTCGCGCTTGAGCACCTTCCCGGTGGCGTTCCGGGGCAGCTCGTCGACGAAGGTCACCGATCGGGGCACCTTGAAGCTGGCGAGGTTCGCCCGCACGTAGGCCTTCACCTCGTCGGCGTCGAGCGTGCAGCCCGGCGCGCCCACCACGAACGCGGCCAGCCGCTTGCCGAACTCCTCGTCGTCGACCCCGACGACTGCGACCTCGAGGATGTCGGGGTGATCGGCCAGCAGGTCCTCGACCTCGCGCGGGTAGAGGTTCTCGCCGCCGGACACGATCATGTCGTCGTCGCGCCCGCCGACGAAGAGACGGCCGGCGTCGTCCCAGTGCCCGACGTCGCCGCTGGACAGGAGGCCGTCGATCGACGCCTTGGTGTCGCCGCCGGTGTAGCCGTCGAAGCGCAGGCCGCTCCCGACGAAGATGCGACCGTCGACACCGGGCGCGGTGATCAGCCGGTCACGGTCGTCGTAGAGGCGCACATCGACGCCCGTCAACGGCAGGCCGGCGGTGCCGGGGGCGCCGCGGAGGTCCTCCGGGGTGGCCACGGTGGCGACCGCGACCTCGGTGGAGCCGTACATGTTGTAGAGGTTGTCCCCGAAGGTGTCCATCCAGCGCAGCGCCAGCGAACCGGGGAGGGCGGAACCCGAGCAGAGCACGACCTCGAGGCTCGACGCGTCGACATCGGCGAACGTCGCGGCGGGGAGATCGACGATGCGTTGCAGCATCACCGGGACCGCGGTCATGGCCCGGGCGCGATGCTCGGCCGCAAGGCGGACCACGGTTTCGGGATCGAAGCGCCGGGTCAGCACCAACGTGTGGGCCATCGATGCGCCCATCACCATGGCGGCGTTCCCGAGCGAGTGGAACATCGGGGCGGGCACGACGTGCACGTCGCCCGTGCGGAACGGCACCCGCTGGAACAGCGCGGTGGTGGCCACGATGTCGCCGATCCCCACGCTGCTCCGCGAACGCGCCCTTCGGGACCCCGGTGGTACCCGAGGTGAGGATGACCTGGCGCCCGTGCGTCGCGGGAGGGACGGTCCGCTTCTCGGCGGTGCGGGCCACGAGCGTCGGCAGGTCGTCGACCTCCCCCCGCCCGTCGGGGCCGTCGGAGACGAGCCGGGTCAGCTTCGGGGCGTGCTCGACGACTGCAGCACCGAACTCGTCGTCGTGGATGAGCACCGTGCCGCCTTCGCGGCGCATCACGTCGGCCAGCTGCGGGCCGGCGAACCCGGTGTTCATGTAGAGGACGGAGGCTCCCAATCGGCTCAGCGCGGTGGCCGAGAGCACGAACCAGCGGCTGTTCCTGGCCAACAGCCCGACCGACGTCTCCGGCTCCACCCCACGGGCCGCCAGCGCGGTGGCGAGCCGGCCCGAGAGGTCGTCGATCTCGGCGAAGGTCAAGATGCCGGCATCGTCGATCAGCGCGATGCCGTCGGGGTCCCGCTCGGCCGTGGCCGCGTAGCCCGCCGCCAGCGTCGGGCCCCACTGGCGAACGGCCCGCATGGTGTGCACCATCACCCTCGGGTCGAGCAAGCCGACCCGCCGCAGGGTGTCGATGGCGACGACGTTCGAGCGGAGCCGGTCCAGCAGCGGGCGCATCACAGGCGAGGTCACGGGTGTCGACGCGGCCTAGGCCATGGCCAACAGGGCGAGGAACGATCTCGCCCACGCCGCCAGGTCGTTGCTCTCCACCTGATGCCGCATCGACGACATCCGGGCGTGCTCCTCCTCCGGGCCCATCCGGACCGCGGCCTCGATCTGGTCCTTGAGGCCCTCGGTGTCGTACGGGTTGACCAGGAACGAGTCGGACAGCTCCTCGGCCGCGCCGGCGAACTCGGACAGCACCAGCGCCCCCTCGTTGTCGACCCGGGCCGAGACGTACTCCTTGGCCACCAGGTTCATGCCGTCCTGGAACGGTGTCACCAACAACACGTCGGCGGCGCGGTAGAGCACGAGCAGCTCGGAGAAGGGGAGACTCTTGTGGATGTACTGGACGACTGGGCGGCCGAGCTGGCCGAAGTCGCCGTTGATCATGCCCACGAGCTGCTCGACCCGGTTCCGCACGCTGTCGTAACCCAGTACTGCCTCCCGGCTCGGCACGGCGACCTGGATGACGGCCGTCTTGCGCGGGTCGAGGCGATGCTCGATCAGCAGCTCGCGGACCGCCTTCAGGCGGAGGTCGATGCCCTTGGTGTAGTCGAGGCGGTCGACGCCGAGGAGCACGACCTCGGGGTCGCCGAGCTCGGTGCGCAGCCGCTTCACCGCCAACTCGACCTCGTCGGAGTCGGCCTGGGCCGCGATCGCCAGGTAGTCGACCGAGATGGGGAACGACTTGACCACCGCGGTCTGGCGCCCGGCTCGCACGATGCCGCCATCGGCCGCGAACACGATGTCGTCGGTGTCGCAGAACCGCCGGACGCCCGACAGCACGTTGCGGGCGTCGGCCTGGGTCTGGACCCCGACGACGTCGGCGCCGAGCAGACCGTCGAGCACCTGTTGGCGCCACGGGAGCCGCGACAGGAGCTCGAGCGGCGGGAAGGGGATGTGGAGGTAGTAGCCGATCTTGGCGTCGGGGCGCTGGGCCCGGATCATGGCCGGCACCAGTTGCAGTTGGTAGTCGTGGACCCAGACCGTCCCGCCCTCGGCCAACTCCTTGCACGCCGCGTCGGCGAAACGCTGGTTGACCGTTCGGTAGGTGGCCCACGTCTCGCGGTGGAACTGCGCCGCCTCGATCGCTCCGTGGTAGAGGGGCCAGATCGTCTCGTTGCAGGCCCCGCTGTAGTACTCGTCGTGCTCGGCGGCCGACAGCCCCACCCCGGACAGCTGGATGTCCTCGAACTCGAAGCGGGCCGACTCGCCACCCTCGGTGCCGTCCCAACCGACCCAGGCACCGGTCCGCTCACGCATGACCGGCAACATGGCCGACACCAACCCGCCCGGGCTGAGTGACCACGACCCGTCGTCGGCCAGCTTGACCGGGAGTCGATTCGCCACCACCACGAACTCAGACGTTCCCTCGTCGGATGACGGTTCCACGATCGAGGTCTGGTCGGTGTCCACGCGTCGGCTCTCCCCTGGGGCGATCACCCCACGATACGTCGATGCCGGCGGGATCGTTACCCGGTCGGCTGCGGCGGGATGCCAGCTCGAG
>CAVSXR010000012.1:30000-79176 GCA_963731885.1 uncultured Acidimicrobiaceae bacterium | reverse complement strand
TCAGAGGCGGTACAGCTTGGCCGCGTTCTCCCCCAGGATGCGACGCCGGGACTCGGGCCGCAGGGTGGCCATCTTGTCCTCCATCTCGCCCAGCGGGTTGGGGTAGAGGCAGGTGGGATGGGGGAAGTCGGTCTCCCACAGGATGTTCTCGTCGCCGACCTTGTCGACCAGGCCCTGGAGGTCGCCGAAGTGGCGCTCGAACCAGAACGTGGCGTGCCAGTTCCGGGCGAAGTACTCCGACGGCTTGAGCGCGTAGTTGGAGAACTGCTCGGGGGCGTTCTCCCAGACCTCGTAGTCCATGGTCTCGATGATGAACGGCAGGTACCCGATCCCGGACTCGACGGCCACGAACTGCAGCTCGGGGAACCGGTCGAGCATGCCGGCGAGGTTGACGTTGATGATCACCCGGGCCGAGTTGATGAACAGCATCGACCCGCCGATGGCCGGCTTGACGAACTCGTCCTGGGACGCCCAGAAGTAGTTCCCGTAGAAGTTCATCGCGGTGAGGCTGGCCCCGATGTGGAAGTGCACGGGCAGGTGCTCGGCCTCGCACACCTCCCAGAACGGGTCCCAGGCCGGGTTGGCCAGGTCGGGCGCCCCCTGGTCCTGGGGATCGCTGGTCATGTTCACGCCGCGGGCGCCCTGGGCAGCGACCCGCTTCGCCTCGGCCACGCAGGCGTCCACCGACCAGGCCGGCATGATCGGCATCGAGACGATGCGCCCGTTGGTGCGCTCGAAGTACTCGGCCGCCGCATCGTTGAAGATCTGCACGCACAGCAGCCGGAACGCCTCGTCCGAGTTCCCGGCCAGGTTCTCGCCGCCGAGGCCGATGGAGTTGGGGAAGGTGATCTGGGCGTGCACGCCGCACTCGTCCATGACCCGGAGCCGGGCGTCGATGTCGAACGCCGCGGGATGGATCGTGTCGCGGCCCCACTCGAGCATCGACGTCAGGAACGGGTGCTTCTCCTCCTTGTTGTTGATCACCCCGCCACCGCCGGCGAAGCCGATGACCTCACCGTCGACCACCCAGTGGTCCCGACCGTCGACGGTCTCGATCCTCGGGACCCGGTCGACGTAGCTGGCCGGCGCCCGGCTGGTCCACAGATCAGCTGCCTCGGTGAGGTGGGTGTCGCAGTCGATGACCCGCAGGTCCTCGGCGATGCTCATCGTTGGTCCCCCTGTCTCGGGCCGCCACGCAGCCAGCGTCATCTGACACTAACGTCAGGTATGGTCGGGCGCCAGAGCCAAGGGGGCAGCCGTGCCGGTCGCGGACATCAACGGGTTGGACATCGCCTACGAGGTGATCGGCGAGGACGGCGACCCCTGGGTGCTCACCCCGGGGGGTCGATTCTCGAAGGACTACGGCGGGGTGCGCGAGTTCGCCCAGGCCCTCGCCGATCGCGGCAAGCGGTGCCTGATCTGGGACCGACCCAACTGCGGCGCGTCCTCGGTGTGCTTCGACGGACCGCCCGAGTCGGTCCTGCAGGCCGATGCCCTGGCCGGCCTGCTGCGGCACCTCGACATGGCGCCGGCGGTGATCTGCGGCGGCTCCGGCGGGGCCCGGGTCTCCCTCGTCACCGCCGGGAAGCACCCGGATGTGGCCAAGGCCCTGGCGGTGTGGTGGATCAGCGGCGGACCGTACGGGTTGATGTCCCTGGGCGTGCACTACTGCGGCAACTCGCTCGTGGCCGCATGGCAACACGGCATGGAGGCGGTGGCCGACCTGCCCGAGTGGGCCGAGGTCATCGAACGGAACCCGAGGAACCGCGACCGCTTCCTGGCCCTCGACCCCGGCGACTTCGTCCGCACCATGGAGCAGTGGATGCTGGCCTACTACCCCCGCGACGACGAGCTGGTGCCGGGCGTACCCGACGCCGAGGTCCGGGCCATGGCCCTCCCGGCCCTGGTGTTCCACAGCGGCGAGTCCGACGTGCACCACACCCGGGCCACGTCGGAGGCGCTGGCCGACCTGCTCCCGAACGGGACCCTGGTCGAACCGCCCTGGGGTGACCGCGAGTGGGTGGAACGCATGGGTGCGGCCGGGGCCGGCGAGTCGCTGTTCGCCCGGTGGCCCCGACTCGTGCCCCTGCTCGTCGACTGGGTCGACCAGGGTGTGGTGCCCGGACCGGCCTAACGGGTCGTCGGGAACCCGAGGTCGATCGTGCTGGTGGCCGGGTCGGGCCAGCGCGACGTGATCACCTTGCGGCGGGTGTAGAAGCGGATGCCCTCGGGTCCGTACATCGCCGTGTCCCCGAACAGCGACGCCTTCCACCCTCCGAACGAGTGGTAGGCGACGGGAACGGGGATCGGCACGTTGACCCCTACCATGCCCACGTCGACCTCGGTCTCGAAACGGCGGGCCGCGCCCCCGTCGCGGGTGAAGACGGCCACGCCGTTGGCGTACGGGCTGGCGTTGACCAACTCGATGGCATCGTCGTAGGTGGCGACCCGGACCACGCCGAGCACCGGACCGAAGATCTCGTCGTCGTAGACCCGCATGCCCGGTTCGACGCGGTCGAGCAGCGAGCAGCCCAGGAAGAAACCGTCGGCGGGGTGGTCGTCGCGGCCGTCGACCACGATCCGGGCACCTTCGGCCTCCGCCCCGTCCACGTAGGCCCGGACCCGGTCGCGGTGCTCGGCGGTGATGAGCGGGCCCATCTCCGACGCCGGGTCGGCGCCCGGGCCGATCCGCAGGGCGGGGATGCGCTCGGCGATGGCGGCGACCAGCGGGTCGGCCGCACCGCCCACCGCGACCACGACCGAGATGGCCATGCACCGCTCCCCCGCCGACCCGTAGGCGGCCGAGATGGCGGCGTCGGCGGCCGCGTCGACATCGGCGTCGGGGAGCACGACCATGTGGTTCTTGGCCCCGCCGAGCGCCTGCACCCGCTTGCCCGCCGCGGTGCCGGTCTCGTACACGTGCCGGGCGACGGGGGTGGAGCCGACGAAGGACACCGCGGCGACGGCGGGATGGCCGAGCACGGCGTCGACCGCGACGCGGTCACCCTGGACCACGTTGAACACGCCGTCGGGGAAGCCGGCCTGGTGAACGAGCTCGGCGAGCAGCAGCGAGACCGATGGGTCCTTCTCCGACGGCTTGAGCACGAAGGCGTTGCCGCAGGCCAGGGCGTTGGCCGCCATCCACAGCGGGACCATGACCGGGAAGTTGAACGGGGTGATGCCGGCCACCACCCCGAGCGGGCAGGGCACGGTGTGCACGTCGACGCCGCCGGACACCTCGCGGGAGAACGAGCCCTCGAGCAGGTGGGGCAGACCGCAGGCGAACTCGACGTTCTCGATGCCCCGGTCGACCTCGCCGGCCGCGTCGGCCAGCACCTTGCCGTGCTCGGCCGTGACGGCCGCGGCCAGCTCGCCCCGGTGGGTGTGCAACAGCTCGCGGAGCCGGAACATCGCCGCCGCCCGGGTGCCGAGCGAGCTGGTCCCCCACTCGGCGGCTGCCTCGGCCGCGACCTCCACGGCGTGGTCCACCCCGGCGGCGCTGGCCAGCGCCACCTCGCCGGTCTGGGTCCCGGTGGCGGGGTCGAACACCGGCGCGGTGCGCGCTGCGTCGCCGGCCACCGCCTTGCCACCGATCCAGTGCCCGATCCGTTTCATCATCCCTCGCTATCACAAGGTAGAGGCAGTTCATCCCGAGCGGCTCGAAGCGGCGGAGGCGGTCGACTCACCGGTCGTTGAGCCCCTTGCCTTCGAGGATCCTCGGGGCGTGCTTCTCGACCCGGGCCGCCCGGGTCTTGGACTGCTTGGCGTCGGCGAAGTGCATGTTGTAGGCCCGGCGCCGGCCGGGGGTCAGCGCCTCGAACGCCTCGGCGAGCGCGAGGTCCCGGTCGAGACGTTCCCGGAGCTCCTCGACCAGCTCCGGCTCGGGCGCGGGGCCGACCTCGGCGCCGGACTCCTCGACCTCGATGGCCTGGGTGACGTAGGCCTCGATGGTCTGCGCCGATCGGGTGACGTCGTCGACCGACGTGAAGCGCATGCGCTGGGCGGAGCGGGAGTTGGGGCCCTGCGGCTCGAGGACACCGTCGGGGTCGTCGAGCAGGGCGCCCTTGAAGAACATGAGGGCGAGGAAGTCCTTGAACTCCTGGACGATCACGATGTTGGCGCCGCCGTGCGTGTAGCACGGCTTGCCCCACTTGATCGTTTCGGTCAGCCCGCACCCGAGCAGGACGTCCCGTAACGCGGCGATCTCGTCCGGCCACTGCTCGGAACATTCCAGGTACTCGTCGACGTCCTCGTAGTGCTCCACGCCTCCGGAGCGTAGGACCCACCGGTGGTCGATCGTCACCCAGCCAGTCGCTCGGCCAGGAGGGTCGCCAGAGCCGCGACGGCCGATCCGGGACTCGGGCTCCGCGGTGCATCAGGGCGATGGCGGTGGCCGGCCGACCGAGGTCGATGTCCAGCACGACGAGCAGGCCGGGGGCCTCCGCGAAAGACGCCACCGACGACGGGAGCACGGCGACGAAGTCACCTTCGGCGAGGAGCCGGACGGTGAGGGGCACGTCGCCGGTCACGATGGCCGGTCGCGGGAGCTCGAGGCCGGCGCCCCGGAACGCGTCGAGCACCGCGGACCAGGCGGGCACGTCGGGCGGTGGCGCGATCCACGGACGGTCCGCCAGGTCGGCGAGTCCGGCAATCGTCACCGGGCGACCGGGCCCCGCCACCAGCACCGGGCGCTCCTCGAACAACGGCTCGACGGCGAGCCCGTGGACGTCGTCCGGCACCGAGCCGATCAGCACGTCGAGCTCGCCGGCCCGCAGCTCGTCGACCAGCTCGTCGCGCGTGCCGATGCGAATGGTCGCCGACCGCTCCGCCCCCGCGACCAGCTCGCTCAGCGCCCGGGCGACAGGCACCACCGGAGCTCGACGACGAGACCGACGTGCAGCTCGACCGCGCCCCGGAGGTGGGCGTCGAGCTCGCGGTCGGCCTGGCGGGTGGCAGCGGCGACGGCGCGGGCGTTCGCGGCGAGCAGCTCGCCGGCCGCGGTCGGGCGCATCCCCCGCGGGAGGCGGTCGAACAGCTCGGTGCCGACTCGGCGCTCGAGGGCGCGGAGGCTGCGGCTCAGGGCCGGCTGCGACGTGCCCAGCCGGCGGGCGGCACCGGTCAGGCTGCCCTCCTCGACCACCGCGAGGACGAGCACCAGGTCCGACGGGTCCAACCCGGTCACGAGACCGCTCCCGACCACCCATATCGTAGATGCATCGATCGATATCGTATTGCGTCTTGTCGCGCATGGCTTGACCCCGCATCGTGGCCGACATGCACTTCGGACTCTGGTACGCCGCCGTCGGCCCGTTCGCCTACCCGGAGGCGGCGGTGCGACTGCCCGTGACGCCGAGGCGGCGGGCTTCGACTCGGTCTGGACCGGTGACCACGTCGCCGTCCCCCTCGACTACGAGTCGAGCTATCCCTACAGCGACAACGGGCGCATGCCCGCCGAGCGGGCCATCCCCATGGCCGAGCCGCTGGTCTGGGCCGCCCACCTCGCCGCCGTCACCACCACGCTGAAGCTGGCCAGCGGCGTCCTCGTGCTCCCCCAACGGGAGCCGGTGCTCCTCGCCAAGCAGGCCGCGACCGTCGCCGTCCTCTCCCAGGGTCGGTTGATCCTCGGCGCCGGCACCGGATGGCTGCGCGAGGAGTTCGCCATCCTCGGCGCCGAATTCGACCACCGGGTCGCCCGGATGGACGAGCACGTGACCGCGATGCGGGCCCTGTGGGCCGACGACGTCGCCGATTTCGACGGCACCTTCGTGTCGTTCACGGGAGCGCAGATCTCGCCCCGACCTCCCGGCGGCGCCGTGCCGATCGTCGTCGGCGGCGACAGCGACGCTGCCGCCCGCCGGGCGGGACGGATCGGCGACGGCTGGTTCCCCGCCAAGACGACCACCGAGGCGCTGCCGCGCCTGCTCGATCTCGCCCACAAGGCCGCCGCCGACGCCGGACGCGACCCTGGCCGCGCTCGAGGTCACGATCCACGACCCGTCCCTGTGGGACCCCGACATGGCAGCCGACGCCTCGCCACCTGGCGGGCGCTCGGCGTCCACCGCATCCTGCTCAGCCCCGAACACGTTCGATCCGGCGCAGCTCGGCGACAACCTGCGCGCCTTCGGCCAGGAGGTCATCGACCATGTCCGTGACTGAAGACCGACCGGTGACGCCGCCGAACGTGGGCGACCTGCTCGATCGGGTGGCGGAGATCGCGCCGGTGCTCGAGGACGGGGCCCGCCGATCCGAGGAGCTCGGACGGCTGGACGACGCGTCCGTGTCGGCCCTGCGTGAGGCCGGCCTGCTCCGCACGTGGTGGCCCACCGAACTGGGCGGGCCGGGCGCCACCCTCGCCGAGGCCATCGCGGTCATCGAGGCCGTCGCCGCCGTCGACACCGCGGCGGCGTGGAACCTCGCGGTGTGCTCGCTCGGAGCCGGCATCGCCGGCGCGTACCTCTCCGAGGACGCCGTCGTCCGACGGTGTTCGGTACCGGGACCGACCCGGCCATCGCCGGCCAGACGCGCCGATCGGTGCCGCCCGCCGGGTCGGCGGGGGCCTCGAGGTCAGCGGCAACTGGATGTTCGGCAGCGGCATCCACCTCGCCGCCTACGTCAAGGGCGGCGTCCGCATCGAGGGTCCCGACGGTGGCGACCCGCAGCCGGCCATCGTCGTCGTACCGGCCGACGCGGTCACCATCGACGAGGGTTCCTGGCAGGTCGCCGGACTCGCCGGCACCGGCTCCTGCAACTACTCGATGGACGGGGTGTTCGTGCCCGACGGCTGGTGGTTCGACTTCCCCGTGGCCGCGCCACGACGAGGCGGTGACGTCCACCGCCTGCCGATCCCGGCCCAGGTCGCCGTCCTCCACGCCGGCTTCCCCCTCGGTGCGGCGCGGCACGCGCTGCGGATCGTCACCGACGACGCCCGGACCCGGATCCGCGAATGGGACAACGCCCCGGTGAGCGCCCGGGGCAACTTCCGCTTCGAGTTGACCGCGCACCACCTCCGGCTCGACGCGGCCCGACTCGAAGTGATGGCCGTGGCCGGGCGGCTCGAGGCGTCGGCGGGGACCCCTGACGTCATCGACCGGCTGTTCGAGATGCGAGCCGCGGCGAAGTTCGCCACGGACGTCGCCCTCGACATCGCCACCTGGGCCTACCGCAACGGCGGAGCCCGTGCCCTCCGGCTGGACCACCCCCTCCAGCGCATCCTGCGCGATCTGCTCGGCGCCACCCAACACGTCTTCGTGGACGACAAGGTCTACGCCCAGTACGGCGCGGTCCTGCTCGGCGAGGAGCTGGTGTGGTGAGCGACCGCTACGGCGACTTCACCGTCTGGCGCCACGATCGGCCCCACCCGGGCGTGCTCCGGCTCACCCTCGACACGGGCGAGCCGAACAACGGTGTCACCCACGCCAACCACCCCGAGCTGGCGGCCATCTGGACCGCGGTCGACGCCGACGAGGCGCGAGTGGTCCTCCTGCGCGGCACCGACGGCGTGTTCTGCGGTGGTGGCGACGTCTCCTTCCTGCCCCCACTCGTCGACGATCCCGACCGGCGAGCCTCGGTCCTGGCCGACATCCGCCATCTGGTCCTGGGAGCCGTCGCGTGCGAGAAGCCGATCATCGCGGCGGCCGAGGGCTTCTGGAGCGGGGCCGGCCTGGCGCTGGCGGTGATGGCCGACATCACCGTCGCGGCCCGTTCGACCACATTCATGGACGCGCACGTCCTGGTCGGCCTGGCCTGCGGCGACCACGCCGCCCTCGCCTGGCCGTTGCTGATCGGCATGGCCAAGGCCAAGTACCACCTGCTGACGGCGACACCGCTCGACGGCGACGGAGGCGGAGCGCCTCGGCCTCGTGGCCCGCTGCGTCGACGACGACGTCCTCCACGACGAAGCCCTCCAGCTCGCGATCCGAATCGCCGACCTGCCCGCCGACGGCGTCGAGCTCACCAAACAGGCCCTGGCCGGATGGCACCATCTCGCCCGCCCGATCTTCGAGCACGGCGCGGCCCTCGAGGCCCACAGCTTCAGCGGCGCCGGCGTCCGTGGGGCAATCGCCGCGCTGCTGCCCGCGGGCGACGCCGCGACCTGACGCTCAGCCGGTCCAGGTCGCGACGCGGCGGTTGTACCCGTCGAGTTTCCCTTGGCCCTGGCGCTGCTCCCCTGCACATGGGCTCCAGCTGTGCGAGGGTGAGCGGCGATGTTGTTCGGGGACCCGTCGGTGATCGACCCGTCGCTCGACTCGCGGGCGGCGACGTTCGAGAACCCGACCGGCGCCCGGGGCGCGGGCGGGCAGGCCCACGGCGGGCGCAAGGGTGCCCCGAGCCGGCGGATCGGCCCCGGCGAGCGGGTCGTGCTGGCCGACATCGAGGGGCCGGGCACGGTGCGCCACCTCTGGCTGACCGTTCCGCTGGCCCGGCCCGAGCGGCTCCGGTCGCTGGTGCTCGAGGTCCGCTACGACGGACGCGACGCGCCCAGCATCGCCACGCCGGTGCTCGACTTCTTCGGCCTCCCCCACGGGCGTGCCGTCCCGTACGCCTCGGCGCTGACGACGGCGCAGGAGGGGCGGGGATTCAACGCCTACTTCCCGATGCCGTTCCGGGAGCGGATCGAGATCAGCTTCACCAACCACTCCGACCGGGAGACCACGCTCTACTACCAGGTCGACTACACCCTCCAACCCTCGCTCCCGGACGGCGCCGGCTACCTCCACGTGGCGTTCCGGCGCGAGAACCCCACCGTCCAGAAGCGGGACTTCGTCATCGCCGAGGGCCTGCGTGGCCCCGGCCGGTTCCTGGGCTGCGTGGTCGGCGTGCGGGTGATCGACCCCGCGAACTGGTACGGCGAGGGCGAGGTCAAGGTGTACCGGGACGGCGACACCGACCTGCCCACCATCTGCGGCACCGGCCTGGAGGACTACGTCGGCACGGCCTGGGGCATGGGCGCCCACCGTGCGCCGTACGGCGGCGCGCCGCTGGTGCGCAGCCGCCACGGCGCCGAGGCCGAGGGCATGGGGACCCAGCCCGACTTCGTCGGCTTCTACCGCTGGCACGTGCCGGACCCGATCGTGTTCTCGTCCGACCTCCGGGTCACGATCCAGCAGATCGGGGCCACGTTCTTCGCCCCGGGTGAGGAGGAGCAGCTCGCGGCCTACGAGCGGACCAACCCGGTGGCCGGCGAGGGCTGGCGCACCGACGGGCCGCCCGGGCTGCTGGCCTGGGGCATCTGCGAGCGGGTCGACGACTACTGCGCCACGTCGTACGTCTACTGCCGCGAACCCCAGTCGGTGCCGGCCGTCGACGTGGCCGCCGCCACCGCCGACGTGGGCCGCCTCGACTACGAGCAGACGCGCTGACGACTCCCCGTCTATATCGAGCACGATATAGTTACGCCCATGTACGGCGATCTGGTGCGGCGAGCGCGGACGGCCCGGGGCATGGGGCAGACGGAGCTGGCCGCGGTGTCCGGAATCGCCCAACCCAACATCTCGGCGATCGAGTGCGGTCGCCGGGTCCCGACCTCGGACACGCTGCATCGGCTGCTGGCCGCCTGTGGGTTCACCCTGGTCGCCGAGGGATCCGCGACGACGTTGGTGGTGCCCGACCCGGACGAGCCCCCGGGGTGGTCGAGTCCGGGCGAGCCGCCGTCGATCACTCCGGACACCCCGATGAGCGACCGGGTCCGAGCGATGAACGCCGTCCTCGACGCATCCGAGGCGATCGTGCGAGGCCGCCGGTGACGGACTTCGTCGGACTCATCGTCGACGTGCACGACCACCTCGACCGCGCCGAGCTGCCGCACGCCTTCGGCGGCGCACTGGCCCTCGGCTACATCGCCGAACCCCGGGGGACCGTCGACATCGACGTCAACGTGTTCGTCCCGGAGGACGAGCTCGATCGGATCGCAGCCGCGCTGGAACCGCTCGGATATCGACCACCGGAAGACGCCGAGCAGCTCCCCGTCGCCGGCGTGCGCTTCACCCACGACGACGAGCCGTTCCCGCTCGACGTGTTCCCCTCGCTCGACGACCGCTACGCGACCATCGCCCGGCGCATCGTCCACCACCCGTTCGGCCGCCACGACGACGTGCTCCCGTTCCTCGGGGCCGAGGACCTGTGCGTCTTCAAGTTGTCGTTCGGCCGCCCCCAGGACTGGGTCGATCTCTCGAACATCGCGGCGGTGCGTCCAGACCTCGACGTCGCCTACGTCGAGGATCAGCTCGTCGGTCTGCGGGGCCGATCGATGTACCCGCGAGTGGCGCGTTTCCGCGGGTTCTTCCTCGGCACCGCGTGAGGGCGCACGTCCGGTCGATCGGCCCCGGACACGCTTCGAGGGGGTGCCAGCCCCACCCCCACGACACCGGACAGCGCCCTTGGGGCGAGCGGCCCCGGGCCCGAAGATGGTCCCATCGGGCAGGACAGACAGAGGAGGCGCCCCGTGCGGTTCGAGTCGACGCCGGGGGCCCACTGGTCCGAACGCGACCCGATCGCCGTGGGCTCCTGGCCGGATCGGTCGTTCTGAGTGGCGGGCGACGGGCGATTCGGCTTCCATTCGGGCGTGGGACCGTGGGCAGCCGTCTCGGTGGTGGTGCGGGCGGAGCTGCGCCGGCGGTGGGGAAGTCTGCTCGGAGTGGCCGCACTGGCGGCCCTGGTCAGCGGCGCGGTGTTCATGGCCCTGACCGGCGCCCAGCGCACGGAATCCACCGTGGACCGGTTCCGGGACCGGGCCGGGGCCAGCGACGTCTCCTACCAGTCGGCGGCCCGCGAGCAGGTGGCGCCCATCCTGGACGCGGTGGCGGCCCAACCGGCGGTGGAGCTGTCGACCGAGCGGATCCTGGTGAACGGCTGGCCCGACGACTCGGCCATCCCGGACATCGCCATCCTCAGCGATCCCACCGGGGTGTGGGGCACCCAACTCGACCGACCCCGACTCCTCGCCGGGCGCTTCCCGCACGCCGACTCGCCCGACGAGGTGCTGCTGAGCGCCACCGCCGCCGAGCAGACCGGCGCGGGCGTGGGCGACACCCTCCCGGTGCACACGTGGACGGACAACGACCTGGAGCAGCTGTTCGCTCCGGGCGCGTTCCCCGGCTTCAACGGCCCACACCTCGACCTGCGGGTGGTCGGTGTGGGGCGGTTCCCGGAGGACCTCTCGGGCGACCTGCGGCGAGGTGAGCTCACCGCCCTGGCCGCCCCCGGGTTCGTCGCCGCGCACGACGGGATCGGGGCGTGGCCGGCAGTGGTGGTGGCCCGGCTCCGCGGCGGTGTGGCGGACGTCGATCAGGTCACCAAGGGCGCCGAGGCCGTGATGCCCAGTGAGCTCCTGGCGCCGTCGGGGGGCGCCCTGTTGACGCCGAGCACGGCCACCGACCTGTACCTCCGCACGGCGCAGGGTGCGGTGGACAGCCTGGCCGTCGGGTTGCTGCTGCTGGCGGCGGGCGCGGCCGCGGCCGGCGCCGTGGCACTCGGCCAAGCCATCTCCCGACAGACGGCCATCCCGGCGCGGTCCGCTCGGGCCCTGGCCGCGATGGGCGCCACGCCCGGCGGAGTCGCCCTCGGCGTCGCCCTGCCGGTGGTCGGCGCGGGCATCGTCGGCGTGGTGGTGGGGGCCATCGGCGCCACGCTGGCGTCGCCACTCCTGCCGACCGGCCTGGCCCGCCGGGCAGAGGTGTCGCCCGGCATCTGGGTCTCGCCGTCCGTGCTGGCGATCGGCGGGCTCGTCGTCGTCCTGGCCGCGACGTGGTGGGCGTTCCGATCAGCCCGGCGGGCGCTCCGCCGCCCGCTTCCGGCGGCTCCGGAGCCGGCGCCCGTCGACCATCCAGCGTGGCCCGCGCCGCATCACACGTCGGGCTGCCGCTCGGGGCGCTGCTCGGCGTGCACCTCGCCCGCGACCGTGGGCGCGGCGCGGGCAGCATCCCGCTGCGGTCGGCGGTCCTCGGCATCGCGGTCGGGATATGCGGACTGGTCGGCGCCGGGGTGATCACCACCAGCCTCCACGACCTCAGCACCCAACCGACGCGCTGGGGATGGAACTGGTCGACGATCCCGGACTACTTCGGCGATGCGAAGCTCTCCGACCTGCAGGCCGAGTTGATCGACGACTCTCGGGTCGACGCGGTCGCCGACCTGACCTCCGCGAACCTGCTCATGAACGGCCGGAACGTCGCCGTCTACTCGTTGGACACGGTCAAGGGCGACCTGTCGCTCACCCGGTTGGACGGTCGGCTCCCGGACCACGCCGACGAGGTGGCCCTCGGCGAGCAGACGATGTCGGACCTCGGCCTGGCCGTGGGCGACACGGTGGAGATCCTCGACAACGACCAGACAACCCATGTCCTCCGGATCGTCGGCACCGCGCTGCTACCACCGGTGGAAGAGCGGACGATCGGGCTCGGAGCCGTGATGACGCCCGACGGTCTGGCGGGCGGATCCGTGGACGACCTGGGTTCGTCGATCGTGGTCCGCTACGCCCCCGGGCTGCCGGTCGACGAGGTGGAGGCCGGGCTGGCCGCGGACTACGGACTGGACTTCACGCTCTTCTCCCAGCCGCTGGTCCCCGGACCGATCCGGAACCTCGCCGCCAGCCGGTACGTGGCCGTGTCGCTGGCGATCTTCTTCGTGGTCCTGGGCGCGGTCGCCCTGCTCCACGCCCTGCTGGTGAGCGCCCGCCGACGCGGCGGGGACCTCGCCCTCGTCCGGGCACTGGGAGGACGGCCGGCCCAGATCCGCCGGGGCGTGATGGCGGAGGCGCTGCTGCTGTGTGCCGAGGCGCTGCTGGTGGGCGTGCCCGCCGGCCTGGTGATGAGTCGGCTGGTGTGGAGGCTGCTCGTGCAGCACCTCCGGGCCCTGGCCGATCCGGTGATGCCCTGGACGCTCCTGGTGGTGCTGGTGCCGGCCGCCGCCGGGGTCGCCATGGTGCTGGCGTGGTGGCCGAGCCGCATGGCCGCCCGCGGTCGCCCCGCCACCAACCTCCGAGCGGAGTGAGGGCGGCGGGCGGCTGGCGTCCAGGAATCGTCAGCCCCACGCGACGCGGAAGCCGATGTTGCCCGTCGAGCTGTCGGGGGTGTTGGCGCTGCGGGCGTCGACGCGGTACCGAGCGCAGTAGCTGTGGTGGCACAGGTAGGACCCGCCTCGCATGACCCTGGCGGTTCCGGTCGCCGGCCCCGACGGCGCCGTGCGCGGTGACTGCCCGTAGAAGGCGGGATCGAACCAGTCGGCGCACCACTCCCAGACGTTGCCGGTCATCTCGTGGAGGCCGAAGCCGTTGGGCGGGTAGCTCCCGACCGGGCACGTGCCGATCCATCCGTCGGCGCCGGTGTCGTGGCCCGGGAACCGGCCCTGGAAGACGTTCATGCGGTGCCCGCCGTCAGGCTCCAACTCGTCGCCCCAGGGGAAGTGGTGGCCGGCCAGACCACCGCGCGCCGCCCGCTCCCATTCCGCCTCGGTGGGGAGACGGCCACCCACCCAGTTGCAGTACGCCTCGGCATCGAACCAGCTCACGTGGACGACGGGGTGGCGGCCGCGATCGACGACATCGCTCTGCGGACCCTCCGGGTGGCGCCAGTCGGCGCCCTCGACCTCACGCCACCACGGTGCGGCCGCGACGCCAGCGCGTCGGCGGGAACCCGTCGGGGAGCAGGCCGGCGAAGACGAACGACGTCCCGAACCGCTCGGCGGTCGTGGTCCATCCCGTCGCCACCACGAAGGCAGCGAACTCGTCGTTGGTCACCGTGTGCACGCCGAGCCTGAAGCCGTCGAGGTCGACCTCGTGCGCCGGTCCCTCGCCGTCGGCGGGGTACCCGGTGCGGGCGTCCGTCCCCATCGTGAACGAGCCGCCGGGAATGTCGGCGATGTCTGCGGTCGAGGCGGTCGCGGCCGGATCCGCGTGCTGGGCACGATCTCGGTCGGTGGCGCCGGCGGGATCGCGGGACGGCCCGCAGCACGCGGTCACCGGCGCCGCACCATGGCGTCGCCACGGCGAGACCTGATCAGCCGGTCGGTGACGAGCAGGGTCACGGTCCCAGGTTGGCACGGGGCACGCCGCGGGCAATCACGACAAGTCGCTCCGCTCACGCAACGCAACGTTCCGAGCCCTTTTCGGCATGACACTGTCAGACTGCGTGGTGGCAGGGAGGGGGCAACGTGTCAGATTCGCGGTTTGCGCTCACGGAGCGGGTGGCCTTGGTGACGGGCGGCAACGGTGGGCTCGGACTCGCCATGGCTCACGGGTTGGCGGAGGCGGGGGCCCACGTCGCGGTGATCGGGCGCGACGAGACCAAGAACCACCGGGCCGAGCGCGCCCTGGGAGATCGGGCCATAGTTCTCCACGGCGATGTGACCGACGAGGACTCCGTCGTGACCTCGATCCGGGCCGTCGTCAAGCGTTCGGGAGCTAGATATCCTCGTGAACAACGCTGGAGGATTCGGCGGCGGCGCAGTGACCGCCCTGACGCTCGAGCAGTGGCGTGCTGTGTCGCAGCCACCTCACCGGCGCGTTCCTGTGCAGCAAGCACGCCGCACTGCAGATGCGCGAGCAGGGCGCGGGCGGCAAGATCGTCAACATCGGATCGATGTACTCGGCATTCGGTCCGCCCGACTTCACCGATTACGCCGCGGCGAAGACCGGCATGCTGGGGCTCACTCACGCCCCTCGCGGTCGAACTGGCCGCTGACCACATCCAGGTCAACACGATCCTGCCTCGCTGGTTCGAGACCGACCTCACCCGCGGTATGCCCGCCAGCCCCGTCGGCGACCAGATCAGACGCAAGACCCCCGCTGGGCGCTGGGGCACCGACACGGATCTCGTCGGTCCGGTGGTCTTCCTCGCGTCGGCGGCATCCGACTTCGTCACCGGCTCCGTCCTCCCGTCGACGGCGGCTACCTCGTTGCGGACCGCATTCGAGAATCGTGAACCGCCCGACCGACCGATCGAAGGGCTTACGTGCCTCATCTGAGCGCATCGACCAGCGCCCCGGTCGACGTGGCGTAGGCGCGCTGGGCGCCGCGGGCGACGCGGATCAAGCCGGGGATCCGGTGGGGCCTGGTCACGAGGTAGCGGGCGACCGCGGCGGGGCGAGGTGCCCCGTCGTGGCTGGTGAGGTCGAGCACTGCCGGGTCGACCGGGAGGTGGTCGACGTGGTCGCTGATCGCCCGCAGCACGGACCAGCGCAGGCCGCGCTCCTCGCAGACCGCGCCGACGGCGGCGGTCTCCATGTCGAGGGCGACGACGCCGCGGGCGGCCAGCGCGTCGAGCTCGTCCCGGTCGGTGATGAACCGGCCGGAGGTGTGCAGCGCATGTCGGGCCACGTGCTCCCCGAGCGGCTGCGGCGCCAGCTCGGCACCGGTGCGCCCGTCGATGACCGTCGCGGGCACCACCAGGTCACCGATGTGCACCTGCTCCCCCACCCCGCCGGCAATGCCGATCATCACGACGTGTTCGACGTCGGACCGCTCGTCCAGGGCCCTCCGCAGCCCGTGCTCGGCTCGATCCGGACCGATGCCGACGATGGCGCTGGCGACACCGGCCGATGCCGGGTGCCGCCGGAACGCCCGCAGCTCCGAACGCATCGCGGCGACGACGAGCAGCCGGTCGGTATTCACCGCGCATCCTCCCGGGTCTGGGGTGACGAGGGCCGAGCGGTGAGCGTCTTGGTGTGCGCTGGGGGTCCGCTCCAGCGGCGACGATAACCAGCCCGGCGCAAATCCCGCCGGCCCGGCCCCCCGACCGTGGCAGCCTGACGGCGTGCAGGGGGAACGGCCCGACACCGAGCGCGCCGCGCCACGACGTCGTGAACGGGCGCGGACTGCGGAAGCGGTTCGGAGCGTTGCAGGCGGTCGACGGGGTCGACCTGGTGGTACGAGCCGGCGAGCGCGTCGGCATCGTCGGTCCCAACGGTGCCGGCAAGACCACGCTCCTGCTGATGCTGCTGGGCGCGATCGATCCCGACGAGGGCAGCGTGGACCTGATGGGCCGGCGCCTCCCTGCCGGTCGCAGCGCCGCCATGGAAGACGTCGGGTTCGCGGCCGGCTACCTCCCCCTCCCCGACCGGCTGCGCGTCCACGAGGCCCTGCGGTTCTTCGCCGACCTCCATGACCACCCCGATCCCCGCCGGGACGTGGACCGCGTCATCGACGAGCTCGACATCGAGTACCTGCGCGACAAGCCGTGCATGAGCCTGTCGTCCGGTCAGGCCACGCTCGTCGGCATCGCCAAGGCGGTGATGCACCGCCCGCGGCTCGTCGTGCTCGACGAGCCCACGGCGTCGCTCGATCCCGACGTGGCGCTGCGCGTGCGCGACGCGCTGGCCCGGCTCAACCGGGAGCACCGGACGGCCCTGCTGCTCACCAGCCACGACATGCGCGAGGTGGAGACGCTCACCGAGCGCGTCGTGTTCCTGCGCGAGGGTCGAGTGCTGGCCGACGGCGCGCCCGCCGCGGTGGTGGCCGACGCCGGCTACGCCTCCCTGGAGGACCTGTTCCTGGCCGAGGCCGTCCGGATGCGGGGGGAGCGGCTGTGATCGCACCCGTGACGTACCGGTCCCGGGTGCGGTGGCGCCGCGTCGGCGCCGTGGTGCGACGCCATGCCCTGGTCCAGTCCCGGAACCCGGGGCACTGGTTCCTGCTGATCGCGCTCCCGGTGCTCGACGCCCTCCTGTTCTCCTCCATCGGCGTGGCCTTCGGACAGACCGACCGTGCCGTCGAGATCCTCGTCGTCGGCATCCTGCTGTTCCACGTCATCTGGCAGCTGACCCTCGCCGGCTCGCTCGGGTTCCTCGAGGAGGTGTGGTCCCGCAACGTCCTCAACCTGTGGACCACCCCGCTGACCGAAGCCGAGTACGCGCTGGCACTGCTCATCGCGGGCTTCGTCCGGGCCCTCACCTCGATGGTGCTGGTGGCTGCGGTCGCCGCGGGCCTGTACTCGGTCGACCCGACCGGTGGCGGCTGGGTCCTGGCCATCGGGGCCGCCACCCTGATGGTCTTCGGGTGGGCGGTGGCCTTGCTCGTGGTCGGCCTGGTCCTTCAGTACGGCGAGACGGCGGAGGTGTTCTCGTGGGGCACGCTGGTGCTGCTCATGCCGCTGTCGGGGATCTTCTACCCGCCGGAGGCGCTCCCCGGCGTGCTCCAGCCGGTGGCTCGCGTCGTTCCGCTGACGCGCGTCTTCGAGGCCACTCGGGCCAGCCTCGAGGGCGGTGGCGTGTTGTGGGGTGATCTCGGCCTCGGCATCGCCGGTTCACTGGTGTGCGTCGCGCTGGCGATGTGGTTCGTCCGGCGTCAGCTGCGCCGGTTCCGCGAGCAGGGCTGGATCACCCGCTTCTCCTGAGCGACTTCCGACGATGTCAGGCTCCTGGCGCCCGCCAGCCGCTCGACTTCCCCCGGACCTGGTCGACCTGCTCGGGCGTCAGCAACACGGTCGTCGACACCGACACACGACCCGACGACGACGTCTCCATGGCAAAGGCCGCCGCCGTCTCGACATCAGGTAGCTCGGCCACGACCACGACGTCGTCGTCGCCGAAGGCGAAGTAGAACGCCTCCATGGTTCCGCCGAGCTGGCTGATGGCATCACCGACGACTTGCCGGCGAGCCGTACCGCCTTCCTGGAGCACTCCGCCCACACCCTCCGCCGACAGCGACGCGCGAAACATGAACTTCGGCATCCCGGACCCCCTCCAGTTGTTGTGGTCGCAGCATCGCGCCCGAACGCGGGAAAGACAACGAGAACATCGCGGTGCGACGAGGGGCGATGGAATGCGCTCGTTGCCTCGGATCAGAGGTGAGTGGCGACGGCGTCGAGCACCGCGTCGGCGGCGAGGTACCCGGAGAGGTGCGCCCCGCCGGCCTGGTCGGTGAAGGTGCAACTCGGGAGCAGCTCGGCCATGTGTCGACCGTGGGCGAACGGGACGATGCTGTCGTCGACCCCGTGCCACCAGTACACGGGGCGGGTCACCTCACCCACCGGGAAGCCCCAGTCGCGGCCGAAGAGCACCACGTCCTGGAGCGCAGCCCCCAGGCCACCCGAGCGGATGCCCCGGAGCATGTCGTCGATGAACATGTCGCGCATCCCGGGCTGGTCGAACACGTGCTGGTCGCCCTCGCCCATCAACCGGTAGACCGCGTTGAACAGCACGTCGACCGCGGGGGTCAGCCCGAGCAGCGCCAGGCGCAACGACGGGCCGAGCAGCGACTCGAGGCCGCGGATCGAATCCGAGAACCGGGGAGCCAGGGCGGTGGCACCGCCCGGTGGGGCCTCGTCGCCGACCGCGGCGCGACGCCGCCGAGCACGCCGACGGCGGCAACCCGCTCACCGAGGCGGTGGGCGCAGGCCAGGGCGTAGGGACCGCCGCCCGAGAGACCGACCACGCCGAAGCGCTCGAGCTGGAGCGCATCGGCCACCCGCTCGACGTCGTCGGCGAAGTCGACGATCTTCTGGTAGCGCTGGGGACTCGACCAGCCGACCCCGGGACGTTCGAGCCCGATGACCCGGACACCGGAGGTGGCCGCGTGCCCCTTCGCCAGCGGGGCCAACTGCCGACGTGCCCCGGGCGTCCCGTGCATCCACACCACCGGTCGCCCGCCGGGGTCACCGAACTCGGCGAAGCCGAGCCGGGCGCCACCGACGGCGATGGTGCCCTCCACGAGCGGCCGCTCGACGTCGAAGCGTCGCCGGGCGCGGACCCGACGCAGGGGGCTCATCGTGAGCCTCGTTGCGGCGACACCGACCGTGGGCTGGCGCAGCGCCAGTGGTCGAGCCACCGTTGGACGCCGTCGACGACGGCGCGGGTGCGCGTGCTGGCGAACATGTCGAACGCGTGCTGCGCCCCGGGGAACTCCATGTAGGCCACGGGGTTCCGGCTCACTGCCCGCAGCATGGCGACCATGGATCGGGCCTGGGCCACGGGGACGAGGCTGTCGTTGGTGCCGTGCAGGAACAGGAACGGCACGGCGTCCTCCCGCACGTGGGTCATCGACGACGCCTGCTCGAACACGTCGGCGCACGCGTCGAACGGCTGCTGGAAGACGACCCGGGCGAGGAACTCCTCGAGGTCGCTCCGGCCGGTGCCGTCGCGGTTGGTGAAGTCGTAGACGCCGTAGAACGGCACGGCGACGTCGACGGACGTGTCGGCGTCCTCGAAGCCGGGCTGGAACTGCGGGTCGTTGGGAGTGAGGGCGGCGAGGGACACGAGGTGACCGCCGGCAGAGCCACCGGTGATGGCGATCCACGACGGGTCGCCGCCGTAGGCGGCCACGTTCTGCTTGGTCCAGGCCAACGCCCGCTTGACGTCCTCGATGTGCGCCGGCCAGGCCGCCCTGGGGCTCAGCCGGTAGGTGGCCGAGACGCAGACCCAGCCCCGCTCCACCAGGTGGGCCATGAGCGGGTAGGCCTGCACCTCCTGGTTGCCCACCACCCATCCGCCACCGTGGATCTGCACCAGCACCGGCGCCCCGGCGTCGGCCGGCAGGTCGGGGCGGCGCCAGATGTCGAGGCTGGTCCGGGCGCCGTGGTCGCCGTAGACGACGCGATCGTCGACGACGTAGCGCCGGTGCACCCGCTTGGTCGGCATCGCCTGCAGGTATGAGGTCCGGGGCGACATCGGGGGCGGGGCCGAGCGCTGGCGGTAGTCCGGGCCGAGGGCCTCGACGAGGGCGTCCTCCACGATGGCGTCGGCGCCCTCCATGCGGCGGTGCTCCTGCCAGAGGGTGGCCATGGCTCCGGCCGTCAGAGCAAGACCGAGCTTGCCCCTCGTCGACGACAACGCACCACGGCCGACGCCGTAGGCGGCCGACGTGGCGTACGCCGCGATGTGCTGGGTGGGCAGTTCCGACGCCGGCCACCCGAACGCGAACGAGGGGATCGACAGCGGACCATCGGTCGCGAACGGCTTGCGGGCGTTGGCCGCATGCATCGATCGAAGCGCGCCGCCGAGCAGGAACTTGGTGCCCACATCCATGGGCCAGAAAGGTAGACGTACCCTCGCGTGCGGACCGATTCGTCCCGTCAGACCGGGCGGCTTCGTCGCTACACCTCGTGGCTACGGTCGATCATCCAGTCGAGGATCCCGGGCACGCACTGCCGGGCCGCGGTGCGACCGACGAACAGCCCGACGTGGCCGGCGGCCACCCGCAGCTCGGTCTTGTCCTCGGAGCCGACCAGGTCGAGCAGCGGCTCGCTGGTGGCGACCGGAGCGATGTTGTCGCGCTCGCCGACGACGGACAGGAACGGGACCGTGATCCGGCCCGGGTCGACGGGACGGCCTCCGAGGTGGAGCGTGCCGTCGAGGATGGGGTTGCCGTCGGCGAACAGTTGACCGAGTTGGTGCGCAGTCGCTCCGGGGAAGCGGATGTGGTCGTTCCCCCAGCCGGTCATCACCTTGTGGGCGAGCACGTAGTCGTCATCGTCGAGACGGCGCCAGAAGTCGACCCGAGAGGTGACCTCGGCCATCGGATCGAGGGTGACGAAGGCGGTGCGGATGGCCTCGGCCGAGACGTTGCCCGTCTCGTCGAAGGCGTCCAGCGAGGCGAAGCGTCCGGGACGGAGCTGTTGCGGTCCTCGCTCGGGAGCGATCGGCGTGGCCAGGACGACGAGGTTGTCGACCGGCAGGTCGGGGTTGGCGGCCAGCGACAGGAACGACAGGAATCCGCCGAAGCAGTACCCGAACATGGTCACGGCGTCGGCACCCGCGTCCTCGGTCGTGGCGCCGATCGCCCACGGCAGGTACTCGTCGCAGTACGTCTCGAGCGTGTTCTCGGCGTCGGCCGGGCCCGGCTCGCCCCAGTCGAGCATGTACACGTCGAACCCGGCCGCACAGAACCGTTCGATCAAGCTGTTGCCCGGCTGCAGGTCGAACACGGTGGGTCGGGTCACCAGGCTCATCACCAGCAGCAGCGGTGGACCGAGCCGGCGGTCGTCGTTCTGGTAGCGGTACAGGTGGACCTTGTCGCGGCGGGCCGCCAAGGTTCGGGGGCTCTGACCCAGCTCCGGCTGATCGAGCCCGAGCAGGTAGCGGGTGCCGTTGCGCACCCGCCGACGAGTCGAGTGCAGGACCTCGCCGACCTGTTCCAGCACACCCGGTTCCGGGCTCACCGCCCCTTGCCTCCGCCACGCGGGGTGTTGGCCTTCGGCGCCTTGGCCCGCGGCTTCGGAGGGGGCGGCGACGTGGCCTCCTCGAGGCGCTTGGTGAGGTCGCGCAGCTGGCGTTCGAGCTCGCCGATCTCGCGGCGCAGCACGGTGACATCGCTCCCGGCGGGCAGGTTCCAGAAGTGCAGGAACCGCCGGCTCCGCCGCTCGATCTCACGCTGGAGCCGGGCCTGGGCGGCGAGCGTCACCTCGGACAGCTCGGCGAAGGCGTCGCTGGCGGTGACCTCGGTCAGCCGTGGGCCGAGCTCGGCGACGACACGGTCGTAGACCTGCCGCACCAGCGATGTTCCCGGGACACGGTCCTGGGCCATGGCGCTCACCCTCTCGGTCGGGGTCGCTCGGATCATATCCTCGGGCATCGCGCCCCACCCGACCCAGGAGCGGACCCATGGCTGACCAGCCCGTCGAGACCACCGACACGACGCCGAAGCCGGCTCATCCGACCACCGCCCGGGCCAACGCCGGCGTGGCGGCCCGGCTCCCGCTGGCCGACGATGCCGACCTGGCCCGGGCCACTCGCGGGCTGGTCGCCGAGCATCCCACCGGGACCGTCAGCCGGGGCATGTTGGCGGTGTGGGACATCCACAAGCACGACTTCCTCCGGGAGCAGCCCGAGGCACCCGACACGGTCAACCCCAGCCTGTGGCGCCAGGCGCGCCTCAACTGCGTCCACGGGCTGTTCGAGGTCACCGATCGGGTGTGGCAGGTGCGGGGCTACGACATCTCCAACGTGACCTTCATCGCCGGCGACACCGGGTGGATCGTGATCGATCCGCTGACCTCGGTCGAGATGGCGGCAACCGCCCTCGAACTGGCCAACGAGCACCTGGGCGAGCGTCCGGTCGTCGCCGTCATCTACACCCACAGCCACCTCGACCACTTCGCCGGCGTCCACGGCGTCACCACCCAGGACGATGTCGATGCCGGGCGCTGCCGGATCATCGCACCCGAAGGATTCCTCGACGCCGCGGTGAGCGAGAACGTCATCGCCGGACCGGTGATGTTGCGTCGCTCGCTCTACATGTTCGCTCCGCTGCTCCCGGCCGGGCCACGGGGACAGGTGGACGCCGGGCTCGGGAAGACGACCTCGCTCGGCACGGTGAGCCTCATCCCGCCCACGGAGGAGATCCGCGACACCGGCACCGAGTTGGACATCGACGGCGTGCGCGTCGTGTTCCAGATGACACCGGGCACCGAGGCCCCCGCGGAGATGAACTTCCACTTCCCCGATCTGCGGCTGCTGTGCATGGCCGAGAACTGCACCCAGACCATGCACAACCTGCTGACGCCACGGGGCGCCCAGGTACGCGATGCGTTGGGGTGGAGCAAGTACATCAACGAGGCGATCGACCTGTTCGCCGACCAGACCGACATCAGCTTCGCCAGCCACCACTGGCCCCGGTTCGGGGCCGACGACGTGCGCCGGTTCCTCACCCAGCAGCGCGACCTGTACCGCTGGCTCCACGACCAGACCATGCGACTGGCCAACCGCGGCCTCACCCCGGTGGAGATCGCCGAGGAGCTCGACCTGGCTCCGGAGCTCGAGACCGAGTTCCACGTCCGCGGCTACTACGGCACGGTCAACCACAACGTGAAGGCCGTCTACCAGCGCTACCTCGGCTGGTTCGACGGCAACCCGGCCAACCTCCACCCCCACCCGCCGGAGCGGACGGCGACCAAGCTGGTCGAGTACATGGGGGGCGCCGACGCCGTGCTCGCCCGAGCTCGGGCCGACTTCGAGGCCGGCGACTTCCGCTGGGTGGCCCAGGTGGTCAACCACGTCGTGTTCGCCGATCCCGACAACGACGATGCCCGGGCCCTGCAGGCCGATGCCCTCGAGCAGCTCGGGTACCAGGCCGAGTCCGCGGTGTGGCGGAACTTCTACCTGTCCGCCGCCCACGAGCTGCGGAACGGGCACCTCAGCCTCGGCAACGCCGACCTGGGCGGCCTGGCCCCGGCGATGACCACCGAGATGCTCTTCGACGCCATCGCGGTGCGCCTCGTCCCGGATCGGCTCGGGGATGCATCCGGCGCGGTCAACTGGAACGTCACCGACCGCGACGAGCGCCACCTCGCCGGCATCTCCAACCGCACGTTGTTCCACTCGCCCGGTCGCCATGCCGATGATGCAGTCGCCACGGTGACCTGCTCGACCCGTGACCTCATCGGCATCGCCAACGGCGGGTTCGACACGAGCGCGCTGGCGACCAGCGGCGATCAGTCGTTCGTCGCCCTGATCGCCGAGGCGGTCGACGTGTTCGAGCGCATCTTCCCCATCGTCACGCCGTGAGTTCGACCAACCGGTCGAGCCCGGGTCCGGCCACCTCGGCGACGCGGGCCGCCGCGGCCTGCACCGCGGGGTCGTCGCGACGCGATGGTTCGAGGCGCGCCGGATTGAGGGCACAGCCGTTGGCCCACTCCGCGATGTCCGGCTCGGCGCTGTACGACCGGGTCGCGAGGGTTCCCCGCACCTGCATCTGGGCCCAGTCGGCCGGCCGGTCGGGGAGGTTGCTCGGGGGGCACAACCGGTTGCGCTCCCGGTCGTCGTCACGGGTTGCCTCCACGTAGCCGGCGAGGGCGGCGCAGAAGCACGGGAAGCCGACCCGGATCGTCTGGAGCCGGATCTTGTCCCGACCCCAGAGGGGAACCAGCGGCGGGTACTGCAGCCCGGACGCGGCGCAGTGCACGACGAGCGACCCGGGTGCGAGGCGCACGACCCCGTCTCCGAGGACCATCTCGTCGGCCGTCACGTGGTCGATGTGCCCGAGGCGCACGACGCGCTCGATGGTGCGGAGCAGGTCCAGTTCCCAGCGGCCGAGGGTGGGCGTCTTCGCCATCGTGGGGACGACGTCGGTGTCGATCCGGAGCATCACGCCCGCAGCTTCGAGGCGGAGGAACAGATCGTCGAACGACTCGGCGGCGGCGGCGGACGCCATGGTGTCCGCGGCCAGTCCGAGCGCCACGACCGGGTCGGGCTGGACGACCGCTCGGTTCAGCATCCAGGGATCACGCGGCCGCACCCACACGATGCGGTCCTGCGCCACACCGTTCGCCAACAGCCAGATGATGGCGTCGGTGGCGGTCTTCCCCGATCCGACGATCACGTAGTCGCTCGGCGCGTCGGCCAGAGAGGCGAGCTCGTTGACGGGGACGACGCGAGCGGTGTCGGCCACTCCGAACGGCGGTGGTGTCGTGGCGGGAATCGTGGGTGAGAGGTAGGTGGCGTCGACGACGCGGCGGCGTACGTCGACCCGCCGGGTCTCGCCCGACACCCGCGACGTGACGAGATGGTCGGTCCCGTCGTGGTGGTACTCGCTCCCGCCGAGGAAGGTGACACGGCCCGAACCGACGAAGCGGCGGTACAGGATGTCGTCGTAATAGGTCTGGATCTCCGACCGTCGTGCCCGCTCCTGGAGCCCCGTTTCCGGACCGTCCTGCTGCACGGCCCCGGTCCCGAGCACGGTCGACGCCACGCCGTAGAACACCGAGGCCTGATGGAGCTGGACGAACGGATAGGCGTCGTGCCAGTGACCCCCGGCCGCGTGACGACGATCGACGAGCGTGACGTGGACGTCGTCGTGGTCGATCAGGGCGTCGGTGAAGGCCATGCCCATCGCGCCTGCACCCACGACGAGGTAGTCGGTCTGCAACGAACGCATCGCCACGGTGCCCGGCCTCCGATGCCATGAACGAGTGAGCCCGCCAGAGAGTACGGCGTGGGCTACATCCGTGCGGCTCTACCGTTCGCGGACCTCGGCGAGGACGACGGGCTCTGCCTGCCCGTCCCAGGTCGCGGTGAGCCCCATGGCGGGGCGTGGCCCGGGAACCGGGCGCCGGAACACGGTCAGCTCGAACCGGTCGTTGTGCAGCACCGACCCGGATGCGTCGTCGGACTCGAGCTCGAAGCCGTCGACGGGTACTCGTTCCTCGGTCCAACCTCCGCCATGGATGCGGACGTTGCTCGGCGCGACGTACCAGCGCCCGTCGTAGACGACCATGCCCAGGGCCTCGCCCTGACCGGTCATGGTCACGGCCGCCAGCATGAGCACCAGCTGCGGATCGCGCAGCCCGTCGTAGACCCAGCGGTTGCCGAGCACGGAGTGGTGCATCTCGGTGATGAGCGCGTCCTCGGCACCCTCGAGCGGTTGATCCCGGTACGTGAGGGGGACCTGGAGCAGCCCACCGCTCGACGAGACGAGGTGGGTCTCCATGCCGACGCGGCCGTCAGGATCGTCGAACCGGTAGGACCCGATCAGCTCGACGAGGTCGTTCGCCGGGTCCCCATGATCGGGTCGGGATCCACTCGGCGATGAGCTCGGCCTTCGTCGGGGTGATCGTCGCTCGGTGAAGCGCGCCATGGCCCGGCACGTACGACTCGGAGCCGGTCGATGCGCTCACCGGCGAACATCGCCGCCGAGTCGTCGTCGTATCGAGCCGCGACTTCCTCGCCGAAATGGTTCTCGGGCATGCCGTGACGCTGGCACGGCCACGATGACCGGCCCCAGCGTTTCGACCAGCTCACCGACGTGCCGCGGCCCAACGGGTAGAACGGGTCCCTCGTCCCGGGAACCGAGGAGCGCACGTGAGCGGACCGCTGGAGGGCATCAAGGTCGTCGACCTGTCGCAAGTGATCAGCGGACCCTGGGCCACGATGCTGCTGGCCGACCAGGGCGCGGACGTGATCAAGGTCGAGCCGACGATCGGGGGCGAGGTCCTCCGCCCGATACCGAACTTCGGCCGCGGTGGCATCAACTCGCTGATCGCCAACAACAACCGGGGCAAGTCGGGGCTCGCCGTGGACCTGCGCGCCGAGCGCGGCATCGCGGCGTTGCGCCGGGTGATCGACACCGCCGACGTGTTCGTGCAGAACTTCCGGCCCGGCGTGGCCGAGCGCCTGGGGCTGGGATCCGACACGCTGCGAGCGTCGAACCCGCGCCTGGTGACCTGCGCGATCACCGGCTTCGGTCCGAACGGCCCGTGGGCCCAACGACCGGTGTACGACCCGATCATCCAGGCGATGAGCGGGCACGTGGCGGTCCAGGTCAACCCCGACATCCCCATCCCCGACATGGTGCGCTCCACGGTGTGCGACAAGGCCACCGCCCTGATGGCGGCCCAGGCGATCACCGCCGCCCTCTTCTCCCGCGAACGCTCGGGCGAGGGTCAGCATCTCGAGATCGCCATGCTCGACGCCGCCATCGCCTTCTTCTGGCCCGACGGGATGATGGCCGACACGTTGGTCGACGCCGACGGCTGGGACACCCCACCGATCGGTCCCACGATGGCCCAGGCCTACCGGCTCACCCAGTGCGCCGACGGCCACCTCGTCTACTGGGTGGTGCAGCCGCAGGACATCTGGAACCTGGCCCGGGCCCTCGGCCACCCGGAGTGGGAGCACGACGAGCGGTGGGCCGATGCCGAGGCCCGCCGCGATCCGGACAACTGGGCCGCCCTGGGGGCCGCGATCGCGCGGGAGTTCGAGCAGCTCGCGGTGGACGACGCCATCCCCCTTCTCCAGGCCCACGACGTGCCGGTCGGTCCGGTGCTCACGCTCGACGCCCTCCCCCACCACGAACAGGTGGTGCACAACGGGATCGTCGTCGAGTGGGTGCATCCGACCGCCGGGCCGTTGCGCCAGGCCGGTCCCGCGGCCCACTTCAGCGGGACACCGGTGCAGGCGGACCTGCGCATTCCCGTCCACGGCGAGCACACCGACCGCGTGCTGCAGGACGCCGGCTTCAGCGACGACGAGATCGCCTCACTGCGCGCCAGCGGCGTCGTCGGTGTCCCCTCGCCGGACTGACCGAGCGGCGACGTCACCCGGGTCCGAAGGGGGCCGGTCGGTGCCATCCCCGGGCGGATCGCAGGTCTGCGCCGGTGGCCAGACGAGGGGATCGCCGCATCCCTCGCAGCGGTACTTGCGGTTGCGGAAGGGGTGGCGGCACCACGGCGGCACGCCGGCCGGGAACCGGGGCCGAGGGGGTGGGTTCATCGGGCCTTGTCCTCACGAGGCGACGACCGGACGACCGGGACCGTACCGCCGCCGGGCTCGAGACGGTGCCACCCGATGCCCGATGCCCGTCTCGTCGACCGCCCGGGCCGCCGCGCGCCCTGCCCTACGATCTCGCCCCGTGCCGTGGACCACCGCCGACATCCCCGACCTGGACGGCCTGACCGTGGTCGTCACCGGCGCCAACACGGGGATCGGGCTCGAGACCGCGGCGGCGCTGGCCGGGGCCGGCGCGACCACGGTGCTGGCGTGTCGCAACGACGACAAGGCCGAGGCCGCCCGGGCGGACATCGAGGCCCGCCGGCCCCGAGGACAGGTCGAGATCCTCCGGCTCGACCTGGCGAGCCAGGCCCAGATCACGGACGCGGCCGCCGAGACGCTCGAGCGGTTCCCCCGCATCGATCGGCTGGTCAACAACGCCGGCGTGATGGCCAACACGCGGGGCGAGACCGAGGACGGCTTCGAGCTGCTGTTCGGCACCAACCACCTCGGCCACTTCGCCTACACCGGCCGCATCCTGCCCGCGCTGCTCGCCGCGCCCGGCGCCCGGGTCGTCACCGTGGCCAGCGTCTCCCAGCGCGTCGGCAAGATCCGGTGGCACGACCTCCACGCCGAGCTCTCGTACCGCCAGTTCACGGCCTACGCCCAGTCGAAGCTGGCGTGCCTCCTGTTCGCGTTCGAGCTGCAGCGGCGGCTGGCCGCGGCGGGCGAGGACACCATCTCCTTGGCGGCCCACCCGGGCTTCGCGGCCACCGACATCCTCGCTCGGGACCGCTTCCCCCGGCTGGCCCGGCTCGAGCGCCGGATCGGCGAGCGATTCATCCAGACGCCGGCCGAGGCGGCCCGGGCGTCGCTGCGCGCCGCCACCGACCCGGCGGCCTACGGCGGCCAGTTCTACGGACCGGCCGAGCGGCTCCAGACCGAGGGCCCACCGATCCCGGTGCTGCCCTCGAAGCGGTCGCTCGACGAAGCCGCCCAGGCGCGGCTGTGGGAGGTGTCCGTGGGCTTGACCGGGGTGGAGTTCCCGCTCCCCCCGGCCTGACGGACCAGCGCGTCAGCCCTGCTGGAGGAACTCGAGGACGTTGCCCTCGGGATCCTCGACCATGGCGATCTTGATCCCGGGCATCAGTTCGAGGACGGGGAGCGGGATCGGCGCGTCGGCCGCCTCGCAAGCGGCGACCGCGGCCTCGATGTCGTCGACGTGCATGGTCCAGTAGCGCATGCCGGTACCGCCGTTGGACCCGCCCGGCGGGTTGGCGGCCTCGGGCGTGGGCTGGTGGGTGACCAGCTTGATGACGCTGGGGCCACAGGCGAGCTGCCACATGTGCGACCCGCCAGGGATGTCGAAGTCGCCCAGCAGCTTCAGGCCCACCGCATCGCGATAGAAGGGCAGGCAGGCGTCGATGTCGCGGACGACGATGCCGAGGTCGATGCCGTGGGTGCTCATGGGTTCTCCTCTTGGGGTGTCGGTCTGATCGGGCTGGTTGGTCTGGTCACTGCTGGCCGCTGATGGTGCGGCCGAGGTTCTCGGGTACGTAGTCCTCCGGCGCGGCGATCTCCACGATGGGGTCGTCGCGCTCGTCGTACTCGAGCCTGAGCGCCCGCGAGATCACCGCGTGCATCGAGTACATCATCGTGATGTAGGTGAACTCGAGGATCTGCTCGTCGTCGAGCTCCGCGCGCAGGGCGTCGAAGATCGCATCGTCGACCCGGCCGTGGGCGAGCACCAGCGCGTCGGTGTAGGCGAGCAGCGCCCGCTCGATCGGCGAGAACAGCTCCGAGACCGGCCACGCCTTCACCGCCTCGATCTTGTCCTCGCTGAAGCCCAGCGCCCGGCACGACTTGCAGTGCTGGGAGAACACGAACTGGCTGCCGACCAGCCATCCGGCCCGGGTCTGGCCCAGCTCGCGGAGCTGGGGCGGGAGCTTCCGATCAGGGCTGGCGTAGAGCCCGAAGCCCCGGCAGGCGTGGTCGAGCACGTCGGGCGAGTTGGCGAACACCGTCCACCAATCGCCCGGGGTTCCCGTCGCCGTCCCCGGTTCGGCGACCGGATCGCGGTCCCCGAAGAGGATGTCGTACATCCCGGTGACGATCGAGGCGGTGGCCTCGCTGCGGGGAACCTGTCGGAGACGCGGCATGGCCGCCGGTCTACCAGGCACGCGAGCCGCGTCGGATCTCCGCGACCGGACACGGGCTCGTCGGCGGCATACCTTTCGCGAACGGTGCCGGCCACCGTGCTCCTCGTCGAAGACGACGTGCTCATCAGCGCGAGCTTGTCGCGCGCCCTGGCCGCCCACGGCTACGACGTCGCCGTGGCCGGTGGCGTCGCCGAGGCCAGGGATGCGCTGCGCCGGACACCGCCCGACGTCGTGTTGCTCGACCTCGGCTTGCCCGACGGCGACGGCACCGAGATCTGCCGCACCGTCGTGGCCGAGCAACCGCTCGTCCCCGTCCTGGTGCTCACCGCCCGGAGCAACGAGGTCGACATCGTCCTCGGCCTCGATGCCGGGGCGGTCGACTACATCATCAAGCCGTTCCGGCTGGCCGAGCTGCTCGCCCGCCTCTCGTCGCACGTCCGCTTCGCGTCGGCCGCCCGGACGACCGACGCGGTGGCCACCGAACGGATGGTGGTGGGAGGCGTCACCATCGACCCGGCCGGCCGGCGGGCCTGGATCGACGGCACCGAACTGCTCCTGCGCCCCAAGGAGTTCGACCTGCTCACCCGGTTGGCGCGCGAACCTCGCTGCGTCGTCCGCCGCGAGCAGCTCATCGACGACGTGTGGGACGAGTGCTGGTGGGGCTCGACCAAGACGCTCGACGTCCACATCAACGCCCTGCGCCGCAAGCTCGGTGAGGCGCCGGGCGCACCGAGCCGCATCACCACGGTGCGGGGCGTCGGGTATCGCCTCGATCCCGAACCCACATGAGACGTCGCATCCTGCTCACGGTCGTGTCGGTGACCACGCTCGTCGTGGTCTGCTTCTTCGTCCCCGCCGCCCTCGCCGTCCGCAGCGGCATCCGGCGGGGCGACCTGCTCGCCCTCCAGCACCAACTGTCGGTGGTGACCGCCCGGGTCCCGGCCGGAGGTCACCCCGACCTCGACACGCTCCGCCCCGCGGTCACGGGTGGCCGCCAGCTCGCCCTCTACGACGAGACCGGAGCCCGGCTCGACGGCGTCGGACCGGACCGCGCCGACGCAGTCGTCACCGAGGCGCTGCACGGCACCCTCACCGAGGGGTACGTCAGCGGAGATCTGGTGGCGGCGGCGCCGGTGCCGATGTCGAGCGACGCCACCGGGGACGTGCTCCGCCTCCTCGAACCGCGCTCGGTGAGCGCCGGGAGGATCCGTCACGCGCTGGTCCTGCTCGGTTCCGAGGCGGCGCTGGCGGTGCTCGGCGCCGTGGTCATCGGCGCGGTGCTGGCCCGACGTCTGACCCGACCCCTCGACCACCTGCGCTCGCGGGTCGCGTCGCTGGGTGACACCGACGTCACGATCCAGCACACCCCCACCGGCGTGGCCGAGGTCGACCAGCTCGGCACCACGCTCGAGCACGCGTCGGCCCGCATCGAGGAGCTGCTCCGCCGTGAGCGGGCGTTCTCCTCCCACGTGTCCCACCAGCTCCGCACCCCCGTCGCCGCGCTGCGGGTCGCGGTCGAGGCCGAGCTGGCCGCCCCCCGCCCCGATCCCACCATCGTGTTGACCGAGAGCCTCGATGCCCTCGATCGTCTCGAGGACACGGTCACCAGCCTGCTGGCGCTCGCCCGGCACGACGAGGAGCACGACGCCCGCTCGGACGTCCCCGCCATCGTCAGGGAGGAGCTCGACCGGTGGCTGTCGTCGCCGATGTCGACCGGGCGGGCCGCCACGCTCGACACCCGGTGCGGCCCCGGGGCCGAAGCCCGCATCGCACCCGCCGCGCTGCGGCATGTCATCGACGTCCTGCTCGACAACACGAGTCGCCACGGACAGGGCGACCTGACCCTCACCGTCGATCGCGAGGACGACGCGGTGACCGTGCGGGTGGCAGAGGAGGGCTGCCTCCCGGCGACCGCCGACCCGCTGGCGACCGTCGGGTCCGACGAAGGGCACGGCATCGGCCTCCGCCTGGCGCGCACGTTGGCGGCGGCCGCCGGCGGGCGGCTGGAGCTGGCGGCGCGAACGCCGACGACCTTCGCCCTCGTGCTGCGGGCCACGACGCGAACCAACCGCTGACCCGACGCTTACCTCCCGCTCACCTGCCGTGGCCGATGATCGGAGGCCGATGCACGCGCCCGGATCGTTCCGCCCATCGTCCTCCCCGACCCACCGTCACGGCCGGAGACTCGGCATCCTCGCCCTCCTCGGCGCCACGTTCGTCCTGGCCGCGGTGACCCTCGGCACCGCCACGGCCTCGGCCGCCTCCCCCCTCCGGATCACCACGCCCTTCCCGGAGGTGGAGACCACGCCGGGTTCGACGGTGAAGCTGACCCTGACCTTCACCAGCTCGTCGGCCGACTCCGCCGCCGTGGCGGTCACCGGGTTGCCCGACGGCTGGCAGTCGACGCTGCGCGGTGGCGGGTTCGTGATCCACGCCGTCACCGCCACCTCCGACTCGCCCGCCACGGTCAGCCTCGAGGTGACGGTGCCGCCGGATGCGCCCGCCGGCCCCCACCCGTTCGCGGTCAACGCGTCCGGCCCCGGCGGTACGTCCTCGCTGCCGGTCACGATCGACGTCGAGCAGGTGGTCGATGCCGGGATCGGCCTCACCGCCGACTTCCCGTCACTGCGGGGTGAGCCGGACACCGACTTCATCTACACGCTCACCATCGAGAACAAGACGCCGGAATCGCAGACGTTCACCTTCGACCCGAGTGCTCCGCAGGGGTGGACGGTCAGCGCGTCGCCGACCGCGGAGGCCAAGGCCCAGACCGTGACCATCGACGCCGGCTCGACCTCCGACGTGAAGGTCACCGCCCACCCGCCCGCCACCACCAAGGAGGGCTCCTACGACGTCGACGTCCAGGTGAAGGCGCCGAACGGGGCCAGCGGTGATCTCAAGCTCCAGGCCGAGGTCACGGGGACACCGCAGCTCTCCCTGGCCACCGCGGACCAACGCCTCAACGTCAAGGGGAGATCGGGCACGACCAAGCGGGTGCCGCTCATCGTCGCCAACACCGGCTCCGCCGCCCTGAGCGACGTGAAGCTGGCCGGAACCGCGCCCACGGGATGGGACGTGTCGTTCGATCCCAAGCAGATCGGCACGATCAAGCCGAACGAGACGGCCCAGGTCACGGCGATCATCGCGCCCGGCAAGGATGCGGTGGCCGGCGACTACGACATCACGATCCGGTCGAGCGCGGGGAGCGACTCCTCGAACATCGACCTGCGGTTCGCGCTGTCGGGCTCGCGAACGCTCGGCTTCGTGGCCATCGTGGTGATCGTGCTCGCGGTGGCGGCGCTGGTGGGCGTGTTCCGTCGCTACGGCCGGCGCTGATGCCCGCCGACCAGGTGGTGATCGAGACCACCGGCCTCACCAAGCGGTACGGCACCACGCTCGCCGTCGACCGGCTGGGGATCGAGATCCGCCGGGGCGAGGTGTTCGGTCTGCTCGGACCCAACGGCGCCGGCAAGACCACCACCGTGTTGATGCTGCTCGGACTCACCGAGCCCACGAGCGGCACGGCGCGCGTCGAGGGCCTCGATCCGACCCGGTCGCCGCTGCAGGTCAAGTCCCGCATCGGCTACCTGCCCGACAACGTCGGCTTCTACGAGGACATGACCGGCCGGGACAACCTCCGCTACACCGCCGAGCTGAACCGCATCCCGCGCCCCGTCGCCGAGGACCGGGTCGAGCGGCTGCTCGGCGACGTCGGGCTCGCCGACGACGCCGATCGGGCCGTCGGCGGGTACTCGCGGGGCATGCGCCAGCGACTCGGGCTCGCCGACGCCCTGGTGAAGGACCCGTCGATCCTGGTGCTCGACGAACCCACGGTGAACATCGACCCCGAAGGCGTCCGGGACATCCTGCTGCTGGTCGAGCGGCTGCGGACCGAGCAGGGCGTCACCGTCCTGCTGTCGTCCCACCTGCTCCACCAGGTCGAGCAGGTCTGTGACCGCATCGGGGTGTTCGTCAGCGGGCGGCTGGCGGCCATGGGCACCATCGACCAGCTCGCCTCCGAGCTGACCGATCGGTGGCGCTTCGCCGTCGGCGTGACCGGGCTCGACGACGCCCCCGCCGCGCTGCGAGCCATCCCCGGGGTCGTGGAGGTCGAGCGCCGGGAAGGACGGTGGTTGCTGGCCGCCGACCGGGACATCCGTCCCGAGCTGCAGGAGGCGGTGGTGGCACACGGTGGGCTGCTGACCCACCTGAGCCGGGAGAGCGCCGACCTCGACGCGATCTACCACCGCTGGTTCCGAGGAGCGGATGATGACGACGGCGACGATCGCTGAACCGGCCCGGCTCACCGGCGGGTGGCGGATCGTCGCCCGCAAGGAGTTCGGCGACCACGTCCGCTCGGCCCGGTTCGTGATCCTGGTGGTGCTGGTGTCGCTCGCCGGCCTGGCCGCCGTCCACTCGGCGAGCGGGCCGATCAGGGACGCGGCCGACTCGGCGTCGTCGACCCCGTCGATCTACCTGTACCTGTTCACCCTGTCACCGGATCGGGTACCGGCGTTCCACGAGTTCCTCGGCATCCTCGGGCCCCTGCTCGGCATCGCGTTCGGCTTCGACGCGGTGAACAGCGAGCGCGCCCAGGGCACCCTGCCCCGCCTGGTGGCGCAGCCCATCCACCGCGACGAGATCCTCAACGGCAAGTTCGTCGCCGGGATCAGCGCCATCGCCCTGGCCCTGGTGTCGGTGACCGCCATCGTGGCCGGCTACGGCGCGCTCCGTCTCGGGGTCGGACCGTCGGTGGGCGACGTCGTCCGCATCATCGGGTTCCTCGTCGTCGCCCTCGTCTACATCGGCCTGTGGCTGGCGGTGGCGATGCTGCTGTCGGTGACCACGCGCCGCGCCGCCACCGCCGCCCTGGCCACGCTCGGCGCCTGGCTGGTGTTCACCCTCTTCGGCGGCCTCATCGCCGGCGTGGTCGCCGACACCGTCCACCCGGTCGCCTCCGACGCCCCGGTGGAGGACGTGCTGGCCAACGCCCGGATCGAACTGAACATCCGGCGGCTCTCACCGGACGAGTTGTACAAGGAGGCGACCAGCGTGCTGCTCAACCCGGCCCGCCAGAGCACCGGGATCGTGGTGGTCGACCAGTCCAGCGGCGCGCTCCCGAGCACGCTCCCCCTCGACCAGAGCCTGCTGCTGGCCTGGTGGCAGATCGTGACCCTCTTCGGCGGAGTGGTCGCCGTCTTCACCGCCTCGTACGTCATCTTCATGCGCCAGGAAGTCCGCGCCTGACGACGAGCGAGGACCTTCGACCCTGGTTGCGAGCCGGACTCCGTGGGCACGCTGGCACGCGGTCGAAAGGAGTTCGCGATGTTGTGGAACCGAGACAGAAGCCACCGACGGCAGGGCGTGCACGTCGTCGACCAGGGAGCCGTCGCGTGCCCCCGCCAGCGCCGAGACGTCAACATCGAGCGCTGCTACATGTGCACCGCGTTCGAGTCGCTCATCACCGAGGACCAGCAGACCTACCTGGCCTGCTCGCCCGTGCCGGAGCCGTCCTTCCCCGCGCTGACGCCGTTCTAGCCACTCACCGCGCTAGAAGTTCCCTCCGACACGATCGACCGGAGGAGTCGCGGTGACCGAGAACAGCTTCGACGAGCGGGCGGCGACGTGGGACGACGACCCGTCGCACGTGGAACGGGCCGAGGTGATCGGTCGGGCCATACGCGACGCGGTGCCGCTCGACCGATCGGCGCGGGTGCTCGAGTACGGAGCGGGGACCGGCCTCGTCTCCCAGGCCCTGCAGGACGCAGTCGGCCCCTTCACGTTGGTCGACACCTCGTCCGGGATGCGCGCCGTGATGGAGAACAAGATCGCCAACGGCGCGATCACCGATGCCCGGGTCTGGGACCTGGACCTCGCGACCGCCTCGCTGGATGACGTCGACGAGCGCTTCGACCTCGTCGTCACGGTGTTGACCCTCCACCACCTCCATCACCTGGAACCGGCGCTGGCCAACTTCGCCACGCTGCTCGACAGTGGCGGCCACCTGGCCATCGTCGATCTCGACGAGGAGGACGGCACCTTCCATCCCGAGGGCTTCGACGGACACCACGGCTTCGACCACGACGCCCTGACCACGCAGCTCGAGCAGGCCGGTTTCACCGACATCACCTTCCGGCGGTGCCACCAGATCGTTCGCGACGGACACACCTATCCCCTCTTCCTCGCCATCGCCCGCCCGGGGTGACGCCACCGCACGGGTGAGCGCCACGCGCTGGTCGCCCTCGTTCAGGCGACGTCGGCGATGAACGACCGCAGTGCTGCGGCTGCTCGGTCGGGGGCGTCGCGGAAGACGCCGTGGCCGCAGTCGTCGAACACCTGGAACTGGCGGAGCGCGGCCGGGATCCGGGCGGCGATCCGCTCCATGCCCTCGATCGGGCACACCGGATCGAGCCGGCCGGCGAGCAGGAGCGTCGGGCACGCGATCCGGTCGAGCCCGTCCAACAGGTCGAACGTCTGACCCTCGCCGCTCCCCCAGTGCTGCAGCACGTCGACGTTCACGATCGTGGCCCGATCCTCGAACAGGTTGCCCGGGCTCTGGGTGTAGTGCGGACCGCAGACCGACAGGTATTCCGCGAGGTCGGCCGACGTCGGGTCCGACCAGAACCGGTCGGCCGCCGCGCCGACGTCGTCACCACCCAGCTCGCGGAAGCGGGCGACGATCTGGTCGTGGTCGTGGTTGGCGGCGGTGGACGACAGCACGAGGCCACGGGGGTGCTGCGGGTGGCGGGTCGCGTACGCCATCGCCACCATCCCGCCGAAGCTGTTCCCGAGCACCACGGGGTGCTCGACACCGAGGGCGTCGCAGAGGCGCACGACGTCGTCGGCCCAGACGTCGAGCGTCCAGCGGGCCGGGTCGTCGCGGTCACTGCGGCCGTTGCCCCGGTGGTCGTAGTAGACGACCTGGACCACGTCGGCGAACCCGCCGAAGAACGAGCGATATCCCGAGTGATCCATGCCGGGCCCGCCGTGGAGGAGCACGAGGGTGGGCTTGGCCTCGAGCCGGTCGTCGACCCGTTGCCACCCGGCCCCTTCGACGTCGACGAAGAGCCGGACGCCGTCACCGATGTCGATTCGCATCGGATCAGCCTCGCAGACCCCGGGCCCCCGGCGTCACCATCAAGGAATCCGGATCAAAACAATATCTGGACTGATTCCAGACTCCTGCCTATACTGCGGGCATGCCCGACACCCGCTCCGTCGACGACGAGGCGCTGCTGCGCCAGCACGGCCTCAGCGTCACCGCCCAGCGGCTGGCCGTCCTCCGGGCCGTGGCCGAACGTCCGCACCGCACCGCCGACGACATCGACACCGCGGTCCGGTCCGAGATCGGGGCGATCTCCCGGCAGGCCGTCTACGACGCGCTGACGGCGTTCACCGAGAAGGGCATCATCCGGCGCATCCAGCCGGCCGGGTCGCCGGCCCGCTACGAGGACCGAGTCGGCGACAACCACCACCACGTCATCTGCCGCACGTGCGGCAAGACGGCCGACGTCGACTGCGCGGTCGGGTACACCCCGTGCCTCACCGCCGCCGACGACTCGGGCTACGTCATCGACGAGGCCGAGGTCATCTACTGGGGGCGCTGTCCCGAGTGCACCGCCCCGCACCACCGCGAAGCAGCAACCCACGAGGAGCAACCGTGAGCGAAAACCAGACCGCCAGCACCAGCGAGAGCGAGAACCCAGCGATCGACGCGCCCGAACCGGCCACCGCGACCCGGCCGAGGACGAACCGGGACTGGTGGCCCAACCAGCTGAACCTGAACGTCCTCCACCAGCACTCGCCCCGGGGCAACCCGATGGGCGAGGACTTCGACTACGCCGAAGCGTTCGCCTCCCTCGATCTCGATGCCCTGAAGCAGGACGTCGTCGAGGTGATGACGACGTCGCAGGACTGGTGGCCCGCCGACTACGGCCACTACGGCCCGCTCTTCATCCGGATGTCGTGGCACCAGGCGGGGACCTACCGCATCGAAGACGGTCGCGGCGGCGGGGGCGACGGCGGCCAGCGCTTCGCTCCGCTCAACAGCTGGCCCGACAACGCCAACCTCGACAAGGCCCGCCGCCTCCTGTGGCCGGTGAAGCAGAAGTACGGCGCGAAGATCTCGTGGGCCGACCTGTTGGTCTTCGCCGGCAACGTCGCCCTCGAGTCGATGGGCTTCGAGACCTTCGGGTTCGGCTTCGGGCGTGAGGACATCTGGGAGCCGGAGGAGATCTTCTGGGGCCCGGAGGACACCTGGCTCGGCGACGAGCGCTACCAGGGCGACCGGGAGCTGGCCAACCCGCTCGGGGCCGTGCAGATGGGCCTCATCTACGTGAACCCCGAGGGGCCGAACGGCAATCCCGACCCTCTCGCCGCGGCACGCGACATCCGCGAGACGTTCGCCCGCATGGCGATGAACGACGAGGAGACGGTCGCCCTCATCGCCGGCGGGCACACCTTCGGCAAGACCCACGGGGCGGGCGACGCCGACCTCGTCGGCCGCGAGCCCGAGGGGTGCCCGGTCCACGCCATGGGTCTGGGCTGGAAGAGCTCCTTCGGCACCGGCAAGGGCGCCGACGCCATCACCAGCGGGCTCGAAGGGGCGTGGACCCCGACGCCCATCCAGTGGGACAACAGCTTCTTCGAGACGCTGTTCGGCTACGAGTGGGAGCTCACCGAGAGCCCGGCCGGCGCCAAGCAGTGGAAGCCCACGGGCGGCGCCGGCGCCGACGCCGTGCCCGATGCGTACGATCCGGCCCGGCGCCACGCCCCGATGATGTTGACCACCGACCTCGCGCTGCGCATGGACCCGGTCTACGAGCCGATCTCCCGGCGCTTCATGGAGCACCCCGACCAGCTGGCCGAGGCGTTCGCCAAGGCCTGGTACAAGCTGTTGCACCGTGACATGGGCCCGGTCTCCCGATTCCTCGGACCGTGGGTGGCCGAGCCGCAGCTGTGGCAGGACCCCGTCCCCGCGGTCGACCACGAGCTGATCGACACCGACGACATCGCCGCGCTGAAGGGCACGCTCCTCGGCTCGGGGCTGTCGATCGCCCAACTGGTCTCCACCGCGTGGGGCGCGGCGGCGAGCTTCCGGGGCACCGACAAGCGCGGCGGCGCCAACGGGGCGCGCATCCGGCTGGCGCCGCAGAAGGACTGGGAGGTCAACGACCCGGCCCAACTCGGCACCGTGCTCGGGACTCTGGAGCGCCTCCAGCGAGAGTTCAACGACTCACAGTCCGGTGGGAAGAAGGTCTCGCTGGCCGACCTGATCGTCCTCGGCGGATGTGCGGCGGTGGAGCAGGCGGCCAAGGAGGCCGGCCACGACATCGTCGTGCCGTTCACGCCCGGGCGAACCGACGCCACCCAGGACCAGACCGACGTCGACTCGTTCGCGGTGCTCGAGCCGACCGCCGACGGATTCCGCAACTACCTCCCGGCCGGCGACAAGCTGCCCCCGGAGCAGCGGCTGCTCGATCGGGCCAACCTGTTGACCCTGACCGCGCCGGAGATGACGGTTCTCGTCGGCGGCATGCGCGCCCTCGGTGCCAATCACGGGAACACCCGGCACGGCGTGCTCACCGACCGGCCCGGCGTCCTGACCAACGACTTCTTCGTCCACCTGCTCGACATGGGCACGGACTGGAGCACCTCGGCCACGGAGGAACACGTCTACGACGGGCGTGACCGCGGGACCGGCGAGGTCCGCTGGACCGGCACCGCCGTCGATCTCGTGTTCGGTTCCAACTCGCAGCTGCGAGCGATCTCCGAGGTCTACGGGGCCGACGACGGCCAGGAGAAGTTCGTGCGTGATTTCGTGGCGGCCTGGGACAAGGTCATGGATCTCGACCGCTTCGACGTCGCCTGATCCACGCCACCGATCACGCCGGCGGGCCGTCGAGTACGGCGGCCCGCCGATCGGCCAGGAAGTGCTGCTCGGCCGGGTTGGTCGTCAGGGCCAGCGCTCGGTCGTAGGCGGCCACGGCCTCGGCCCGGCGCCCGGCCCGGGCGAGCAGATCGGCGCGGGCCGCGTGGAACGGCTGGTAGTCCGCGACAGCAGCGGGCTCGATGGCGTCGAGATCGACGAGGCCGGCGTCGGGGCCGCGCATCTCGGCGACCGCGACCGCCCGGTTGAGCAGGACCACCGCATCCGGGCGGAGGGCCGCGAGCTGGTCGTAGAGGGCGACGATCTGCGACCAGTCGGTGTCCTCGGCGCGGGGTGCGTCGGCGTGCACGGCAGCGATGGCCGCCTGGATCTGGAACGGGCCCGGCTGGTTGCGGCGCAGGCACGACCGGACCAGGGTGTGACCCTCGGCGATCAGCCCGCGGTCCCACCGTGATCGGTCCTGGTCGGCGAGGCGAACCATCGATCCGTCCGGCCCCACCCGAGCGGGGCGGCGGGCGTCGGTCAGGACCAGCAGGGCGAGCAGGCCGGCGGCCTCGGGCTCGTCGGGCATGAGCTCGACCAGCACCCGGGCCAGCCGGATCGCCTCCTCGGCCAGCTCGATCCGCACCAGGCTGTCGCCGGTGGTGGCGGTGTGGCCCTCGGTGAAGATCAAGGCGATGGCCGCGAGCACCGACCGGAGCCGATCGGGGAGCTCGGCGGGGCGCGGGATCCGGTAGGGGGCGTGGTTGTCCCGCAGCTTGCGCTTGGCCCGCACGATGCGCTGGGCCATGGTGGCCTCCGGGGTGAGGAACCCCCGGGCGATCTCGGGCACGGTGAGGCCTCCGAGCAGCCGCAACGTGAGGGCGACCTGGGCGTCGGGGCCGAGCGCCGGATGACAGCACAGGAACATGAGCCGGAGCTGGTCGTCGGCCACGACCTCCTCGAAGTCGTCGAGCTCGTCGAGCTCGGGGGTGGGTTCGGGTTCCATGTCGTCGTGCAGCCGGTGGGCGGCGAGGTGGCGGTCGGCTCTCGTGGCCTCACGGCGGAGTCGGTCGATGGCGCGGTTGCGCGCCGTGGTGGTGATCCAGCCGCCCGGGTTCGGTGGGATGCCGGTCATCGGCCACCGCTCGGCAGCGATGGCGAACGCCTCCGCGACCGCGTCCTCGGCGAGGTCGATGTCGCCGAGGACGCGGACGAGGGTGGCGGTGCAGCGGCCGACCTCGCGCCGGTAGATGGCGGCGAGGTCGTCAGCCATCCTGCATGGGGCGCAGCTCGACGGGTCCCTCGCAGGCGGCGGCGGCCTGACGGGCCCACTCGAGCGCCGCATCGAGATCCGGGGCCTCGATGACCCAGAAGCCGCCCATCTGCTCCTTGGTCTCTGCGAACGGGCCGTCGGTCATCGACACCGTGTCCCCGGGACGCAGGACGGTGGCGGAGGAGGCCGGCTGCAACCCGGCGGCGAACACCCAGGCGCCGGCGGCCTGGAGCTGCTCGTTGTAGGCGCCCACCTGGGCAACCGTCCGCTGGGCCTCGGGCGAGGTGAAGTCGAGCTCGTAGTCCTCGTCGTGCCACACGGACATCAGATACTGGGACATGGTTGGGTTCTCCTGTTCGTGTCGGTGGTGACGAGCGTCGCCACCAGGATGACCGTTGCGACGGTGCCGGTGGCACCGCTCACCATCACCACGAACGGCATCGGCGGAATCGACATCGGTGGGCAACAAAGTTCCTCGCGCTCCGTGCCGCGGCCCGCGACCGGCCGCACATACGCTCCACGGGGTCCCGGCCAACCCGGTCCGGGTCGACCGATCGAGCCCGCACCTGCCCCGTGACCCCGAGCGAAGCCGCATCCTCCGACCGCCTCCGAGCGACGGCACAGCCACTGTCCAGCGTCGCCATCGGCCGGATGCTCCGGGAGCACGTGGGCGTCGACGACCTGGAGGTGGTCCGGCGCTGCCACGACCTGACCGGCGGTGACCCGTTCCTGGTCGATGCCCTCGTCGACGCACTGGCCTCCGGGCCCAGTCCGACCGATCTGGACGCGGTCAACCACCTCGAGGTCACACCACCGCCACCGGTCGTGGCGTCCGCCGCGCAACGGCTGCGAGCGCTGACGACCGGTGCTCGCGACGTCGCGGAGGCGGCGGCCGTGGCGGGGCCGCTGTCGACGCTCTCCCGGTTGCGGGTCCTCACCGGTCGGCCGGCCGCTGCCGTCCGCCCAGCCGTCGAGGAGCTGGTGACCGCCGGTTTCCTCCGCGGCGTCACCGTGCCCGTGTACCGGGCTCCGTTGGTGGCGGCGGCCGTGCGCCACGAGCTCGACGGCGCACGACGCCAACAGATGCACGCCCGCCTGGCCCGGTTGCTGAACGAGCAGGGCGGTGCCGATCTCGACATCGCTCATCACCTGTCGGCCGCGGGATCGATCGGCGAGCCGTGGGCCGGCCCCACCCTGCGGCGCGCCGCCCGGCAGACCGCCCAGGCGGGTCGGCAGCACCAGGCGGTGCGCTGGCTGAGAAGCGCCCTGGAAGAGCCGCTCACCGAGTCGGAGCAACGGCGGGTGCTGGAAGCACTCGCCACCGCCGAGCTGGTCATCGGTGATCGCGCCGCCGTGGGGCGGTTGCGCGCGCTGGCCGACCGATCTGGGGCACCGGAGGCCCGGCTCCGTCTGGCCCGGGCGCTCCTCATCCACGCCTCGCCCCGCGCGGCGATGGCGGAGCTGGAGTCCCTCCTCGAGGAGACCGACGACCCGGAGGTCCGCCGGCGGATCCGCCTGCAACAACTGACCGCGCTCCGCTTCGACATCGGCCTCCGCCCCCGCTCCCGCCGGCTGGCCCGGGAGCTCACCGACGAGCTGCGGACCGACCCCCACGCCGACCCGGCCGCCCTCGCCGAGCTGGCGTACGAGCAGGTGCTGGCCGGAACTCCGCGTGACGTGGTCCTCGAGCTCGGCCACCGTGCCCTGCGGGGAGCGCAGCGCGGCGAGCTCGGTGCCGACCAGTCGCACGTCTTGTTCCTCACCCTGCTGTGGGCCGGCGATCACGCGGCGGCGCAGCGGATGGTCCAGCTCCGGGAGCAGGTCGGCGACCTCAGGAGCCTGCAGCTCCAGCGTCGCTCGGTCCTGGCCCTCCACCTCGGTTTCGTCGAGGACGCCGCCGACCTCGCCGCCGCGTCCCTCGACGACACCGAGGACGCCCCAATGATCCGGCCATCAACGGCGGCACTCCTCGCCCGCTGCCAGACCCGCCTCGGACGACCCGACGAGGCCGCCGCCGTGCTCGAACCGGTGGTCGCCGATCGACGACTCGCCAGCTTGGTCACGTATCACCCGGTCCTGCTCGCCCGCGCCGAGGTGGCGCGGGCCCTCGGTGATTGGGAGTCGGCGCTCACCGCCGCCCAGGAGTGCGCCGACTTCTCGGCCCGGATGGGCACGGAGAACCCCGCCGTCGTCCCGTGGCACCCGGTCGCCGCCGAAGCCCTCGAGGCCCTCGGCCGAACCGACGAGGCGGCGAGGTTGGCCGAGGACGCCCTCGCCCGGCTGAAGCGGTTCGGCTACGGACCCGACGAGGTGCGGGTGCCGCTGGAAGTGGTCCGTGACCGGTTGCGCCGACCGACGGAGTTGCCGACCGCCGAGCGAGTGGTCGACGTGATCGGCGAGGGCGGCGTCCGTACCGCCGCCGGCGTGGTGCCGTTGCGGAACGACCTGGTCGACCGGGCGCTCCGCTATGTCGCCGTCCAGGAACGCCCGGTGCTGCGGGAGGAGCTGGTCGAGGTGCTGTGGCCGGACGTCGATCCCGAGACGGGACGCCACCGCCTGCGCAAGCTGCTGTCCCGACTCCGGCAGCGGCACGGCGATCTCGTCGTCAGCCACGGGGAGCAGCTGGCCCTGGCCCCGGATGTCGACGTCGACCTCCACCGGTTCCGTCGCCTGGCCCGCGCCGCCCGCACCGGGACCGATCGCGAGGAATCATGGCGGACCGCTCGCGCCGCGCTGGCGCTCGCGACCGGCACGGTCTGCCCCCTGGACCGCTACGAGGACTGGGCGATCGCGCTCGACCGCGAGCTCGGCCACGAGCGGGACCAGGTCAGCGCACTGCTCGACGAGCTCTCCGCCGCTCGCCGAACCGACCCGGCCCGCTCGCCTCAGCCGCCCGCCGCCCCCAGCTGATCCGCGGCGTGCATGACCGGCACGGCCACGTTCACGACCAGCGCGACGACGACTGCGACCACCAGACCGAACAACAGCACGCTCCCGATCCGACTGCCGAAGCTGTGGTGCTCGAACATCTTCGACTCCCCTGCATGTGATGGTGGACGTCTCGATCGTCGACCCCCGGCGTCCTCCGGGTGTCCCCTCTCCGGCCACCGACCGTGGGTGACGGGCACCAACGCGGCACGGATCGTCAGGGGTGGCCCCGCGGGCCGCCCCCAAATGGGATGAATCGGACGCATTCTCCTAGTGTCACGGGGATGCGCACGACCTCGGTCCGGCTCCTCGTCGCCGCCGCGCTTGCCCTCTGCATCGCCGCGCCGCCGGTGGCGGCGTCGGCGCAGGAGCAGGCGCCGGCGGCCCCCTGCGGCACGGCGTTCCCCGCCTACGACCCGGCCCCGACCGACGTCGGACCCACGCTGACCGACCAGGAGATCCCGATGTCCGACGGCGTCGTGCTGCGGGCCGACGTCACCTTGCCCGCCGGCCCGGGGCCGTTCCCCACCGCGCTCACCATCACCGGCTACGGGAAGTCGAGCGGCGCGGCCGCCTTCACCGGCGGGAACGCCGGTCTGGCCCGGCACGGCTACGCCACCGTCGTGGTCGACGACCGGGGCACGGGAGCATCGGGCGGGAAGTGGGACTCGTGGGGACCGCGCACCGTGGCCGACTACCCGGAGGTGATCGACTGGATCGTCTCCCAGCCGTGGAGCGACGGCACGCTGGGCGTGACCGGAGCGTCCTACATGGGCATCACCTCGCTGTACGCCGCCGCCAGCCAGCGCCCGGCGGTGAAGGCGGTGTTCGCCACCGTGCCGATGGCCGACGCCTACCGCGACATCGTCTTCGGTGGTGGCGAGGTCAACACCGCGTTCATCCCGCTGTGGGTCGGGCTGGTCACCGGGTTGTCGCTGGTGCCGGGGAGCGACCCGTCGACGGTGCTGGAGCACCTTGCCGCGGTCACGGACTTCCAGCTGCCCACGATCTCCGACTCGGTCGTCGGCGGTGGCACGGCCTACGACGGCCCGTTCTGGCGTCAGCGGTCACCCATCGAGCTCGCCGATCGCATCCAGGTCCCGACCTTCATCGTCGGCGGCCTGGACGACATCTTCCAGCGGGGGGAGCCGCTGCTCTACGAAGCACTCGCCGACCACACCGATGCCCGGCTGCTCATCGGCCCCTGGACCCACATCGCGGCCGGCTCGGGTCTGCCGGCCGACGGCGTCCCCACCATCGACGACCTCGTACTGCAGTGGTTCGACCAACACGTCAAGGGCATCGACACCGGCGCCGAGTGCATCCCGCCCGTCACCCAGTTCACGCGCGGCGTCGACCACTACGAGTCGACCACCACCTGGCCCGTCCCCGATCTGCACGCCGAGCGCTGGCACCTCCGGGGCGACGGGAGCCTGACCGAGCAGGCCCCGGGTGACGAACCGTCGTCGACCTACCTGCAGGTGCCCGCGAACGGACCGTGCACGCGCAGCACCGCGCAGTGGTTGATCGGCGTGGTCGACAGATCCCCGTGCGCCAGCGACAACCAGATCGACGAGAAGACCGCGCTCACCTGGACCAGCGCGCCCTTCGATCGCGGCGTCGAGATCAACGGACCGATCGAGGCCGACCTGTGGCTCCGGCCGCTCCTCTCCAAGGAGGCGGTCGTCTCGGTGGCGATCAGCGACGTGGCCCCGGACGGGACCTCTCGCGGACTGAGCAACGGTCTGCTGCTCGCATCCCATCGGGCGGTCGACCCGGCACGCAGCCGCACGCTCGACGGGCAGTCGATCCAGCCCTGGCACCCCTTCACCCAGGACGCCCAGCAGGCGGTCACCCCGGGCGAGCCGATCGAACTGCCGGTCGAGATCTTCCCGACCTCGGCGGTGCTGCAGACCGGACACCGGCTCCGGGTGACGATCGCGGCCTACGACGTGCCCCACGCCCTCCCGCCGGCGCCGGCCGCCCTGGCCACTCTCGCCGGCCCGGTGGAGGTGCTCAACGACACCGCCCACCCCAGTTCGATCGTGCTGCCGGTGGTCGGCGCCGGCTCGCCGACCGCCACCCCGCACGCGGCACCCGAGGTCGCCGGTCAGCAGGCTTCGGGCACCGGCCCGGCCGTCGGTGATGCCCCGGCACCGCTCCCCCGGACCGGCGGATCGACACCGATCACGCTGGTGATGGTCATGCTCGGCGCCGCGCTGGCCCTGAGGTGCCGGATGGCACGTCGATAACTCACAGGGTTGGGAAGGAGGCGAAGCGCTCGGCGCCGAACCTTCGGGCTGCGCAGATCGCGCCGTGTCGAGCTCATCGGCACGACTCGTTGCCCACCTCGTAGCCAGGAGACGACGTGCCCCGATCGAGACGACTCCTCACGGCGCTGGCCGTGTTCGCCCTCGCCCTCACCGCCGCCCCCGCCTTCGCCGACGGACTGCTCGGCGGCACCGCCCTCGATCCCGGACAGTCGGCCACCACCGTCACCCCCGGACTCGACCGCCTCGTCGCCTCGGGCGCCGACTCGACCACCGCCATCGCCACCCTCGACGCGGTCCCGACCGCGGCCGTCGGCAACGCCCTCGGGGCCCTGGGCCTCGACGTGCAGCTGATGAAGCACCTCCCCCTGGCCCTGGTCCGCGGTCCGGTCGCCGCCATGCAGGCCGCGGTCACCGCCGGCATCGCCGACGACGTCTACCCGAACGACCAGCTCCAGTACCTCGACACCGCGTCATCCGACGCCATGGGCGGCGCCGCCACCCGGGCCGCCGGCCTCACCGGCAAGGGCGTCACCGTCGCCGTCGTCGACTCGGGCTGCGACGCCTCCCATCCCGACCTCGCCGACCACGTGGTCCACAACGTCAAGGTGGTCAGCCCCGAATACGTCAACGGGCAGGTCGACTCGACCAACACCATCGCCGTGCCCAACGAGGTCGGCCCCTACCAGAACACCGACCTCGGCTCCGGCCACGGCACCCACGTCTCCGGCATCATCGCCGCCGACGGCCACACTGGTTCGGACCACCTGGGCGTCGCCCCCGACGCCGACCTGGTGTGCATCTCGGTGGGTGAGGTCCTGTTCACCACCGCGGTGGTGACCGCCTACGACTACCTCCTCGACCAGCCCGACATGTGGGGCGTCGACGTCATCAACAACTCGTGGGGCAACTCCTACGCCCAGTTCGATCCGCGGAACCCGGTGGCCACTGCGACCAAGGCCGCCCACGACGCCGGCGCCGTCGTGGTGTTCGCCGCCGGCAACGCCGGCGACGGCAACGGCGAAGGCACCCTCAACCCGTTCTCGCAGGCCCCGTGGGTCGTGTCGGTGGCGGCCGAGTCCGTCGACCACGTTCGGGGCAGCTTCTCGTCCAACGGCTTCCAATACGACAACTCTCTGCCGACCAACATCGGTGCCGGCGGCCACACCACCTTCGCCGGCAGCCAGCTCGGCCTCGTCCACCCCGACGTCGCCGCCCCCGGGGTGGACATCTCCTCGACGTGTGACACGGTCGGCACCGTCGTCGGGCCGTGCCCGCCCGGTGAGAACACCACCGCCTCCGGCACGTCCATGGCGTCGCCCCACGTCGCCGGCGCGGCCGCCGTCCTCCTCCAGGCCAACCCCGACCTGACCCCGGAGCAGGTGCTCATGGCCATGCAGGTGACCGCCCAGCCGGTCGAGGCCACCGATGGCGGCCCCGCCCCGTTCTGGCAGGTCGGTTACGGCCGGGTCGACCTCACCCAGGCCGTGCCGCTCGTTCAGTCGGCGCACCAGCTCAAGAAGCTGTCCCGCCTGCAGGCGACGCGCGACAAGGACCTGATCGACGCCGAAGCCGTGCTCCAGAGCGACTTCTGGACCTACGCCGCTCCCACCGTGGCCGTGGACTCCGACGCCCACACCTACACGATCACGCCCGAGGCCGGCACCGATCAGATCCGGGCCACCATCGTCCATCCGTCCGAGGCCACCGTCGGCGCCGACATCGGGCTGTTCGACTACTCGGTCACCATCCGCGACGCCGAGGGCAACGTCCTCGCCACCCAGGAGCACGTCGGCATCGGTGCCGAGGCGGCCACCGCCGATCTCACCGGCCTGACCGCGGCGCAGCGAGCCACGATCACCGTGGACATCGTCGGCGTGCGGTCGGCATCCGATCCCGACACCCTCGACTCCGACAGCATCCTCAACGACACCGTGACCCTGCAGGTCGTGCAGCGCGACACGGTCTGATCCGCCGGACCACGGTCCGCACCCCCGACCCGGCGCCGTCGGCCCCTTCCCCCCTGGGCTGGACGGCGCCGGGCGGCACGCCGCCCGCCCGATCACCGATAGGGTCTCGATCGGAGGTCGGTGAGTCGTGCCATGAGCTTCGAGACCCTGCGCTACGAGGTCGACGGCGGTCTGGCCCGCCTCACGCTCGACCGGCCCGATGCCATGAACGGGATGACCAACCGCATGGTGCGCGAGGCGAGGGATGCCCTGGCGCTCGCCGCCGCCGACCCCACGGTGCGGGTGCTGGTCCTCACCGGCGAGGGCCGGGCGTTCTGCCCCGGCGCCGATCTGCACCACTTCACCGAGGGGGGCACGGACGAGCGATTGACCGCACGGGAGTTCGCGGTCACCACGCTGCTCCACGAGATCCCGGCCGTGACGGTGGCGGCCATCAACGGCGCGTGCGCCGGGGCCGGCCTCGGCTGGGCCCTGGCCTGTGATCTCCGGTTCATGGCGGCCGGCGCGAAGCTCAACACCGCCTTCCTCGACGTCGCCGTGGCCGGCGACATGGCGATCCCGTGGTCGCTCCCCCGGCTGGTGGGCGCCGCCCACGCTCGAGAGCTGTCGCTGCTGCCCCGCAAGATCGACGCCGACGAGGCGCTGCGCATCGGCCTCGTGGCCCGGGTCTTCCCCGACGACGAGTTCCGGAGCGCGACCGACGAGCTGCTGACCGCGCTGTTGAAGAAGTCGCCGACCGCGCTCGTCGGGCTGAAGCAGAACTACGTCGCCGCCGAACGCATGACCCTCGCCGACTTCGTCGACTACGAGGCCGAGCGCCACCTGCGGATCGCGGCCAGCGCCGACACCGCCGAGGCGTTCCGGGCCTTCCTCGAGAAGCGCGAACCCCGGTTCGGCTGAACCTCCGCCTTGGTCACGGCGACCGGCGCGATGAATTCAGGGACTCCGTTTCGTCTGCACCGACATGACGAGCCCATTCGAGGAATATCCGACGCCTGCCACCGCTGATCGGGCCTACGATCCTGGCGTGGCGGCCTTCGACGCGCCGGCGGGGATCGATCCCACCGCCGGGTACCGCATCTCCGACCGCGACGGGCTCGACGGGCCGGGCGTCAAGATCCTGGTCGGGACCCGGAAGGGCCTGTTCATCGTGGCCGGCGCTGAGGACCGCTCGGCCTGGACGCTCCACGGTCCGGGGTTCCTGGGCCACATCATCCAGCACGCCATGGTCGACCCGCGCGACGGCGAGACGCTGCTGGTCGCGGCCAAGACCGGCCACCTCGGCCCCACCGTGTTCCGCAGCCGGGACCTCGGTCGGACGTGGGCCGAGTCGTCCCGGCCGCCGGCCTTCCGGTCCGGCGACGCCCACGGGCGCGCCGTTCGGTCGGTGTTCTGGCTCACGCCCGGCCCCGCCGACGAACCGGGGTCCTGGTACGCCGGAGCGTCTCCGCAGGGCCTGTTCCGCTCCGACGACGACGGCGACACCTGGGAGCCGGTCGACGGCTGGAACGACCACCCGCAGTGGGGCGACTGGGCCGAGTGGCCCGATGTGGAGGGCACCCCCGACGGCTCGATG
>CAVSXR010000012.1:0-25000 GCA_963731885.1 uncultured Acidimicrobiaceae bacterium | reverse complement strand
TTCAGCCAGCCGACCCTGGCCGCCGAGGTGGCCGACCAGCTCGGGGCCCGCTTCGCCACCATCGAAGGCGCGGGCCACTTCTGGCCGGCGCAGGCCCCCGACGCCGGCCGGGCCGTGCTGGAGCAGTTCTGGTCGTCGCTCGACTGAGCGGAGGCGAACTGATCAGAAGATGACCGTGACCGGGATCGAGCAGGTCGCCGCCGAGTTGCTTGTGCAGACCTTGTAGCTGTAGGTCGAACTGCCGCGTTGTCCGGTGTTGTCAGTGAACGGCGACGAGACCGGGCTTGGACCGGACGCAAGCGCCCCGTCACGGAAGACATAGCTGTAGTCACCCGTCCACGCCAGGTTCACGACGTTGTAGCCGTGATCCTTGTACTGGGCAGTGACCGTCAACTCACTCGACACGGTGGTAGTCGTGGTGCTGGTGGTCGTCGTCGTGGTCGTGGTCGTTGCCGTAGTGGTGGTGGTTCCACCGCCGCCCCCACCACCGCCGAACGCGGCGGCGGTGTCCGGCGTGCCGAGGCCGGTCGGGCCGTCGTAGCCCGCCTTTGCCGTGCACAAGTAGGACCCGCCGCAACTGCCGTTGCTGCCACTGGTGACGTCGTAGAGGTTCGACACGTGGGTGTAGGAGTACGCCACCGGATAGTCACCGGTGGGCCCGGCCAGGGCATAGACGCCGGCGATGATCGGGGCGGCGACGCTGGTGCCGCCGTAGACGTACCAGTTCTGGCCCCGACGGCTGCCGTAGCTGTCATAGACCGCGACCCCGGTGTTGGGGTCGGCGACGGCCGACACATCGGCGACGGTGCGCTTCGCACACCCGAACCCCGTCTGCCAACTCGGTTTCGGGATCACGCTCGAGCAGCCCGAGCCGGCCCCGCTCCACGCCGTCTCGCTCCAGCCCCGGATGTTCGACCCCGTCGTGAGATGCGTACCGCCGACAGCGGTGACGTACTGCGACGCTGCCGGGTACTCGACGCCGTACCCGGCATCACCGGAGCTGACCGTGATGGCCACACCCGGATGCTGCTTGAAGTGCGATTCGTAATTGGTCTCGCCGGAGAACTCCGAAGCCCCGTAGCTGTTGCTGACCACGGCGGCATTCGCCGTGGCGTAGTCGACGGCCGCCATGAGGTTGGCGAACGAGTTGGATGCCGCCTCCACGAGCAGGATCTTGCAGTTGGGGCACGTGGCCGCGACCATCTCGATGTCGAGGTCGATCTCCGCACCCCACCCGGTGTCGCCACGCGGGTAGTTGGTGCCGCCGTTCTGGTCGACCTTCTCGAAGCATCCGTTGGCGGTCGTACAGGCACCGAGCTTGAACTCGCTCCGGTAGGCGTTGAGGTCAGCTTCGGCGTTGGGGTTGTCGTAGGCGTCGACGATGGCCACCGTCGGTCCGCTCCCAGGCGAACCGCTCGGCGACAGCTTGTACGCGCTCTGGAGGTCCGCCGGCGTCAACCCGTACTGGAACGACGACGTCGCCAGCGGCGTCACCTTGTCGGGGGTGGTGACGACGTGGGCGTGGCAGGCGGCCGTCCCGGCCACGGGCGGGCCGCAGACGGGGCGCTCGGCGTGGGCGGGAAGGGGCGGCGGCCCTGGTGGGTTGGCGTGCGATGCGGCGTCGACCGTCGCCGGGACGACCAGCGTGGCCAGCAGCGCCAGCACCGCGAACAGGACGGTCATGATGGGCTTGCGCATCGCCGTGCCCGCTTTCTCCGAGGTGGCCCATCCGTCGACCGGCGAGTGGGAAGTTGGCGACCCCCGTCAACCCGTCGTGCATGGTACCCCTGGCCGTTCCACCAGGGGCTGTCGTGCCCCCGGGGAAATGTCGGCATCGCGTCAACACAGGTGTGACGCCCTGACGACAAATTCGGTGGGGGGTTTCGCTCGGGCGGCCAGTTCCTCCTCAGGCCTGGCGCTCACGCACGACGGCGGCCAGGTCCATGCGATCCAGCCGCCGGAAGGCGGGGAGATGGGCCAAGGCCGCGGCACCGAGGACGAGAGCGGCCACCCACAGCCAGGTGGTGGCGTTGATCACCGAATCGAAGTGGAACACGCCGGTGTCGATGGCGGTGAGGAACTGGCCGGAGACGATGCCGCCGAGCACCAGTCCGGGGATCAGGGCGAGGGCGACGACCAGCAGCGTCTCGACCAGCACCCAGCGGTGGAGCCGGCGCCGGCCGACGCCGGCGGCCCGCAGCGTGGCCAGCTCGGTGGTCCGCTCGCTCACGTTCACGGTGATGGCGTTGAACACCAGCGCGATGGCCAGCACGATGCCGAACCCCACCATGATGGCGATGAACACGTTGAACAAGCCGAGCAGGTCGGTGACCGCCTGTTGGAGCGCGGCGTGGTCCACGACGGCGAGCACGTCGCTGCGCGCTTGGAGCCGATCGCGCACCACGGAGGGGTCGACGCCGTCGGTCACCCGCATCGACACGGCCCGTGGCGCACCGCCACCGATGGCCTGCCAGGTGTCGAGGTCGAGGTAGTTCGACCCGCCCAGCGGTTCTTGCAGCACGCCGATGACGGTGACCATGCCGTCGGCCGTACCGGCGGTGACCTCCACCCGGTCACCCACGCCGGCACCGATCTGGTCGGCCGTGGTCTTGGACAGCACCATCCCACCGTCGAACGGTCCGTCGAAGCGGTGCATGGTCGTCCCCCGCTGGAACAGCTGCACCTCGGCTCCGGCCGCCGCACCCGATGCCGCGACCCGTCCGTTCACCAGATCCGCCGGCTCGGCTGCGGCCACACCGTCGATGGCCGCGAAGCCGGCCACCGTGGCCCCGTCGGCCGTCCCCGCGATCACCGCGGTGAGGTCCCGCCGGTCGAGCGATGACTGCCGGTGGAGGGCGGCGTTCATGCTGTCGCCCATCCCGGCGGATGCGATCACGACCACGGCCGCGACGATCACACCCACCGCGGTCCCGAGAGCCCGCTTCGGGGACCGGAACAGGTTGCGCAGCGCGACCCGACCGCCGGTGGGGAGCCTGAACGGCAGGAGCCGCTCGACGAAGGTCCGCCCGCTCCCGGGCGGGGGCGCCGGCGGTCGCAGCGCCTCGGCGGGGAGGACCCGCGATGCGGTCCGGGCGGGGACGATGGCGATCAGCGCGGCGGTGACGAAGGCGAAGCCGAGCCCGATGATCGGCGTGAGGGGCCGGAACGACGTGGCGGTGACCGGGATGTCGAGCTCGGAGGTGTAGAGGCCGGTCATCAGCCCTCCGAGCAGGGAACCGAGGATCAGGCCGGGGACGGCCCCGGCGAACACGGCCACGAAGGCATGGGTGGCGTAGTGCCGCTGGATGGTGTGTCGATCCACGCCGTTGGCCGTCAGCGCGCCGATCACCGGGCGGTCGAGCTGCACGAGTCGGCCGAGCAGGACGTAGACGGCGAGGCCGGCGGCGGTGAGGAACAGGATCGGGAAGAGGACGGCCATCTCCCCGAACCCGGACACGTCGATCTGCAGGGTGGCGTTGGAGGCCTGGTCGGCTCGGCCGTAGACGTCGATGGCCCCGGCCGACCGGGCCGCGGCGCGCATGCGGTCGACCGGCGCGGTGCCGGTGGCAGTGAGCACGACCTGCTCCGGAGCGTCGGGCGCCATCTGCTCGGCCAGCGGTCGAGGCGCGAACACCACCGCGAAGTCGTCGGGCACGGTGATGGCCTCGTTCCGACTGCGGGCCAGCCACAGGTACTCGGCTGATGCGGCCACGCCCCCGACCCGCACCTCGGTCGGGGTGCCGTCGATGACGACGCTGACCGTGTCGCCCACGCCGAGGTGGAAGTGGTCGGCGGCGTGCTGCTCGAGGACGACGGTGTTCGCGTCCGTGGGGTACGAGCCGGCCGAGAGGAGCAGCCGGTTGACGTCGGGCTGATCTCCCACCGGGATCGACACCACGCGCCCCCGCACCTCCCGGTCGGCGAGCCCGAGCGGGACATCGGCCTCGATGCGGGTCGCCACCGCCGTCACGCCGGCGTCGGCGCGGGCGGCGTCGACCACCTGCGCGGTGTCGCCCCCGGTGACCCAGAGGTCGCCGAAGGAGAGGTTGTCGTAGACCCGCTGATACGAGGTCTCCAGGTTCCGATAGGCGTCGTAGGTCGACGAGAACATGGCCAGCCCGCATCCGACGGTGACCGCCACCGCGATGAGCTGGGCCCGCCGGCGGCGGAGGTCGCGGGTGGCCTTGTGGAGCAGGATGCGACCGACCGACATCAGTCCGCCTCCGCCAGCCGACCGTCGACGAGACGGATCACCCGGTCGGCCACGTCCGCGATCGAGGGATCGTGGGTCACCACCAGGACGGTGCGACCGTGCTGGTGGGCGGCGTCGACCAGCAGGTCGACCACCGATCCACCGGTGGCCCGATCGAGCGCCCCCGTCGGCTCGTCGCACAGCAGGACGGGCGCCTCCTTGGCCAGGGCGCGCGCCACCGCCACCCGCTGCTGCTGCCCCCCGGACAGCTCGCCCGGGAAACGGTCGAGGTGGTCGCCGAGGCCCACCGATTCGAGCGCCTGCCTGGCGCGCGTCGCGGCGTGCTCGCCGGTGAGCTCGGCGATCAGCTCCACGTTCTCGCCTGCGGTGAGCGTGGGCACCAGGTTGAAGAACTGGAACACGAAGGCCACGTGCCGGCGCCGGTAGTCGGTCAGCTGGTCGGGATCGAGGCCGGCCAGATCGCAGCCGTCGACCACCACCTGGCCGGCGTCGGCCACGTCGATGCCCCCGATGACGTTGAGCAAGGTGGTCTTGCCCGACCCCGACGGCCCGAGCAGCACCACGAACCGGCCGGGGCCGATGTCGAGGTCGATGCCGTCGAGGGCGTGGACCGCAGTCTCTCCCTCGCCATAGGTGCGGTACACCCCGGCGAGGTGCACGACGGTGTCGGTGGCGGTCGGTCGTTCGACAACGGACATCAGGAGGCTCCTGCGGTATTCGGTGGCGGTTCGGTCAGTGGCGGTTCGGTGGGTGGGAAGACGAACACCCCGTTGGTCAACAGGTCGAAGACGGCGGCGAACCACCGTTCGGACGGGCCGCCCGTCCACACCTGCTCTCCCAGGTGACGGGCGAGATGGGGCTCGAGCAGCAGGCTGCCCAGGTCGAGGCTGAGCAGGATGAGGGCACGGGTCAACGGATCGGGCGCGGGGCGCACCATGCCGGTGGCCTCGAGGTCGTCCATGGCGCCGACGGTGGCATCGACCAGCTGGTCGACCAGCTGGGCTCCACTCGGCCCTCCGTCGAGCAACGAGCGCCGCAGGTAGTCCATCACGTCGCCCTCGTCCTCGAGCCGACGGAGCAGCTCGGAGGTGAGCGATGCCGGGTCGCCGGCGTCGAGCTCTCCGAAGAGCTGTCGGACCCTGGTCACCACGTGATCGTCGACCGCGCGCCGCAGCCCCTCCTTCGATCCGAAGTGATGATTGATCAGGGGCGCCGACACCCCGGCCCGCTCGGCGATCGTCCGGACGCTGGTGCCGTCGAAGCCCCGATCCCCGAAGCAGGCCACCGCGGACTGGATGATCCGGTCCCGGCCGTCGTCCGCTGAACGCATGTTCAGCATCATGACTGAACAAACGTTAAGGGTCAAGCCCGCGGACTCGAGATGGACCCGGCACACTGGCGAGATGGAGTACACGAACCTGGGAACGTCCGGCCTGCGCGTGTCGAGGATCTGCCTCGGGATGATGAGCTACGGCGACCCGGATTGGCGCGAGTGGGTGCTCGGCCCCGACGAGGCCGAACCGTTCGTCACCCGTGCCCTCGACGCCGGTATCAACTTCTTCGACACCGCCAACACCTACTCGTTCGGCGCCAGCGAGGAGGTGACCGGATCGCTGCTCAACGCCCACGCCCGCCGTGACGAGATCGTGGTCGCCACCAAGGTGTTCAACGCCGATCGCGCCGGCGCCACCGGCAACGAGCGCGGCCTGTCGCGCAAGAGCATCATGGCCGCCATCGACCGATCGCTCTCCCGGCTCGGCATGGACTACGTCGACCTGTACCAGATCCACCGCTTCGACCACCGAGTACCCATCGAGGAGACGATGGAAGCGCTGCACGACGTGGTGCGGGCCGGTAAGGCCCTCTACATCGGGGCGTCGTCCATGGCGGCGTGGGAACTGGCCCACATGCAGGAGGCGGCCCGGGCCAACGGCTGGACCGAGTTCGTCTCGATGCAGAACCAGTACAACCTCCTCTACCGGGAGGAGGAGCGCGAGATGCTGCCGCTGTGCGCCGCGGAGGGCATGGGCGTGATCCCGTGGAGCCCGCTCGCCCGGGGCCGCCTGGCTCGGCCGGCCGAGCGGTTCGCCGACGGCGGGACCACCCGGGCCGGCTCCGACGGTTTCCAGGACGCGCTCTACGACACCGCCGAACCGGCCATCGTCGACGAGGTGGCCGCGGTCGCATCCGAGCTCGGTGTCGAGCAGGCCCAGGTCGCGCTGGCCTGGCTCCTCGCCCAACCCGCGGTCACCGCACCCATCGTCGGCGCCACCAAGCAGTCACACCTCGACGCGGCCATCGGCGCAGTCGACGTGACCCTCGACGACGCACAGATCGAGCGGCTGACGACGCACTACCGGCCCCGCCCGATCCTCGATCACTGAGTCGACCAGAGCCGTGGAGCACGATGACGGCGCGCCGATCACATTCCATGTGGTCGACCCGCGCAGTGACGAGGCCACCTGGTCGATGGGTCAGTACTTCGCCGAGCTCGACCGGCGCTTCCCCGATGGCTTCGACCCGGGCGACACCTTGGTGGTCGACGCTCCCGGTCTCGAAGCACCCGGCGGCGTGTTCGTCATCGCCCGTCGCGTTGGTGAGGTCGTCGCCTGCGGAGGTGTCCAGACCATCGGGGACGGCATCGGGGAGATCAAGCGGATGTGGGTGTCGGCCGCCGTGCGGGGCCGGGGTCTCGGGCGCCGGATGCTCACCGACCTCGAGCAGCGCAGCCGGTCGCTCGGCCACCACACGGTGCGCCTCGACACCAACAGCAACCTCCCCGAGGCCGTTGCCCTGTACCGCCGCGCCGGCTACGCGGAGATCGAGCGATACAACGACAATCCCTATCCCGACCACTGGTTCGAGAAGGAGTTGGCGGGGCCCGCCTAGGTTCTCCGCATGACCATCGCCGAAGCCATCGCCGATCTCCGGGCCGAGCACGACGCCCTCGACGTGGTCGTCGCCGCACTCGACGACGAGCAGTGGGCCACCCCCACGCCGAGCCCGGGATGGACGGTCTTCGACCAGATCGCCCACCTCACCTACTTCGACGACACCGCCACCACGGCCATCACCGACCCCGACGCGTTCACGGCGGGGAACGAGGCCCTGTTCGCCGCCCTGGCCGACGGCACGGCGAGCATCGACGAGCAGACGTTGGGGTGGAGCCGCGACCTCGACCCCTCCGGCCTGCTCACCCGCTGGCGGGAGAACCGGGCCCGGCTCCTCGACGCCGCGGCGACCCTCGACGAGGACACCAGGGTGGTCTGGTACGGCCCGTCGATGGGGGCTCGATCGTTCCTGATCGCCCGGCTGATGGAGACCTGGGCCCACGGTCAGGATGTCGTCGACGCGGTCGGCGCCGAACGGCCACCCACCGATCGGCTCCGCCACATCGCGCTGCTCGGTGTCATGACCCGGAAGTGGTCCTACCGCAACCGCGGCCTCGACGTCCCCGATGGCTCGGTGCGCGTCGCGCTCACCGCGCCGTCCGGCGCGACGTGGACGTGGAACGACGACGCCACCGATGGCGCGGTCACCGGCCCAGCCGAAGACTTCTGCCTCGTCGTGACCCAGCGTCGCCACGTCGACGACACCGCCCTGGTGACCGACGGGCCGCTGGCCCGCGACTGGATGGAAAAGGCGCAGGCGTTCGCGGGAGGGCCCACCGACGGGCCGGCACCCCGCGCCGACGTGGCCGCCGGCGAGTAGCGTCCCCTGCTCCCAGGGGGCGGGCGTGGCGTGCTGTTCTGTCGACCTCCCGCGTGAGGTGCTCGACCTCCTGGGCATCGAAGCCCACACCACCACACAGGAGACTCGTCGATGCCCACTGAACTGACCCCCGAAGGCGCCAAGATCGCGCAGCTCGGCGGGAAGGAGCTGCTCACCCACGGCGAAGCCTTGCTCTCCGGCAAGGAGAACGTGATGGATTACACGAAGGGCGTCTGCTACACCGCCGCCGCCTTCGCCGCCTACGCCAACGGCAGCAAGAAGATCAGCGCCGACGACCTGGCGTCCATCGCCCACGACGGCTGGATCAAGAAGTTCAAGGCGCTCAACGGCAAGAAGTGGGACGGCTCCAAGGGCATCTCCAAGGGCAAGATCGTCGCCTTCTACCGCTTGGTCGACAAGAAGCAGTTCCACTTCGCGGTCGGTGTCGGCGGCACCAAGGTCCGCGGGGTCAACGGGGGCGCCCTCAGCCCCGGTTGGAAGGAAGCCACCGACATCAAGAAGGTGCTCGGCGCCCCCGACGAGAACGGCCAGTTCGACTACGACAACACCAAGATCGAGGTCTGGATCTGCCCGGTCTGACCTGTCCGGTCGCGCGTGGGCGAACCCGGCAGGATCTGATCAGCCGGGTTCGCCCAGCTCGCGCTTGAGCACCTTCCCGGTGGCGTTCCGGGGCAGCTCGTCGACGAAGGTCACCGATCGGGGCACCTTGAAGTTGGCGAGGTTCGCCCGCACGTAGGCCTTCACCTCGTCGGCGTCGAGCGTGCAGCCCGGCGCGCCCACCACGAACGCCGAGAGCCGCTTGCCGAACTCCTCGTCGTCGACCCCGACGACTGCGACCTCGACGATGTCGGGGTGATCGGCCAGCAGGTCCTCGACCTCGCGCGGGTAGAGGTTCTCGCCGCCGGACACGATCATGTCGTCGTCGCGCCCGCCGACGAACAGACGGCCGGCGCCGTCCCAGTGCCCGACGTCGCCGCTCGACAGGAGGCCGTCGATCGACGCCTTGGTGTCGCCGCCGGTGTAGCCGTCGAACCGCAGGCCACTCCCGACGAAGATGCGACCGTCGACACCAGGCGCGGTGACCAGCTGGTTACGGTCGTCGTAGAGGCGCACGTCGACGCCCGTCAACGGCAGGCCAGCGGTGCCGGGGGCGCCGCGGAGGTCCTCCGGGGTGGCCACGGTGGCGACCGCGACCTCGGTGGAGCCGTACATGTTGTAGAGGTTGTCCCCGAAGGTGTCCATCCAGCGCAGCGCCAGCGAACCGGGGAGGGCGGAACCCGAGCAGAGCACGACCTCGAGGCTCGACGCGTCGACGTCGGCGAGGGTCGCGGCGGGGAGATCGACGATGCGTTGCAGCATCACCGGGACCGCGGTCATGGCCCGGGCGCGATGCGCGGCCGCGAGGCGGACCACGGCTTCGGGATCGAAGCGCCGGGTCAGTACCAACGTGTGGGCCATCGATGCGCCCATCACCATGGCGGCGTTGCCGAGCGAGTGGAACATCGGGGCGGGCACGACGTGAACGTCGCCCGTGCGGAACGGCACCCGCTGGAACAGCGCGGTGGTGGCCACGATGTCGCCGATCCCCACACTGCTCCGCGACGCGCCCTTCGGGACCCCGGTGGTACCCGACGTGAGGATGACCTGGCGCCCGTGCGTCGTGGGAGGGACGGTCCGCTTCTCGGCGGTGCGGGCCACGAGCGACGGCAGGTCGTCGACCTCCCCCCGACCGTCGGGGCCGTCGGCGACGAGCCGGGTCAGCTTCGGGGCGTGCTCGACGACCGCCGCACCGAACTCGTCGTCGTGGATGAGCACCGTGCCCCCTTCGCGGCGCATCACGTCGGCCAGCTGCGGGCCGGCGAACCCGGTGTTCATGTAGAGGACGGAGGCCCCCAACCGGCTCAGTGCAGTGGCCGAGAGCACGAACCAACGGCTGTTCCTCGCCAACAGCCCGACCGACGTCTCCGGCTCCACCCCACGGGCCGCCAGCGCGGTGGCGAGCCGGCCCGAGAGGTCGTCGATCTCGGCGAAGGTCAACGAGCCGGCATCGTCGATCAGCGCGATGCCGTCGGGGTCCCGCTCGGCCGTGGCCGCGTAGCCCGCCGCCAGCGTCGGACCCCACTGGCGAACGGCCCGCACGGTGTGCACCATCATTCTCGGGTCGAGCAAGCCGACCCGCCGCAGGGTGTCGATGGCGACGACGTTCGAGCGGAGACGGTCCAGCAACGGGCGCATGACAGGCGAGATCACGGGTGTCGACGTGGCCTAGGCCATGGCCAGCAGGGCGAGGAACGATCTCGCCCACGCCGCCAGGTCGTTGCTCTCCACCTGATGCCGCATCGCCGACATCCGGGCGTGCTCCTCCTCCGGGCCCATCCGGACCGCGGCCTCGATCTGGTCCTTGAGGCCCTCGGTGTCGTACGGGTTGACCAGGAACGAGTCGGACAGCTCCTCGGCCGCGCCGGCGAACTCGGACAGCACCAGCGCACCCTCGTTGTCGACCCGGGCCGACACGTACTCCTTGGCCACCAGGTTCATGCCGTCCTGGAACGGTGTCACCAACAACACGTCGGCGGCGCGGTAGAGCACGAGCAGCTCGGAGAACGGAAGACTCTTGTGGATGTACTGGACGACTGGGCGGCCGAGCTGGCCGAAGTCGCCGTTGATCATGCCCACGAGCTGCTCGACCCGGTTCCGCACGCTGTCGTAGCCGAGTACTGCCTCCCGGCTCGGCACGGCGACCTGGATGACGGCCGTCTTGCGCGGGTCGAGGCGATGCTCGATCAGCAGCTCGCGCACCGCTTTCAGGCGGAGGTCGATGCCCTTGGTGTAGTCGAGGCGGTCGACGCCGAGGAGCACGACCTCGGGGTCGCCGAGCTCGGTGCGCAGTCGCTTCACCGCCAACTCGACCTCGTCGGAGTCGGCCTGGGCCGCGATCGCCAGGTAGTCGACCGAGATGGGGAACGACTTGACCACCGCGGTCTGGCGCCGGGCCCGCACGATGCCGCCGTCGGCCGCGAACACGATGTCGTCGGTGTCGCAGAACCGCCGGACGCCCGACAGCACATTGCGGGCGTCGGCCTGGGTCTGGACCCCGACGACGTCGGCGCCGAGCAGACCGTCGAGCACCTGTTGGCGCCACGGGAGCCGCGACAGGAGCTCGAGCGGCGGGAAGGGGATGTGGAGGTAGTAGCCGATCTTGGCGTCGGGGCGCTGGGCCCGGATCATGGCCGGCACCAGCTGCAGTTGGTAGTCGTGGACCCAGACCGTCCCGCCCTCGGCCAACTCCTTGCACGCCGCGTCGGCGAACCGCTGGTTGACCGTTCGGTAGGTGGCCCACGTCTCGCGGTGGAACTGCGCCGCCTCGATCGCTCCGTGGTAGAGGGGCCAGATCGTCTCGTTGCAGGCCCCGCTGTAGTACTCGTCGTGCTCGGCGGCCGACAGCCCCACCCCGGACAGCTGGATGTCCTCGAACTCGAAGCGGGCCGACTCGCCCCCCTCGGTGCCGTCCCAACCGACCCAGGCACCGGTCCGCTCACGCATGACCGGCAACATGGCCGACACCAACCCTCCCGGGCTGAGTGACCACGACCCGTCGTCGGCCAGCTTGACCGGGAGCCGGTTCGCCACCACCACGAACTCGGATTTTCCCTCGTCCGATGACGGTTCCACGATCGAGGTCTGGTCGGTGTCCACGCGTCGGCTCTCCCCTGGGGCGGTCACCCCACGATACGTCGATGCCGGCGGGATCGTTACCCGGTCGGCTGCGGCGGGATGCCAGCTCGAGGCGTGCGGCGGAGTTGACGAGCCGGCCGGCCGAAGGCCGGCGGGTGAGCAACTCCAAGAGCGGAGCCGGCGGACGAAGTCCGCCGGCGTAGCGACCTAGAGCCCGGCGGCCACCGTGGCGTCGATGATCGACTGGTCGATGCCACAGTCCTGCGCGGCCTGGACCACCGGGGCGAGCGCCTCGGGTGAGAACGAGGCGATGCCCAGATCGAGGAGCTTCTGCTCACCAACCCGGTCGAGGACGACCGACCCGGCGCACACCGCCTGGTTGGGGGCCGCGCCCTGGGCGGTGAGCTTGTCGTAGAGCACGCCGTCGATGAGACCGGTGGGGCGTTCGGTGCCGAAGGTGGACGGATCGACCGGGCCGCTCTGGGCCGGCTCGGTGGTGGTCGTGGTGGTGGTCGGGAGCGCCACGGCCGTGTACGACAGCGTCGACACCTCGCCCGAGGTGCGCTCGGACGTGGCATAGAGGGTGATGGCGATGGCGGCGACGACCGCGACCGCGCCGAGCCACGTCGCGATGCGCACACCGGTGGGCTTGATGGCGAGCACCACCGACTTCTTGGCATCGACGACGCCGGTCTCGAGATGCCCCTTCTCGTCGGCCCACACCAGCAGCGGCGGCATGACGACCAGGGCGGCGAGGAGCGCCACCGACACGTTGAGCGTGACGATGATCCCGAAGTCCCGCAGCAGCGGCAGGGCGGAGCCGATGAGCACCGCGAAGCCACCGATGGTGGTCACCGCCGAGGTGAAGAAGGCGCGGCCGGTGCGACGGGCGGCCTGGTTGCTGGCTTCACGCGGCTCGAGTCCCGCCTGGCGCTCCTCCAGGTAGCGGGCGAGGATCAGCACGGAGAACTCCGTACAGCTCGCCACCACGAGGGGGCCCGAGACGGTGGTGAGCGGTGACAGGGTGAGCCCGAACGCGCCGACCACCACCGAGGAGGTGCCGACGGCGAGGCCGATGGGGACGAGGGTGAGCAGGGCGCGGGCCAGGCTGCGGTAGCGGAGCAGCAACCACAGGGCGACCAGGGCGAGTCCGAGGTAGGTGAGGACGGCGCGGTTCGCCCCCAGGTTCTTCAACAGGCCGACGCCGACCACGGCGAGACCGGACGGCACGGCCCGCATCACCGGTTCGCCCGGGTCGAGGCCGGTGCGCAGGATCGAGTCGGCAGGAACGTCGAGGGCCGAGATCCGCTGGTCGAGATCGGCCTCGAGCCGATCGACCAACTCGGCGCGCTGGTCGAGGCTCGCCGGCGCCAAGCGCAGGTTGATCTGCGTGGCCGTGCGCGCCGGGTTGATCAGGACCTTCTCGATGTCGGGCGGCAGGACGGCGGCGGCCGCGTCGAGATCGGCGGAGGTGGGGGCCAGCGGCGTGGCGCCCGGGATGTCGATGATCTTGGCGATGGTGCCCACCAGGCTCGAGCTGGTGACCACGTCGGGGCTCGACTCGGCATCCATGATGAAGCCGTTGACCACTTCGGAGACCGGGTCGTCGAGCACGTTGTTCGCCTCGACCAGCACGCCGAGCGTGGACGAGAAGCCGGTGTCCTCCTCGAGGGTCCCGACGTCGCGCACCGTCTGGGTGTCCTGGTTGATCCACCGCAACGGGTCCGATTCGATCTTGAAGCTGCCCTCCAGGGCGATGCCGCCGATGAACAGGGCGATGGACGCCACCACCAACGGGATGGCCCACGTCGATGGGAGCCCGCCGAGCCACACCACCGTGCGCTCGACCCTCGATTCCTTCCGGTGGGACGTGGGGATGCGGTACTCACGGATGCCGAGCAGGGCCGTGGGGATGATGATGCCCATGGTCACGAGCACGACGATCCCGATGGCCAGCATCACCCCGAAGTCCCGGATCATCGGCACCTGGGACACCTGCAGTGCGAGGAACGCGACCACACCGCTGACCGTGGCCGCGATGAGCGCGGGCGCCAGGTTGGCCAGCGTCTCGGACATCGGGTGCTCGGAGACGTCGAGCACGACCTCCTCCTCGACCCGGTTGTGGATCTGGATGGCGAAGTCGATGCCGAGACCGATGAGGATGGGCAGACCGGAGATGGTGACCAGCGACAGGTTGACGTTGAGGAACCCGAGCAGCGCGAACGACCACGCCACGCCGACGAGCACGGCCAAGAGGGGCAGCAGGCGCCAGCGGACCCGGAACAGCAGCAGGAGGATGAGGGCCATGAGGGCGAACGCCGCCGCGCCGAGCGTGAGCATGCCGCCCTGCAGGTAGTCGTTGATGTCGGTGAGGAACACCGGTGATCCGGTGGTGATCACGTCGAACCCGTCGAGGTTCGCCGTGTCCATGACCTTGGTGACCGCCTTGGTGCCGGACGACAAGGTGTCGAGGTCGGCGTTGCCGGTGAGCAGCACGCCCCCGACCGCGGTCCGCAGGTTGGGGAACGTCGACAGCAACGACGCCCGGATCTGGAGATCACCGGCGGCCGGCGGCGTGACGGTCCCGTCGTCGGCGACGGTGAACCCGGCATTGTCGAAGATCAGGAAGTCGTTCCAGGCCGGGTTGGTCATCTCCTGGTCGCCCGCGGCGCCGAGCCGGGCCAGCGTGGTGGCGAGGTCGGCCTGGCGGACCTCCTTGGCGGCATCGTCGGGCTCACGCTGCACGGCGGACAGCAACGCGTTGGTGCCCACGCCCTCCTTGGCGATCGCCTCGGAGTACTGCACCGAGGTGAGGGGGGCGACCACCGCGTAGACCTCGGGGATGGTGCGGAGCTCGGATTCGAGCCGCTCCATCTCGGCCAGGTTGGCGCCGGTGAACAGCTCGCTGACGTCGACACCCTCCTGGGCCCGGAACAGCACGATGATCGCCTCGCCACCGAAGTCGTTCTGGAAGGCCACGTTGTCGATGGCGATCTGCGAATCCGAGTTGAGATAGCTGTCCTGCCCGGTGGCGAACTGGAGCTGCTGCAGCCCGAAGGTGAGCAATCCCGTGATCACCACCAGGAGGGCGATCACCGCATACCAGTACCTGCCGAGTTGCACCCCGGCGTTCCGCCAGAACCTCTCCATGCGAGGAGGGTACTGATCGGCGGCTGGCGATGGACCGGGCGACCGACCCGAACGTCCCTGGCGGACGTCCGGTCTCTGTGGGCCGGAAGCCTCTAGCGCATAGGACGCGGGGGATGCGGGTAGGTCCGCACGAGCTCACCCCAGGAGGAGAACCCATGGGCATCATCCGCAAGACACTGTCGATCTCGACGCTCGGTCTGGTCAGCTGGCGCTCGAAGAAGGAGCAGCTGCGCGACGCCACCGAGCAGCTCGAGCTGACCCGCACCGACCTCGCCCAGGCCACCGAGAAGCACTCGCTGCTGCGGGACCGGCTCGACGACGCCGAGCGCCGGGCCGAACAGGCCGAGCTCGAAGCCCTCCGTGACGCCCGGGTCGCTCGCCGGGCCGGACGACGGGAGGCGCGCCATCGCTTCGGCAGGGGGCGGACGACGATCGCCACGCTCCGCGATGCGATCGAACCGGTGGTCGAGCAGACGCGAGACGCCGGCCGACGCATCGCCGCCGATGTGGAACCCGCGGTCGAACGGGCCTCGAAGCGAGCCAAGAAGCAGAGTCGCAGGGCCCGAGCGAAGGCCGACAAGCGCGCGAAGGCGCTGCGGGCCCGCAGCAAGCAGGCCGCCGAGACCGTCCGCGAACGAGCCGAGGAGCTCGCCTCCACCTAGATCGAGACGGAGCGCGCCTCGGGTCAGGCAGCCACGATGCGGCGTAGCCCGTCGGGACCGAGGACGAGCAACTCGCCGTCCTCGAGCTCGGCGAAGGAGATGACCGGTCCGGCGTCAGGCACCAGCTCGACCGGCTCGCGGTCGGGGGCGTCGGCCGGGACGGCGCGGATCCAACCCCCGCAGTAGTCGCCGTAGAGGTACCAGCCGTAGAGCGAACCGATGGCCGCGCCCCGGTAGACGTAGCCACCGGTCACCGAGCAACCCTTCCCGTGGTCGTAGGTGATCACCGGGGCCACGAACGACGGGTCGAGCTGGCCCTCGAAGGGACGGTCGCCCTCGACGTCGTCCCACCCGAAGTTCGGCATCGGCGCGGTGGGATCGACCACCGACACCTCCTCGACCGTGTCCTGGCCGACGTCGCCGATCCAGAGCCGGCCGGTCCGCCGGTCGAAGCTGTAGCGCCAGGGATTCCGCAGACCGATCCCCCACACCTCGGGCCGGCCACCCCAATCCGGGTTCGAGGCCGGCGCGGTGATCCCGCCGGCCGGGTCGGGGGCGACACGCAGCATCTTGCCGAGCAACCGACTCGGGTTCTGCGCCACCTCCCCCGGATCGCCGCCGCTGCCGCCGTCGCCGGTCCCGATCCACAGCAGCCCGTCGGGCCCGAAGACCAGGTCGCCGCCGTTGTGGTTGGGATAGGGCTGGCCCAACTCGAGATGGAGGACCCCGTCGTCGGGCCCGCCCACGGGGCGACCGTCGGCCAGCGGCCACGACCGGATGTCGGTGTCACCGTTCGTGTCGGTGAAGTCGACGTAGAGCCGGTCGCCCGACGGATCGATCGCCATGCCCAGCAGCCCGCGCTCGCCGCCGGTGGAGACCTGGGCCCGCAGATCGAGCACCACGTCGGTCGCGCCGGTGGCGAGGTCCACGGCGTGGACCGTGCCGTCGAGGGTCGAGACGAGGACCGGTCCGGCCCCGGCGGGATCGACGACCGATGACGGTCGGGCCAAGGCCACGAGCGGACCGAGTCGGACCTGCGGGTCGGTGCCGGTGGGTCGATCGGTCGGGGCGGGGCTCGAGCCCGTGGTGGCAGACGTGCCCGGCGCGGCGGCGTCGTCCGACGGCGGGGCCGGCGGGGACGACCGCTGCTGGGCGTCGTCGACCGCGGCACGATCGGTGTCATCCGACGCCGATCCCCCGTCGCCGACCACGGCGAAGGCGACGATCCCACCGGCGACGACCACGACGGCGAGCGCAGCCAGCACCACCAGCCGACGGGAGACCCGGGTGGTGTCGGGGAGGGTCGGCATCCCACGATGATGGCGGCCGCGAACCGCGCGGTGACGTCGCCCCGGCGGCCGAGCCCGGATCAGCCGGTGAGCAGCGCCAGCCGGTCGGCGACCCGACCCGACCCGAGGTGCCGCGCCACGGTGTCGTGGGCGATCTGGGCGATGTCGCCCCGCCGCGACGGATCCATCGAGTTGAACCCGACGGTGTCGACCACCTCCGGGCCCGGCTGGAGCACGAGCACGGGTGTCCCGGCGGCGCGGATCTTTCGCACTTCACGGCCGAGCGTGGCGGCGTGCAGGGCTCGGGCACCGGTCCACTGCGGGCGTCGCAGCGCGCCGCGGGTGGCCGACATGGGGCTGGAGACGACCACGATGTCGAAGCCGAGGTCGGCGACGAGATCGGCGTTCGTCGGTGAGTGGACGCCACCGTCGATGTAGGCCTGCCCGGCGTGGTCGACGGGCGCGAAGTACCCGGGGATCGCCGACGATGCCTCGACCGCGGTGGCGAGGTGCGCATCGTCGACGTCGCGGCCGAACACGACCCGCCGGCCGTCGGCCAGCCGCACGGCACAGATCCACGTCGGCCGGTCGGGCCAGGGCTCGTCGTGCGTGCGCCGGATGCGGTCGCCGATGAAGTCGGTCGAGATCCGTCCGACCGGCAGCATGCCCGCGGCAGCCTTGAACGGTCGGGTCGTCCACGGCCGGCTGAGGGCTCGGAGCACGAGGAACGGGGCGGCCGGTCGGGGGATGCGCCCGCCGACCTGGGGCGCCGGCACCTCCATCGGCCCGGCCTTGGCCAGGAAGTCGGCGCCGACCGGGCTCATCGGCCGGCCGGTGGCGCCGGCGAAGAGGTCGCTCGGGGGGACGCCCAGGCGCAGGGTGGCGGCCATGCCCGACCCGGCGGACGTCCCGACCACGAGGTCGGCCGACCGGGCGTCCCAGCCCGCGTCCTGCAGCGCGGTGAGGGCGCCGGCGTGCCAGGCACCACCGGCGACCCCGCCGGCACCGAGCACGAGCCCGACCGTGTGCCGCTTCGGTGTCGGCGTCGTCCTGGCCACGACCGCAGTGTGGCACCGCATCCGACCTACTGTCGGTCCGACGCCAGACCCCCCGGGGAGGGAGGGCGATGATCTTCGCCACCGACGCCGCCAACAACGCGGCAGCCGATTACGACCACATCCAGGTCCGCCCGCTCACCGGCGCCCTCGGGGCCGAGGTGTTCGCGGCCGACGGCGGGCCGCTGGACGTCCGCGCCCTCGACGAGGCCACCATGGCCGAGATCCGCCAGGCCTCGGTCGCCCACCTCGTGGTGTTCTTCCGGGACCAGGATCTCGACCTCGACACGTTCGTCACCTTCGGCTCTCGGTGGGGAACCTTCGGCGACGATCCGTTCGTGGCCGGCCTCGACTCGCACCCCAACGTGGTCAAGGTGGTCAAGGAGGCCGACGAGAAGGTTCCGCTGGTGTTCGGCGGGGCGTGGCACTCCGACTGGTCGTTCCAGCAGACGCCGCCGGCGTTCACCATCCTCTACGGCCAGGACGTCCCCGACCATGGGGGCGACACGTTGTGGTCGAACCTGTACCTGGCCGCCGACCATCTCTCGCCGGGCCTGCGCACCACGTTGGCCGAACTCCGCGCCGTCCACTCGCCGCAGCGGGCCTACGGCGCCGCGGCCACCCACAACGACCTGGTCGAGCACATGGACATCCGCTACGGGGAGGCGGCCCACCAGAAGCGAGCCCAGCCCATCCTCCGCCGCCATCCCGACTCCGGGAGGAGCGCGCTGTACGTGAACTGGGGGTACACCGAATCGATCGACGGGTGGTGGCCCGACGAGAGCCAGGCCCTGCTCGAGCACCTCTTCGCGGTGGCCACCAACCCCGTCTACACCTGCCGGTTCCGTTGGCAGCCCGGCTCGATCGCGGTGTGGGACAACCGGTGCACCCTGCACAATCCCATGAGCGACTACGCCGGCCAGCGGCGGGAGATGTGGCGGCTCACCATCCGGGGCGAGGAGCCCGTCCCCGGCGGGTGACCGGGCGGCGGACGAAGTCCGCCGGCGTAGCGGCTCAACGGAGGAGCCGGTCGAGGGCGTGGTCGATGCCGATGAGGTCGGGGCGCTCCTCCCGGGTGAAGGCGCTGATGTGGGTCACCGCCACCGTGTTGGCCTCGACCGTTCCGCCGTCGGTCTCGGGAGGGAGGGCCACCGGGTCGCCCCAGGCCATCTCGACCGTGTAGGCGTGCTCGTGACCAGCCTTGGGAACCAGATGGGCCTCGGACATGGCCCGGGGCGGGATGGTGCCGACCTCGGCGTGGCGCCAGCCGTCGATCTCGTCGAGCGGGCAGTTCGGGACGTTGAGGTTCACCACCGCGGGCCGCTCGGCGGGTGCGGCCAGCATCGCCTCGGCCGTGACCGCCGCCACCTCGGCCGCCGTCTCCCAGAGCTGACCCTCGATCATCTCCGCCCAGGCCTGGCCCTCCACGCCGAAGCCCACGACCGACTGGCTCACCGCGATGCCGGGGATGCCCCCGTTCCGGGCGGTGAGCGCGGCTCCCACGGTGCCGGAGTGGTAGATCGCCCGTCCGGTGTTGACCCCCGGATTGATGCCGGACACGACGAGATCGACGGCACCGAAGACGCCGAGCCGGGCGAAGAAGACGCACAGGGCCGGCGGACCGGTCACCGCCCACGTCTCCGGGACCCCGGCCAGCTCGACCCGGTGGACCTCGGGTGCGAGCAGGTGCAGCGTGCCGAGGGCGGCGCCGAAGCCGGAGTACTCCCGGTCGGGCGCGACCACCACCACGTCGCCGAGCGGTGTGAGGCGGCGGGCGAGCACGTGCAGGCCGACGGAGTCGATGCCGTCGTCGTTGGTCACGAGGATGCGCACCCGACCCTTCTACCGGATGCCGCCACGTTCTCCTCAGCCGCTACGAGCAGCCGCCACCGGGGCTCGGCACGTTGGGGATGCTGGGGTCGACCACCTCGACGTGGACGTGGGGCCAGACCGGGACGGCCCCGCCCTCCTCGACCTGCGAGGCGAACGGCAGCACGTGGGCATGGTCGCCGACGACGGTGACCCCGGCCTCGACGCGGTCGCCGGTGTGGACACGGAGGCCCTGGAAGTGCAGCAGCTTCACCTCCCACTCGGGGCGGGCGTCGGGCGCGATGACGAGGTAGTCGTCGCGGTACTTGCAGTAGAGCGTGTAGCCGCCGGCTCGCTTGACCGTGCCCGTCGCCGGGGCACGGATCTCGGTGTCGGGGGCCACGACGATGTCGGCGGCGGTCCGCTGGGCGGTCAACCGGCCCCGACTCTCCATGGTGAACGGGTGCACCGCGGTGTCGAGCGCGGTCTGGACCTGTGCGCCCTCGTGGTTCGACTCGTGGAACCCGATGCGTTCGACCACGGCAGCGGGGTGGTGGAGCACGATGTCGCCGACCGTGGCGTAGGGCGAGAAGCCGGTCTGCTCCGCGTCGCGTGGCGGCGGTGCCGAGGTCGTCGTGGTGGTGCTGGCCGTGGTGGTCGGCGCGGCGGTGGTCGGCGCGCCGTGGTGGTCGACGAGGCCACGGTGGTCGACGACGTGGGAGCGACCGCCGGGGCCGGGCTGCGCAGCAGGGGGCCGGAACCGCTGGTCTCGGCCGCGCCGGACGTGGCGCACGCCCCGCGGCGAGCGCGAGCAGGACCGCCATGCCCGCCCGCCAGCCTCGGACTGCCTTCATGCCGAGACGCTAACCAGCATCGGGTCGTTGTGGGGGTCGGGGCGACCCGGCAGGTCCGGGCCGACCAGTCGGGCCGATCAGTGCTGCCGGTGTCAGTGCTGCCGGTGCATCGCGGACGGCACGACGTGCTCGTCGCCGTCGCTCTCGACGACGTCTTCCGTCTCGGCCACCGCGCCGCCGAAGAACACGGCACCGACGGCCGCACCACCCGCGGCGCCGATGACCCACACGATCACCAACTTGGCGAGGATCGCCAGGTCGAACATCGGGATGAACGCGACCGGTGTGAGGACCAAGGCACCGACGACGGCGCCGATCACCGAACCCCGCCACAGACCCCGGCTCATCGAGTCGGGGATCGCCGCGGTGGACGGCCCGACGGTGCCCGACACGCCGGTCTCGGCCCGCTGGGAGTCGACGAGCGGGTTGCCGCTGGAATCGAAGCGCGGTCTGGAACTCATGGGACCTCCTCCTGGGGGAACGCGGCCTACCTACCCGCGTCCCCGGGTCGACAGACGCCGTTAGGGTCCCGCCGTGCGTCCGCTCACCACCACCGATGTCGCTCGCCGACCGTTGCCCGGCACCGTCGCACCGTCGTCCGTGGCGTTCTCTCCGGACGGCTCGACGGTCACCTTCCTGCTGGCCGAGCCGGGCACCCTGCACCAGCGGCTCGTCGCGGTGGACGTGGACACCGGTGCGATGCGCGCCATCGCGACCCCGGGCGAGGACGTGGCCGAGGATGACCTCCCGCTCGAGGAGCGACTGCGCCGCGAGCGGGCGCGCGAACTGGCCGTCGGGGTCACCCGGTACGCGTGGTCGGTCCGGGCCGATCGTCTCCTGGTCCCGATGCGGGACGGGCTGTGGGTCCTCGACGGCATCGACGGCGAGCCCCGCCGCGTGGTCGCCGCCACCGAGGCCACCGGCCCCCTCCTCGATGCCCGCCTGTCCGACGACGGGACCCGCATCGGGTTCGTGGCCGACGACGAGGTGCACGTGGTCCCCGCCGACGGCGGTGAGCCGGTCCCGGTCACCCGGGGAGCGGCCGAGGCGGGGCGGTCGCACGGGCTGGCCGAGTTCATCGCCCAGGAGGAGATGCGGCGAGCGTACGGCTTCTGGTTCTCCGACGATGCCGAGTGGATCGCGTTCTGCGAGGTGGACGAATCGGCGATCCCGATCTACCGGATCGTGCACCAGGGCAGCGACGAGGTCGGCGCCGGCGCCCAGGAGGACCACGCCTATCCGTTCGCCGGCGCCGCCAACGCCACCGTCCGAGTCGGGGTGGTCGCGGCCGACGGCTCGACGGCCGGTGCGCCCGTCTGGCTCGACCTCGGATGCACGGGGATCGGCGACGACCGCTACGTCGCCCGGGTCGACTGGAGCCCCGACGGCGCGGTGGTGGTCCAGATCGAGAACCGGGACCAGACCCGTCTCGACGTCGTCCGCTTCGACCCCACCACGGGATCGGGCGAGCTGCTCCTCCGCGAGACGTCCGACGTGTGGATCAACCTCCACGACGATCTCCGGTTCCTCCCCGACGGCTCGTTCGTGTGGGCGTCCGAGCGGAGCGGCTTCCGCCACCTCGAGCGACGCGACCCGAACGGCGACCTCGACGTCGTGCTCACCAGCGGTGACTGGGTGGTCACGGCGGTGGCCGGCGTCGGTGCCGGCGCGGTCTGGTTCACCGGGACCCGTGAATCGGCCTTGGAACGCCACCTCTACCGGGTCCCGCTGGACGGCTCCGCGGCCCCGGAGCGGGTGACGACGGAATCGGGCGTGCACCGGGCCGCCGTGCACGCCACCAGCGGGGCATGGTGCGACACGTGGTCCACGCCGGCCCAGCCGCCGCTGACCGTGGTGCACGGGGCGAACGGTTCGAGCACCACGGTCCACGACGCCTCCGACGACCCCGCGCTCGTCGAGTTCGAGCTGCACCCGCCCGAGGAGCGCATCGTGGTGGCCGACGACGGCACCGAGCTCCACGCCGCCGTCTACCGGCCGGCCACCCCCGCGCCCCATCCCACCATCGTGTCGGTCTACGGCGGGCCCAGCGCCCAGATGCTCACCCGGTCGTGGGGAGTCACCGTCGCGCTGCGCGCCCAATATCTGCCGCGATCAGGGCTTCTGCGTGGCCGTCGTCGACAACCGGGGATCCACCGACCGGGGCATCGCGTTCGAAGGTCACCTCCACCGCCGCCTCGGCACCGTCGAGGTCGACGACCAGGTCGCCCTGGTCCGGTCGCTGGTCGACGCCGGCATCACCGATGACCAGAGGGTGGGGATCTACGGCTGGAGCTACGGCGGCTACCTGAGCGCCCTCTGCCTGGCCCGCCGACCCGACGTGTTCCGCGCCGCGTGCGCCGGCGCGCCGGTCACCGGCTGGGACGGCTACGACACCCACTACACCGAGCGGTACATGGGCACCCCCGCCGAGAACCCCGACGGCTACGAGCAGGCCGCGGTGATGACCCACGTGGCGGGGCTGCGCGACCGGTCCCTGCTCCTCGTGCACGGCCTCATCGACGAGAACGTGCACTTCCGGCACTCGGCCCGCCTGGTCAACGCCATGATCCGGGCCGGCATCGACCACGAGCTGTTCCTGTTCCCCGACGAACGCCACGTTCCCCGCGCCGAGGCCGACCGCAGCTTCATGGAGGATCGCATCGAGCGCGTTCTTCCGGCGCACACTGGCGCTCCAGCAGTACTGAGCCCCAGCAGTACTGAGCGGCCGCGGGATCGGGTACGGGCGGGACGTCATCCCCCCACGACGCCCACGACCGCGTCTCCCCCGAACGAGCGACGAGCGGAACGCACAGCTCTTGCCGATGCCTGGCTGGCGCTCGGCGAGGAACGATGGCCCCGGAACACTCCGGGGCCATCGTCGCGCCCGGCCGTCCGACGGGGCACCGCTTTGGATGCACCGCCCACTCCGATAACGTTCGTTATTCACCGGAGGGGACCACGGAGCACGCCATGACCGACACCACTGACGCCGCCACGACCCGGGCACCGGTCGAGGACTGGAGCACCGACTTCGACCACACCCACCCCGACTACGCCGCGGCGGCCACCGAGATCTGGGACGAGCTCCGCGGCCGCTGCCCGGTGGCGCACACCGATCGCTTCGGGGGTGCATGGTTCCCGACCCGCCACGAGGACGTGGCCGCCATCGCCCACGACACCGATCACTTCACCAGCCAGGGTGTCATCGTCACCGACTGGCGCCCGATCGCGCCCCGGCCCATCGGGTACGCGCCGCCGATCACCTCCGACCCACCGTTCCATGCCGAGGCCCGCCGCCTGCTGCTCCCGCCGTTCGCGCCGAAGGCGATCGAGGCGTGGGAACCGGCGGCACGTTCGTCGTGCCGCCAGTTGCTGGACGACATCGAGGCGAATCTGGACGCCGATGGCGGCGTCGTGGATGCCGCCATCGCCTACACCCAGCACATCCCCGTGCGGGTCATCGCCGCCATGCTGGGGCTGCCCGAAGAGGACGGTGACCGGTTCCGCGGCTTCATCCACCGCATCATCGAGGCGCCCGGGCAGGCACCACCCATCGACCCGGAGGACACGCTCGACCACTACCTCACCCGGGTCATCGAGGAGAAGCGCCACCACCCCGGAGACGATCTCATCAGCTACCTGCTCGACGCCGAGCTGCACGGTGAACCGCTCTCGGCCGATCACATCCGCGGCACCGTCGCCCTGCTGATCATCGCCGGCATCGACACCACCTGGTCGGCCATCGGTGCCAGCCTGTGGCACCTGGCCCAGCACCCCGACGACCGCCGGCGCTGGGTCGAGGACCCTGACGTGCGCACCTTCGCCATCGAGGAGCTCCTGCGCTTCTACGCCCCGGTGACCATGGCCCGACTGGTCGCCGAGGACACCACCATCGGCGACTGCCCGGTCCACGCCGACGACTGGGTCCTGCTGCCGTTCCCTTCTGCCAACCGCGACCCGGAGATGTTCGATCGAGCCGACGAGTTCGTCATCGATCGGGCCCGGAATCGCCACGCCGCGTTCGGCCTCGGCATCCACCGGTGCCTCGGCTCGAACCTGGCCCGCATGGAGCTGCGCGTCGCCGTCGAGGAGTGGATGGACCGCTTCGGCGACTTCGAGCTGGCCGACCCCGAGGCCGTGCGCTGGTCCACCGGCCAGGTCCGGGGCCCCCGGGCCCTCCCCATCCGCATCACCCCGCCGACCGAGGGAGCACCGTCGTGAAGATCCGCCTCGACCGCGAGGCCTGCCAGGGCCACAACCGCTGCTACGCGCTCGCGCCCGAGCTGTTCGACGTCGACGACGAGGGTTACGCCGTCCTGCTGGTGACCGGCGACGTGCCCACCACGCTCGAGGACAAGGCTCAGCTGTGCGCCGACAACTGCCCCGAGTTCGCCATCGAGGTCGAGTCCTGACCCTTCGCTGGTGACGGTCCGGCTCAGCGGAGAAGAACCGCGACGACGAACGCCGGATAGCACGCCAACAGGACCCAGCCACGCGCCCGATCGAGCCGACGAGCCGGACCGGCGAGGGCGAGCACCACGGCGAGGGCACCGACCATCAC
>CAVSXR010000011.1:0-258260 GCA_963731885.1 uncultured Acidimicrobiaceae bacterium | reverse complement strand
GCCCCATCGCCACTCCGGCCCCGTCTTCGGCTACCTGCTCGATGGCGAGATGATCTTCGAGCTTGAAGGCGAGCCCGAGCGCATTGTTCGCCCAGGCGAGTCCTTCTGGGAGCCAGGTGGCGACCTCATCCACTATCAGGCGGCCAACAACCTCGCTGACGGCTGGACCCGGTTCGTCGTCGTCATGGTCGGAGTCCCGGGCGAACCGATGCTCACGCTTGTCGATGCCGAGGAGCTCGCCGCGCGCCACCACCGTCGAGCCCCTCGCCCTTCGGCCGATGGCGGTGCGCAGTGACGGACTCTCGCCACGTTGTCGTCGCCGGTGCGACCGGTGTGATCGGTAGGCGTGTGGTCGCCGGGCTGCGGGCACACGGGCACCGAGTCACCGGATTGACCCGATCCGCAGCCAAGAGCCCGACAATCGCGGCACTCGGGGCCAGACCCGCCATCGTTGACGCGTACGACGCCGATGCTCTCTGCCGGGTTCTCGCGGAGGCGGCTCCCGACGCCGTGATCCACCAGCTGACCGATCTCAGCGACGCCGACACGGCTGCCAATGCTCGGCTGCGACGCGAGGGCACGTCCAAACTCGTTGCGGCGTGCAGATCAGTTGGGGTGCAGCGGATGGTCGCGCAGAGCATTGCCTGGGCCTACGCACCATCGCCCGGACCGGCAGGTGAGTCGACCCCGCTCGACCTGGCTGCAGCCGACCCGCGGCGCACGACCGTCGATGCTGTCGCGGCCCTCGAGTCGGCGGTCCTGAGCATGTCCGGCGGCGTCGTTCTCCGCTACGGGATGCTCTACGGTCCCGACACCTGGTTCGTGCCCGGCGGCCTTCAGGCCGAAGCGGCCGCGAGTGGCCGTCTTGTCGCGGACAGCTCGATCACGAGCTTCCTTCACGTCAATGATGCCGCGTCCGTGGCCGTCGAGGCGCTTGACTGGACCCCTGGGGTCTACAACGTCGTCGACGACGAACCCGCCACGGCAGCGCAGTGGGTTCCCGACTTCTGTGCGTTCCTGGGTGTGGATGCGCCCGCGCCGAGCGAAGCGCGTGTGCCTTGGGCATCAGGCGCGACCAACGGGTCCGCCCGTGCGCAGGGCTGGGCCCCGTCACATTCCACCTGGCGAGGCAACTGGGGAGCACGCCCCGAATGGGTGACGGTTCGTTGACGACGCGGCTAGGTGTGACGACCGGGGACGTTGTCCTTGGGTTGAGGGGTTGGGTGGTCCCGGGATGAGGTGAGCCCGTCTTCCCGAAGTGGCACGACGGCCCCTTCGCACCGACGTCGTTGCCGCAGATTGGTGGATCGCTCGACGGGATGCTCACAGACTGCGCGCTGCTGCCCGAGAGTACGCTCGTCCGGATCCCCGAACACCCGTCCTACGCCGAGGCCGCCACCCTGCCCTGCGTCGGGGTCACGGCCTGGAACGCGCTGACAGGCGGTGGCCAGGGCGTCCAGCCGGGACAGACGGTGCTCACCCTGGGCTCGACCGGTGTTTCCGCGGTCACGTTTTCTTGCTGTAGCTCGTCAGGTGGACGACGGAACAGGAACTGAGGAGGCGACACCTATGGATGATCATCTTGAGACAAGGCGCCCTGGCGACGTCCGCAGCAATGTCATGGACGAGCGGGCGAGGTTGATCAACCTGGCGTATCGGCTGCTCGGATCCCTGGCTGAGGCCGAGGACGCAGTCCAGGAGACGTACGCGCGTTGGTTCAGCCTGTCGAGGGGCCAGCAGGAGCAGATCAATGCGCCCGCAGCTTGGCTGACGACCGTTGCCAGCCGGATCTGTCTTGACGTGCTCAGGTCAGCGCGGGTGCGGCGGGAACGGTATGTGGGGGAGTGGATCCCCGAGCCTTTGCCGGATCGCACGGAGTGGAGCGGCGGGAGCCCCGGCTCGGTCGATCCCGTGGACCGGATCACCTTGGATGAATCGATCGACATGGCGTTCATGGTCCTGCTCGACTCCATGACTCCGGCCGAGCGGGTGGCGTTTCTCCTCCACGACGTCTTCCGGTACCCGTTCACGGAGGTAGGCGAGATCGTTGGCCGAACCCCGGCCGCGTGCCGGCAGCTTGCTGTCTCGGCTCGCAGTCGGATCCGCGAGGCACCGCGACCCGCAGCCCCTGCGTCCCAGCGTGCCGGCATGATCAGCGACTTCAAGCGGGCCTGGGAGGCCATGGACATCGACGCCCTCATTGCCCTGCTCGATCCCAACGCCACGGCGATCGCCGACGGAGGCGGCCTGGCCACGACCTTCCCGCACCCCATCGAAGGCGGCGAGCAGATCGCGCAGGCATGGGTCGAAATCGCCCGTCGAAAGCCAGCCAACATGACGTTCCTGGAGCGTACGGTCAACGGTCGGCCCGGTCTGGTGGCTCAGCAAGACGACATCACCGTGAGCGTGTACGCGTTCGACGTCGTCGGCGACCGGATCAAGCACATCTGGGTCGTGCGCAACCCCGAGAAGCTCCGTCGCTGGACGACGAGCTGACGCGCGCCTTCGTGCGACCGTCGACACCGAGCAGACGTCGCGAGCGTGTCGGCCGAGCACGCCCCCGACGCCGCCGGGTCGGTTCAGTCGCGCCGTCAACGGTTCAGAGCGAATACGTCCCGAAACGCATGACGGCGACGAAGACGGCCACTGCTGCCAGAAGGAGCGGGGTCATCGATTCCTTGGTCTCGCCGCGGCGAATGTGGGTGGCCGATGCGGCGAGCATGAAGACTGCCACGCCGGTGCCGGCAACGGGCACCATCACGGTGGCGGTGTCGAACAGTCCTGGTAGGACGAGGCCGAGCCCACCAAGAACCTCGAGCACTCCGATGTTCTTCACCGCCGCGTCGGAGAAATCTTCTGCCCACGTGAAGCCACCATCGATCAGCTTCGGCCTGGTTCGTGCGAGCTTGGCCAAACCGCTCGCGAGGGTCAACAGGCTGAGGATCGAGGCGACGATCCACAGGGTCGTGTTCATGGTTGCGTCTTTCTGCTCGGATTTTCACGGGGAGTTGGACCAGGAGCGCGATGCCAGACGGCGAGATGCGTCGGATGTGTTCGGCGTTGTCATGCCGAGGTCGCACGTGTCGGCGCGCGGGCCGTCAGGGGTGGCTGGCTGGTCCTGTCAGCCGAACTGGCCGACCACGTAGTCGCCGGCCGGCTGCTGATTGATGACGCTCAACCGGTTGAAGGCGTTGATCGTGGCGATGAGGCACACGAGTGCGGCCAACTGGTCGTCGTTGTAGTACTTGGTGGCGTTGAGCCATGCCTCGTCGCTGACACCTCCGGCAGCGTCTGCGATGCGGGTGCCCTGCTCGGTCAGCTCCAGTGCGGCGCGCTCGGCGTCGGTGAAGACCGTGGCTTCGCGCCAGGCGGCGACCAGGCTGAGACGCAGGGGAGTCTCGCCAGCATGTGCGGCGTCCTTGGTGTGCATGTCCGTGCAGAATCCGCAGCCGTTGATCTGACTGGCGCGGAGCCGGCACAGTTCCTGGGTCGCGATCGGGATCAGCGAGTCTGAGACGTGTCCAGCCGACGTCAGATGGCGCAGGCTCTTGGCAATCTCCGAGTGACCGACAAGGTTCACGCGAGCGTTCACGTTGGGCTCCTGTATTCGTGTGATGGTTGATGACGTCTCTCTGACGAATCCGTTCGGGAGTTTGTGAGGAAGCGCCGCGTGGTCCTGCTCACGTCCGTGCGGCTGGTTCGCGGAGGGCACTCGGCCAGACGTCGGCGGGTCGACCACACGGTGCACCGCTCGCCCGTTTGATACGGCCCAAATCCGGGATTGATGCGGCGGTCTGCATGACCGACGAGCCGAGGCCAGGCTCTGCCTGCGGGCTCGGCCGGACCCCTGCAGGCCGAGCTACTCATCCGCTGTGGTCGGCGTCTCCTCCCTGGTTCGGGACGTGCCCGGTGAGGGGAGTGGTGTCGAGGTACCGGATCTCGTACACCCGCTCGGCGAACTTCCAACCGTCCGCTGTGCGCTGGTACCGGTCGTGGTAGACGGCGTGGTTGACATGTGAGGTTCCGTCGCGCAGCTGGAAGAGCTCGTAGATGTAGGTGCGGCCGGATGCGGTGTCTCCGTCGATGTCGACGACACCGGAATGCGTGTTCTGCACGAAGCAGGACGCCAGGGCCTCACGTCGCTCGCCCATGGCGCGGATCTGGTCCGGGCCGACGGCATCGATCGAGGCCTCCGGGATGCGTACCGCCCCGTCAGGTGTGAACAACGATCCGAGCCTTTCATGATCATTCATCGCGGCAGCGTCGGTGAACTCTCCTCGCAATGCCTCGATCTCGCACCGAGCAACGATGTCTTCAATCTCGTGCACTTCTACGTTCCTTTCTGATGGTCGTGCTTTGGGTGCCTTCTCCGAGGACCTGGTGTGGTCACTGGGCCGAGCCGGAGGAAGGACGTGGGTGCCCGCTCGGGCCGGCTGTCGATATTCGACGAGAGGGTCGGTCGGATTGTCAGGCGCGGTCAGGATCACGTTCCGTCGTCCTCGGATGGCCTCGGGATCGACGTGACCCGGCACTCCAGGAGCCCGCTTACGCGTCGACACCCCCCATGGCGAGGACGAGCAAGAGTGGAATGACACGCCCACGACCTGGTGACGACATTTGTCAGCCGGATGCGTCCGGACCTGCTCCCTCCGCACGAGGTCGGTCTGGTTCAACCGCACGCCTGGCCGATGTCGTCGAGGTCCCTATGCAGGCTCCCGTGCGCAGACGGTCGCCGGGGCGGTGCATCGTTGGCGGCCGCGACGTAGCCTCAGGTGATCACGAGGCGCGCTCGGGCTCGGTGCGCCAGAGCATGACGACAGCACACAGGCCGGCACTACACGGCAGCAGGCCGATCCACCCCAGCAGTGGCGCCAAACCAACTTCCCCCGACGTGTCCTTGGTCAACAGCGCGGTCAACGCGAGGCCGGTTCCGGCAACGAAGATCGCCGTGGCGGCTTCCCGGGTCCACCGCCGGTGCGTCTTGACCGCCCAGATCGTCCAGAGCCAGCTCCCCAGCCCAAGGACCCCCGCAACCGTGAGCAGGGCCATCCATGTGGTCACGGCAGTGTTGACACGGGACCGGCTGTATTGGGGGTACCCGTCACGAATGTGGTCAGCCAGCACCTGACCGGTCTGCAGGTCAATGTAGGGCGCGACGGTCGCGGCAAGGGTCAGTGCTGCACCGACGTACAGCGCGGTGACTGCTGCACGTTGGCGGCTCTGCTTCCGGTGGACTGTGTTCCCCATGGGTGCTCCTCACTCGTCGGTGCACGATCAGCCGGCTGCGGCGAATCCCCACCTCAGCCCACTTCTGTGCGTCGTTCGCTAGCGCCAGTTCCCGAGTTGCTCCACGTATGCCTGACCGGTGACTGGCTTGCCCCGGTAGGTGCCGGTGACTCTGCTCGACCCCTCGTAGACGCCGCCGTAGGCCTGAACCTCCTGTCCCTGTGGCTGAGCCACGACGCTCAGGCTTGCGTCGAGTGCCGGGATGTTGACCTTCCAGTGAGTGCCGTACTTCTTCCCGGTGGTGGGACTCGTCCAGAAGCCCGACGTGGTGTCGGCGAGGGGGTTCACGGGCACGATCTGTTCGGTCCCGTCCTGGTGAAGCACGGTCGCGTAGTGGAACTCGCCGTCGCCCGCGAACAGGTCCCAGAGGTTGATCTCGTCACCGCTGGACAGTTGCAGCGGCATCCAGGTCCACTTCTGCACGGTGGCCCAGTCCCAGTTGCCCCATTGGCGGTCTAGCCACGAGTGCCCACTGACCGAGTAGGTGTGGCCGTTCTCGGTGAGCGTTCCTTCGGTCGCTACGCTGGGCAGCGAGTAGTAGTAGCTGGTGCCGCCGAGGAAGGGCATCAGACCGGTGCCGTTGTTGTAGAGAGTCGGCCCCTGGGCGTTCAGCGTCAGGTTGATCTCGCCGACCGGCAGCATGGCGTGCAGCTGCATCGCATGCATCGGGCCGGACAGCGTCGCGGAGGGCACGCGTGCGTCCAGATCGGTTGTCGAAAAGGTGGCCTGATCTTGCGAGTAGCTCTGGCTCTGCGTGTAGTACTGGCCGGTCGTCTGATCGGTGATCGAGATCACGGCCGCCGGCGTCTGCCCGCCGACGATCTGTACCTCGTACCCAAACCGGTGGCCCCGCGTCTTCACGTGCCCGACCACGTACCACCATTCCTGCGCAACGCCCGAATGCGCTGCCTGGTCTGCAGGCAGATGGACGAACGTCGGAAAGGCGGGTGCCATCGCACTCGTCGATTCGTCACGGGTCGGTTGGCCCGCACCAGCCCTGGCTGTAGCCGTGGGCAGGAGCGACGAGGCGGTGCCAGCCAGCACGGCGGACAGGGTCGCGGCGGTCACCGCGATCACTGTGCGACGTCGGGATGCTCGCATGGTGGGTGTTCCTCTCAAGTTGTTCGTTTGGTTTCGGTGTACGTCGTGAGCCGCGCAGTTGCCCGGGCAGGGCGTTCCCGGGCAAGCAGGTCCTCGGCGAACGTGTGCCCCGATGGGAGGTGCGCACTCTGCGCGGCCCTGAACTTGAGACGAAAGAGCGTCGTTGCTTGTGAGGTCATGAGGAGATACGAACCGCCCGGTGCAGCGACCGGCGGTCGAATCGGGGCGTCGGGACGAGGTCGTCGGAGCACCAGAGCGGTGATCCCGCAGCGTGCCGACGAGACCGGCCATTGCGAGCGCTGCGGATCAGCGGGCAGAAGACCACCCGCGACGACAAGCTCGCCTACGTCAACCGAGGCGGTGTCGTCCTCCGCGCTATCACGATCTAGCTACGCGAATAGGGAGCCACGTCCTAGCGGTCGCCGAGACAGGCTAGAAGCTGGCGCCGCCGCCGCGATGACCAGGTCGTGTCCGACCGTAATCCAGACCGCGCCAGCGAAGACCTTGCGGGCGTGGAGCATGAGCGCGACGGCGAGACCGATCGCGGTGACACCGAAGACCACGAAGTTGGTGTTCTGGATTGCGTGTCGTCGCCGCAGATGATCCCGCCGGGCACGACGAAGGGGCGGAGGGCTCGTTGGCGGTCGTGATCTGGCGATGACCTGCGCGACGGGCCGCAGACAGCTCGGCGCGCAGGGAGAAGTCTCGCGACTTCGCCCCGGCGCGACGGTGCGGAGAGGGTGCCCCGGCTCGCGCCTGACGGCTCTGAGCGCGACGTTGGCGACATCGAGGACACCACTCCAGGTGACGAGTGCGGCATCCACCGCTGCCTCGGCGCCGCTCTCGCCCGCTCCGAAGCTCAGATCGCGATCCGGCAATCCTGCGTTCTCTCCACAATCTCGAACTCGACGGAACGCCGACCCGGCGCAACACCTTCGTCTTGCGCGGAATGACTGAGCTCCCTCTGCTGTGGTCGCCGACGCGATAATCGTGCTCGGGTCATCGGCACGCCTGGCCTGGCGAGCGCGACAAACCATGATCGCCACCCGGCGTCGATCAACGCTGACGACCGCAGCGCGAGGCGCACCCCCGGACGGCCTTGCCGGGACTCGGCCTTTGCCAGCACGTACCTCGGTGGTGGCTGTCGTCCCACGACGCAACGAGTTCACACGCCTCATCCCATCCCGTACAGACCACAAACAGACCACATTCAGACCACGATTGGGCGGTACGGGCGGGGACCAGAAGTCACGAACGCCGGGTCGGAAACCGGGCCTGACCTGCAAAGACGCAGGTCAGACGGCATGTGGATAACTCGTGTGCGCGTGGTTCGGGACGCAGAGGTCGGGAGTTCAAATCTCCCCCACCCGACCAAGATAAACATGCAGGTCAGAGGGCGTCCCGGGTTGACGCCCTTTCTGCTGACCGGGCGTCGTGGGCACACGATGGGCACAGTCAGGTCTAGGGTTTGTGCCCGTGGCGTCGATCTCCTTCGCCGAGCGAGCGAATGCGGACGGCTCGCTGAGCGTCACCGTTCGGTATCGCGACGCCGCCGGCGTGCAACGGAAGAAGTCGTTCCGCGAGCCGACCGATGCCAAGACCCGCACGGCCGCGAAGGACGCGGGCTGACCGTCGGGGACCTCGTTCTCGCTGTTCTGACCGAGCACTTCGGTCAACCTCGGCGACGGCTCGGGTTTGCCGCGTCCGGTCGTTCGACTACGGGGCGTCGAGCCGCAGATGCCGAGAAGACGCTCGCTGAGGGCGGATTCGGACGCGACTCGCCAAGCCGCTGAGGACGGGAACGGCAGAACGTGAACGGGAACGTGAACAGAAACGTGAACGGCTTCCGAGCAGCGAGAGCGTTTGTGGCACGACGCAGGACCGGACGATGGGGGAGAATGGACGTATGACGGCGCCAACCCGACCAGCCGCATCTGAGCCGACGACGCTCGCCGATCTGCGTGCTCGGCGGGAAGACATCCTCGAGGTCAGCGCGGGGTCGTGGCGCCGGTGAGGTCCGCGTCTTCGGCTCGATTGCACGAGGAACCGCTGGGGTGTCGAGCGACGTCGACCTGTTGGTCTCCTTCGAACCGGGCCGCTCGCTGCTCGACCTCGGCGGCCTCATCGCCGACCTCGAGGAGCTTCTCGGTCGCTCGGTGGATGTCGTGACGGCGGAGGAGCTGCGCCCGCACGTCCGGGATCGGGTCCTCGCCGACGCAGTCGCGCTGTGAGCCGCGATCTCGACCGGCTGCGAGACATGGTCGAGTACCTCGGCAAGGTCGAGGAGCACCGACCGGCCGACGTCGACGCGCTTCGGTCAGACGAGGTGTTGGCCGCCGCCATCGTTCGGTGGGTCGAGATCGTCGGCGAGGCCGCCGCCAACGTGAGCGAGGAGACACGGGCGCGTCATCCGAGCGTGCCGTGGACGGACATCGTGGCCATGCGGAACCGTCTCATCCACGCCTATCCGGATGTGAACCTCGACCTGGTGTGGGGCGTGATCGAGCACGATGGCCCACGGCTGCGAACGGCGATCGAAGAGGTCCTCGGAGACGGGCCAGCGGAGGGCAGCTGACCAGCCGAGGTTCGCCCGTGGGCACACCATGGGCACATCCGAGGACGTCCACCGACGTCCACCGCCTCCGAGTCCACCGCTGTGACCTGCATGTTTGTCCTCGGACGTCCGTGGAAGTGTGCGGAACTCGCCTTCGGGACGCAGAGGTCGGGAGTTCAAATCTCCCCCACCCGACCAAGGTAGACGTGCAGGTCAGCGGCGGTATTCGTGCCCGGCTGGCGCGCGTCGCGCGGCGAGCGCAGAGGTCATGATCGCTCGTTCATCGCGCGATCGAGCGACTGTGCACGTGATGCAGAGGTCGGCGGCCGTCTGGCCGCCGACTGGGCGGTCCGACATCCGCTCGGCCGTCCTGGTGCATGTCGGCGACGGTGCCGCTGGCGCGCCGCGGGCCGAGGTGGGCGTCGAAGAGGTACCAGGTTCCCCAGGCGATGAACCGTGCCGCTTCGACCAGGTCCATGTCCTTGAGGACGGTCTCGATCAGGGGAGTCGCTGTTGGGTGGCGCTCGGACACAACGGTGGCCGGCGACGCCCACAAAGTCTCCGAATCATCATGATATATCCTTGACAGGTACGCCTACGTGAGCTTGGGTTGTAAGAGGGGATCCGAGGAGGGAGGACTCCGATGACGCCGACGCTGCCCATCGATGACGCGCTGTTCAACTGGCCCGACGACGAGCCCCAGCTGATCGGCTGCGAGTGCCGGGACTGCGGTGCGATCGCGTTCCCCCGCCAGTCATCGTGTTCACGGTGCACGTCCAAGACGATGAGCGAGCGTTTGCTCGGCCGGTGCGGGACGCTGTCGAGCTACACCGTGCACCGCTTCGAACCCAAGGCGTCCAACCGGGGCCCGCAGCCGTTGGAGCCGTACGGCGTCGGGTACATCGAGCTGCCTGGTGAGGTGATCGTCGAGTCCCGGCTCACGATCGCCGATCCGGATGCCCTCGAGATCGGCCAGCCGATGGAACTCGTCGTCGTACCGTTCGGTTCGGGGGACGGCGGTCAGCAGCTGGTGACGTTCGCCTTCCAGCCGGCAGCGGGCACGGACGTGACACCGATTCGCTGGTGAACGGAGTTCGGGCTCACCGGGCTGCCGTTCGTCAACGTCTGGAACGGGTGCGCCACCGGTGCGAGCACGCTGACCACGGCCTCCACGATGATCCGCTCGGAGGCCGCCGAAAGGTCGCCGTGAAGGTCTACGGCAATGGAACCCACAACCCCAACGACTGGCGCCAGTGGACGGCGGGCGAGTCCCTCTACTGATCCCAGGCGAGCGGCAGACGGAGCAGGGCGTTCATCGCACCCCCGCCCCGCTCGATCAGTGGCTCCTCGGTGTCGATCGAGAAGTCGGGGATCACCCGCAGCCACTCCTCGGCGGCGATGCGCATCTCGCGCCGGGCCAGGTGGGCGCCGAGGCAGCGGTGCGGGCCGCCGGCGAAGCCGAAGTGCTGGTTGGCCGACCGCTCGATCACGAACTCGTCGGCGCGGTCGAAGACCCGGGGATCGCGATTCGCGGCCGCCACGAGGCCGTAGACCATGTCGCCCTTCTTGAGCGGGCAGCCGTGGAACTCCACGTCCTGGGTCACCTTCCGGCCGTCACCGAAGATGATGGTGTGCATCCGGAGGCTCTCCTCCACTGCGCTCGGGATGAGCGCCGGCTCCTCGGTGAGGCGCCGTCGGTCGTCTCGGGTGACGGCGAGGTGGTGGAAGAGGTACCCGAGCTGCCCTCGAGTCGTGTCCAGGCCGGCGAGCACGAGCACCTGGAGGATGTCGAGGACCTCCTCGTCGGTGAGCGGGCGGTCGTCCTTGCGAGCGTGCATGAGGTGCGACGCGAGGTCGTTCTCCCGTGGCTCCGGCTCACCCCGTCGCTCCTCGAGCGCATCGACCCAGTAGCCGCGGATACCGGCCAGCGCGTCGCCCATCACGTCGGTGTACGCGGGGTCACCACCGAAGCCCTTGAAGAAGTCGTCGACCCACGGGACGAAGAGGTCGGCGTCACTCCCCGGGCATCCGATGATCGTCAGGAACACCTCGGTGGGGTAACGGAGCGCGAAGTCCTCGATGAAGTCGCACCGGCCGCGCGGTGCCAGCTCCTCGACCAGCCGGCGCGCCGCGGCGCGGGCTCCGGGCTCGATGCGGTCGACCGCACCCGGCGAGAACCACGAGTTGAGTAGCTGCCGGTACTTGATGTGCTCGGGCGGGTCGATCTGGGTGGGGATGAACCGGTACATCGGCTCGGGCTCCCACGGGGTGAACGACTCGCTGGAGAACAGCTCGGGGTGCTTGTAGATCTCCCGCACCGCGTCGTGCCGGGTGAAGACCCAGTACCCCTGCGCCATGTCGTTGAAGAACGTGGCGCTCGTCTCCCGCAGCTCGTCGGCCTGCGCCCAGTAGCTGCCGACCTCCATGGCGGGTGACGGGTCGAGGTGGATCACCGGGCAGCGCCCGATGTCCCGACCGCCCGGACCGCTGCCCTCGCTGACCGCTGCATCGTGCTTCAGGTCGCTCATCGCTTGCCCCTCCTGGGCGGTCCGCTGGGTGGGACCGGTCTGCCGCGATGATTATTCATCCGGATGATCATGTCAATCATCGAACGAGTATTCTTCATGATGATCATTGACAATCTTTTCATCATGAGCTTAGGGTGCTCTCTGACCAGTGCGGCCCGGTCGCAATCCCGCGACGGGCTCGGCTCGAGGGGGCACCTGCATGTTGCGTTCACGTCGTTCCGCCGTTGTCTCGGTGGCGGTCGTTGCGTTGCTTCTGGCGAGTTGTGGAGACGACGACACGTCGTCGACCACGGCTTCCACGGACACGATCGCCGCCGCCCAGGACGTCGAGGTGGTGAACACACCGCCCAGCGAGATGACCGTCGACGAGCCGCTGCCGGAGGCCCCGCCGCCCCACACCGTGGCCTTCGTGAACTGCTCCGTGCCCGCATGCCAGGTCAACGAGCCCCATCTCAAGGAGGCGCTCGACGAGCTTGGGTGGGACCTGACCGTGATCACCTACGACTCGGCAGCGCCGGGCAGCGCCTTCCAGCAGGCGATCGACGCCGGCGTCGACTACATCGCCACGTCGGGCCTGCCCATCGCGGCCTTCGAGGAGCAGATGGCGGCGGCCCAGGCGGCCGGAATCCCGGTGTTCGAGGTGTATTCGACCGACGAGCCACAGGGCGACGGCAACAACCTGTACTCGCAGATCGGCGGCAGTGCCAGCGTCGGGTCCGCCAGCGACATGCTCGCCAACTGGGTGATCGCCGACTCCGGAGGCGACGCCAACGTCGCCTTCGTCACGATCCGTGACTTCCCCATCCTGGTGGCCGAGGAAGAGGCGACCATGGCGGCGTTCGCCGATCGCTGCGAGGGCTGCTCGCTCGAGGCCCTGCCGGTCACCATCGATGACCTCGGTGCCGGCCAGGTGCCCCAGCTGGTGGCGTCGTACGTCCAGTCGAACCCGGACGTCGACTACGTGTGGCTGAGCTTCGCCAGCCTGTCCACGGGCGTGTCGGACGCACTGGACGGGGCCGGGCTGCTCGACGGCCGCCGCGTCATCGGGATGCAGCACGAGAGCCCGCAGCTGCAGGAGATCGTCGACGGCACGAACGCCGCCTGGCTGGCGGTCCCGTACCCGTACGGCATGTGGCTGCTGGCGGACCAGATGGCCCGGTACGCCACCGACGTGTGGGACGCCGGTCAGCAGGCCGATGCGTCCGTCATGCCCACGTGGGTCGTCGACTCGCCTGAGGTCGCCGAGCCGCTGCTCAGCACCGACGGCTGGCCCGGCCCGGACGGGTTCAAGGACAGCTTCCGGTCGCTCTGGCAGCTGGACCACTGATGGTCGGCGGCGCTGGTGCCGGGGGGAAGCCGGTGCTGGAGATCACGGGGTTGTCGAAGACCTTCTCCGGCCAGCGGGCGCTCGCCGGCGTCGACCTCACGGTCGAGGCCGGCGAGATCCATTCCCTTCTCGGCCAGAACGGGTCCGGCAAGTCGACCTTGATCAAGGTGCTCGCCGGCTACCACGCCCCCGACACCGGCTGCTCGATCCGGATCGACGGAGAGCTCCTCCGGACGGGTGTCCCGGGAGCCGGCCACGACCTCGGGCTGCGCTTCGTCCACCAGGACCTCGGCCTCGTCGCCACCCTGGGGGTGCTCGACAACCTGGCGCTCACCCGCGGCTACCGCACCACCCGGTTCGGACGCATCCGGTGGCGCGAGGAGAAGGCGCGGGGGCGGGCGGCGCTCGCCGACCTCGGGCTCGACGTCGACCCGTTCCGTCCGGTGGCGTCGCTCTCCCAGGCCCAGCGGGCCGGCGTGGCCATCGCCCGGGCGGTGCACGACGACGAGGGGTCGACCAAGGTCCTCGTCCTCGACGAGCCGACCGCCGCCCTCCCGGCCGACGAGGTCGAGCACCTCTTCTCCGTGCTGCGCCGCCTTCGCGATGCGGGCGTGGCGGTCATCCTCGTCTCACATCACCTGGAGGAGGTGCTGGCGATCGCCGACCGGATCAGCGTGCTGCGGGACGGCCGATTGGTCGCCACCGTGCCCAGAGTCGACATCGACCATGGCGAGCTCGTGCGTCTCATCGTCGGCCGCGACGTGCCGTCGCCGACGGCCCGACCGCCCGTGGCGGCGGCGGCCCGTGCCGACCGGCTGGTCGTGCACGGCGTGAGCGGTGGCGGCGTCCGGGAGATCAGCGTGCAGGTCGCCGAGGGCGAGGTGGTGGGCTTTGCCGGCCTGGACGGCTCCGGCCGCGAGTCGGTCGTCCCGCTGCTGACCGGGCAGGAGCGGCGCCGTCACGGCACCGTGCTCGTCGGCACCCGAGCCGTCGCACCGGGCTCCCCGGCCGATGCGCTGCGAGCGGGGATGGCGTTCGTCCCCGGCGAGCGCGACCGCTTCGGTGCATTCGCCACCATGGGCGTCCGCGAGAACCTCACCATCGCCCGGCTCCGCGACCACCGGCGGTTCGGCCGCATCCGGGTCGGAGCCGAGAAGCTCGAGGTGCGCGACTGGATCGACCGCCTGCAGGTGTCGACCCCCGGCGTCGAGGCGCCGATGGCCACGCTGTCGGGCGGTAACCAGCAGAAGGTCGTGATCGGACGGAGCCTCCGGCTGGCGCCGGCCGTCCTGCTGCTGGAGGAGCCGACGCAGGGCGTCGACGTCGGCGCCAGGAACGAGGTCCACTCGATCATCGAGGAGGCGGTGCGGGGTGGGACGGCCGTCCTCGTCGCGTCGACCGACACCGAGGAGCTGGTGCGCCTGTGCGACCGGGTCCACGTCATGCAGGGAGGCCTGATCGTGCGGACGTTGCACCGCGACCACGACCTGACCGTCGACGAGGTCGATCACGCCCAGATGAGCCGCATCACCGAAGGAGTGCCCCGATGACCGCTCTCACCCGGGTGTCCCGGTTCCTCGAGCCGACGCGCGCCACCGCGGTGTACCTGTGGCTCGCCTTCACGATCGTCTTCACCCTGACCAACGACCAGTTCCTGACCACCACGACCTGGAGGCTGGTGGTCAGCGAAGGCGTCGTGACCGCCGTACTCGCGCTGGCGTTCCTGATCCCGATGATCGCCAACACGTTCGACCTGTCGATCGGAGCGGTGATGGGCCTGTCGCTCGTCATCGTCAACTGGCTCGGCCTCCACACCGGCGTGCCCGCCGGCGTGGCCGCCCTGGTCGCCATCCTCGCCTGCGCGGCGGTCGGCTTCGTGTCGGGATTCATCGTGGTGCGCCTCGGTGTCAACTCCTTCGTCGCCACGCTCGGCGTCAGCCAGCTCGTCACCGGCGGCGTCCTGTACGTGTCGGGGAACCGGCAGCTGACGGGGGCGTTCTCGGACCTGTACAAGGAGTTCGGACGCCGCGAATATCTGGGGGTACCCGTCATCTTCGTCTACCTCCTCGTACTGGCCGGCATCGCCTGGTTCGTCCTCGAGCAGACGCCGCTCGGACGCCGCCTGTACGCCACCGGCGCCAACGCCGAGGCCGCTCGCCTTGCCGGTGTGCCCACCCACCGGCTGATCTGGGGCTCGCTGGTGGTGTCGGCATCCATCGCCGGCCTCGCCGGCGTGCTGTTCTCGATGAAGACCGGGACGTTCTCCACCTCGATCGGCCCCGGCTACCTGTTCCCGGCCGTCGCCGCCGTGTTCTTCGGCGCCTCCCAGTTCTCCGGTCGACCGAATGTGTGGGGGACGGTCGTCGCCTACTTCGCCCTGGCCTTCGGCATCAAGGGCCTGCAGCTCGTCGCCGGCCCGGGAACCGTCTGGATCGGCCCGCTGTTCGAGGGCACCGCCCTCGTGCTGGCCGTGGCCCTGGCCGCCCGACAGGGCGTGTTCCGGGGCGGTCGCACGGGCCGGGACGCCGCCACCGAACCGCCGACCACCGGCAGCGAACCACCCACCCCAGTCGCGCCGCCGGCGCAGACCGTCACCGCCAGCTGAACGAACGGAGCTACACCATGACCGCCACCGCCTTCGACTTCCCGATCTCCCCGGGCGCCGCCCGCCAGCTCGAGCGCCGAGTGTTCGGCCACGTCATCGAGGGGGAGGTGGTCGCCTCGCTCGACGGCGCCACGATGGACGTGATCGACCCGTCGACCGGCAACGCAGTCGCCGTCGCGGCCGCCGGCACCGCCGCCGACGTCGATCGAGCCGTCCGGTCGGCACGGACCGCGTTCGACGACGGGCGGTGGCGCGACCTGCCGCCGCTCGAGAAGGAGCGGCGGCTCCGGCGGCTGTCGGCGCTCGTGGCCGAGCACGGCGACGAACTGGCCGACATCGACGTCATCGACGCCGGGCTCCTGCGCATGTACACCGGTTTCATCGTCCAGTTCGCGGTCGACGGCATCGACTTCTACGCCGGTGCACCCTCGAAGATCGAAGGCCGGCTGCCGTCGGTGCCCAGCGAGTTCACCGTGCTCCAGGTGCGCGAGCCGATCGGCGTGTTCGGGCTGATCACCCCGTGGAACGGCCCCACCGCCGTCCTCGCCTTCGTCGCCGCTGCGCTCGCCGCCGGAAACTGCGTCGTCCTGAAGCCGGCGGAGCAGACCCCGATGAGCGCAGTGATCATGGCCGAGCTCGCCCTGGAGGCCGGGATCCCGCCCGGCGTGTTCAACGTCGTCCAGGGGGACGGCCCGACCGTTGGAGCGGCGGTCGTCGAGCACCCGATGGTCGACGCGATCTCGTTCACCGGCTCGGTGGAGACCGGCGCCGCCATCCAGGCCGCCGGCGCCAAGCGGGTCAAGCGGGTCAGCCTGGAGCTCGGGGGCAAGAGCCCGTTCATCGTCTTCCCCGACGCCGACCTCGAGGTGGCATCGGCGACCTCGATGGCCGCGGTGTGGGGCGCGTCGGGGCAGGTGTGCACTTGCGGCACCCGCGTCCTCGTCCACGACAGCATCCACGACAAGTTCGTCGACAAGATTCTCGACGGCACCCGGAACCTCCGCATCGGCCCCGGGCTCGACCCGGCGAGCGAGATGGGCCCGGTGGTGTCCCAGAGCCAGCTCGACCGGATCGTCCGCTACGTGGGCATCGGTCTCGACGAGGGCGCCGAGCTGGCGATCGGCGGCAAACGCGTCGGCGACCGCGGCTACTTCCACGAGCCGACGGTGTTCACGTCGGTGCGCAACGACATGCGGATCGCCCAGGAGGAGATCTTCGGGCCCGTCATGTCGGTGCTCCGGTTCAGCTCTGACGAGGAGGCCTTCGCCCTCGCCAACGACGTGTCGTACGGCTTGGCGGCCGGAGTGTGGACCTCGGACCTGAACCGGGCCCTGCGGGCGACCCGCGCGCTGCGGGCCGGCACCGTCTGGGTGAACACGTACCAGATGGTCTACCCGAGCGTCCCCTACGGCGGGGTCAAGCTCTCCGGCCACGGCCGGAACCTGGGCACGGCGTCGCTCGACGAGGTCACCCAGACCAAGAGCATCTGGCTCAAGATCGACTGACGGAAGAGAGACCTGACATGAGCACGACCGCACCCACACCCGACACCTCACCGGCTGTCGCTGACCGCGCCGACATCGTCGACACGCTGTACCGCTACGCATCGACGATCGACGCCTTCGACTTCGCCGGCACACGCTCGGTCCTCGCCGACGACCTGTGGGCCCAGTACGGCAACGCCGAGCCGGTGGTCGGTGGACAGGCCGTCGCCGACTGGATCGCCGGCTTCTGCGAGACCTGCGCCTGGCAGCACCACCTGCTCAGCGTCTACCACGTCGACCTCGACGGCGACCGCGCCAAGGCGCTCGTGTACCACACCTCCTACCAGGGCTTCGAGCCCGACCCGGAGGTGGCCCACGTCCTGGTGGCCCGCTACCACAACGAGCTGGTCCGCACGCCGGATGGCTGGAAGATCAGCCGCCTCGTGATGGAGATGCTCTGGGGCGAGCGCCGCGAGGACTCGACCGGCTACTTCGCCGAGGTCGGCGGCCGGGGCCCGCAGGTCGACCGTACGCCGGTCGCACCCGCCCAGCGGTAGGGCCCAGGGTCGACGGTCTGGTCGTGGAGCACCCCGAGCGCCGGCGGTGAGCTGAAGCATGCAGCAGCTCTCTGCCCTGGATACCGCCTTCCTCTCGATGGAGACGTCGCGGCAGTTCGGTCACGTCTGCTCGTTGGTGGTGCTCGACTCGTCCCGCTCGGCGTCGGGCGACGTCCATGCCGACCTCGTCCGGGCCTTCCGCGCGCGGGAGCACCTGCTCGGCGTCTACCGGCGGAAGCTGGCGATGGTGCCCCTCGACCTCGACCGGCCGTACTGGGTCGACGATCCCGACCTGGACCTCGACTTCCACATCCGGGCGCTGGCCCTCCCGACCCCGGGCAGCGACGAGCAGCTGGGCGAACAGGTGGCCCGGATCATCGCCCGGCCGCTCGACCGCTCCCGCCCGCTGTGGGAGTGGTACGTGATCACCGGCCTGGCCGACGGGCGGGTCGGCGTGCTCACCAAGCTGCACCACGCCACCATCGACGGCGCATCGGGCGTCGAGCTGATCCAGCTGCTGCTCGAGACCGACCCCGACGCGCCACCCGCAGAACCGAGCCGGGAGCTCGAAGCCTGGGAGCCGGAGAGCGCGCCGAGCGCGCTCGAGCTGCTGGGCCGCACCGCCCTCGGCTACGCGACGCGCCCGCAGAAGATGCTCGAGCTGCAGATCGGGTCGTTGCGGACCGCGGCTCGGCTCACGGGCAACCCGGTGTTCCGCCAGCTCGCCCTCGCCGCCACCCCCGGCCTGCGGGCACTGCGGCGGCGAGCGGGGGAGCGACCGGATGCGACCGTCCCGCCGTCGCTGGCCACCGGCTCCGCACCGCCGACACCCTGGAACCGGGCGGTCAGCGCAAACCGCCGGTTCGCGTTCCGCACGCTCCGGCTCGCCGAGGCCCGGGCGGTGAAGGACGCGTTCGGGGTCACGGTGAACGACGTCGTACTGGCGTTGTGCGCCGGTGCCCTCCGCCGCTACCTCGTCGACCGGGACGCACTCCCCGAGCAGTCGCTGGTCGCCATGGTGCCCATCTCGGTGCGGCAGGAGTCCCAGCCCGGCGAGTTCACCAACCGGGTCACCGGCACGATCGTGCCGATCCACACCGACGTCGAGGACGCGGCCGAACGCCTCCAGGCAGTCCACGCATCGATGGCGGCGATGAAGGAGCTCCAACAGGCCATCCCCGCCACCATGCTCACCGACGTGACCGCGTTCGTGCCGCCGGCGCTCGCCGCCCAGGCCTCGCGGCTGTCGACCCGGATCCGGATGGCCGACCGCCTGCGCCCGCCGTTCAACCTCACGATCTCGAACGTGCCGGGCCCGCGAGTGCCCCTCTACCTCGGCGGCGCGGCCATGGAGCACTTTTACCCGGTCTCCGTCGTGGCCGAGGGCCAGGGGCTCAACATGACGGTGCAGAGCTACCTGGACGCGCTCGACTTCGGGCTGGTCGCCGACCGTGACCTGGTGCCGGACCTGTGGGACCTCTGCGACGGGCTCGAGCTGGCCATGAAGGACCTCGCCGACGCCGCCGGTGTCGCCCCGCCGAGCACCTGACGATCAGAGATCTTCGTCCCAGCGGCGTTCCCACGACGCCGGCGCCGGGTAGAGGTGCCGCAGGACGAGCGGTGGCTGGAACGGGCGCCAGGCACCCTCGGGTTGCGCGAGCCGGTTGGCGGCGGCGAAGAGCGCCGCAGAGTTGAAACCGAGGCCGCTGTGGGTGCCGTACACCTCCACGTTCTCGGTCTGCGACCCGGCGGTGTCGATGCAGGCGTGCCAGCGGACCACGCCGTCGGTGCGGGTGTAGACCGACGTCGTCGGCACCGGGACGGGTTCGCGCTGGTGCTCGAAGCTGCCGCGGCCGGCGAAAGGGTCACGGCGAGGAGCAAGCCGGCGGTACAGGGGCTGTGCTGTGCTCGCGTCGGCGGCTCGCATGCGGAACGGGCTGCCGAGCGTCACGACCATCCGGACCCGGTCGGGGTGGGCGCGGGCGAGCTCCCGGGCGTAGATGCCCCCGAGGCTCCACCCGACGATGCTCACGGCCCGGCCGTGCCCGTCGGCGAGCTCATCGAGCCGGCGCCGGAGGCCCCGGACGACGTCGGCGTGGGGGCCGATGTTGCGTCCCAACCGCCAACGGTGGACCGAGTATCCCATCGCCCGGAGGACGCGGCGCAGGTACCAGGTGGTGTCGTCGGTCGCCGTGAACCCGGGGATCACGAGGACCGGGTGGCCGTCCCCGCGTGGTGCCCACCCGAGGATCGGGAGGGTGGGGAGGGCGACCCAGGCCTCGAACAGCGCGGCGGCCTCCAAGGCCCTGAGCCGGGCCGGCGGTGGCCGGAGCGGCGTGCGGCCGTCGGGCGCTGTCCCTGAACCAGCCGGCCGGTCCACGCCGCCGCTCAGCCGGTCGCGGTCTTCTTCGCCGGCTTGGTCGCAGGCAGCGTCGCCGCGCTGGCCAACCCGGCGGCGAACTCACGCTGTGCGTCGAAGAGGCGCTGGCCGAACTCGAAGTTGCGGGTCACGACCTCCTGCGTCGACGGGAACGGTGACGGCAGCGATGCCACCGCGCCCAGGAGCGGCAGCTTCGCAAGCAGCTCCGTGGTCTGGCGGGCGGCCTTGATGGTGGGACCGTGGATGGCCTTCAAGCCGTCGAGGAACTGGTTCTCGACGGAGTTGAGCGTGTCGTTCAGCATATGCTCGATGTTCGACGCGTTCGCCTTAGATGTCAAGCATTGATCATGAGGAATATCTGTCGCCGCGGGACACAGCGGTAGCCCCATCGTCGTGACCGCCAAGGATGAGCCCGGGGACTTCGATGCGTGTTGCGACCCCGAAGGCGTCAACGTCGACCAACTCGATCCGGTCCTGGTCGACCTGTCCGGGGAACTGTCGACGCTGTTGGTCAAGTCACGGATTGCCCGCGGTTGGACCCAGCTCCAGTTGGCTGACGAGTTCGGTGTCGCCGAGCAGCAGGTGCAACGGTACGAGGCCACCGAATACCGGTCGGCCTGCTTGGCCCGAATCTGTGACATCGCTGTGGCCTTGGGGATCACCGTGACCGAGCGGGCCGACCTCGGCGGTTCGAGCGCAGCGTAGGACGCTGGTCCATCGCGAGAATATCGCGCGACCGCGGCCGTCCGGGCTCGTCCGCTGGCGTCGGGAAACCGGCGCTGACCTGCCGTGATGGTTCGCTGATGTCCGTAGTTGTCCGCCTGCACTCCGTTCGGGACGCAGAGGTCGGGAGTTCAAATCTCCCCCACCCGACCAAGGTAAAGGTGCAGGTCACGGGCGTTTTCGGCTTCCGCCTGCGAATGTGGTCTGGAGCCGGCAGACCACAGTCAGACCACATCGCGTGGCGGCTCGAGACCGAATCCGTTCGCTCCGTCGCTCCCGGCCGCCACGGTCGCGTGACGAGTCAGGGCGCTGACCTGGGGAAACGCGATTCGGCAGACGCCACCTCTTGATCGATGACCTCTGCGTAACTGAATGACCTCTGCATACCTGAGTAAAGCAGTCATTTCGTTGGGATGGAGACGCCGATCCCTTCGCGCTAACGCCGGTCTCCTGCGGGTTGGCCGGTCCGGTTTCGACCGAGGTGAGCGTCGATATGGACGGCTTGGGCGCGTCTAGGACGCTGGCGAGCGCCGCGCCGACTCGAAGTCGCCGTGCAGGACCAGCGGGTCGAGGTCGAGGCCGTTCGGCCACACCACAGTTCCATGATCGACCACGACGCGAGCGAAGTACGCGGGGTCTTTCAACGGCTCGAACATCGAGCCCCACAGATCGTCGGCGAGATCGACCTCGCGTACGAGTCCATCATCGAACGTCAACCGCAGCGCATACGGCGGCAGCACCTCGGCTGTGACGACCTTGGGGACCCTGTCGAGCTTCTTCATGGCAGTGGATCGATGGTACCTGGATCCTCCCGCTCGGAGGCGAGGTCCCAGGCGGTACGTAGGTCCGCGAGATGAAGCTCTCGCCACTCCTCGACCAGCCGGAGTGCCCGCCTCGGCAGGTCTCCCGCGATGATCGATCCGTCGCTGATCACGATCACCGCCTGGTCCTCTCCGTACTCGGCGTGGAAGTGAGGTGGCGGGTGGTCGGACCAGTACATGAAGACGACAATCCCGTAGAAGCTCGCCAGTCGCGGCATCTCGCCAGGGTACGAATCGGGTCCGACACTCGTCGGCACACCCCGCGAGGGCCACGCTGCCGCACCGATCGATCTCGCCGATCAACAGATCGCGAGCCGCACCAAGCACCAAGGAACGGCGCATCGCGAGGTCAATGCTTGGAATGGTCCGATGAGTGGCGATGCAGACTTCGATTGTGCGTACTCGCGAAGCTCGCCCTGAGGATCTCGACATCGTTACTCGTCTGCGCCTTGAGTTCCTCGCCGCGCACCGCGGCGTCGCGGCCACAACGTTCCCCGCGGACTTCCATGCCGCAACCCGAGCGTTCTTGCAGCGACACACCGACAACGGCACCATCCGCTCCTGGCTCACCGACGACGACAGCGAGTACGTCGGCGCTGTGTCCATGCTCATCCTCGATCTCGCACCCCGCCCTGAGGACAGATCCGGTCGCGAGGGCTACATCATCAACATGTACGTGGAGCCGGGCTACCGCCGGCTAGGCATCGGCCGATCGATGCTCGACCGGTGCCTGACGGCGGCGGAGGATCTCCGGCTTCGACGCCTTCTGCTCTACGCAACCGACGACGGGCGACCGCTCTACGCCGCGGCCGGCTTCGCCCCCAACCCCAGCTGGATGGAGCTCACTCTGTAACCACGCATGAGCCGTACTGATCAGCCGCCCCGAACACCACGTCCGGCAGCGACCGAAGTGAGTCCTATCGGCGCTTCGGGAGCGGCCGTTCGGGACGGACTGGGCTGGGATTCGGGGACGTTCTGGCGAGGAGGTCCCGTCGAGGATCCGGCGGTCGGGGACGGTCGGCGGAGTGGTGGGATGGGCGATTCTGAGGCAGATCTGGGACCCCGACCTTCTGACGTTCCGCCCAGTGAGCGGCGCGTCGCTCGTAGTCTGGGAGTCCGTGACGGCCAGTGGTCCGGATGGGGGAGCCAGCTCGGGGGTGCGGCTGGGCGAGGTGGTCGGTTCCATCGCGATGGCCACCGACCTGGGCCTGGGCCAGCCGCTCGAGCATGTGTTGCGGTCGTGCGTGATCGCCACGCGTTTCGCACAGCACCTGGGCGCATCACTCGAGGACGTCGAGGCGACCTATTGGGTGTCGCTATTCGTCGGGGCCGGGTGCGTCGGCACGAGCTTTGAGCTGTCGGAACTGTTCGGCGACGACATCGAGTTCCGGGCCGGTGTCGTCGATGTCGCTCCGACGCCGTTCGAACAGCTCCGGTACATCTTCGACCGCGCGGGGAGCGCGAAGAGTGGCATCAGCCGTTGGCGGGTGAAGGCGCAGCTGGTCGCCGGTGGGATGTCGAGGTTTCAGCAGGCTTTCCTCGCGCACTGCGCGGTGAGCGCGCGGATGGCCGAGCAGATCGGCCTCGGTGAGTTGGTCGTCGGATCGCTCCTGCAGACCTTCGAACAGACCAACGGCAAGGGGATACCGCTGGGGTTGAGGGGGGACGAGGTTCTCCTCCCGATCCGCATCGCGAACCTCACCAACATCGTCGAGGTGTGCGATCGCGAGCACGGGTGGGAGGCCACGATCGCCTTCGCCCGCAAGAACGTGCCGTACCTCGATGCCGAACTGGTCGAGCAGTGGTGCGCGGCTGCGGAGGAGATGCTCGACGGGGTGGACGCCGACTCGTCGTGGGAGCTCGTCATCGGGAACTCCTCTCGCGGCGCGCGGGCGCTCACGCACTCCGAGCTCGACGACGTGCTGGGACTGCTCGCCGACTTCGCCGATCTCAAGTCCCCCTGGTTCACCGGCCACTCCCGAGCGGTGGCGTCGCTGGCCCAGGCCGCGGGCGCCGAGATGGGCCTCCCGGCGGCCGACCTCGTCACCCTTCGACGTGCCGCGCTGCTCCACGACATCGGCCGCACCGGCGTGCCGAACACGTTGTGGGACAAGCCAGGTCCGCTCACCGCGGCCGAGTTCGAGCGCGTACGCCTCCACGCGTACTACACCGACAGGGTCCTGCACCGTTGCGGGAAGCTCGCCCTGCTGGCGTCGGTCGCGTCCGCCGCACACGAGCGGACCGACGGCAGCGGCTACCCCAAGACAGCCGGACCGACCGCTCCCGTGCTGTCGAAGCTCCTCGCCGCGGCCGACTGCTACCACGCCATGATCGAGGATCGTCCCCACCGCAGCGCCCTCACCCGTCAGGCCGCCGCGGTCGAACTGCGCGAGGCCGTCCGAGCGGGCACGCTCGACGGTGCGGCGGTCGATGCCGTGCTGGCAGCCGAGGGCCACCGTGCTCGTAAGAAGCCCGCGACGCCGGCCGGTCTCACCGTCCGCGAGGTGGAGGTCCTCGCCCACGTCGCACGCGGTGGGACCACGAAGGCGATCGGGGCAGCGCTCGGTATCTCGCCGAAGACCGCCGGCAACCACATCGAGCGCATCTACCAGAAGATCGGCGTGTCCAGCCGTGCCGAGGCCGCGATGTTCGCCATGCGCCACGGCCTCCTGCCCGACTGGGAGACCGAAACGTAGGGCGACCTCCTCATGCTCCGATCGGTCGACCGTGCGACCGTCGGGCCATGACCGAAACGACGACCACCGACGCCGTCCAGGGCTACCTGGACCTCGACGGCGTGCACACCTACTACGAGGCGCTCGGAGCGGGCCCGCCGCTCGTGCTCCTGCACGGCGGCATGTGCCCCATCGAGACCTGGTCCGGCCTCGTCCCCCAGCTGTCCAACACCTACCGGGTGTTCACCCCAGAACGTCGGGGCCACGGCCGCAGCAGCGATCCCGGCCCGATCACCTACGAGAACATGGCCACCGACACCATCGCCTTCCTCCAAGCCATCTCCGTCGGACCGGCCCACCTGGTCGGTTGGAGCGACGGCGCCGTCGTTGCGCTGCTCGTCGCTCTGTGGCGGCCCGACCTCGTCGAGCGACTCGTCTACGTCGGCAACGCACTCAACCGAGACGGCGTGCCCGCCGAGGTCGACGCCATGGCCGAGACCCTCAGCCCCGACATGCTCCCGCCCATGCTCCGACAGCTCCACGACAACGCCTCACCCGACGGCCCCGAGCACTTCGACCTCGTCTTCGAGAAGCTCGCAACGCTGTGGAGGACCGAGCCGAACCTCGAGCTCGGCGAACTCGCATCGCTGTCCGTCCCCACGCTGCTGGTCGCGGCAGACCACGACATGGTCACCATCGACCACCTCGCTGCAACCCAGCGCGCGATACCCGACGCGCAGCTGGCGATCGTGCCAGGCGTCGACCACGGCTTCCCGATGGAACACCCAGACCTTCTCGCAAGCCTGCTCCACCGCTTCTTGGCTTGAGTGAACGTCTCCCCGGGCCGCCCCGATCGAACCGTCTGGTCCGTTGCAGATACTGCCCACCAAGTGCCGGTCGAGGCGCCCATCGGCCGGTGTCCCATATCGCGCGGACATAACGTTCATCGGCAGCGCCTGTCGAGCCGCTCATACCGGCGCTTCGCGGAGCGTCCCGACGCCGGCGTTGGGGGACAACCTCCAAGGACGGGCAGTCCGGCAGGTATGCCCGGCCTTCGGACCTGCTAGTCGGTGGTGAAGATCTCCCAGGTTCCGTCGAGGCCCTTGAGCGCTCTGAAACCGAGGGCCGTGAAGGTCGTGGCGTTGGTGGTCTGCGCCACGACTGCGGAGGTGAGGATCTGGCCGGGTTCCGCGCTGGACATGATCCGGGCGGCGGTGTTGACGGCGAGCCCAGAGACGTCATCGCCACGTCGGTCGACCTCCCCGAGGTGGATGCCGATGCGCACCTGGAGGTCTTCATCGTGCAGCTGCGCGCGTATGGCTCGGGCGGCGTCGATCGCGGCGGTCGCGGTGGGCAGGAGAGCGAGGACGCCGTCGCCGGTGGTCTTGATGACTTCACCGCCGCGGCGCTCGACGGCGGTGCGGTTGACCTGGTCGTGGCGGTCGAGGAGCCGCTTCCACGCCGCGTCGCCAGCGGACTCGGCTCGACGGGTTGAGCCAACGAGATCGGTGAAGACGACCACGGCGAGCTGACGTTCCGGTGCTGGGAGGCGGATCTCGCCGGTCAGGTACCGGGAGATTTCAGCCAGGAGATCGTCGACTCCCATGCCGAACGGCCACATGTCGCCTGGTGAGAGCGAGACATGCTGCGCATCGGGGATCTGACCAGGCGCCCGCTCGAAGAACTCGAGCGGGACCATGAAGCCGGGAGCTACACGGGTGACGACCAGCGTCGGCGTGACGACCTCGGTGTTGTCGAACTGTGGGTCCGCATAGAGCTTGTCGTTCAGCCGGGCGGCTTGACTCGGGCTTGCGCCAGCACGCCCAGCGGCGTCCTGCCACCCACGAAACTCCGGATCGCTCGCCCGCCCCGTCATCGGAACCGTGCCAAAGTCGGGGTCGTCCCCGGCCAGCAGCCGCTTCTGGCCTTCGAGGAACATCTGCATCCACTCTGTGTCGGCTTCGGTGAGCGGTGACCCCGGGTTGAGCAGGATCAACCGTCCGATCAGCTCCGGGTACCGGACGGCGCACGTCCGAGCGACGGCAGAGGGGTTCCAGCTGAACACCGTCGGCCGGTGACAGCCCGCCGCCTCGATCACCGCCGAGAGATCCTCCGCCCACTGCTCCAGCAGGGGGGTGTCCCAGTCCGACACCGGATCCGACAGCGCGACACCCCGGCGGTCGAACACGACCAGACGACCAAGACCCGCCAAACCCTCCAACAACCGCGTCGCGACCGGATCATCGGGAAGTGACTCCATCGGGAAGAAGGCACCGTTGACCATGACGATGTCTTGCCCACCATCGCCGTCGCCCACCAGCTCCCGGAACGCGATGTGGTGCTCACCCGCCTTCGCGTACTGGATCTCCCCGCGCCGCATCCTCGAACCCTCCCACACCCGTACACCGCGCGCCGGCGCACTTATTGCGCGTTGTGGGGAGCTAGGGCGAGCGATCCCGTCACGTCCCCCAAGTACCGCTTCGCCCGCACCGATCAAGCGTCACACAATCCCGTCCGGAAACGTGGCGAGACCACCAGATACCGGCGCGTCGCGCGCTGCTTCAGGCTGGCTTGTGCGCGTCGATGAGAAATCGGCTCGACGTGGTCTCAAATGCCCCGGTCTTCTTGATCTGTTCGTAGAGTCGACGTAGCTGAGGCCGGTAGCGATTGACCGAGAAGTCGGGGACGGTCCAGATCACGACCCGAAGCAGATATACGACCGCGCCGACGTCGTAGAAGACGACTTTCGTCCGCTCGACGCGCAGATCCTCAACCACCAAGCCGGCTGCTTCGGCGGCATGCCGAGCGAGCTCGGGGTCTCGTCTCGAGCCCCCCGGCAGCGGGCCCATCAGGAACTCGGACAGCTCCCTCAGGCTGTGCGGACCGACCTGTTGGGAGAAGTAGTGACCACCGGGTTGGAGGACCCGAGTGATCTCGCCCCACCACGTCTCGACGGGATGGCGGCTCACGATCAGGTCGAAGCTGGCATCAGCGAACGGCAGCGCCTGGCGGTCGCGCTGGGTCTGCACTACGTGCGCACCACGGGCACGAAGGCGCGGCCCAGCGATCCGGATACTCGGCCGGTAGGAGTCTGTAGCGACGGCCACCGGAGCCAACTGAGGCAGGTCGGCGAGCATGTTGCCCGTGCCCGCGTCGATGTCCAGGAGGCGGCGAGCGTTGGCGACTCGCTCGCTGACAAGGTCGAAGTAGCGCCAGCTGGGTCGTTCCTCGGTGGCCCGGCCCTCCAGCCAGCCGAAGTCCCAGCTGTCCGCAGGCGCGCTCGCGGCCTCGTCGAGAAGCAGATCGAACTCGTCCAGCATCGCTTCAGCCTCGCGCTAGGGCCACCGATCACCCGCTCCATAATCCGCCCGCTCGGCGGGACGGAGTGCCGCCGAACGGCGCGTAGCGGAGACGGCCGGCACCGACGGTCGGGGATGCTTCGACATCGACCGACCTGTTGCCGAGCCGGCGGTAGGTGACGCGGTCAGCCGCAGTCTGGCTGCGCGTTCTGTGACATCACCCAACTGGGTTTGGCTGCGCTCGCGTCCTGTGTCGCGTCGAATGCACGGGCTCGTCGGTTCAGATTTCGCTTTGAACACCTTATCTGCAAGTATTCGCAACTAATGGATCCTGTGGTGTCGTTGTCAGAGATCAAGTCGGACATGTTCAAGGCGTTGGCGCATCCGGCCCGGATTCGGGCGTTGGAGGTGCTCGTCGAAGGCGAGCGTTCGGTGTCCGATCTGCAGCCGGAGGTCGGGATCGAGCTCCCGCATCTCTCGCAGCAGTTGGGCGTACTCCGCCGTGCTGGCCTCGTGTCGACCCGGCGTGAAGGGACGACAGTCTTCTACTCGATCAAGGACGACCGGCTGGTCGATCTGATGGCGGTTGCCCGATCGTTGCTCATCTCATCGCTGGAGGAGAGCCGGGAGATGCTCGAGGTCCTCACCCTCGAGGAAGCGTGAACCCGACCGATCCGCTCACCCGGCTCCGGCGCCTGCTGCCGTCCCGGTCCGACTATCGCGGCCTGTCCACGTCGTGGCGGTCCGACCTGGTGGCAGGACTCACGGTTGGGGTCGTGGCGCTGCCACTGGCTCTGGCATTCGGGATCACTTCCGGTGTCGGTGCCGAGGCCGGGCTGATCACGGCGATCGTGGCCGGCCTGGTCGCCGCGGTGTTCGGCGGGTCGAATGTCCAGGTCTCGGGTCCGACGGGAGCGATGACCGTGGTGTTGGTGCCGATCGTCGCCCGAGACGGCGTCGAGGCCGTCTTCGTCGTGGCATTGATCGCCGGGATCGTGATCACCGTCGGCGGGATCGTCGGCGTCGGTCGGTTTCTTGCCTATGTGCCGTGGCCGGTGGTGGAGGGTTTCACCGTCGGGATCGCCGTGATCATCTTCCTGCAGCAGGTACCCGGCATCCTGGGCGTCGCGAAGCCCGAGGGCGAGAACACCGCAGTCGTCGCCATTCGAGCAGTCGGCCGCGCCGTCAGTGGCGACGGAACGTTGTGGGCTGTGGCTGTCGCCGGCCTGGTGACGGTCGTGATGGTCATCGCTCCCCGTGTTCACAAGGCAATCCCCGGATCCCTGGTGGCGATCGCGCTGGCGACCGCGGTGACGGCCAGGGTGGACGCATCGGTCGCGACGATTGGCCAGATCCCGTCCTCACTACCGACCCCCCACCTTCCCGCGGTCACGCTCGGTGTGGTCTCGAACCTCTTCGGGGCCGTGCTGGCCGTCGCCGCGCTCGGTGCGCTGGAGAGCCTGCTCTCGGCCAAGGTCGCCGACGGCATGGCCGGCGTCGGGCGGCACGACCCGAACCGCGAGCTGGTTGGACAAGGGCTGGCGAACATGGCGTCCGCGTTGTTCGGGGGAATGCCTGCCACCGGCGCGATCGCGCGGACCGCCGTAAACGTCCGTGCCGGTGGACGGACCCGTGTCGCGGCGGTCGTGCACGCCGTGGTGCTGCTTCTCGTGGTCCTCTACGGCGCGGAACTCGTGCGCCAGATCCCACTCGCCGCGCTCGGCGGTGTGCTGATGGTCACCGCCGTCCGCATGGTCGAACGCCATAATGTCGCCCGAATCCTGCGCAGCACCCGATCCGACGCCGCCGTGCTGTGCGTCACCGCGTGCGTCACGGTCGCGTTCGATCTCATCCTGGCGGTCGAGGTCGGGATGGCCGCAGCCGCGATGCTCGCTCTGCGCCAACTCGCCGACAGCTCGGTGCCCGTGGCCGAGCAGCTCCCACTGCTCGACACCGAGACCTCGAGAGCCCTGCACCACGACCACATCGTGTCCTACCGGCTCGACGGCGCTCTCTTCTTCGGGGCGGTCCAGCAGTTCTTCACCCAGCTCACCGACGTCGGCGATGTCCGCGTCGTCATCCTGCGTCTCCCCGAGCTCCGCATGCTCGACGCCAGCGGCGCCCAAGCGCTCGGCGACATCATCGAACAACTCGAAGCCAAGGGCATCACCGTGCTGCTCAAAGGGCCCAGACCCGGGCACCTGCGCGTCCTCGAATCCGTCGGCGCCCTCGACAAGCTCGCCCATCAGAACCACATCTTCGATGACCTCGACGCTGCCATCGTCCACGCCCACCGCCACACCACGCGAGCTACCCACCCGCCCGTGGCGTCAGGCTCCGACGCCGCGACCGAATCGGAGCCCAACCATGACGACACCAGGAGCTCGCTGGATCCGACTGGATGACGCCGCCGAACGCCCTTACCGCCGGAGCGCGGCCGAGATGATCCGCCGCGACATCCGCACCATCGTCCCGGCCGAGTGACTTTCCGAGATCGAGCACCTCCTCACCCGAACCCGCCACGGCGAAACCACCCAGGACCTGCCCACCGGCCGCCGCCACAGACGCCCGACCCTGAGCGATCCCTCCGCGGGTCGCGGGACACAGCGGCATGCCCAACCGCACCGACGTACCCGCCGGGGACATATCGCCGGCACCGATCCCCAGATCGCGCGTGCATCGCACGCAGCAGAACGGCGCTTCTGAACGCGCTGGCGGCGGCGATCACGGATGCAATGTCAAGCCCTGTGCTGAGAGCGCGTCCTTGAGAATCCTGACCGCCCTCGGCCCAAAATCCGTGTAGTGCGAGGAGCTCGGATTCGCTTCGGTCGGCGACCTGGTCCAGGGTCGTCACGCCGATGGACGCCAGAGCTCGCGTTGCCGGCGCGCCGATCTTGGGAAGTTCTGCCTCGGCCACGGCTCTTCATCCTCGCAGTTCACGAAGCTGGCGATACAAGGAACCCAGCTATCAACCGCTCCGAAGTTCGCGACGGTGGCCTTCCACTCATCACAGATCGGCGCATCTGGATCGTCGTCTGACCGGGGGATGGACGGTTCCCGCCGGCCTGGCTTCCGACCTATCGTCCGTGGCCACGAACAGGGATTGATATCTAATCATTAGAGCTCTATGCTTTAGTCATGAGTCAACGTGAAGAGCCGATTGGGTTGTTCGTGACCCGGCGGACGAAGGAGTTGAGTCGGGCGTTCGACGCAGTGCTCGCCGATGCCGGGGGCTCGTTGCCGGCATGGCTGGTGATGGCGTCGTTGAAGGGTGGCCTACACGAGTCCCAGCGTGAGATTGCCGACGAGTTGGGCATCGAGGGAGCGACGTTGACCCATCACCTGAACCGGATGGAGTCGGCCGGTTTGGTGACCCGTACCCGCAACCCGGAGAACCGGCGAGTGCACGACGTCAACCTGACCCCGGCGGGAGAGCGTGCATTCGGGTCGATGCTCGACGTCGTGCGGGACTTCGACTCACAGCTGCGGGCCGGGTTGAGCGACCGAGACCTCACGACGCTCCGACGGCTGCTCCAGCGGCTCGCTGACAACGCCACCGCGACCCGAAACGACCCCGAGGAGGGACCATGACCACTGTCCACGACCTGTTGCGCAAGTGGAGCGACGCCGAGAGAACCGGTGACCGTGACGGCCTCGATGCCCTGTTGGCGGAGGACTTCCTCGGGATCGGGCCCGTCGGGTTCGTGTTGCCCAAGCAGGCGTGGCTCGACCGCTTCGGGCCCGACCTGCGCTATGAACGGCTCGAGCTCGACGAGATCACCGCCCGTGACTACGGCGACACCACCGTGGTGGTCGCCCGCCAGCACGCTTCCGGTGAAGCACACGGCAACCCGGTCCCTGCCGACACCCGTGTCTCGTTCGTGGTCGTCCCAAACGAAGTAGGCGGCGAGAGGCGGATCGCTGGTCTCCAGTACAGCTTCATGGCGCCAAGCGGGGGCGAAGCGTGATGGGCGCGATCGAGCTCGACCGCCGGCCGCCGCCCCGGGCACTGGCCTGGGCGAACCGAATGCTGGAGCGTGTCCTGGGCCGGGGCAAGGGACCGCCGTTCCTCCGTCTGCTCACCGTCCCCGGACGACGCAGCGGCCGGGCCCGGACCACGCCGGTCGCGCCGGTGTTCGGTGATGGCGGTGCCGTCTGGCTGGTCGCCGTCTACGGCGACACCGCCTGGGTCCACAACCTCCGTGCCTGTGGCCAGGTGGAGCTCCACCGGGGCGAAGCCCGCGTCCGGTACGACGCCCGCGAGCTGGATGTGGCCGAGGCCGTGCCGGTGCTGCGCGCCTACCTCGCCAAGGGCACGTCGCTGGTCGTGCGCCGCCACTTCGCCGTCACCGCCCGATCGACCGATGACGCCATCGCCGCGGAGGCATCCCGGCACCCGACCTTTGCGCTCACCCCCCGGGAGGAGCCATGAAGCTCAGCATCGCCATCACCAACTACTCCTGGCGCGGCGGGCCCGCGCAGATCGCGTCACATCTGGTCGAGCTGGCCCGCACCGTCGACGAGGCCGGTTTGGACACCCTGTGGGTCGCAGACCACCTACTGCAGATGGACCCGACCGCCAGCATTGACGACCCGATGCTCGAGGCCTACACCACCCTCGGCTTTCTCGCCGCCGCGACCACGTCCGTGCAGCTCGGCACCATGGTCACCTGGGCGACCATCCGGCCGCCTGCACTCCTGGTCAAGATCGTGACCACCCTCGACGTGCTCTCGGGCGGCCGGGCGTGGCTCGGTGTCGGCGTCGGCTACCAAGCCGACGAGGCCGCCCATCTCGGCCTGCCCTTCGAACCGACGTCCGAGCGCTTCAGCCGCCTCGAAGAGCTCCTCCAGCTCGCCGCCCACATGTGGGACGCCGACCCGGGACCGTTCTGTGGGCCCCACCACCACGTCGAGTATCCGATCAACCAGCCCGCGCCGATCAACCGGCCACGGGTGCTCATCGGCGGCATGGGCGAACACCGCACCCTTCCGCTCGTGGCCCGCTACGCGGACGCCTGCAACCTCTTCGACATCCCCGACGGCGGCGCCACCGTCCGCCACAAGCTCGACGTCCTCGCCCGGGCCTGCGACGCCATCGGGCGGGACCCGAACGACATCGAGATCACCCTCAGCAGCCGACTCGCCCCCGCAGAGACGACCGGCCAGTTCACCGACCGCTGCGCCGACCTCGCCGACCTCGGGATCGACCACGTCGTGCTCGTCACCACCGGCCCCTGGCAGACCGACACAGGCCTCGACGTCGTCGTCAACGCCGCCCGAGGCGTCCACCAGATCTCCCAGCCCGCCATCCACTGACCCGTCAGGAGGCAAACTCGTGCCCGCCGACCTCGACCACATCATCATCCACGCCACCGACCCCCGAAGCTCGGCCCAGTTCTTGGCCGCGCTGATCGGCGCCCCGGTACTGCCGGACTGGGGACCGTTCGTGCGCGTGCAGACCAGCAACCACGTGACCCTCGACTACGTACGAGACGACCGAGCGTTCACTGAACAGCACTGCGCGTTCCTCGTCGACGACACCACGTTCGACGCCGCCCACCACGAACTCGTCGACCACGGCATCGCGATCTACGCCGACCCGTTCCGGCGAACTCCCGGCGAGATCAACCACCACTACGGCGGCCGCGGCGTCTACTTCGACGACCCCGACGGCCACCTCATGGAACTTATCACCGCCCCGTACGGCCCAATCCCGGAGGACTGACGACACGATGACGAACGCCGACGCGGCCCAACCCTCCGGCCAGCTTGCCCAAGGCAACCTCCGGCTCTTGGACACCGACCTCGCCCGCCAGCTCCTCCAATCCTCGATTCCCGCCCGGTTGGCGTTCGTCGCGATCGACGGCACACCCCGCGTGGTCCCCACGTGGTTCGAGTGGAACGGCGCGGAGATCGTGATGCCCACCTATGTCGCCGGACCGAACATCGGTATCCGCCACCCCGCGGCCCGCCTCGCGGCGCTCCGCGCCAACCCGGCCGTCGCGTTGACGATCGACACCCAAGGGTTCCCGGCCCAGAGCCTCACCATCCGAGGACGGGCTGAAATCGACGAAGTCGAGGGCCTGGCACCGGAGTACATCGCCGCGGCCCGTCGCTACCTCGGCGACCCCGCCGCCACCGAAATGCTCGCCAGCATGGACCAACCCGGAACTGTCCAGGCCCGGACCCTCGTCCGCCCCGCCTGGGTCGGGCTCCTCGACTTCACCACCCGCCTCCCCAGCCCACTCGGCGGCGTGTCAAAACGCAATATCCCCGAAGAGACCCGCCGATGAGCAAGGTCATCTGCGCCCACGCCGTGTCAGTCGACGGCTACATCACCGGTCGCGATCCCGGCCCCGGGCGCGGACTCGGCGACGGCCCGATGCTCTTCGGCTGGTACCAAGACGGCACCACGCCCAGCCAGGTGTTCGACGGATTCCGACTGAGCGAGCCCAGCGCCAGGGTCTTCGACGCCCTCGCCCGACGCGTCGGCGCGATCGTGGCAGGGCGCAACACCTACGAGGACTCCGACCACTTCGGAGGAGGGAGCCCCCACCCGACCGCCCCGCTCGTGGTCCTCAGCCATCGACCCGCACCGAAGATCACCGAGCAGCAGACTCTCGTCACCACCGGCATCACCGACGCCATCGCCGCAGCTCGCGACGTCGCCGGCGACAAGGACGTCGGTCTCATGGGCGGCGGCGTCGCCAGCGCCGCGTTGCACGCCGGCCTCGTCGACGAGCTGATCCTGCACCAGGTGCCCGTCCTGCTCGGGGGAGGCCGACCGTTCTTCCACACGCTGCCCGACCACATCTACCTCCGCCTCGTCGAAGTCGTCCCGGGGTCAAGCGTCACGCATCTCCACTACGAGGTCGCACGATGACGCCATCACCGGCGACCTTGACCCCATCGGGTCCATGCCCGGACGGGAACGAAACATCGTGAACACCCGCGACAGCCGAGGAGACACCATGAACGCGACCGTCACCGACGACCAGATCCGCCAGCTGACCGCGACCACGAAGCCCTACAGCCTGGCGGTGCTGTCGTGGGGTCCGGAACGGCACATGGACGGAGCGGACGCCATCGAACTCGAGCACCAACGACGGATGGTCTCTCTGCGCGCCAACAGGGTGATCGTCATCCTGTGCCCCGTCGCCTCCGACACCCTCGCCGGAATCGCGATCATGAACGTGCCACCTGAAGAAGCCAGGGAGATCATGAACGACGACCCGTGCGTACGAGCGAGGATGCTCATCCTCGAGGTTCACCCATGCCACAGCTTCCCAGGAGACACCCTGCCCACGTGATCCAACCGCACCACGCACCACCCGATCGCATGCCGTCCGGGGTCGCTCGTCGGCAATCTTCGGGGACTCGTCACCTCGGCCACTGAAAGACCGTCGCGGAGCTGGCGTTTGGTGCTACCGACGCATTGCCTTCCGCATCAGGACGAAGAGGGTCGAGTCGGCCTCGGCGGATGCTGAGCGCGCGAAACCGATGGCTTCGTAGAAGGGCTCCGCATTCCGTGTCGCGTTCACCAGCATCTCGGTAGCACGCGTGAACCGTCGAATGTCCTGCTCGACCCGCCGGACGAGCAGGGTGCCGATTCCCGATCGCTCGTACCCGGGGCGGACGTGCACGTGCCGCACGTAGCCGTCTGCCCAGGCTGCCGTACCCACGAGCAGCTCATCGCAGGTGGCCACGAACAACCGGCCGCTGAGTGCGAGCTCCCGAAAGCCAGCCTCACCGGCCTGCCGGAGAAGCTCATCGACCTCCCGCTCCGAGTAGAACCCCGGAGCGTGACGAGCGATCGCGCTCTGGCGGATCGAACCCACGTCATCTAGATCGCTCACGGTCGCCGCGCGGATGTCGATCTCGACGGGGGCATTCTCGCGAGCCGATGGCGACCATCGCGAAGAGGCACCCGCCTCGTCCCCGAGGTGCTGTTGGATGGCGCACCTATCGCCTGCGACCTAATCGCGTCTCCTAAGCAGCAGAGACCACAAGAGAACGATGCTCCTATGGGTTGTCAAGGTGCTTCTCGGCGGTGCTGGCAAACCAGTGATGGGCCACTCCGGCTTCTTGGAGGGCGAGCTCTTATCAGGCCAACGCGGTGCCGATGGTGTGTGGGATCCCGGGTCGGCAGATCGTTCGAAAGACAACCGTTGGTGTCAGGCGCATATTGGGCCAGACCCGGGACCCCAGATGGCGGTTACCCGCGCGGGAGATGCTTGAAGGTCTCCCGGGCGACGTAGCGCTTGAGGATGCGGATGATCTCGGCGCGGGAGCGGCCCTCGGCGAGGCGTCGCTCGACGTAGTGCTGGGTCCGCTCCTCGGAGGCGATGCGGGTGAACACGATCCGCCACAGCGCATGGTTCGCTTGGCGGTTCCCGCCCCGGTTGAGACGGTGACGGTCGACAACCTTGCCCGAGGTCGCGGGTAGCGGGGCGACGCCGCACAGGTGGGCCCAGGCGGCTTCGTTGCGGATGCGGTCGGGGTTGTCGCCGGCGGCGACGAGGAGGATGGCTGCGGTGTCGACTCCGCAGCCGTAGAGCTCGAGCAGCGACGGTGCGGTGGCCTCGACGAGCTCGCGGAGCAGCTTGTCGATCATTCGTGCATCGGCGTCGGCGTCCTGGACACGACGTCCGAGGCTGCGCATCGCCGTCTTCGTCGCGAAGGCCACCACGTTTCCGCCTCGGCGGGGACGCAGCGCGGCGGCCTGCCGGGCCAGCGTCGTCTTGGGCACATGGCGGAACTGCTCACGCAGCGCATCGGGGCCGCAGAACCCGAGGTGGCGGATCTGGTTCAGACACGTGATGCGTGACTCGCGGATCGAGCGCTTCGCGATCAGCAACGCCCGCATCGCTTCGGTGTTGCCATCAGCGGTCTTGGCGATCCCCGAGGCTCGTCCCGACAGCACCGCTCGACCTGCCTCGACAGCGTCGACGGTGTCGGACTTGCCCTGCATCCGGCGCAGCTGGCGGTTCGGGCGGTCAACCTCGATCACCTCGACGCCCTGTCGGCTCAGGTGTCGGGCGAGCCCGGCACCGTAAGCGCCGGTGCCTTCCACGCCGACTCGCTCGAGCGGACCGAACGACTCCAGCCACTCGGTCAGCTCCTCGAACCCCGCCGCGGTCGTCGGAAACGACTCGACGCCGAGCACGCCGCCGTTGGCATCGAGAGCTGCGGCGACGTGCAGGTCCAGGTGGGTGTCGACTCCGCCCGTGATCGGGCGCGTCATCTCTACGATGGCCATGGCCATCCCTTCTCTTGAAAGTGGTTGAGGGGTGGCACGCACGTCCCGGGAAGGAGACCGTGAGCGAGCAGGCTGTTGGCGCAGCCAGCTCGATCACCCTCCGGAACGGGGCGTGCCTTCGTTTCGGTTCCTCTCAGCCGCTCGACAATCACCTGCGAACCTGGGTGTTTCAAACCGAGTCAGAGCAACCGAGAGGGCCGCTGAACGTAGCGACCCACCTCGACGAGGACGTGGACCCCTCCTACAGCGACGATCTCATCCTCACTGGCGCGTATCGGAGATGGCCGTCGGCGAGGTTTAGGGAGACCTCCGCCACTGGTAGACCGTCGCGTAGCCGGCGGTTCGGAGATGGTCTCGGACCGATCCGGCGCCGCGCGCTTGGTGGCGCTCGGCCAGCGGCTCGAGGGCCGAATCCTCTACGCAGTGGCGAGCGGCTCGATCTCGTCGAGGGCGCCGCCGAGGCGGTCTCGCTCGACCTCGAGCTCGTAGCGGCTCTGCAGGTTGAGCCAGAACCGCTCGCTCGTGCCGAAGTAGCGCGCGAGACGAAGGGCTGTGTCGGCGGTGATGCCCCGCTTGCCGTGCACGATCTCGTTGATCCGCCGCGGGGGGACGCCAATCGCGACAGCGACTCGGTGCTGGGTGATTCCGAGCGGCTCGATGTATTCGAGTAGGAGGATCTCGCCGGGGTGGATCGGGTCCATCGTTGGTGCGGTCATCTCATCTCCTCTCCTCTCAGTGGTAGTCCACGATCTCGACATCTTCTGGGCCTGCTGTCGTCCAGCGGAAGCAGATGCGCCACTGGTCGTTGACGCGGATGCTGTAGGTGTTCGCTCGGTCGCCCTTGAGCTTCTCCAGCCGGTTGCCCGACGGAACCCGGAGATCACCGATCTGCTCGGCAGCGTCGAGAATGAGCAGTTTGCGCAGGGCTGCTCGCTGGGTCGGTTGGTCAAGTCGTTTCGATCGTTGGCGTTGCCACACCCGCTCGGCGTCCTTGTCGCGGAACGACTGCAGCACACGGCAGAGGATAACGCCACTCGTTATGAACGGCAATCGTTATGCCGACGAGATCCCGGTGGTCGTTGCGAGACCGGTGCCCATCGCGGGCCGTCCATGGCCGTCGATGTCATGGGGCACTCGTCCACACCGACCACAAGGTGCCGGCCCGACGGCGCTAGATATTCGCGCTACCTATTCGCGTCCCCAACCACCACGCTCAGGACACCACAGATCGGCGCTTCGCCCGAGCGCCCCGAAGCAGGCGTTCGGTGGCATCCGTCTGCTGTTGACAACTGTTGATAGTGGAGTCAGGGTGGTGGACGTGAGCCGGAACACGATGAGCTTTGCCATCCCGGAGGAACTGCGCGGCTATGTGGACGAGCGGGTGCAGTCGGGGGAGTATGGGAACACGAGCGAGTACCTGCGTGACCTGATTCGGCGGGACCGGCGCGAACAGGCTGCGCTTCGACTTCGGTTGTTGATCGCCGATGGGCTCGAGTCCGGTGAGGGTCGCGTGCTCGACGACCAGCGGGTCGGTGATCTTCGAGATCTTGCTGTCGGTCCGGGGGAGTGAAGCCGGCGAGGACCCGGCCGTTGGCCGAGCAGGATCTGGTCGAGAGGACCCGCCACTACGCCGCCGCCGAGGGCTCGCAACTCGCGGACCGATTCTTCACTGCGGCGATCGAAGCAGTCCGGTCTGTCGAGGACATGCCCGGCATCGGATCGCCGCTCGTCGGCGAACGCATCGGCATCCCGGAGCTACGACGCGTGGTCGTCGAGGGCTTCCCGTGCGGATGGTTCTACTTCGAGCGGTCCGACCATCTCGATGTGGTCCGGCTCTTGGCCGACAAACGGGACCTCGACGACCTCTTGGGCGGCAAGGTCTGAGCAGGTTCCGGGTGCGCTGGCTGTATCAGGACGTACCTCGGTGGCGACTGTCGTCCCACGACGGGGCGAGTGCACACGGCCCGGAGTGTGGTCTGCGACCGGCAGACCACAGACACGGCGCGACATCGTCGAGCCCGACGAGGACGAGCACGGTCGCCGTGGTGGAAGCCTCACGATCGATGGCGATTCGTTGATACCGATCACTCGAAGCCCGACGATCCGCATGGCTGCGGGTTGGGAAGCCGAGGAGGACCACCTTGTCGTGGTCCCAGCCTCCGGTGACGACTTCCGGTCGCTCGTCGGCCACGATCAGATGACCCTCGAACGGTGCGAGCGTCTCGATGAACTGCGAGCTGTAACGGTCGTAGCGGTCCCGATCGTGAATCGTCAGTTGGGCCAGGACGTAGGTGGTCATGTCGCGCGCTTCCTCTCGAACTCGTCGCAGACTCGCTGGAGCAGCGAGACCAGGGTCTCGATCTCGTCGCCTGTCAGCGCCGCCGCGAAGTGGTCATTTACTGGCCGGAACGCCACTGCGGACTTCTGCCGGATCTCTCGACCGCGGCTCGTGAGCGTGACGATGCGCGCCCGCGCGTCATTGGGGTCCGGACGCCTTCTCGCCGGTGCCGGGGACCGCTCAGAGGGCGTCGATGCGAGCGATTCGATCGTCATCGGGGCCGAGGTGGGTGGCGAGCACCCCGATGACGGCAGGCTTGTCGAGGGCCCCGGCGGCGTGCATCGCCTCGAGGTCGGCCCAATCCTTGGTCCGGTTGAAGAACGCCTTGAACACGGCCAGGTCGCGGCAGGCCAGGAACGGGAGCGACTCGCCGGCGAAGGGCTCCCAACGGATCCGCCGGCTGGCCTCGTCGTGGAAGCCGGTGGTGTTGAGGAACACGTCCACAGGCGTGGTGTCCCACCACAGGCGGGCCTGGCCGTCGCGTCGTAGCAGGAGGGCGTCGGCGTCGGTCACGTCGATGGGCGTGGGGAGCGCAGCGAGGAGGTCGTCGAGTTGGTCGACGGGCACGAACACGTTGACGTCGATGTCGATGGTGCCGCGGGCCTGCTGCGTGCACCAGGCCAGGGCCAGTGCGCCGCCGAAGGCATGGGCGAGGGCGGCCTCGGTGAGCGCCCCGTGGAGGGCGAGCAACTTTTCGGGAAGCGACACGGCCACCGGTCAGGCCACGGCCCGGGTGCCCGCCGACCGCTCGGCCGGGAAGATCGGCGCCGTCAGCTCGACGGTGTGGCGGGCGGGGAACATGGCCGCGAGCTCGAGGGCCTCGACGAGCTCCTCGCCCTTCCGGATCCGATCCTCTGGCGTGGCATCGGGCTGCGGCGCGAGCTCGACGGCGGCGGTGAACCCGGCGGCCCGGAGGATCCGGTCGAGCGTGTCGACGGTCGGCGTGACTCGCCCGGTCTCATAGGCCGAGATGGTCGCATGGGAGGTGCCGGATCGAGTGGCGAGGGCGCGCAGGCTGAGGTGCGCGGCGTGACGAGCGTGAGAGATGAGGACGGCCGCATCCATGCGGGTCAGCCTAGCACAGGTGGTATCTGATCTGATACCAGGAGGCTGTGGAGACGCGATCGGGCCCGACCGACGGATCGTGATCGAAACGGGTGATTCGACTCGCCTCTCCCGTTCGTGGATCCGATACCGGCGAGCTCTCGGCACAGGACGTTGCACTGGCGCAACACCACACGCCGAGACTTCAGGAGCGCATCCTCAACGTGCCGGTGGTGGACACCAGAGATCGGACGCTCCGAAGACCGGCGCCGCAGTCCACCGGAAGGTCCCGAACGGCGCTTGCCTGGTGGTTCCGGGATGCACTCGGGCCCTGATGCTGCCGACGACACGGCTCACCTTGCCCCTGAGCTTGTTCGGCGGCGTCGGGATCAGCGGGCCGGATCTCGGCCGTTCCATGCGGCGAGGCGGTCGATGTCGGGGGCGTCGTCGGGGATCGGGACGGCCTCGGCGAAGGGGATGGCGACCTCGTCGAGGCCCATCGCGATCGAGATCTCCTCGTAGAGGGCTCGGCGGTTCTCGGCCGGGAGGATCTGGCGTGCTGACTCGAGCGCCGCGGTGACGACCGTGTCGTCCCATTCGGGCTGCTGACCGGTCGCGGTCGCGAGATCCCAGGTGTGGACGGTCAGTTCGGAGAAATAGGACGCCAACACCTCCGCGCCGCTGCCGTGGATCCAGGGCAGTGCCATGGGTCGTTCGAGCACGGCGTCGTCGGTCCAGGCATCCGTGGCTCGTCTCCCGGATTCCGTCCACGCATCGGCCCAGCGATCGTCGGGGACGGTGGTCTCGGGGACGGCGAAGGGATCCTCGCCGTTGCCGAGCGCGGCGACGCGGTCGAGCACGCCGATGAGGTGGGTGAGCAGGGTTCGCACGTTCATGTCCGTGCACGGCGTCGGGTCCGTGAGCTGGTCTGGACGGGTGCCGGCAATCACGGCCCCGCCGGTGGCGATGGCACGGTCGAGGATTGCCCGGGGATCCATGAGGTGGTCCGTGGTGGAAGTGGTCGTTGTGGTCATGGCGCCATCGTGCCCACCCAAACCGGCCATCTTCTGACCGGTTTGGTGTGGAAGGGTGGCTGGGTGCGAGCTGACCGGCTTCTGGCCACCCTTCTCCTGCTGCAGCGGCGTGAACAGGTCACGGCATCCGAGGTCGCCCTGGAGTTGGAGGTATCCGAGCGCACCGCCCGCCGCGACCTCGAGGCGTTGGCCATGGCCGGGGTGCCCGTGTACTCCGTGCAGGGCCGAGGGGGCGGGTGGCGTCTCCTGGGCGGCGCCCGCACCGACCTCTCCGGGCTGACCGCGAGCGAGGCCCGCGCCCTGTTCCTCGTGGCCGGACCGGCCTCGACCGCAACCCCGGCCGTGAAGGCCGCTCTCCGCAAGCTCGTACGCGCGTTGCCCGAGCCCTTCCGGGAGCAGGCTGAGGCAGCCGCGACATCAATTGTCGTCGACCCACGACGCTGGGGATCCAGCCAGCTCGAGCCCCGACCACCCCGGTTTCTCGATGAACTCCAAGAGGCCGTGATACGCGGCGTTCAGGCGCGGCTCGGCTACGTCGACCGCAAAGGCTCCGAGACCGAGCGGACCGTCCACCCACTCGGCATCGTCGCCAAGGGTCCGACCTGGTACCTGGTGTCCAACACCGAGGCCGGTCGACGAACCTTCCGGATCGACCGTGTCTCGTCGGTCGAGTTGACCGACGATCCCGTCCACCGACCCGAGGGATTCGACCTTGCCGAGAGCTGGCGTGAGATCGCCGACGAGGTCGACCGAATGCGCACCCCGGTCGAGACCCAGGCGGTGTGCGCTCCCGACGGGCTCGGCCTGCTCCGGATGATGCTCGGGGGCCGCCTCGAAGTTGGTGGTTCCACGCCCGACGGCCGGATCGAGATCGTGATCCGCGGCCACAGCGACTACGCCCTCGCTGGCGAACTCGCCGGGCTCGTCGAGTGGCTCGAAGTCACCGGCCCGCAGGGCGTGCGCGACCACCTCGCCTCGATCGGCAGTGCGCTCGTAGCGCGGTACGGCTGAGCCGGGAACGACTCGCCCACCAACCTCGCAAGGCAGACGAGATCGGGTGGAACCTTGGTCATCAGGTGGAATCGGGGTTCCGATGAGAAATGGCGCCGGCAATCGTCTGAGTACGGTCCGGTGAACGCGCGGCGCGCATCAAGGGAGAGCAACGAGATGAGACCACTTCGATACTCGATCAACCTCACGCTCGATGGCTGCTGCCATCACGAGGCAGGGCTCCCGCCGGACGAGGAGTCGATGCGCTACTGGACCGCTGAGATGGAACGAGCCGATGCCCTGCTGTTCGGCCGGGTGACCTACGAGATGATGGAGTCGGCGTGGCGGCGGCCGGCCACGGGCGCGTGGCCTGACTGGATGGACGAGTGGGAGATCCCGTTCGCGGAGACCATCGATCGGGCGAAGAAGTACGTCGTGTCGAGCACGCTGAACGGGGTTGATTGGAATGCCGAGCTGGTGCGAGGCGACTTGGGGCAAGCGGTTCAGCGGCTCAAGCAGGAGCCAGGCGAGGCCCTGTCCGTGGGTGGCGTGACGCTCCCCCTGGCGTTGGCGGATCTGGGCCTGATCGACGAGTACGAGTTCCTCGTGCAGCCCGTCGTCGCTGGACACGGGCCGACGCTGCTCGCCGGTCTGCGCGACCGCATCCAACTCGAGCTCGTCGATCGCCACGAGTTCCGGTCGGGGGCGGTCGCGCTGCGATACCGGCCGACGGAGTAGCGGCTCGACGTCATCGTGATGGGGACGTGGTCATTGCCTTCCTCGAAGCCGATCCCTCTCGGGTTCAGCGGCCGGCGTGGACGGTGGCGACGATCGCGGGCGCCGCGAAGGCGACGCTGCCGTCGGTTGCGATGAAGCCCGAGAGCTCGCGCTCGGCTCGGTCGACGAGTCTCGCCTCGGCGGCGTCGTCGACCAGATCGGCGAGCGTCCATCCTCGTACGTCGGTGCTCACCCAGGCCGCGATGGACGGGAACCGAGCGAATCCGGCGATCTCGTCGATCCGCAGGACGCCGCCGATCGGGGCGAGCAGCTCCCGTACGAGGTGCTGGTCCCCGAGCACGAACGGTGCTCGCAAGGCGTCGGCGGCGGCTCGGCCGAGCTCGTCTTCGATGAGGGCGACCATCGCCTCGTAACCAGGTGTGCGGTCGAGGCCGCACCAGGTGGCGACGGTGATCGTCCCGTCGTCGGTCGTGACCCGGGCCATCTCGGCCATCGCGGTGGCCCGGTCGGTGAAGAACATGGCGGCGAACTGGCTCAGGGTGTGATCGAAGGATGCCTCAGCGAACGGGAGTGCCTCCGCAGTGCCACGGCGCCAGTCGATGCCCGATCCGGACCTCTGTGCCACAGCGAGCATTCCATCGTTCGGGTCGAGGCCGACAACCTTGCCGGTCGCCCCCACGCGTCGTCGTGCCGCCCGGGCCACGATGCCGGTGCCGCATCCCACATCGAGCACGCGATCATCCGTTTCGACGCCCGCGTGGTCGAGAACGGGCTCGACGAACTGCCCGAACAACGCAGGCACGAAGAACGCCTCGTAGACCTCTGCGGCTGACGCGTTCACTTGGCCCCGTTCGGCGTCGGTCATGGTCGGGATGTCATCAGTCATGCCTCGATACTCGATCGTCAGCCTCGGTGGAGGAAGTTCTGATTTCGAACTTCCTGCGGCCGGCCTTCATGCGAACATGAAGGGGTGGGTTCCTACCGCCAGTACTGCCCGATCGCCCGAGCATCCGAGATCCTCGCCGAGCGGTGGACGCCACTGCTGATCAGGAACCTGATGCTCGGAGCGCACACGTTCAACGAACTGGCCCGAGGCGTGCCGGCCATGTCGCGCTCGATGCTGGTGAAGCGACTCCGCGAACTCGAGACGTCTGGCGTGATCAGGTCCCAGCCCAAGTCAACGGGCAGGGGCTCGGTTTACGAGCTCACCGAGGCCGGCGCCGACCTCGCCGCCGTCGTCGAAGCGATGGGGCAGTGGGGTGAGCGCTGGGTCGAAGTCACCTCGATGCACGCCGACCCGGGCTTCGCGCTCTGGGCATGGTGCCAGGCACAGCTCGACCGGTCGAAGCTGCCCCACGAGCGAACGGTGATCGCGTTCACCTTCCCCGACGAGAGCCCTGGCAACCGCTTCTACTGGCTCCTCGTCGATCAGGGCGACGCGGAGATCTGCTACAGCGATCCCGGTGACGAACCCGACCTGTACATCGAGGCCGAATCCCTCGCGTTCGTGGACTGGCATCGGGGAGCCCTGTCCTGGTCACGGGCCATCCGCGACGGCCGGATTACCGCGACCGGTTCCACCGCCCTGACCCGCTCGCTGCCGACGTGGAACCTCCACGCCCCCGTCGCGCCTCGCATCTGACGACGAAGAGGCTTCAGCAGTCCCCGGCGGCTCATGCCGCTCCGAACACGGCCTCGAGGATCTCGTGGGCTTCGTCGGGCGCCCGGACTTCGAGGGCGACGCCGCGGCCGTCGATCGTGACGGCGAACTCGAAGAACGCACAGCACGCCTGCTCGGCGGCCGCGAGCCGTGTCACCTCGTCGAGCGGGGCAGCCTCGTCGAGCACGAGTCGTACGCCGCCGTCGGGCGTCCGGTCTCGATGAGCCACGTGGCCGAGCACGCCCTGCCAGTTCTGGATGCGGTCGGGCACGTCCCCGGCGGAGAGCGTGCAGACGATGGCGGGGTCGGCCCTTTCTCCCAGGGTGGCGGGCACGAACCCGCCGGTGTTGGGTTGATCACGCAGGCACGCGCAGTCGGTGTGACATGGACCGTCGACCGGTTCGCCGCCCAGGTGGGCGGCTGTGGTTTGGAGCTGGGTGATGAATGCGATGAGCTCGCTGCTGCGCCTTTGCGCGTCGGCGATGGTGGCGGTGACCAGCTCGTGCAGCCGTGTCTGTACCGGGCCGCAGTCTTCGGCCTCCCACAGCCGGGCCAGGTCGGCGATCTCCTCGAGGGTGCATCCCAGCTGCTTGGCCCGGCCGATGAACCGGAGCCGGGCCAGGGACCCGTCGTCGTAGATCCGATAGCCGGCCTCCGTGCGCCCGACAGGTTCGAGCAGGCCGTGCTGGCCGTAGAAGCGCAGCGTCGAGGTCGGAAAGCCGGAGCGCTCGGCGACTTGGCCGATCGTGTACGTGCTCACGGGACGCACGGTAAACCTTCGACCCGACTTCGAGGTCAAGAGGTTCAGCCGGGGTTTCACCTGATCTCACCGATGCTGAACAGTTCATCGATGGATGTATGTTCAGGCCAGTGCGAGCCCCAGCTGCAGATGATCTCGAAACCCTCGGCGGTGTCGGCGAGGCACGGGCCAGGATCGATCTCCTGACCGGGTCGACCAGACCCTCGTAGGCGGCGGTCACGACGAAGTGCTGTCGCGACTCCCGCTGCACCCCTGCCCCGAGGACGATCAGCCATGACTGCGCACCAGGTCGTCAACCGGCCACGGCTCGTGCGGCGAGGGCAGTGGCTGGCGTGGTTCACGATCGGCTGGAACGTCATCGAGGGCATCGCCGGCATCGCGTCGGGCATCGCTGCGGGATCGATCGCTCTCGTCGGCTTCGGCGTCGACTCCTACGTCGAGGTCTTCGCCGGCTCGGTCATCCTGTGGCGCCTCTCCAAGGAACGCCACGGCGTCGAGCCCTCGGAAGCCGCCGAACGACGGGCGGTACGACTCATCGCCATCACCTTCCTGGTGCTCGCCGTCGGAGTCGGCGCCGAATCGCTGCGAAGGCTGATCATCGGCGCCGAGCCCGACGCAAGCCTCTTCGGCATCGGCCTCGCCATCGTCTCGCTCATCGTCATGCCGCTCCTGGCGCGAGCGAAGCGACGAGTCGGCGAGCAGCTCGCCAGCCGGGCCGTCACCGCCGATGCAACCGAGACCTCCTTGTGCGTGTACCTCTCGGTCATCCTGCTGATCGGTCTCGGCCTCAACGCCTTGTTCGGCTGGTGGTGGGCCGATCCCCTCGCCGGTCTCGGCATCGTCTATGTCGCCGGCCGCGAAGGCATCGAACACTGGCGCACCGAGGAACTCGACGACTGCTGCGCGCCACAATCGACGACATGAAGATCAGCCGCATCGGCGAGATGACCCTCGGCTGGGGCGAGAGCGTCGTGTGGGACGATCGCACGGACCGCCTGTACTTCGTCGACTGCGCCACGAGTGCCCTGCACTGGCTGGAGGGCGGGGTCGGCGAGTTGCACACGTTGGCGATGCCGACCATGCCGACCGGCATCGTGCCCACGGAGGACCGGCGCCTCGTCGTCGTGCTCGACGACGGTCTCCACGTTGTCGATGTCGACGACGGTACGACCGCGCGCCTCGCATCCTTTCCGGCGGAGATCGGCGGGCGGTGCAATGACGCGTGTGCCGACCTCGACGGCAACATCATCACGGGCAAGCTCAACCTCGGTCCGGCGGAAGGCTCGGCGTGGTGGTGGTCTTCGACCAAGAGATGGCGTCTGCTCGACCCCGACATCGCCAACACCAACGGGCCCGCCGTCGCCGTGGTGGACGGTGTGATGACGCTGATCATCGGCGACACATCGGCTGAGTACTTCGCCTACGACTACGAACCCGACACCGCCACCGTCGGACCCCGACGCGTCTTCGGCGACACGAGCACGCTCGACGGCCGTCCCGACGGCTCCACCTTCGACGCCGACGGCGGGCTGTGGTGCGCGCTCGTCGGTGGCGGCCAGCTGGCCCGGTTCACCACCGCAGGCCTTGATCGCACCGTCCCGCTACCGGTGGAGAATCCCACCGATGTCACGTTCGGCGGTCCGGACCTCGACCGCCTCTACGTGGTGTCGATCGACGGTCCCGGTGTGCTCAGCGGTGCGCTCTTGGCCATCGACGGTCTCGGTGCCCAGGGCCGCCCCGAGCCTCGCGCTCGGATCGAAGGTCAACCGCCGCCTCCGTGAAGTGGCTCATCCCATGGTCCTGTGACTCATCCCATGGTCTTGTGGCCGTCGATGGTCTCCCGGATGATGTCGGCGTGGCCCGCGTGCTGGGCCGTCTCGGCCACGATGTGGGTCACGACGCGCCGGACTGACCAGCGGGCGCCGGGCGTGAACCACGGGGCGGACGGCAGCGTGTGGTCGGCGTCGAGGTCGAGCGTTGTGACGAGGGCGTCGGTGCGGGCCGCGACGTCCTCGTACTCGGCCAGCACGTCGGCCAGCGTCTCGCCAGGGAGCAATCGGAACCCATCGGCGTAGGCGGCGATGGCCTCGGGTGGGAGGTCGTCCCAGTCGACGGCGTCGTAGGGCATCGCCGAGGCGCCATCGGTCATGAAACCTGCCCAAGCCTGCTCGACGGCGGCGACGTGCTTCACGAGACCGCCGACCGACAGCGCACTCACCGTTGGCGTGCGGGCAGCTTGTTCGTCGGTCAGCCCCTCGGCCGCGACGCGGAGGAAGCGGCGGTGCATTGCGAGTGTGTCGAGCAGGTCGGCGCGCTCACGGGCGAACCGGTCGCCCTCGGTCGTGGTCGGTTGGGCTTCGGTGTGGGTTGTCGTCATGGCGCTAGCGTGTTCTCCTATTCCGGTCAGAAACTGACCGGAACGCGAGAAATCCTGGTATCGATGGCCGACTCCGCCGCCCGGTTGCTCCAACTGCTCACGCTGCTCCAGCGCCGGCGCCACTGGCCCGGGCGCGACCTCGCCGATCGCCTCGAGGTGTCCGAACGGACGCTGCGCCGCGACGTCGAGCGACTCCGCGGCCTCGGCTACGAGGTCCGCAGCGCTCGAGGTACCGACGGGGGCTATGCGCTGGGCGAGGCCAACGCGGGCCGGGTTCCACTGCTGCTGGACGATGACGAGACGGTGGCCCTCGCCGCCAGTCTCCATCTCGCGGCCCACGGATCGACCGAGCTCGCCGAGGCGTCGCTCGGCGCGCTCATGAAGGTGCTCGGCCAACTGCCCCCGGCGCAGCGTCGCCGGGCCGATGACATCGTCGAGTCGACTGCCGCCGGAGTGGCCGGGCCGTCGACATCGCCGTCGGTCGGCGTGCTCGGTTCGGTCGCGCAAGCGTGCCGTGACGTCGTGCGCCTGTCGTTCGCCTACCGGGCGGCCGACGGCAATCAGAGCAACCGATACGTGGAGCCGTGCCGGCTCGTCTCGCTGTACGGCCGCTGGTATCTGGTCGCGTGGGACACGGACCGACACGACTGGCGCACCTTCCGCGTCGACCGCATGACCGACCCCCGACCGGCCCGCACGCCGTTCGATGCCCGGCCGGCGCCGGCCGACGACCTTCGTGCGTATGTCGCCGAGCAGATCCGCGCCATCCCCGGTCGCCACCGGGTCGTCCTCGATGTCGGCGCCGAGGCGGCGGACGTCAATGCTCGCTACGGGCGCTGGGCCGAGGTCACCGCGCTGGGCCGGGGCCGATGTCGTGTGGTGGCCGAGGTCGACACCTTGACCTGGGCGATCGTCATGGCCGTCGAGCTCGATGTGGACGTCGCCGTCGTCGAACCGCCGGAGTTGGCCGATGCGTTGGCCCGAGCGGCGGCACGGTTCGCACGCCGTGACGGTCGGTGAAGCCCCCGGCTCGAGGTCGACTGGTCCCGCTCAGGTCCGGGCGGAAAGGCGGAGGGCGAGGGCGCGGAGCTCGATCGAGCTGCGCACGACCGCTGCCCTGGCCGCTTCGGAGCGGCGGAGCCAATCGTTCGCGTCGCCGGTGGTGAGGTGCCCGGCCGGCGAGGCGACCTCGTCGAGAAGCGCATCCATCGTCGCGATTGCCTGCTGCAGCGAGGCGGTCGGGACCTCACGTGCGCTGCGACCGGCGACCGCTTCGCCCAGCGCTGCGGTGTCCCGATCTCCGATGGCGGCCTCGGCCGCCGCGAGGCGCCGGTAGCGATCGGCGGCGACGTCTTCACCGGGTAGGGCGCAGCTGCCGTGCGCCGTGCTGAGCGTGTCGAACACGTAGGCCTGGCCGAGACCGAGCCCGGAGTGGAAGTACCACTCCTGGGCCTCGTCGTGCAGGAACGCCCAGATGTCGTTGACCGCACGCTCGCCGGAACGGTTCAGGATGCCTTCGGTCGGCAGCCCGTACCGGCACTGGTCGCGTCGACGATCGAGCGATGCACTGTGCATGAGGGTGAGCGGTCGGGTGACCTGCCGGAGCGGGAGCCACACGTTCACCAGCATCAGCGGCGAGCGTCGGTTGGAGCTGTCGGGCGCATCGTGGCGGAGGATCCTCGGCGCATGACCCCGCATCAACTGGCGAAGCGGTGTGCCGAGCACGTCCTGGTCGGCATGGACGTTGACCGCGCCGCCGTGACGGATCTCGTCGTCGGCACCTCCGTGCACGTCGATCCCGGCCGGGCCCTTCGCTGCGGAACAGGACTCCCTCGGCGGCGACGTGCAGGATCAGCAGGTGGGTGCCGTCGCGGAGGCGCAGCCGCGCTCGGCCGAGCGAGCGACGGATGGCGGCCTCGTTCCGGGAGCTCAGGCGCTGCTCGTGGAGCACGGCCCGGAGCGTGTCGTGCAGCCCGCGGCGGTCGGGCAGGTCGGCGATCGTGAAGCCTGCGTCGTCGAGGCTCGGCGCCTGGGCTTCGAGAACGGCGAGGTCATGGAGCTCGCACTCGTGCATGGCGAGGGTGGTGGCATCGAGCGGCTCGGGCTCGATGGTGGCCGACCGTCGAACTCCGGGCCGTTCGTGGTCGGGGCTCACCCGGTCGGGGCGAGCGAAGCCGAGGACGGACGTGATGGCTGTCATGTCGGACAGCATGCAAGATAGCTCTTGCAGACTGCAAGAGCTATCTTGCGTTTGTGCCGAACGACACGCGTGAACGGATCATGGACCGGGCGTTGGAGCTGTTCGCTGGCCAGGGTGTCGCCGGCACGACCGTCGTCGAGATCGAGGAGGCTGCCGGCCTGTCGCCGGGGAGCGGCAGCTTCTACCGGCACTTCGAGAACAAGGAGGCGGTGCTCGTCGCCGTCGTCGATCGCGAGGTCGCTCGGGCCGCAGCCACCCGCGAGGCGCGCATCGGCGCGCCCGAGCGGCTCGACGTCGCCTACCGCAGGACCCTCGACGAGCTCGCCCGCCTGCAGCCGCTGATCGAGATCGCCGCCCGCGAAGGGCGGCAGCGACCGGGTCTGCTCGAACCGCTGCAGCGCGTCCTGGCCGAGGACGGGGCCCAGGCCGAGAGCGCGCTCCTCGCCGAGCGGATGGAGCGGGGGGAGATCGCGGAGGCGGATGCCGACGCTGTGGCCGCGGTCGCGATGCTCGCCCTCGTGGGCCATCACCTCGCCGAACACTTCTTCGGTGCACCCATCGGCGCAGACCGGGACCGGTTCATCGAGACGCTGGCGCGGATGGTCCGAGGCGACCCACCCTGAACGACGTCCGAGAACGAACCGGCCCCTGCAACCAGCGCTGGCACGGCTGCAGCACGCGGACCTTCTCGTCCTACTCCTCGGTGGTGATCGTCTCCCCGCCGCCGACGGCGGGGTTCTCCGGTGATCGAGAGAGCCTGGCCCAGATGCGCTGCAGCGTCCGTCGCTCGTTCGGCCTGGTCACGCTGAGGAATCCGCGGCGCAGAACATCGTTGTGGGTCCGCCGTGCCGCCCTCAGCGTCTCGTCGCCACGATCGGTGAGCACCGTGGGCCGGGCAGTACCGGCCCGTCTGGGAATCCCGCTTCGACCAACTCGACGAGTACATCGCAGGACTTCAGCAGCCCGAGAGGAAGAGCCGATGAGTGACCGAGACCTTCGAGACGATGCGGTCGTGATCGACCGTGTCGTCGACGCGCCCGTGGAGCTGGTGTGGGCGATGTGGACCGTCCCCGACCACTTCAAGGCGTGGTACGGCCCAGATGGGGCGACGATCCCGGTCGCCGAGATGGACGTTCGCGTCGGCGGGTCGCGGACCGTGGCCATGGAGATGCAGACGCCGGACGGCCCGATGCGGATGTGGTTCACGGGCCAGTACCTCGAGGTCGTCGAGCCGGAGCTGCTCGTCTACACCGAGGCCATGGCCGACGCGAACGGCAACGCGCTGTCAGCCGCCGAAGCGGGGCTGCCGGACGGGCACACGACCGTCACCGAGGTGCGCGTGCAGCTCACCGACCTCGGCGGTCGGACCGGCATGACCCTGACCCACGTCGGCGTGCCCGCGGACTCGCCCGGAGCGACCGGCTGGCAGATGGCGCTCGACAAGCTCGCGGCGCACGCGTCCTCGATCGACCTGCCGTAGACCGAGCAGCGGAGGGAATCTGCCGGTCGATGGCAAGAACCGACCTGCTGCCTCACGCGCGAGCCAACACGCTCACTCGGCCGGGCCCGCGGTGGCACTCGACGACCGTCAGGCCGCGGTCCTGGACGAGACGACAGAGGGAGGTCGTGTCGTAGAAGCGAACAACGCCGGGGACACGGACGTAGAACACTGTGCGAAGCCGCCAGTACAGGTTCGAGGTCGTCGGCGACGCGGGTTCGCGAGCGGGTGCGGTGATCAACAGGTGCCCGCCCGGCCGGAGGCAACGCCGGATCTCGGCGATGAAGGCCTCGGGGTGCGGGAGGTGCTGCACGACGAGGCTTGCGAGGACACCTCCGAGCGACCCATCGGCGAACTGGAGTGGAGCGCTGACGTCCTGCACGTCGAACGTCGCGTCGATCTTGTCGCGCTCGGCGCGTGCCCGGGCCACCTCGACCATCCGGGGTGACCCGTCGACCCCGACGACGGCGTAGCCGCGCCAGCGCGAGTTCGAGCGCGTGCGCGCCAGGTCCGCATCCGAGGTCGGCAACCGGCCCTGGTGGTGCAACCACGTGGGCGAGTTCATCGGCGGTCTGTTCGACCAGCTCGCGATGCGCCGGCTCGTCTCGCCGCCGCTCCCACGCCGCGCTCTCGCGGTCGTACATGAAGCGGAAGAACCAGTGCGGAGCGGGCACGGCGGCGACGCTACGCGGATCATCGTGCCGGTCGTGACCGAGGATCGATCCTTCCCCTGATACCCGCCGCGATGAGTTCGGGAGAGACGATCCGTCTGTACCGCTGACCAACAGTTCCTTCACCAAGGGAGGCCCATCCGTGTCCTGTCACCCGTATCTGTTCTTCAGCGGTACTTGTCGGCCGGCGATGACCCGCTATCACGAGCTCCTCGGCGGCCGCCTCGACGTGATGACCGTCGGCGAGATGCCCGAGGGCGCTGAGCCACCGCCGGGGCCGCCGAACCCCGACCTCGTCATCCATGCGGCGCTCACCATGGAAGACGGCGGCTTCCTGATGGCCTCGGACGACCCCACCGGCGACGCCGCCGGCATGAAGGGCGCATCCGTCAGCCTCATCGTCGACACACCCGAGCAGGCGACCCGCATCTTCGACGGCCTGGCCGAGGGCGGCCAGGTCACCATGCCGCTGGGCGAGACCTTCTTCTCGCCTCGCTTCGGCATGTGCACCGACCGCTTCGGCACGAACTGGATGGTCAACGTCGGAACGGAGGAGGACACCGACGGGTCATGACGCCGAGCCTCGACATGGAGGCGGTCGACGAGCTGTGCCGGCTCGCACTCCGGGCCGGCCGGCTCGGGTGCCGCGTGCTGCTCGTCGACGTCGACCCGGCGCTACGACATGTGCTCGAGATGGCTGGCGTGGACGAGCTCCTGCTCGATGACTCCGGCGGACCCGAGGACTTACCATGACATCCGTGACCACATCGGCGCCGGCCCCGTCGGTCGAGGACTTCGAGCAGCATCGCCGCGAGCTGACCGGGTTCTGCTATCGGATGCTGGGATCGGGCTCGGAAGCCGAAGATGCCGTGCAGGAGACCTTGGCCAAGGCATGGCGGGCCGCCGACCGTTTCGAGGGGCGCAGCAGCATCCGGACCTGGCTGTTCCGCATCGCGTCGAACGTCTGCATCGACATGAGCCGCAGCCCGCAACGCCGGGCCCGTCCGGTCGATCTGGGCCCGGTTCGCACACCCGATCCGGTCCACCTCACCGACGTGTTGCCCGAGGACCGCTGGATCACCCCGGTGGCCGACGAGCACGTCCTCGACCTCGCCGGCGATCCCGGGCAGGTGGCCGCCACCCGCGACACGATCCGCCTCGCCTTCGTCGCCGCGCTCCAACGGCTTCCCGCCCGCCAGCGCGCCGCGCTCATCCTCTGTGAGGTGCTGGCCTGGCCGGTGCGCGACGTCGCCGAGCTGCTCGACACGTCGACGGCAGCGATCAACAGCGCCCTGCAACGGGCTCGAGCCACGATGGCCTCCGCTCCGGCCATGGAGGCGTCCGCGCCGCTGACACCGGAGCAGGAAGAACTCCTCGCCCGGTACCTCGACGCGTTCGAGCGCTACGACATGGACGCCCTCGCCGCCCTGCTCCACGAGGACGCCATCCAGACGATGCCGCCCTACGCCATGTGGCTGCAGGGCAAGCAGGATCTGCTGACCTGGTACACGGGACCCGGCATCGGCTGCAAGGGATCGCGCCTGCTGTCGGGCTGGGCCAACGGGTGTCCGGCCTTCGCCCAGTACCGGGTCGACCCCGACGGCGGCCACGCCCCCTGGGCCCTCCAGGTCCTCGAGCTGCACGGTGAACGGATCGCCGCGGTGCACTCGTTCCTCGACACCGATGAGTGCTTCGAACGCTTCGGATTCCCCGCACACCTGCCCGCCCACGCCGGCTGAGACCGCAGAGGCCTACGGGCGGCGGCCGATGAACGCGAGCAGTTTGGTCTGGACGTCAGCGTCGTCGGGGACGGGGACGCGCGGCCCGTACTGGCCGCTCTGGCGCAGCACCTCGTCCATCGGCAGCATGCCTTCGAGCATCGCGGCGCACGTGTCGGGGTCCAGCGTCTCGTCCTGGCCGGTGGCGCGCGCGAGATCCCAACGGTGCAGGAACACGTCGGCGGTGTAGATCATGTCGATCGCCCGCTCGAGCGACATGGGACCGATGTGGGGGAGATCGTGCTCACGCTCGGCGATGTCCGCATCGTCGAGGAGTGCCTGCACGGCTTCGGTCTGGGTGCGCCACGCGCCGACCGGGTCGTCGTCCACCGACGGACCGGCAGCCAGCGTGATCCCCGCGCCTCCCTGGAGGAATGCAGGGAACCACTCGACGAGATGACGGACGACGTCGCGGGCGACCCAGCCCTCCACCGGCGCCGGACGATCCCACGCCTCCGGGGCGGTGCATTCGACGGTGCCGGTGAACAGCCGCGGCGATGCTTCGGTGCTCGTCCGCGGGCCCGCTCATCGGAGCTCGGCGACCAGGGCGTCCAGCTTGGCGTAGCCCTCGGCCACACCGGTCTCCATTCCACTGGCCAGCCACTGATCGCGGCCCTCGAAGCTGTCGACCAACGACTGCGCGTGGAGCCGGGTGCGGCCGTCACCGAGGTCCTCGAACCGCAGCGTCTCGAGGGCGACGTCGTCGGGCTGCCCGTCGAACGTGAAGGTCTGCACGATGTGCCCCTCACCGACCTCGTGGAAGCAACCGTGGAAGCCGTACTCCTCGCCGTCGCGCTCGGCGACGTAACGCCAGCGACCGCCGGTGGTGGGGTCCCAGTCGACGATCCGGGTCTCCATCGCGCGGGGCCCGACCCACCGGGCGAACAACTCGGGGTCGAGATGGGCCCGCATCAACTGCGCCGGGGTGGCGTCGAAGTCGCGGGTGAGGCGGATGATCGGCAGGGCGGGGTCGGCCTCGATCGTGACCTCGTAGCGGTTGGTGACGCTCATGATGCTGCTCCTTGTTCGGGCTGCTGCTGGTGGTTATCGGGTCGATCGCCGTCCTGCATCTCGGCCAGGACCTCGTCGAGGCGGGCGTAGCGCTCCTCCGCCTCTCGGCGGTACCGCTCGATCCATTTCGTCATCAGGTCGAAGACCTCCGCCTCGAGATGACACGGTCGCCGCTGCGCGTCCTTGGTCTGGGTGACCAGGCCGGCGTCGGTCAGCACCCTGATGTGCTTCGACACCGCCTGGACGGAGACGTCGTAGGGATCGGCCAGCTCACCGACGGTGTGGTCGCCCCCGGCGAGGCGGGCGACCATGTCGCGCCTCGTCGGATCGGCGAGGGCGGCGAAGACTCTTGACAGTTGGTCGTCGGGCACGGGCGAAGATCCTGTTCAACTGGATGGTTGAATTACACCGTACGCTCACGCCCGAGCATCGTCAACCGTTTGGTTGAAGAGCGAACTGCTCGGTGCTTGCCCGAGGAGTTGATCCCGGCGCGGCCCGAGCTCAGGGCAGGACCAGAGGTAGCCGTTCCCAGCCGCGGACGGTGGTGGTCGGGGCCAGCGCCGCGTCGGCGAGGTCGACGTCCCATTCGGGGAAGCGGTTCAACAGCTCGTCGAGGGCGACCTTGCCCTCGAGTCGGGCGAGGTTGGCGCCGAGGCAGAAGTGGAGCCCATATCCGAAGGTGAGGTGCTGGACGTCCTCGCGGTGGATGTCGAAGACATCGGGGTTGTCGTAGCGACGAGGGTCGCGGTTGGCGGCGGCCACGTTCAACAGCACCGCACTGCCGGCCGGGAGCGTCGTGCCGTAGTAGTCGACGTCGTGCATCACGTAGCGGGCCACGGCGTGCCCGGTGGGTTCGAATCGCAGGATCTCGTCGATCGCCTTCGGGATCAACGAACGGTCCTCGACGATCTGGCGCCGCTGGTCGGGGTGCTCGGCCAGGACCTTGGCCAGCCAGCCGATGAGGCGGCCGGTGGTCTCGTTGCCCGCGCCGGCCAGCACCGAGGTGTAGGTGAGCACCTCGTCGCGGGTGAGCGTGCGGGTCTCGCCGGCCTGGTCCTCGAACTCGGCGTTGAGCAACACCGTCATGAGGTCGTCGGAGGGGTTGTGGGCTCGCCATTCGATGTAGTCGGCGAACATGGCGCCGCTGGCGACCTCGTCCTGGTTGATCTGCATGGGCTGGCCGGGCCGGGTGCGGAGGTTCTCGTCGGTCTTGGTCCGTACCGCCACCTGGTCCTGCTCGGGGATGCCGAGCAGCATGCCGATCACCCGCATCGGCACCATGGCGGCGAACTCGGCGATCAGGTCGAACCGGTCCAGCCCCACGAGCGGGTCGAGGCAGCGGACGCAGAAGTCGCGTACCTGATCTTCGAGCTCGGCCATTCTCCGGGGGGTGAACACCCGGGACATCAGGCCTCGGTGCATGGTGTGCTCGGGTGGGTCCTCGAACAGGATCACCCCCGGTGGGAGCTCGATGTCGGCCTTGATGAGGTCGAGGATGTCGCTGCGGGTGTTGGAGAACGTCTTCCAGTCGACGAGAGCCCTCTGGACATCGTCGTGCCGGGACAGGACCCAGAAGTCATACCGGTCGTTGTGGTAGATCGGCGCCTCCTCTCGAAGGCGGGCATACGCCGGATAGGGGTCCGCGTTGATGTCGACGTCGTAGGGGTCGTAGTACACCTCGGCGGTGTTGATCGACATGGGGGAAGCCTGCCACTGCCGCCTCTCGCTCGCCCGGAGCTCGAGCCTTCACGCCGTACCGTGGCGAGCCATGGAACAGCGAGTCAGTCTGATCACCCTGGGCGTGACCGATCTCCACCGAGCCCGTCGCTTCTACGAAGAGCTCGGGTGGCGAGGACAGGAGGTCGAGGAGACGGTCTTCTTCCAGGCGGGCGGACAGGTCCTCGTGCTCTGGGGGCGGGAGAAGCTGGCGGCGGATTCCGGAGTCGACGACGACGGTGAGTGCTCGTTCGGTGGGGTCGCGCTCGCCCACAACGTGCGGTCGGTGGACGAGGTCGACGATGTGGTGGAGCGGGCCGCGGCGGCCGGGGCAACGGTCACCCGCCAGCCGGCTGAGACCTTCTACGGCGGGTACGCCGGCTGCTTCCGCGACCTCGACGGGCACGTGTGGGAGATCGCCTTCAATCCCGGCTTCTCGCTCGACGACGCGGGCAACCTGACCATACCGACGTTCCGCGACGCCGACTGAGTGGGCGTCGGAAAGGGTGCCCCTGGGCCTCGGCCGAGGCGGGAGAGGTCAGAACTGCGGTATGGCCGGAGCGCTGGGATGGTCCGGGTCGCGGGCCGGGTCCTGCGCCGGCAGGGTGCCCTCGAACCACGGGTCCAGCTTCCAGTCGGGCACGGGGGGGTCGGCGGCGGCCGAGGGAACGAAGGGCGACCTCTCGGCCAACTCGTACCGGTGGACGTACCGGCGGCAGTTCGCGAAGACCGCCGAGCCTCGCACCCGCACGAGGAACAGCGCTCCGGGGTAGCTCTTCATCAACTCGTCGTCCTCGTCGATGCTGGCGACACCGTTGAAGCGCAGGCGGGTCCCGCGCTCGAAGTCGATGAACAGCAGACCGACGTTCGGGTTCACGGTGACGTTGCCCATCGACAGGAACATCCCGTTGCCGTCGTAGACCGGGAACACGATCTCGTGCGTGCCGACGACGCGCACGAAGCCGGGCGAGCCGCCCTTGTAGGAGCACTGCGGCACGCCGTGCTCGTCGGCCGTCGCGAGGAAGAACATGTCGCGGGCTTCGATGAAGTCCCGGTAGGCATCGTTGATCTCGTCGGTGGTCGCCTGGTCGAGGCGGTCGGCGAGCCGCCGGGTGTCGAAGCGGTCCTGTAGCCCCCGTTGCCCCTGGTGGTACTCCTGGCCCATGGTGCCTGCCTCCGCTCGTGCGGGCGAGATGCCCGGTGTGACCGCTCCACGCCACCCGATCCGATCTGCGTTGATCACCCTACGCGTGCCGTAGGGTGCGCGGCGCTCGAACGCGGAGGTGCGTAGGTGGAGCAATCTCATGCCGGTTCGTTCCTGAAATCGGGCGAGGCGTACGACGCGTTCATGGGTCGGTACTCCTCTGCCCTGGCGGGGATGTTCGCCGATGACGCCCGTGTGGCCCCGGGCATGTCGGCACTGGATGTCGGGTGCGGGCCCGGCGCCCTCACGAGTGTCCTGGTCGAGCGATTGGGGGCCGCGAGGGTGTCGGCGATCGATCCTTCTCCGCCCTTCATCGCCGAATGCGCCGTGCGCTGTCCCGGCGTCCGGGTCGAGCGGGGCGACGCGGCGGCCATTCCCTTCCCGTCGGACTCCTTCGATGCGGTGCTGTCGCAACTCGTGCTCCACTTCGTCCCCGATCCCGAACAGGCCGGGCGTGAGTTCCGCCGCGTCGTGAAGCCCGGGGGGCTCGCCGCCGCGTGCGTGTGGGACTTCGCCGAGGAGATGGAGATGCTCCGCCACTTCTGGGACGCCGCGCTCACCGTCGACCCGGGGGCGCCCGACGAGGCCCGCGTCCTGCGCTTCGGCCGGCAGGGCGAGCTCACGGACTGGTTGGAGGGGGCGGGGTTCGACGATGTGGTCGAGACGGAGCTCGACGTGAGCTCGACCTACGCAGACTTCGACGAACTGTGGTCCGGGTTCCTGTACGGGATCGGGCCGGCGGGGTCGTACTGCGTCTCGCTGCCGGATGAGGATCGGGCTGCCGTGCGCGCCGAGTTGTTCCGTCGTCTCGGGTCGCCCGCGGCCCCGTTCACACTTCGCGCTGGAGCGCGCAGTGCGGTGGGCCGAGCACCGGCTTGACCCCGGTGCACGTCAATCGAGCGCCATCTCCTGCGGGTTGGACATACCTTCCTTGATCCCGAACGTGACGAGCAGCAGGTTCACCGGGTACGCGGCCGCGAACCCGCACAGCAGGGAGAACACCAGCGACGCCCAGAACAGTGGATCTCCGATCGTGGCGTTCCGGGCGACGGCCAGGTCCACGCCGATGGCGCTGATCTCCATGACGCTGATGGACGCGCTCTCGCTGATGAGGGCGTCGTGGGCGGCGGTTCCCAAGGCCATTCCGGATTGGACCATCGGCCCGATGGTGAGCAGCAGTCCGAAGACGAAGGCCAAGACGAAGGTGATGACGGAGATGCCGACGTTGCCGAGGCCGAGGATGCCGGCGGCCACGAGGACTCCGATCACTTCTCCGCCACCGCAGCCAGAGAAGCAGTGGGCGTCGGAACGAAGGGCCCGGCGGGCCAAGGAATCCTGCGAGATGCGGGGACGGCCGGAGCTCCAGTACGCGCCGAGTCCGACCGGTCCGCTGTAGATCACGGTGAGGATCCAGACGACCTTCATGAGCGGCGGGAGACCGGACGCGACTCGCCGGAGGTCGACGATCAGCACCCCCACGGAACACACCACCGCGAGGATCCAGGCTCCGATGACGATTGGTTGGGTCAGGAGATCAGCCACGCAGTGCGCATACCCGACCGCGTCGGGTTCAATGAGATGCGGTGCCTGACCGCCGGCGAGGGGGGCCGATGACTGCCGAGATCTACCGCGACCGGAGCGCCGCCGTCGACGATCGCGTCGCCGACCTGCTGGGCCGGATGAACGTGGACGAGAAGCTGGCCCAGATCGGGAGCGTGTGGATCACCGAGCTGGTGTCGGGTGAACGCTTCGACGCCGAGCGAGTCAGCACGCTGCTCGAGCACGGGATCGGTCACGTGACCCGGATCGGCGCGTCCACCGGTCTGCGGCCGTCGGCCAGCGCAGCCGTGCTCAACCAGATCCAGCGGGTGGCCGTCGAACGCACCCGGCTCGGGATCCCGGTCATGGTCCACGAGGAGGCGGTCGCCGGCTACTGCGCGCGCGACGCCACCGTGTTCCCGCAGGCGATCGGGCTCGGCGCCACCTGGGACGAGGCGCTCGTGAGCGAGATCGCCGACGTCATCCGGCGCCAGATGATGGCGGTCGGCGCGCGCCACGCCCTCTCTCCGGTCCTCGACGTCGCCCGCGACCCGCGGTGGGGGCGGGTCGAGGAGACCTACGGGGAGGACCCGTACCTGTGCGGCCGCCTCGGCACCGCGTACGTCCGGGGCCTGCAGAGCGACGACCTCCGCCACGGCGTCATCGCCACGGCGAAGCACTTCCTCGCCTACGGCCTGCCGGAAGGAGGGATGAACTGGGCCCCGGTCCAGGTCGGCCCCCGCGAACTGCGGGAGGTCTTCGCCGAGCCGTTCGCCGCCGCCATCCGCGACGCCGGCCTCGCCTCGGTCATGAACTCGTACTCGTCGGTCGACGGCATCCCCTGCGCCGGCAGCCCGGCCATCCTCGACCAGCTCCTGCGGGACGAGCTGGGCTTCGACGGCGTGGTGGTGGCCGACTACTTCTCGGTCGCCCTGCTGGCCATCCACCACAAGGTCGCCGGCGACATGGGCGACGCCGGCGCGCTGGCCCTGCGCGCCGGGCTCGACCTCGAGCTGCCCGGCCGGGACTGCTACGGCGAGCCGTTGAAGCCGCTCCTGGCCGACGGCCGGCTGTCCATCGACCTCGTCGACCGCGCCGTCCGGCGGGTGCTGCGCTCGAAGTTCCAGGTCGGCCTGTTCGACGACCCGTACGTGGAGACCGACTCGGTTGCGGCCGCGTTCGACACGCCGGCCGATCGTTCCCTCGCCCGCAGGGCGGCCGCGGCGTCGATGGTGCTGCTGCAGAACGACGGCGACCTCCTCCCGCTCGACGGGGCCGCGCTCGGGCGGGTGGCGGTCATCGGACCGGCCGCCGACGACCTGCGCCTGCTGCAGGGCGACTACCACTACCCGGCCCACCTCGAGATCTCCTTCGAGCGGGAGGAGAAGCTCGATGACGTCATCGTCGACGGCATGCCCGAGTCCGCCCCGCGGACCGAGGCCGGCGAGCGGTACCTCCCCGAGGACGGTTCCGGCGGGGTCTTCCGGGCCGGGCACCACTACGTCCCCCACGTGACCCCGCTCGACGGCCTGCGCGCCGCGCTCCCGGATGCCGACGTCGTCCACGCCCGGGGCTGCGACGTCACCGGCGACGACACCTCCGGCTTCGCTGCGGCCGTCACGGCGGCCACGGGTGCCGACGTCGCCGTCGTCGTGGTCGGCGGCAAGTCCGGACTGACCCTGTCGGCGACGGTGGGGGAGGGCAGGGATGCCACCGACCTCGGCCTGCCCGGCGTCCAGGAGGACCTGGTCGACGCGGTGGTCGCCACCGGGACGCCCACCGTCGTGGTGCTGGTGAGCGGGCGGGTCCACGCCATCCCCGGACTGGCCGCCACGGTCCCCGCCATCGTCCAGGCCTGGCTCCCCGGGGAGGAGGGGGGCAGCGCGCTGGCCGACGTCCTGCTCGGGGTGGCGGAGCCGGGCGGCCGTCTCCCGGTCTCGATGCCCCGCCACGTGGGCCAGCTCCCGATCCACCACGACCACCGGGCCGGCGGCGGGAAGTCGATGTTCTACGGCGACTACGCCGACCGGGCGGCGACGCCGCTGTACGCGTTCGGGCACGGCCTGACCTACACCAGCTTCGAGTACGGGGCCCTCGAGGTGACCTCGTCCGGGACCACCGCCGACGCCGTGGCGCTCGACGTGACGGTGACCAACCGGGGGGCCCGGGCCGGCACCGAGGTGGTGCAGCTCTACGTCCGCGACGAGGTGGCCTCGGTGGCGCGTCCCCAGCAGCTCCTGGTCGGCTTCGCCCGCGTCGCGCTGGCCGCGGGCGAGTCCGCCACCGTCACCTTCGCCGTCCATCCCAGCCGTCTCGCCTTCTACGACGAGACCATGCGGAACGTCACCGAGCCGGGGACGTTCGAGTTCTCGGTGGGCGGCGCATCCGACCGGATCGAGGCGACGGCGATCGTCGAGCTGGCGGGCGACGTCGCCGAGTACCGCCAACGGGACGTGGTGGCCACCCGGGTTTCGGTGCGATGATCGGGACAGGCTTGCCTGGAAGGATCATCTCATGACCGACGCACTCACACCCCGCCCCGAGCACAAGTTCACCTTCGGGCTCTGGACCGTGGGTTGGCAGGCCCGCGACCCGTTCGGTGATGCCACCCGCCCGCCGCTCGACCCGGTCGAATCGGTGCATCGCCTGGCCGGCCTGGGTGCGTACGGCGTGACGTTCCACGACGACGACGTGGTGCCGTTCGGGAGCGCCGCGGGGGATCGCGAGAACCACCTGAAGCGGTTCCGCGAGGCGTTGGACGAGACCGGGATGGTCGTCCCGATGGTGACGACGAACCTGTTCACCCATCCGATGTTCAAGGAGGGGGCGTTCACGGCCAACGACCGCGAGATCCGCCGGTTCGCCATCCGCAAGGTGATCCGCAACCTCGACCTCGCCGCCGAGCTCGGCGCCCACACCTACGTGTTCTGGGGCGGCCGGGAGGGCAGCGAGGTCGACGTGGCCAAGGACGTGCGGGCCGCCCTGGACCGCTACCGCGAGGCGATCGACACCCTTGCCGGCTACGTGAAGGACCGGGGCTACGGCATTCGGTTCGCGCTCGAGCCCAAGCCCAACGAGCCCCGCGGCGACATCTTCCTCCCGACGGTGGGCCACGCCCTGGCCTTCATCTCGTCGCTCGAGCACCAGGACATCGTCGGGTTGAACCCCGAGGTCGGCCACGAGCAGATGTCGAACCTCAACTTCGCCCATGCGATCGCGCAGGCCCTGTGGCACGGGAAGTTGTTCCACATCGACCTCAACGGCCAACACGGTCCCAAGTTCGACCAGGACCTGGTCTTCGGGCACGGCGATCTCCTGAGCGCGTTCGCGCTGGTCGACCTGCTCGAGCACGGCGGCCCCGGCGGCGGCCCGGCCTACGACGGGCCCCGGCACTTCGACTACAAGCCGCTGCGCACCGAGGCCATCGACGGCGTCTGGGCCTCGGCGGCGGCGAACATGCGCACCTACCTGCTGCTCAAGGAACGGGCGGCGGCCTTCCGCGCCGATCCCGAGGTCCAGGAGGCGCTCGCCGATGCGGGGGTCCCCGATCTGGCGGTGCCGACCCTCGCCGAGGGGGAGACCTACGTCGACCTGCTCGCCGACCGGTCGGCGTTCGAGGACGTCGACCCCGAGGCCAAGGGCGACCGGAGCCACGGCGTGAGCCGCCTGGACCAGCTCGCGGTCGAGCACCTGCTCGGCGCCCGGTAGCGGCGGTGCCGCTCGTCGCCGGGGTCGACTCGTCGACGTCGGCCTGCAAGGTCGAGGTTCGCGACGCCGACACCGGCCGCCTGGTGGCGTCCGGACGAGCGCCGCATCCGTCCACGACGCCTCCGAGGAGCGAACAGCATCCGGACGCGTGGTGGGCGGCGTTCGAGGAGGCCGCCGCCGCGGCGGCGCTGTTCACCACCAACCGACCGGCCGCCATCGCCGTCGGCGGGCAGCAGCACGGCCTCGTCGTCCTCGACGCCGAGGGCGAGGTCCTGCGGCCGGCCAAGCTGTGGAACGACACCGAGTCGGCCCCTGACGCCACCGCCCTGATCGACGCGCTCGGCCCCGAGGCGTGGGCGGTGGCGTGCGGGAGCGTGCCGGTACCGAGCTTCACCATCACCAAGCTGGCCTGGCTGAAGCGGTGCGAGCCCGACGTCTTCGCCCGGATCGCGCACCTCCTGCTCCCGCACGACTGGCTCACCCACCGCCTCACCGGCGACTTCACCACCGACCGGGGCGACGCCTCGGGTACCGGCTGGTGGTCGCCGGCCGAGGCGCGCTACCGCCCCGACCTGCTGGCCCTCGTGGACGACGGGAGGAGCTGGGACGACGCCCTGCCTCGGGTGCTCGGACCGACCGAGGCGGCAGGGGAGTGGGACGGTGTCGTGGTCGGCCCCGGCACCGGCGACAACATGGCCGCCGCGCTCGGCCTCGGCATGGGACCGGGTGACCTCGCGCTGAGCCTGGGAACGAGCGGCACGGCGTTCACCGTGAGCGACGAACCCACCGCCGACCCCACCGGGACCGTGGCGGGTTTCGCCGATGCCAGCGGGCGGTTCCTGCCCCTCGTGTGCACGCTGAACGCCACCAAGGTCACCGATGCCGTCGCCCGGCTGCTCGGCGTGGGCCCTGCCGAGCTGGACGAGCTGGCCCTCGCCGCACCGGCCGGCGCCGACGGTCTGGTCCTCGTCCCCCACCTCGACGGCGAGCGGACGCCGAACCGGCCCGACGCCACCGGCACCCTGGCCGGGCTGCGCTCGGACGTCACCCGCGAGCAGCTGGCCCGGGCGGCGTTCGAGGGGGTGGTGTGCAACCTGCTCGCCGGTGCCGACCGGCTCCCGCGCGCCCGCGGCCGGTTGCTGCTCGTCGGCGGTGGGGCTCGCAGCCGGGCCTACCGGCAGGTGGTGGCCGACCTCTCTGGCGAGTGCGTGCACGTGCCCGACGCCGACGAGCTGGTGGCCCGCGGTGCCGCCGTCCAGGCTGCCGCCACGCTCCTCGGCGTGCCCGTCCACGACGTCACCGGCGCCTGGCGGCTGCACGACAGCCAGGAGGTCGAACCCGACCCCACCGTCGACGCCGCCACGATCCGGGCCGCCTACGCCGAGGTGAGCGGACCATGACGGGGAACTCCGGGCGTTCTCCCGGACCACCCCCGACCGGCCGGGCAATCGGCCGACGCGCCGTCAGGCCGAGCCGGCGCGCTCCGCCTCGTACCAATCGGCGAGGATGCGGCGGTCGTCTGCGTCCCACGGGTGGAAGCCGGGCTTGAAGTACCTCAGCACCAGCTTCAGCTGGGGCAGGAGGAGCTGCCGATCGAGGGCCAGCGCCTGGCGCCGTTCCTCGCGCGTGGGCTGGTGGGGATCGTCACGGATCATCCGGTTGGCGATGACTGCGTAGGGCACGGCCAGCGCGGACAGCGCCACGAGTGCTGATGTCACCCGCAGCCAGTAGCGCCCGCCGACCCGGCCGAAGAGATCGAACGCCACCGCCTTGTGCTCGAGCTCCTCGATGGCGTGCCACCGCCAGAACCGCAACAGCTCCGGGTGGATGAGCTCCTCGAACATCGGCTCGGTGAAGAGCAGTTGCGCGGCGGTGGCCGTGAGGTGTTCGAGGAAGGCGGTGACCCCCAACCGCCAGGTGCCGGGCAGGATGCGCTCCAACCGATCGAACCAGCGCTGCGCGTACGCGTTGTGCCGGGGGATGTCGACCCCGAACCGGGCGAAGGACGCGTTGAGCTCGACGTGCGCCTTGGTGTGGTACGCCTCCTGCTGGGTGAAGGCACGGATCAGGGCCTGCGCCCCTGGATCGTCGGCGACCCGGTCGGCGAAGTGGCGCACCGAACGGATGAAGAACCGTTCACCGGGCGGGATCAGGATCGAGAACGTGTTCTCCACGTGGGTCGACACCGGGTTGTCGGCGAACCAGTACTGCGGCACGTCGTCGAGGCCCTCGAACGCGAACCGGCGGGGCGTGACGACCACCCCCTCGGGCAGGGTCGAAGACCGGGCAGGTCGGGTGACGCTGTTCGTCATGGCAGATCCTCCTCAGCGACGACCGACCGTAGCCGCCCGTGTCCCGACGGGGCGGTGCTCGGCGAACGGTGGTGGGGATCGGTTGTAGCATTCTGGAGTCGTGCCGTTGCGGGGGTGAGGCCGGATGGGAGTGCCAGCCGACACCGGGCCCGTCGGATTGGCCGAGATCGTCGCCGCCCTGTCGCTGGGCATCGACCTCGGCTTCGGTCAGCCCATGGAGCACGTGCTGCGCCAGTGTTGGATCGCGCTCCGACTCGGCGAGCAGCTCGGGCTCGACGAGCACGAGCGATCGGTCGTGTACTACACGGCGCTGCTCACCAACGTCGGATGCCACACCGACGCCCACGAACAAGCGAAGTGGTTCGGCGACGACATCGCGCTGAAGTCGGACAAGTACGCCTACGGGCTCCACGGGGTGCGGTCGGCGGTCGCGGGGATCCGCCGCCTCGGCTCGGGACAACCGGTCCTCCAGCGATTCCGCGTCGGCCTCAACTTCGCGCTGTCCGGCCACAAGGACCTCGACCGGATGATCGCCGGACACTCGGCCATGGCGCGAACGCTCGCGGCCGAGATCGGCCTGCCCCGGTCGGTGCAGGACGCCGTCTCCGCGTCCTACGAGCAGTGGGACGGCAAGGGATGGCCGGGCGAGCTCTCGGGAGAGAACGTGCCGATCGGGGCCCGGGTGTCCCAGCTCGCTGAGTTCGTCGAGGTGGCCCACCGATCCGCCGGGGTCGGGGCCGCCGTCGACCTGGCCCGCAGACTGGCGGGGAGCCAGTTCGACCCGGTGGTCGCGGCGCGGTTCTGCTCGGCGGCCACCGAGATCCTCGATGGCCTGGGCGACGGCAGCACGTGGAACGACGTGATCGAAGCCGAGCCGGTGCTGTCCGAGCCACTGTCAGAGGTACAGCTGGACGAGGCCCTCGGTGCCGTCGCCGACTTCGTCGACCTGAAGTCGCCCTACACCCTGGGGCATGCCCGGGGTGTTGCCCAACTCGTGACCACCGCGGGCGAGCAGCTGGGCCTCGACGCGGGTTCGCGGTCCACGCTCCGCCGGGCCGGTTTCGCCCATGGGTTGGGGCGACTCGGCGTGTCCAACACCATCTGGGACAAGCGGGGCCCGCTCGGCGCCGGGGAACGGGAGCGCGTCCGACTGCAGCCGTACCTCACCGAACGGATGCTGCAGCAGTCCCCGGCGCTGCGGCCGATCGGCGCGCTCGCCGCCCTGCTGCGCGAGCGCCTCGACGGATCTGGGTACCCCCGTGGGCTGACCGGCTCGGCGATCCCGCAGGAGGCCCGCATCCTGGCGGCCGCGGACGTGTACCAGGCGATGATCGAACCGCGCCCTCATCGACCGGCACGACGCGGTGACGACGCTGCCGCCGAGCTGCGTGACGAGGTGCGGGCCGGTCGCCTCGACGGCGAGGCCGCCGAGGCCGTGCTCGGCGCCGCCGGCCACCGAGCCCGGGCGCGCCCGACGCGTCCCGCGAACCTCACGGCCAGGGAGATCGATGTGCTCCGGCTGGTGGCACGAGGCCTGTCGAGCAAGGAGATCGCCACCGAGCTGGTGATCTCTCCCAAGACGGCTCGGAACCACATCGAGCACATCTACATGAAGACCGGTGCCACCACCCGCGTGACGGCCAGCCTGTTCGCCGTCAAGCACGGACTGCTCGACCTCGTCACGTGAGGCCCGCGGCCGAAGATGAGGCAACTGCCCCATGCGCGGCGGCTCGGTCGCGTCGTCCAATGGGGTCATCAGTGAGACCAATACGAGAGTGAGGACATCATGGGACTTCGAGCACGGCTGTTCGCCCTGACCTACGACCGGCTCATGGCCGGCACCGAGGACGCCGGCCTGAGCGACATCCGAGCCCAGGTGCTGGCCGACGCGGCCGGCGACGTGCTCGAGATCGGCGCCGGAACCGGCCACAATCTGCAGCACTACACCGACGCGGTGCGTTCGCTGACCCTGACGGAGCCGGAGCCGTCCATGCTGCGGCGGCTCGAACGTGTCGCGGCGGAGTCGCCCCGGCCCACGACGGTCCTTCGGGCCCCGGCCGAGGATCTGCCGTTCGACGACGACAGCTTCGACACCGTGGTGTCCACGCTCGTGCTGTGCGGCGTGGCGGATCAGCCTCGCGCGGTCCGCGAGATCCGGCGCGTGCTCCGGCCGGCCGGCCGCTTCCTCTTCGTCGAGCACGTGCGGTCGGCCGAGGCCCGAATCGCCCGTCGGCAGGATCGCCTGAACTGGCTCAACCGGGCCGTCGTGTGCTGCGACTGCAACCGTCCGACGTTGCAGACCATCGAGCGCACCGGCTTCGCCCCCGACCACGTCATCGACGGCGAGCTGCCCAAGTCCCCCTCGTTCGCCCGCCCGATGATCATCGGTTCCGCCACGATCCCGGTCACCGTCCCCGAGTCCTGACTCCGGCGCGTCCCCGAGATGTTGCGAGTTCGAGTCGCATATCATCGGGTCGCGGTGGGTCTTCCCGTCGCACTCATGATGGGAGGACGTGCAGGTGCTGACGATCACGCTTCTCGGTACCGGGAGCCCCATGCCCGATCCGGATCGGGCCGGACCGGCCACCCTGGTCTCGGCCGGTGATGAGCACTACCTCGTGGACGCCGGGCGCGGGGTGCTGATGCGGATGGCTGCCGCCATGGTGGGGGCGGGTCAGTTGCACGCAGTGCTCCTCACCCATCTCCACAGCGACCACATCACCGACCTGAACGACGTCATCACCTGCCGCTGGGTGATGACGTTCGAGCCCACCCCGTTGACCATCGTGGGTCCGGTCGGTACCCGGCAGGTCGTCGACCACATCGTGGCGTCGCTCGATCCGGACATCCGCTACCGCATCGAGCACCACGACGACCTACGGAGCTACGGGTTCACTCCGGTGCACGTGATCGAGGTGGAGGATGGCGTCGTCGAGCTCGGCGGTGCGGTGACGATCACCTGTGCCCCCACCGACCATCGCCCGGTGCATCCCACGGTGGGCTTCCGTTTCGACCACGCCGGTGCGTCCGTCGTCACCGCGGGCGACACCGTGCCGTGTGCCGGTCTCGATCGCCTGTGCGCCGGCGCCCAGGCTCTCGTCCACACGGTCATCCGCAAGGACATCATCGAGACCATCCCGGTGCCCCGGATGGTGGACACCCTCGACTACCACTCCTCCCCTGAGGAGGCGGCGCAGACCGCGGCCCGCGCCGGGATGGAGACGCTGGTGCTCACCCACTACGTGCCCGCGTTCCCCCGGGTGGTGGCGACGAGTGGCGCGATCGGGCTGCGATCCACTTCCCCGGCACGATCGAGGTCGGTGACGACCTCCACCGGGTCGAGGTCCATCCGCCCGGTTGAATCGTCGCAGCGGTGGGTCGATCCCGCCCGTAGGATCGCGCCGTGGACGGGGGCGAGTCGGCGAGCTCGGGGTCGGGACCTTCCCCTACCAACTGAGCGGCACCGCCCTGCTACCCGTGCTCTACGAGGGCCGGCCCCGGTCGTCCCAGCTGCCCGGCCCCGGCGATGCGACTCCTGGATCGGTGCCGGGGCCGCTGGGTCAGAGCGGTGGCGTCCCGGCCCGGGCGGGCCGAGCCGCCCGACCGTCGTAGGTCATGAAGAACTGCGCGGCCGCCTCCTGGATGGCCGTCGACCACGTCGGGTAGGCGTGCGTGGTCTGGGCCAGCCGGCCGGTGAACATGCCCGTGCGCATGGCGAGCGCGATCTCGCCGATGAGCTCGCCGCCGGTGGGCGCCACCACGGTGGCTCCCAGGACCCGACCGCCTCCGAGGTTGCCCAGCCCAGGGCGGGGGCCGGCGATGAGCTTCACGAAGCCATCGATCGAGCCGGTGACGACGGCTCGATCGACCGCCGTGAGGGGGAGGTGGGCGACGCGCCCGCCGTGCCCGGCCGCCTCGGCTTCGGTCATCCCGACCCGGGCGATCTCGGGCTCGGTGAACGTGACCCAGGGGATCGGGGCCGGGTCGAAGCGGGATGGTCGCACCCGGGACCAGCGCGACAGTGCGTTGTGGGTGGCAACGAAGGCCATCCGGGCGCCGGCATGGGTGAGGAGCATGCGGCCGTTGACATCACCGATGGCCCACACACCGTCGGCCGAGGTGGCCAGCGTGTCATCGGTCCGGACGAATCCCCGATCGTCGAGCTCAACCCCGGCCTCATCGAGTCCCAACCCCTCCGTGGCGGCTCGACGGCCCGCCGCCACGAGGATCTCGTCCACCTCGAGCTCGGTGCCGTCATCGAGCCGGAGCACGGTGTCGTGCCTGTCCGCGTGCACCTGCTCGAGTCGCCGCCCCAGCCGGAGGTCGACCCCGCGGCGGGTGAACATCGTGCGGAGCAGCTCCGACGCTTCCGGCTCCTCGCGGGGAGGAGCCGGGGCTCGACCTCGATCAGGGAGACGGCGCTGCCGAGCGCGGCGAACGCCTGGGTGAGCTCCACGCCGGTGGCGCCGCCGCCCAGCACCGCGAGGCGGGCGGGACGGGATGAAAGGGAGAAGACGGACTCGTTGGTGAGTGGTTCGACGCCGCGAAGGCCCGTGACGTCGGGGATGATCGGCCGGCTGCCGGTGGCGAGGATGATCCTCCGGGACCGCAGCCGGGTGCCATCGACGTCCACCTGTCCTCGGCCGCGGAGAACGGCCCGGCCGGTCACGACCTCGATGCCCTCGGCCCGCAACACGGGGGCGCTCTCGGTCGCCGCGATGCGCTCGATGGCGACTCGGACCGCGGCCATGGCGTCGGCGAACGAGTCGCCCCGTCCGGCGGCGGCGAGCAGCGTCTTGGAGGGGATGCAGCCGGTGTGGGTGCATTCACCGCCGAGGGGCCCGTCGCTCACCAGCACGGTGCGCGCTCCCCGGCGCCTGCCTTCCCGGGCCGCGGTGAGCCCGGCGGCGCCGCCGCCGATGACGAGGAGATCGATGGGCTTCACTCCTCCCGGGAACTCCGTTCGATGCATCGCCATTCCCGCGTCGGCCACCCGAACGTCGTGCCACGGGCGCGAATTCAAGGATGCGCCCGATCCTGCCGATGATCCCGCGGAGTCGGCGTCACGCTCAGTCGGGCGTGGGACGAGGGAGATCAGTGAGTCGCACGCGCGGCATCGTCAACCAACTGCATCCGGGCGTGACCGTCGTGTGGGTCTCGCCGCAGGAGCGCACCACGCTCGCCGCCGCGCTCGGCGGTTCCTGCCGCGTCCTTCGACATCGAGGCCTGGCGCGGCGCCGCCCAGTCCTCGGCGGACCAACGCCGGGACGTCGAATCCTCTGTCATCGCCGGGCTCGAGGCAGAGCTCGCCGGGCTCGAGTCCCGGCAGGTGTCGGCTGAGCACGCGCTCGCGGACCTCCGTCACGAGCAGCGGAACCTGATCGACGCCGCCGACTGGTGTGCGCAGCAACCGACCGAGGACGCGGCTGGCGTGGTCCGGGATGCGGAACTTGCGGCGGCCATCGAGGAGCACAGCCATGCGGCCAGGGCCGCCACCCGCCGGCTCGAACGCGTCCTCGAGCAGCGAGCGGCGGCCGACGCCGCGTTGGAGGAGGCTCGGCGGGAGTTGGCCGGGCTGGGTTCCACCGGTACCGACGAGACCATCGTCCGGCGGGAGATCGAAGCGGCATCGGTGGAGCTGCACGCGGCCACCGACGCCTACCAGGCTGCGATGAAGGATGCGGCTCGCTGTCGCATCGCCCTCGCCGAGGCCGACGCCGCCTCCGGGGTTCCCCCGATGGCGTCGTTCGCCGGTGACGTTGATCAGTTCCGCGCCATGGGCCGTGCGCTGAGCGACAAGCTGGCCGGCACCTCCGAACGGGTCGACGACCGGCGGCTGGTCGAGGCCACGGATGCGGTCGAGCTGGCGGAGGAGCGGGTCGAGGCCGCGGCGGCAGAGGTCGCGGCAGCGCGACAACGCATTTCCGATCTCGAGGACGAGCTCACGGCGAGGACGCACGGCGAGGAGGTGCGAGGCGTCCGCCACCAGGCCGCGGCGGAGCTCGAGGCGCAGGTGTCCTCGGTCGAGCGTCGACTCCAGGAGGCCGAAGCGATGGCCAGGACCGAGGTGGACGACGCCACCAGGACGGTCTCGCGGGCCGAACTGTCCCTGGATCGGATCCGCCAGGAGGCCCGGGACCGCCGGCGACGGCTGAGCGAGCTCCTCGCCCTGATCCCTGCCGGCGACCGACCGCGGGTCGAGGAGGACATCGTCGCGCACGCCCCCGAGATCGGTACCGCGATCCGGACGATGACCGAGCCGATGCAGCACGATGTCGCCCACGCCGCCGAGGCGATCAGCCGACTGCGGGCGCGCTGCGCCGAGACGACGGCTGACATCGACGCCCGCCGCGACGCATTGGGCGCAGTGCTGTCGCAGGACCGGGTCGGTGCCCTGCATCAGATCCTCACCGATGCCCCAGGTGTCGTGTTCCTCGACGACACCGTCACCGCCGACACCGACCGACCGGACGATCTGAGCACCGTTGACCTCGAGGCCATCGTGGACCCGCCCGCACCGATGATCGTGCTGACCACCAACCCCGACGTGGCGGCGTGGGCCATCGACCTCCCCGCCGACCGCGGCGAGATCGTCCCCGCCAGCGCCCTCGACGCCCTCATGAACCCGGACCGATCCGGCCCCGAACGCCAGCAGATGGAGAGTTCACCGTGTTGAAGATCCGCATCAGGACCAAGTTGGCGGCCGCGCTGGCCATCCCGCTGGTCGCTCTGGTCGCCATCTCGGGGTTCGAGGCGCTGCAGGCGTCCAACGCCGCGGCCGAGGTCCGGTCCGAGACCGAACTGGCCACGGTCTCGATCGGGCCGAGCAGCCTCACCACCGAGTTGCAGAACGAGCGCAACTACACCGCGCTCGACCTGATCGGGTTGGCCGACGCCGCCACCCTCGAGGTGTCGTCGGTCGCCGAAGCGCGCGACCGGGTCGACGCCGCGGTCGCGGATCTCCGCGCCTACCTCGCCGGTCGGGGCGAGGTCGTGAGCCAGGCGTTCGCGCCGGCGTTCGATGCCCTCGAGGCCGATCTCGGTGCGACCCGGCAGGCGTGGGACGACTACGACGGCCCGAAGGACCTCAGCAACCAGCCGCTGGCCGACGACGTGTTCGAGCGGTTCACCACCATGACGCAGGCGTTCTTCACCGCGACCGAGTCGGTGGCCACCGAGGTCGACGACAACCGATTGCGGAACGGGATCGAGATCGTCGACAACTCGAACCGGCGAGGTGAGCTGTTGGCCAACATCACCCGGCTGATCGTGCTCGACCTGCTCACCGACGGGAACGAGGCCGAGTACCGCTCCGATGTGGCCGTCCGGGTCGACCGCATCGATGCCGCCGAGCATCGAATCACCCAGCTCTCCGACGGTCCGTACGCGGACGTGGCGGCGAAGACGCTGGGCCGACCGGCCGACATCGAGGCCCGGAAGTACTTCGACGCCTACCTGGCGGGCGAGACCGTCGACATCCCGAAGCTGCTGGCCGCGGTGAGCGCGGGTGGGGCAACGGACGTCACGTCGGCCGCGGAGATGGCCGCCGGCATCCTCGACCTCCAGGCCGCCCACATGACCGACGCGGCCGACGCCCGCAAGCAGGAGTTCCTGCTCCTGGCGGTGGGGATCATCGCCCTGGCGATCCTGTGCAGCTGGCTGGCCAGCCGTTCGATCACCCGCCCGCTGCGCCGGCTGCGGGCCGAAGCCGACGAGATGGCGTCCAACCGACTGCCGGGCGCCCTCGCCCAGATCCTCGAGACGCCCCTCGGCGAGGACGTCGTCGTGCCCGAGCTCGACCGGATCGTGGTCAAGACGCGTGACGAGGTCCGGGAGGTGGTCGAGGTGCTCAACCACGTCCAGGACCGCACCCTGTCGCTCGCCGCCGACCAGGCCGTGCTCCGACGCAACATCGCCGACTCGTTCGTGAACCTGGGTCGCCGGAACCAGAACCTCCTCGACCGCCAACTCGAGTTCATCACCGAGCTGGAGCAGAACGAGACCGAACCGGAGGAGCTCGAAGCGCTCTTCCGTCTCGACCACCTCGCCACCCGCATGCGCCGCAACGCCGAGTCGCTCCTCGTCCTGGCCGGCGTCGAGAGTCCGCGCCAGTGGACCGCGCCGGTGAGCGTCGACGACGTGATCCGGGCCGCGCTCGGCGAGGTCGAGGAGTACCGACGGGTGCAGATCCGCAACCTCGAACCCGCGATGGTCTCCGGGACGGCAGCCGCCGGGGTCTCCCACGTGCTGGCCGAGCTGATCGAGAACGCGCTGCACTTCTCACCCCCGGACGCCCCGGTCGAGATCAAGGGCCGCCGGAACGCCGACGGCTACGTCGTGGCGGTGGACGACGACGGCATCGGCATGAGCGCAGCCGACCTCGAGCAGGCCAACCGCCGTCTGTCGGGTGACGAGTCCTACACCGTGGCACCATCCCGGTATCTCGGTCACTACGTGGCGGGGAACCTCGCCGTCCGGTTCGGGATCGATGTCCGGGTGCAGGACAGCCCAGCGGGCGGGGTGACCGCGACCGTCACCGTTCCGACCACGCTGATCGATCCCGCGCCGGAGCCGGAGGCCGACGTCGAGACCGCCGTCGCAGCGGCGCCGGCGATGGACCGCCCGGCCACCCTGGCCGAAGCGCTCGGCACCGCAGCGCTGGACGCGATCACCTCGGCCGACGACCTGACCAGGGCCATCGAGGGGCACGCACCGCTCGTGCCCGCATCGGACGCCGACGTCGCCACCACCGTGGAGCCGACCGGCGACACCGTGAACGGGCTGCCCCGGCGGATCCCGGGCGCCCAACGCCCCGAACTGATGCCAACCGTCGCACGACGGGCCCACTCGCCGGAGCCGGCGGACGAGACATCCACCCCCGAGACGGGTCCGAGCGGCGGTGTCTTCGGGTTCTTCTCCGGATACGCGGCGGCCACCACCGACGACGAACCGGGCCCCGACCGGGCTGCCTCACCGACCGACGACCAGGCCGGGACAGCCGGCGAGGAGGACCGATGACCACCAGCACGACCCACGACTTCTCGTGGATGCTCAACAACTTCGTGGACCAGACCGCCGGCGTGACCGACGCCATCGCGGTGTCGAGCGACGGCCTGCTGATGGCGATGTCGCGCTCCCTCGACCGCGACGGTGCCGAGCAGCTCGCGGCCATCGTCTCCGGTCTCGTCAGCCTGGGCCAGGGGGCCGCGGTGTGCTTCGGCTTCGGTGGGCTCGAGCAGGTGATCATCGCCATGAACGGCGGCTACGCCTTCGTGTCGTCCATCTCGGACGGGAGCTGTCTCGGCGTCGTCGCGTCCAGCAACTGCGACATCGGCCAGATCGGCTACCAGTGCGGTCTGCTCGTCGAGCGCGCCGGCGCGGTCCTGACCCCCGAATTGGTCGAGGCCCTCCAGCAGGAGCTGTTGGCCTCATGAGCGACCGGCACGCACCGACGCGGAGCCACGAGGTCGTCCGACCGTTCGTGATGACGGGCGGTCGGACCCGGGCCGAGCGGCGGGACCTGCGCCTCGAGACGATGTTGTCCGCGGTTCCCGGCGCATCGACCGACGGGCTGAGCCACGACCAGCACGAGCTGGTGTCGGTCTGCCGCCATCCCATCTCGGTCGCCGAGGCATCGGCGTCGCTCGGGATCGTGGTCGGGGTGACCATCATCCTCGCCGCCGACCTCGTCGTGAGCGGGGTGCTGGAGGTCCACCAGACCGACCCGGTGGAGATCGAGCTCGACGTGCTGTCGAGGATGATCGAACGGGTGCGGGCGCTGTGATCGGCCACCATGATCGCTCTCGGGCGAAACGAGCCCACATCACCTCGGTGAAGTTCGTCGTGTCCGGTGGATTCGGCGCGGGCAAGACGACGTTCGTCGGCGCCATCTCCGAGGTGCCGCCCCTGCGCACCGAGGCGGCCATGACCCAGGTGGCGGCCGATCTCGACGCTCGGAAGGGGAGCGCGGCCAAGACGACCACGACCGTTGCCATGGACTTCGGCCGGCTGACCGTCGACGAGACCCTCGTCATGTACCTCTTCGGCACCCCGGGCCAGGAACGGTTCGGCTTCATGTGGGACAACATCACCGCCGGCGCCCTCGGTGCCGTGATCCTGGTGGACACCACCCGCCTCGATCAGAGCTTCCCGGCGGTCGACCACTTCGAGGCCAAGGGGATCCCGTTCGTCATCGCGGTGAACCGCTTCGACGATCGGGAGACCCACGGGCTCGACGAGGTGCGGGCGGCGCTCGGCATCGCGGTCGATGTGCCGATCACCGAGTGCGACGCCCGCGTCACCGGCTCGGCCAAGGACGTGCTGCTCGTGCTGCTCGAGACGCTGGCGCAGTCGGCGAGGACGATGGCCACGGTGCGCTGACGGGCGGGTGGGAATCCCGACCCTCCCGTTGACGTTCGCACGGCCATGGACACGACCGCCCTCCGTTCACTCGTCGCCGACCACCGCCGTGGCGTTCTCGTCACGCTCAAGCGGGACGGCCGACCGCAGTTGTCGAACATCGCCTACGTGGTCGGTGACGACGACGTCATCCGCATCTCGGTCACCGACGGTCGGGCCAAGACAGCGAACCTGCGGCGCGATCCGCGTGGCAGCCTCTACGTGACCCGCGACGACTTCTACGCCTATGCCGTGGTCGAGGGAACGGCAACGCTCACGCCGGTGGCCTCCGACCCCCACGACGACACCGTCGACCAGCTGGTGGAGTACTACCGCGCCGTGGCCGGCGAGCACGACGACTGGGAGGCGTACCGCGCCGCGATGGTGGCCGATGCCCGGCTCCTCATCCGCCTGAGCATCGACCGGATCTACGGCATGGCGTGAGCGGGGCCGACGAGGCTCAGAACCCGGTATCGACCAGGGCGGCGACACCGGAGCCATAGGCCGAGACATCGTCCCCGAACGAGCCGGTGGCCGGTTGGCTGCAGTCCGGCGCCATCACCGCGGGAGCCTCGGCCGCCGGGTCGACGAAGACCGGACCCGAGACGAGTCCGTTGTCGCAGCTCGGCACGTCGAGGACGCGGGCCCCGGGAGCGAGCACCGCGTCGAGCTCGGCGTCGAACAGCGACCGGAGCATCACGCCGGCGGCGGCGAGGTCGGCGCCGTGCTCGGTTCCCACCGCGACGCCGAGCGCGGGGATCCCGGCCACCACGGCCCCGCGAGCCATGGCCGCGATGGGCGACGTGGTCAGGTCCGGCCCGAACCAGACCCCGGGGGTCAGCCCGATCAGCACCAGGTCGGGACGGATCCCGAGCTGTTCGATGGCGGTCGCCACCACTTGGTCCCCGGTGGCGTCCACCTCGGTGACCGGGTACCCGCTGGCGGTGGTGGCCGTGGCGGGGCCGGTGGACGCCTCGAGGGCCCGGACGCCGCCGGGGCCGGCCGGGCTCACGACGTTCAGCTCGAGGTCGGGGAGCTCGAGCAGGATCTCGACCGCCGCGTCCAGGCCCGGTGATCCGAGCCCGTCGGGACTGGTGACCAACACCGAGAGCCGTTCGCCGGCTGGAGCAGTGGCCAGGTCTCGGGTCGAGACCGCCAGGGTCGGCGGGCGGGTCACGGGCGCCGGGGCCGCATCCTGTGATGCCGGTCCCGAGCTGCACCCCGCGCCCAGTACGAGCGCTGCGGCCAGCAACCCCCCGTGGAGCCGTCGCATCGGCTCCCAGTGTGACCACCGCCGTCGTCGATACGGTGGATGCTCGTGGACATCGCCGCGTTCCAAGCCGTCATCGCCGCCACCTACGGCGAGCGAGACGCCGATCGGGGCACGGCGCCCACGGTCGCGTGGCTCTGCGAGGAGGTCGGCGAGCTGGCCCAGGCCACCCGGAAGGGGACGCCCGACCAGCAGCTCCACGAGCTCGGCGACGTCATCGCGTGGGTGGCGTCACTGGCGCACCAGCTGGGGCTCAGCCTCGACGACGCAGCCCAGCGCTACGCCGCGGGTTGCCCCGGGTGTCACGCCATGCCCTGCACCTGCTGAGCCACCGCCGGTTCAGCGACGGCGGCGGAGCAACTCCTCGGCGATCTGGATGGTGTTGAGGGCGGCGCCCTTGCGGAGGTTGTCGCCGGCCACGAACAGGGCGAGGCCGTGCTCGACGGTGGGGTCGACCCGGATGCGGCCGACGAGGGTGTCGTCGATCCCGGCGGAGTCGAGCGGCGTCGGTACGTCGGTGAGCTGCACGCCGGCGGCGCCGGCCAGCAGAGCCCGAGCCTGGTCGGGGCTGATGGCCCGCGAGAAGCGGGCGTTGATCGACAGGGCGTGTCCGGTGAAGACCGGCACCCGCACGCACGTGCCCGAGACGAGGAGGTCGGGGAGCCCGAGGATCTTGCGCGACTCGTTGCGCAACTTCTGCTCCTCGTTGGTCTCCTCGAGCCCGTCGTCGACGAGCACACCAGCGAAGGGGAGCACGTTGTAGGCGATCGGCTTGACGAAGTTGTCGGGCTCGCCGAAGTCGGCCGCCCGACCGTCGTGGGTCAGGGCGGGCGCCTTGTCACCGACCTTGCGGATCTGGCCGTCGAGCTCCTCGACCCCGGACAAGCCGGCGCCCGACACCGCCTGGTAGGTGGCGATGACGAGGGCCTCGAGACCGGCGGCATCGGCGAGGGGCTTGAGCACCGGCATGGCGACCATGGTGGTGCAGTTCGGGTTGGCGACGATGCCGATGGGCAACTCGTCGAGGTCCTGGGGGTTGACCTCCGGGACGACCAGCGGGACCCGATCGTCCATGCGGTAGGCCGACGAGTTGTCGATCACGACCGCGCCCGCCGAGGCGATCCGCTCGGAGAGGGCTCGGGACGCGGTGGCGCCGGCCGAGGCCAGCACCACGTCGAGGCCGCGGTAGTCGGCGTGCTCGGAATCCTCGACGGTGATCTCGGTGTCCAACCAACTCAGGGTGCGCCCGGCCGAGCGTGCGGAGGCGAAGCATCGCAGCTCGTCGACGGGGAAGTTTCGTTCGGCCAGGAGGCGGCGCATGACCCCGCCGACCTGACCGGTGGCTCCGAGGATTCCGACACGCATGGCGTCAAGGGTACGGGACCACGCCCCGATCTCCGAGATGACATTCCAGAACGGGGGTCAGGTCCTGCGCACGGCCGGCGTCGGGAGCGCCAGCCCTCCGGGCTGGTTGCGAGCAGCCGGCACGACTGCGGCGGAGCCGCAGGCCCTGAGCACGGCCGGCGTCGGGAGCGCCAGCGAGCAGGCCCGCAAGCGGGGGCACGACTGCGGCGGAGCCGCAGGCCCTGAGCACGTCTACACGTCGAGTTCGAAGGCGGTGTGGAGGAGCTCCACGGCCCGCTCGACCTGCGACTCCTGGATCACGCACGAGATGCGGATGGCCGAGGTCGAGATCATCTCGATGTTGATGTCGTTGTCGGCCAGCACCTGGAACATCTTCGCCGCCACGCCGGGGTTCGACTTCATCCCGGCGCCGACGACCGAGACCCGCCCGACGTCGTGGTCGAAGCCGCAGCCGGCCGCGCCCACCTGGCCCGACAGTCCGTTGATGAGCTCGGTGGCCTGCTCCGCCTCGGAGTGGGGGACGGTGAAGGAGATGTCGGTCCGTCCGTGCTCGGAGATGTTCTGGACGATCATGTCGACGTTGATGCCGGCCTCGGCCAGCGTGGTGAACATCTTGGCGGCGATGCCCGGCTGATCGGCGACCCCGGACACCGTGACCTTGGCCTCGGAGGTGTCGTGGGTGACGGCGTTGACGACGGCCTGTTCCATGGTGGTCTCCGTGTTGTCGGGCTCCAGGGTGACGATGGTTCCGGGTTCCCAGGTGAAGGCAGACCGGATGTGCAGCTTGACCCCGTGGCGGCGGGCGAACTCCACCGATCGCATGGCGGGCTTCGGGCAGCCCGACGCGGTCATCTCGAGCAGCTCGTCGAAACTGATCTCGGGCATGCGGCGGGCCCGTGACACGATCCGCGGGTCGGCGGAGTAGACGCCGGCCACGTCGGTGTACAGCTCGCACACCTCGGCGCCGAGGGCATGGGCGATGGCCACGGCCGTGGTGTCGGAGCCGCCCCGACCGAGGAAGGTGACGTTCCGGTCGGTGGAGACACCCTGGCTCCCGCCGATCACCGGGATGACGCCGGCTTCGATGGCCTCGACGATGCGATCGGGCCGGAGGTCGACGATCTTGGCGTCCTTGTGGGTGGTGTCGGTGATGAACCCGGCTTGCGAGCCGGTGAACGACTGGGCCGGCATGCCGAGGTCACAGATGGCCATCGCCACCAGCGACATGGCCTTGCGCTCGCCCGCGGTGATGAGCATGTCCATCTCGCGGCCGGGCTGGGATGTGGACACGTCGGCGGCGAGGCGGAGGAGCTGGTCGGTCTCCTTGCCCATGGCCGACACGACCAGGACGACATCGGAGCCCCGACGCCGTGTCCGGACGGCGTGCTCGGCGACCTCACGGATCCGGTCGGGATCCGCGACCGAGGTGCCGCCGAACTTCTGGACTGTGATCACGTGCTCAGGGCGGTCGGCTCCGCCGCGCCGCGTGTCGACTGCTCGCAACCAACCCGGAGGGCTGGCGCGCTCCCGACGTCGACTGGGCTCACAGCGGTCTGGTGCATGCCTGGACGGTAGAGCGTGGCTGCGACCGCTCCTAACTCCTAACCCAGCTCGACCAGGGCGTTCCAGTTGCGAAGCTGCTGCAGCGTCTGGGTCTCGGTGGCGTGCAGGAGCGAGCAGATGGCCCGGAGGTCGTCTCGCCGGATCGAGAGCACGCGGCCGTTGAAGTCGCCTCGCTCGAGGATGATCGAGCGGGCGTAGCGGTGTACGGCCTCGGCCTCGGGGATACCGGACAACGCGACCAGATCGAGGATCACCTTGGCCGGCCGGTCCGAGTTGTCGTCGTCGTCGGACTCGCCGAGCAGGACCGACATGGGCACGTCGTAGAACTCGGCCAGCTCCCGCAGCCGGGGCAGGCTCAGGTTGCGGAACCCGCGTTCGTAGGCGCCGATGGCCGACGCGCTCCACTGCCCGCCGCTCTCCCGCTCGACATCGTCGAGCGACAGCTTCCGGAGGCGCCGAACGCCCCGGAGGCGCTGGCCGACCTCGACCGAGAACGACGATGGACCATCCTCGTCTTCACTGGCCATGTCTGCTTCGTCCCTCCCCGCCTGGTTCCATTGCTGCTGGATCCAGGCGGCATCGCGGTCGCCCGGGTCCGTCTGCGGCCTCCCGAGCTACGAAGAGTAGCGATGTGAACGACCAGCGTCCACGTTCTCGCTCCGCCTGGTGGTCTCATCACTCCGCGGCGTGCGGGGGAGGTGCCGCGGCGGGGGTCGTCGCCCTGGTCGCGACTCCTTGACGCGCGGTGTGAGCGAGTACGGTCCGCCGACTGATGGGTACGGAAAAGCGTGAACGACAGAAGCAGGCCCGGCAGGAGAAGATCCAGCAGCTCCGCCACGTCGAGAAGCGGGAATCGGTCCGACGGCGGGGGGTGATGATCGGAGTCGCAGTGGTGGGCTTCGTTGCCTTCGCCATCGCCTTCTCCGTGCTGACCAAGGACGACAGCAAGGACACGGTCGCCGCCGGAGGCGACACGACTTCGACGACCGTGGGCGACACCGGATCGACCGACACGACCGCGCCGACCGGCACGACATCGTCGACGGTGGCCGCGGTCATCCCGGGTCCGACGCCGTGTCCGGCGGCTGACGGTTCCTCCCCCCGGACGCTCGACTTCTCCGGCCCGTTCGACAACTGCCTCCAGGACGGCGTCAACTACCAGGCGCGGTTCGTCACCTCCGAGGGCGACGTCGTCGTCGACCTCGCCGAGGACACCATGCCGAACACGGTCAACAACTTCGTCGCCCTGGCCCGGTACGGCTACTACGACGACACGTTGATGTTCCGGACCGATCCGTCGATCGACATCATCCAGGGCGGTTCCCCGCACACCCAGGACAACACCGATCCTGGTCCCGGGTACACCATCCCGGACATGGGTGGGCAGTTCGGCACCGACCCGGCGTCAGGCCAGTACACGGGCCCGTTCTCGTACCACGAGGGAGAGCTCATCATGGCCCGCTCCTCCGGCCCGGACTCCTCGTCGGCCCAGTACTTCTTCTCGACCGGGCCGAACGTGTCTCTCCTCGACGGCCAGGGCACCTACCTGCCGGTCGGTGACGTCGTCGAGGGCCTGGACGTGCTCAAGGCGATCATCGCCCTGCACCAGGACGATCCATCGAGCGGTCTCGGCGGTGCCCCGAGCCGCGACGTCACCGTCAACAAGGTCGAGATCATCGAGTCCTGACCGACTCGCCCGCCGGGGTGCCGTCGAGGCCCGATGGGACGGGTGCGTCGGCCGCAGGCAGGGTGAATCGGAACGTCGCTCCGCCGCCCGGCGTGGGTTCGACCCAGATCTTCCCATCGAGGGCCAGCACCGACTGCTTGGCGATGTGGAGCCCGAGGCCGACCCCTTGCTGGCGACGGGTGAGGTGGTCGCCGAGCCGGGTGAACTTGTCGAAGATCCGGTGCTGGTCCGACCGGGGGACGCCGGGTCCGTGGTCGACGACGCTCGTCCGCACGGCACCGGCGTCGTCGTCGATCGTCACCTCGATGGGTGATCCGACCTCGGTGTACTTCAACGCGTTGGAGACCACGTTGGTGAGGACGCTGACGGCCACGCCCTCGTCGGCGAGCACGGCGGACGGCGTGCCGAGCACGTCGAGCGTGATGGTGCGGCTCGGGTCCTGCCGCTGGAACAACTCGACCTGGTTCCGCACGGTCTCGACCCAGTCGAGCGCCGCGACCTCGACCGAGAGCCCGCCCTGGTCCAGCTGCGTGGACCGGAGCAGCGAGTTGACCAGGTCCTCGAGCCGGCGCTCCTCGCGCATCATGATGTCGTAGATCTTGCTGCGGTCCGCGGTGCTGAGCTCGGCGTCGCGGCGGGCGAGCGTGTGCAGGAACCCCTTGATCGGCGTCAAGGGGGTGCGCAGCTCGTGGGAGACCTGGGCGATCCAGCCGTCCTTGTCGTCCTGCAGCTTCTTGCGCTCGGTGTCGTCGCGGGCGATGACCACGTAGCCCCCGTCGGAGAGCGGCGCGTACGAGCAGGTGAGCCAGCGTTGTTCGTCGCCGACGTCGATCGAGACCAGGACCGCTTCGACCGGTTCGCCGGACCGCCCCGGGTCGTTCGAGCCGTGGCGCGCCTCGCCGTCGGCGCCGGTGGGACGGAACGACTCGGTGACGTGCCGGGTCAGCGCCTCCGCGGCAGAAACCCCGGTGATGCGCTCCATCGCCGGGTTCCACGAGCGGACCCGGAGGTCGGAGCCCACCGAGAAGATGCCGTCGGACGACGATCCGATCAGGTCAGCGAGCTTCTTGCGCTCGTCGCGCACCTCGGCCAGCAGGGAGACCTGGTGCAAGGTGGTCGACACCCGCTCGGCCAACGCGTCGAGGATGCGCTCGTGTCGAGGGGTGTACGGGCGGCCGTCGGCGCGGGCCGAGACCGCGATCGAACCGCAGGGCACCCCGGCGTCGGCCAGCAGACGCATGCGTGAGCCCGAGCCGTACACGTCTTCGACGGCCGACGGGCCGGCCGAGACCCGGACCGTGTCACCGATGCCCTCGACGAGCACCACCGCCGACCGGGCACCGAGGAGGTCGATGGCGTGCTCGGCCAACTCGGTGGCGGCCTCGTGCGGGTCGGTGGCCCGGCCGAGGGCCAGCTCGGCGGCTCGCAGCTGGTCGAGCTCGCCCTCGGTCAGCATGATGTGCCCCGACCGACGGATCACCACGAGGACCGCGCCCGCCACCACGAGAGCCAGGCCGGCGAGCACCGGTGCGCCGATGGCCGCGCACGCCACCGCCACGACACCCGACACCACCGCAGCCACCACGAGCACGATCCCGTCCCGCTGGTCGCTGTGTCGATGCATCGTCCCCACCGGGCTCCTCTCTGGGCTCGTCCGCGGGCGCGAGCGTTCCGTGCGCTCGGCGCTGTCCGCATTGTCGGATACCGAAGCGACGCCGCGCCATGACCCGATCGGGTCATTTGTGGCGCGATCAGCAGGTTTTGGCGTTTCGGTGACGCGGCGGATCAGCGGCCCGCGGCACCCCGGCGGGTGTCGAGCGCATGGTGGGCCGTGCCCTCCACCAGGGTGCGCAACCACCATTGGAGCGTGCTCGTGCGGTGGCGCTCGATGTCGATGACCGACAGCCCGGCGCGCCGCAGCTCGACCGGAATGTCGCGATCGACCCGCCATCCCGTGGTTGCCGCGATGCTCGGCGCCACCCACCGCTGGGCCCGACCGGGCAGGCCGGTGGCCCGGCCCGGTTCGAGGAACAGCACCATGCCATCGTCGGCGAGCAGCTGTTTCACCAGGGCCAGCATGCGAGCGATGTCGTCGACCGCGGCCATGCGGAACACCGAGAAGACGGTGTCGAACCGCCGGCCGGTGCGGGTCAGATCGGCGAGGCGCGGCGTGGGCGGCCCGTCGACGGTCACCACCTCGGACACGGCCGCGACCGGGGGCCACAGGGACGAATGGGCGTCGGCGCCGCCCAGGTCGAGGACGCGGCCCCGTCCTCGCCGGGCCAACGCTCGCCGGCGGGCGCGCACGGTGAGCTGGACCCCCGGGGGAAGCGTCCGCTCGTAGCCGGTCGGGATCAGGAGTGAGTCGACGATGGTTGCCAGTGTCACAGACGGACGGGGCCGGTCGGGCCTCGGGCGTGGCCGACGACGCGGTCCCGGACTTCGGGGCGGGAGTTACCGATGGGTACCGTGTTGGCCCATGACGATCAAGAGCGTGGGCATCATCGGTTCGGGGATCATGGGTTCGGGCATCGCCCAGGTCGCGGCGACATCCGGGTTCAGCGTCGTGCTGCGATCCCGCAAGCAGGAGACCGCCGACGCCACGGTCGCCGCCATGCAGAAGTCGCTGGAGAAGCTGGTGGCCAAGGACCGCATGGCCGCCGAGGATGCCGAGGCCGCGGTCGGCCGGGTCACGGCCACGTCCAAGCTCGACGACCTGGCCGAGTGCGATCTGGTCATCGAGTCGGTGGTCGAGGACCTCGCCACCAAGCTCCACCTGTTCAACGAGCTCGATCACCACTGCAAGGACGGGGCGATCCTCGCCACCAACACGTCCACGCTGCCGGTCATCGAGATGTCGGTCGAGACCCGCCGGCCCGAGCGGGTGTGCGGCGTCCACTTCTTCAATCCCGCCCCGATGATGAGCCTGGTCGAGGTGGTCCAGACGCTCGTGACCTCGGACGAGACCATCGCCGATGTCCGCGAGTTCGTCGAGGCCTGCGGCAAGGGTCCGGTGCTGGTCAAGGACCGGGCCGGCTTCATCGTGAACCACCTGCTGTTCCCGTACCTGAACAACGCGGTCCGGATGCTCGAGAACGGCACCGCCAGCCGCGACGACATCGACACCGCGATGAAGGGCGGCTGCAACTTCCCCATGGGCCCGCTCGCCCTGCTCGACCTCGTGGGTCTCGACACCTCGCTGTCGATCCTCGATGCCCTCTACAACGAGTTCCGCGACCCCAACTACGCCGCGGTGCCGCTGCTGCGCCGCATGGTGGCGGCCGGTCACCTCGGCCGGAAGTCCGGCAACGGCTTCTACGAGTACTGATCGCGGCGCCGGCCCGTGACCCTCGCTGCTCCGTGAGGATCGAGCCGGACCCCACCCCGTGGTCGTTCCCCGACCCGCGGACCGCCGTCGACTCCGACGTGGTCGCGGTCGGCGGTGACCTCGAGCCGGGCACGGTCCTGCAGGCGTACCGGTCCGGCCTGTTCCCCATGCACATCGAGGGCGGCCGCACGCTGGCGTGGTGGTCGCCCGACCCCCGGGGCGTCTTGCCGCTCGACGGGCTGCGGGTGAGCCGATCGCTGCGGGCCTCGTGCCGGCGCTTCGAGATCCGGGTCGATGCCGCCTTCGACGAGGTGGTGGACGCCTGCGCCGACCCCCGGCGGCCGCACGGATGGATCACCGACGGCATCCGGGCCGCCTACCGCCGGCTGCACGAGCTGGGATGGGCCCACAGCGTGGAGGCGTGGTCGGTCGACGACGGCCGGCTGGCCGGTGGGCTCTACGGGGTGTCCATCGGCGGGCTCTTCGCCGGCGAGTCGATGTTCCACCGGCGTCGGGACGCATCGAAGGTGGCCCTCGTCGCCTTGGTGGATCTTCTCGGGGACGAGGGGGTCGAGCGGCTCCTCGACGTGCAATGGACGACCGACCACCTCCGCTCGCTCGGCGCGGAGGACATCGGGCGATCCGCCTACCTCGCTCGCCTCGAGGCCGCCCTCGACCGTCCGAGCCCGCCGGCGTTCACCTGAAGCGCCGGCGGGCTGGAGAACCGTTCAGCCCTTCTTGCCGTGGCCGTTGCCGTGGCCGTGGCCGTGGGTGGTCGGGCCGGCCGTGGTCGGAGCCGGGTCGGAGGTGGTCGTGTCCGTGGCGACGGTGTCGTCGCTCTCGTCGGTCTCCGAGCTGTCCTCGACGTCGCTCTCGGTCTCGGTCGCGTCCGGGGTGGTCGGATCGGCGGTCACGGTCGTGTCCCCGTGATCGTGGGCGACCTCCCGGACACACTCGCCGTGGTTGCGGTACTGGTCGTCACCCTTGGTGCAGGTGTGGGCCGCCTCGGAGACCGCGGCGCCGTGGTTGGCCGGCTGGGCTGCGTCGGTGACGGCGGCCGGGTCGGCCGCGGGGTCGGTGCGTGTCGGTGGTGGTGGTCGTCTCGTCGACCGCGGTCGTGTCCGTGGTGGTGGTCGTGGTCTCGTCGGCCGACTCGTCCTCGCATCCGTCGGGGGTGGTGTCCTCCGTGACGGTGGTGTCGGTCGTGTCCTCGGTGACGGTGGTGTCGGTGGTGTCGTCGTGGTGTCCTCGGTGACTGTGGTGTCCGTGGTGACGGTGGTGTCCTCGGTGACGGTGGTGTCCTCGGTGGTGGTGTCGACGCCCGGACACTGGACGTCGGTGGTCTGGACGGCCGGTTCGTCGCTGGGCGGTGAGTCCGAGGTGGCGGCGAAGGCGAAGGTGGCGCCTCCGATCACGACGGTCCCGGTCAGGACGATGGCGGCGGTCTTCTTGGCGGCGTGGGCTGCGATGGAGGTCAACATGACCTGACCATCGACATGTCAATTGCGTGACTTGAGTGACGGATGTCGCAATTGGGCCTCACGACCCAGAAGAGCCGGCGACACCCGCGGATGCCGCACCCGGAGACGCTTCTGGTCGCGCGTTCGTCGCTCCGTGACCGCCTGTCGTGGGGCCAGAACGAGTCCCGACCTCGTTCTGGGCGCGCGATGTCCGGTCAGCGACGACACATCGTGGTGCCAGAACGGGTTGGGGGGAGCGGTGGGTCGGACGGTCGGGTCGGATGGCCGGGTCGGATGGCCGGGTCGGATGGCTGGCCCGACTGGCCCGACCTAGGCGACGACGTCGTAGCCGGCGTCGTCGATGGCCTGGCGCACGGCGGCGTCGTCGAACTCGCCCTCCACGGTCACCGTCTTGGCGTCGATGTCGACGTCGACGGTCTCGACGCCGTCGAGGGGCGACACCGCACCGGAGATGGCATGGACGCAGTGGTCACACGAGATGGCGGGGACGCGGTAGATGGTCTGCACCGGAGGGTTCCTCTCGGGATGGGCGGTGGCTGCGGAATCGCCGCAACCGGAGGGAGTTGGACACGACGAACACGCTCGAGAACCCCATGGCACCCGCGGCGATCATGGGGACCAGCAGGCCGAAGGCGGCCAGCGGGATGGCGGCGACGTTGTAGGCGAAGGCCCAGAACAGGTTCCCCTTGATGGTGGTGAAGGTCCGGCGGGAGAGCGAGATGGCATCGGCCACGCCACGCGGATCGCCGCCGACCAGGGTCAGGTCGGACGCCTCGATGGCGACATCGGTCCCGGTCCCGATGGCGATGCCCAGGTCGGCGGCGGCCAGGGCGGGGGCGTCGTTGACCCCGTCGCCGACCATGGCGACCACGCGTCCGTCGTCCTGCAGGCGGCGGATCTCGTCGAGCTTGTCGTCGGGCAGGACTTCGGCCCGCACGAGGGTGATCCCCACCTCGGCCGCCACCGCGTCGGCGGTGCGTCGGTTGTCGCCGGTGAGCAGCACCGTCTCGAGACCCATGGCGGTGAGGGCGGCCACGGCATCGACCGCGCTGGGCTTCACCGTGTCGGCCACGGCGAGGACGCCGCGGGCCACTCCGTCCCAGCCGGCGAGGACGGCGGTGCGACCGCGCTCCTCCTGGGCGAGGGCGAGCGCGTCGACGGCCGCGGGTACGTCGTCGAACAGGAGCCGTCGACCGACCTGGACGTCGACGCCGGCCACCGTGCCCCGCACGCCTCGCCCGGGCAGGTTGGTGAACCCCTCGACCGGATCGAGGCTGGCCGACCCCGCGGCGATCGCGGCGGCAATGGGATGCTCGCTCATCGCTTCGAGCGATGCGGCGCGACGGAGCAGGGTCGAATGATCGCCGGTGGCGGACTGCACGTCGACCAACTGCATGCGCCCCTCGGTCAGGGTGCCGGTCTTGTCGAAGACCACGGTGTCGATCTGGCCAGAGCGCTCGAGCACCTCACCACCCTTGATCAAGATGCCGAGCTGGGCGCCGCGACCGGTGCCGACCATGATCGCCGTCGGCGTGGCGAGGCCGAGTGCGCACGGACAGGCGATGATCAGAACGGCCACCGCGGCGGTGAACGCGTCCTCGGCGGTGTGGCCGGTGAGGAACCAGCCGACGAGCGTGGTGAGGGCGATGGCCAGCACGGCCGGGACGAAGACGGCGGCGATGCGGTCGGCCAGGCGTTGAACCGGCGCGGACGAGCCCTGGGCCTCGTCGACCATGCGCACGATCTGGGCCAGCGCGGTGTCGGCCCCGACGCGGCTGGCCTCGACCACCAGGCGACCGTCGGCGTTCATCGTGGCGCCGATGACCTCGTCGCCGACGTCCTTGTCGACCGGCACCGGCTCACCGGTGAGCATCGACTCGTCGACCGCGGACCGGCCTTCGACCACCACGCCGTCGGTGGCCACCTTCTCTCCGGGGCGCACCACGAAGCGCATGCCGACTGCGAGGTCGTCGGCGCTGATCTCGGTGCCGTCCTCGAGCCGTGCCGTCTGCGCACCCAGCTCGGCCAGGGCGCGGATGGCCTCACCGCTGCGCCGCTTGGCGCGGGCCTCGAACCACTTCCCGAGGAGGATGAGCGTGATGATCACGGCCGCGGTCTCGAAGTAGACGTGACCCCCGTCCACGAAGACCAGCGCCACGACCGACCACAGATAGGCGGCGAGCGAACCGATCGACACCAGCGTGTCCATGGTGGCGGTGCCGTGGCGGAGGTTGGTCCACGCGGCCTGGTGGAACCCGATGGCGCTGACCGCGACGACGGGTGTCGTCAGCGCGAACGCCACCCACTCCCAGTTCGAGAAGTGCAGCGCCCCGACCATGGAGATCACCATCGTCGGCACCGCGAGCGCCCCGGCGAGGACGAGGCGCCGCCCGAGCGTCCGGATCCATCGCTCCTCGGCGGCCGCATGGTCGTCGATCTCGGGGACGGAGTATCCGAGTCGTTCGATGACGGCCTCGAAGTCATGGGAATCCAGGGTGGCGTCGTCGAAGATGACGGTGGCCCGGGAGCCGGCGAGGCTCACGTTGGCGGCCTCGACGCCGTCGAGCTTGTTGAGCCCCCGAGCGATCCGGGCCGAGCACGAAGCACAGGTCATGCCTTCCACGGGAAGATCGACTCGTGTCCTCATGGGCCCAACTGTACCACTGGATAGCTATACCCCCAACCCCTATATCGTGTAGACTTGGTCACATGCCGGGTTACACGTCCGAGAAGGAGCAGTTCCTCACCCGCCTGCGGCGCATCGAGGGGCAGGTGCGGGGGCTGCAGCGGATGGTCGACGAGGACACCTACTGCATCGACGTGCTCACCCAGATCGCCTCGGTCACCAAGGCGCTCCAGGGCGTGGGGATGGGCTTGCTCGACGACCACATCCGCCACTGCGTCAAGGAGGCGGCCGACCAGCCGGGCGACGAGCCGTTCGACGCCAAGGTGGAAGAGGTGATGGCGGCCATCGGCCGGTTGCTGCGGAGCTGAACCCGCCGGCGCCTCGTCGGTGGATCGAGGCGCCCAGGTGGCCCCGGATAGGTCCGGTGACGGACAATGTGGCCATGACCGGACGCAGCACCGACCACCGCGAACCGGCGCCCAAGGACCGCCCGTGGCTGATGAGGACCTACTCCGGCCACTCCACCGCGAAGGCGTCGAACGAGCTCTACCGCACCAACCTGGCCAAGGGGCAGACCGGCCTGTCGATCGCGTTCGACCTCCCGACCCAGACCGGCTACGACCCCGACCATGTCCTCGCTCGTGGCGAGGTGGGCAAGGTCGGGGTGCCGGTGGTCCACCTCGGCCACATGGACGAACTGCTCGACGGCATCCCCCAGGGCGAGATGAACACGTCGATGACCATCAACGCCCCCGCGGCGTGGCTGCTCGGGCTGTACGTCGCCAACGCCGAGAACCACGGCGTCGAGTCCAACGCGTTGCGGGGCACGACTCAGAACGACATCGTCAAGGAGTACCTCAGCCGCGGGACCTACATCTTCCCGCCGCTGCCCAGTCGTCGCCTCATCGTCGACATGATCGCGTTCTGCGCCGAGTGGATCCCGAAGTGGAACCCGATGAACGTGTGCAGCTACCACCTCCAGGAAGCCGGCGCCACGCCGGTGCAGGAGATCGCCTACAGCCTGGCCAACGCCATCGGCGTCCTCGACGCGGTGCGTGAGTCGGGCCAGGTGGCCGAGGATCGCTTCCCGCAGGTGTTCGGGTCGATCAGCTTCTTCGTGAACGCCGGCATCCGCTTCGTCGAGGAGACCGCCAAGATGCGGGCGTTCGGGACGCTCTGGGAGCGGATCGGCCGCGAGCGCTACGGGGTCACCGACGAGCGAGCCCTCCGGTTCCGGTACGGCGTCCAGGTCAACAGCCTCGGCCTCACCGAGCAGCAGGCCGAGAACAACGTGCAGCGCATCGTGCTCGAAGCGCTGGGCGTCACCCTGTCCAAGAACGCCCGGGCCCGATCCATCCAGCTCCCCGCGTGGAACGAGGCGCTGGGCCTGCCGCGCCCCTGGGATCAGCAGTGGTCGTTGCGCATCCAGCAGGTGCTGGCGATGGAGACCGATCTGCTCGAGTACGACGACATCTTCGACGGATCGCACGTCATGGAGGGGCTGACCGACGAGCTCGCCGAGGCATCGTGGGCCGAGATGTCCGACATCCTCGATCGGGGCGGTGCGTTCGAGGCCATCGAGGAGATGAAGGGTCGGCTGGTCCGCAGCCACGCCGAGCGCATGCGGCGGATCGAGTCGGGCGAGCAGGCCGTGGTGGGCGTCAACGTGCTCACCGAGACGGCCGAGTCACCGCTCGGTGGCGAGGACTCCATCATGAAGGTCGATCCCGCCGTGCAGGACGAGCTCATCGCCGACGTCCAGCGCTGGCGGTCCGAGCGCGACTCCGACGCGGTGAAGCGCAGCCTCGACGAGCTGCGGCGGGTGGCGGAGTCGGGCGAGAACATCATGCCGGCCACCATCGATCTGGCCCACGCCGGCGGCACCACCGGCGAGTGGGCCGGACTGCTCCGTGAGGTGTTCGGGGAGTACCGGGCGCCCACCGGAGTGGCGGCCGCGTCGGGGTTCGGCCCCACCAGCGACGGTCTCCGGGCCGTGGCCGAGCGGGTCAAGGCCCGGGCCGGCGGCCCACCCCGCCTGCTGGTCGCCAAGCCCGGACTCGACGGTCACTCCAACGGCGCCGAGCAGATCGCGGTCGCAGGGCGCGACGCGGGGTTCGAGGTCATCTACCAGGGCATCCGTCTCACGCCAGAGCAGATCGCCGCGGTGGCGGCCGACGAGGACGTCGATGCCGTCGGGCTGTCGATCCTGTCGGGCAGCCACATGGAGCTGATCCCCGACACGGTGCAGCTGCTCCGCGACCGGGGCGTCGACGTCCCGGTGATCGCCGGCGGGATCATCCCGGAGGACGATCGGGGTCCGCTGCTGGCGGCTGGGGTGGCGGCGGTCTACACGCCGAAGGACTTCGACCTCACCAAGATCATGGGCGAGATCCTCGACCTGATCGGCGGCTGACCGGCGGTCATGTGAGGGGCCGGTCCGCACTCGTGGTCACCGCCCTGGGGACGGCGGCTCTCGGAACGGTCGCGGTCGTTTCGTCATCGAGGTGGGCTGCCGCGTTGGCCGGGGTCGGCGCCATCGCCGCGGCCATCCAGTCGATCGATCGTCGCCGGCCTCCCTCGGTCCCGCGGTCCGAGCCGCTCCGTCCGCCGGCGCCTCGTGCCGCCGCGGTCCCCGACGAAGCCGACGAGGCCGTCGAGGCCCGGGACGGGACTGCGGCCCTCGCCACCAAGCCGCCGAGGATCTTCGACGAGTCGTCGTTGGCGCGTGCGCTGTTCAGCCGTGTGGCCATGGCTCGCCGTGCTCTCCGGCCCCTGTCGTTGATCCACTTGGAGGTGCTGGGAGGCGATGCGCGTCGCGCCGAGGTCGCCCAGCGATTCGAACAGATGCTCGAGCTCACCCTGCGCGAGTCCGACGTGTGCGGTCGCCGGGCCGACGGCGTGTACGTGTTCATCCTCGAGGACACGGGAGAGGATGGCGCGGTGTGGACCGCCGAGCGCCTCCGTCGGAGCATGGCGGAGTCGACCGAAGGGATCCGGTTCTGCGCCGGCATCGCGTCGTACCCCAGTCATGGTCTGGTAGCCGAGGTGCTCGACGCCAAGGCAGCGTCCGCCCTCGACGTGGCTCGCCAGTGGCACCGCGATCGGATCGAGGTCGCCGAAGGCCCCTGACCCGCGCCGCGGCGCGTGCCGCGTCGGGGAGGTGTTGCGGTCAGTCGCCCGGGTCGGTCCGGTCGAGCTCGGCGAGGACGTCGGCGGTGTCGGCGCCCAACGGACGTCCGGCCCAGCGGATTCGACCCGGCGTCGCCGAGAGGTGGGCGATCAAGCCCTGCATGGGCGTCCCGTCGACCGTGGTGACGGTGCCGCGGGCCCGGACGTGGGGGTCGGCGATCACCTCGTTCATCGAGTACACGGGGGCGGCGGCCGCGTGGGCCTCCTCGAAGGCGGCGAGCACCTCGTCGCGGGTGCGGGCGCCGATCCAGGCCGCCATGCGCTCGTCGATGCGATCCCGGGCCTCGACGCGTCCCTCGAAGGACCGCAGGTCGTCGTCGTCGCCGAGGCCGATCAGGTCGAGGACGCGCCGGGCGACCGATTCCGCCGACGTGGACACCGCCACCCACGTGCCGTCCGAGCACTGCCAGGTGCCGCGGGGGACCGTGTAGGGCACGCCGGATCCGAGGCGGGGTTGCTCGTAGCCCTCGACGGCCGCGGCCGACACCAGCGGCCCCATGAACTGCAGGACCGATTCGAGCAGGTTGACGTCGACGACCTGGCCGACTCCCGAGCGGAGGGCGACCATGGTGGCGAAGGCGGCGGCGAGGCCGGTGATCTCGTCGGTCAGGGCGATGGGGGGCAGCAACGGGGCGCCGTCGGGCTCACCCGACAGCGAGGCGAACCCCGACATCGCCTCGGCCAGGGTGGCGAACCCGGCCCGGCCGGCATAGGGACCGGTCTGCCCGAAGCCCGTCACCCGGGTGATCACCAGATCGGGATTGGCCGCGAGGAGCACGTCGGGGCCGAGACCGAGACGCTCCAGGGTTCCGGGTCGGAAGTTCTCCACCAACACGTCGGCCGATGCGCACAGCGCCACCATGTGGTCACGGCCCTCGTCGGACTTGAGGTCGAGCACGATCGAACGCTTGCCCCGGCCGAGCAGCTTCCAGAAGTAGGTGACGCCGTCGTCCGGGTGGCGGCGGAACATGGCCCGCGTCCCGTCGCCGGTCCCGGGTCGCTCGACCTTGATGACATCGGCGCCGAAGTCGGCCAGGTACCGCGCGCACGCCGGCCCGGCCAGCACCGTGGACGCGTCGACGACCCGCAATCCGTCCAGAGCTGTCGGCGGGGTGCGGTCCACCGGTCAGTCGCGGGGCGAGCTCGGGACGAGGAGGCAGCGGTCGTGGATCGACCCGAAGGAGTAGTCGGCATACGCGCCGAGGAACATCGCCCGGGTCCGCTCCGTCCAGGCCAGCGCTTCCGGCGTCGAGATGCGGTGGTGGAGCTGGACGATGCCGCCCTCGTGGACCTCGTACTCCGCCCACGCGCCCGGGAAGTCCTTGACGCAGGCAACCTCCACGAACGGCACGTCGCCGGTGGCGGCGAACCGGCGCACCCGGTTGCGATGGGTGTGGCCGGCGAAGTAGCCGCGGATCGATGGTCGTCGGGCCACCACCGCCACCAGGGCTTCGGAGTCGTCCGGATTGATGCCGAAGTAGTCGTCGGCCCGGTGGTGAGAGTCGGGGTCCCACGGGTGGTGGTGCCCGAACACCAACACGGGGCGATCGGCCGATGCGGCGACATCGTCGAGCCAGGCCAGCTGGTCGGCGGTGAGGCGCCCGTTCGGGGCGTGCGGGATGGCGGTGTCGAGCACGACGACGGTGACGCCCGGGAGGTCGATCCGCTGGGTCGGGGTGTCGGCGAAGGCGACGTCCTTGGCATCGTGGTTGCCGCGCACGTGGACGAGGCGGTCGCCGAACGCGTCGTGGTAGCAGTCGAGGAACGCCTGGTACTCGTCGAGCGTGCCGTGCGTGGTGAGGTCGCCCTTGGCGATGACGAGGGCCGGGTCGGCGGCGGCGATCTCGGTCACGGCCGCGGTGTTCATGGTGATCGGGTAGGGCGGTTCGCCCGGCCCCGACGACAGGACGGGGCCGATGTCGCTTCCCTCGATCAGGCCGCACTGGAGCTCACCGAAGTGGACGTCGTTCACGGTGGCGAACCGGCACAGCAGCTCGCCGCCGGGACGGTCGAGCGTTCGCACTGCCACGCCGTCGAGGTCCTGGTCGGTTCCGGGGGCGAGCTCCTCGTAGCGGCGGACCTCGGCGCCCCGGTGGAACACGGCTCGGTCGACGCCCACGGTGGTGACCTCGACCGGCGCCTCCGCCGTCACCACGGACGGGTTCGGCGCAGTGGGATCGGTTGGGCCCACCACCGTCCGGAGAAGCGCCAGCGAGGGGTCGGTGACGCCGGTGCCGGCTCGCCGCCGGGCCAGGCGAGCTGGGCCGCGGCCACGATGGCGGCGGCCTCCTCGGGGGTGGGGCTCGGGGTGATCTCCACGGCCTCGAACCTACTCGGGGCGGTGGTGGGCGACACCAGCGCCGCGACGCCCGACTCGGAGGAGACCGACGCCGCCGAGGCCCATCACGGCTCCGCCGAGCACGCCGAGCAGCGTGGGTCCGCTGAGGTCCAGCAGCACCCCGCCCACCAGCGGTCCGACCACCCGACCGGCGGCCATGACCGACTGGGCATCCCCGGCCCGCTCGTCGGGATGGCGGCTGCGTTCGGCCAGGAGGGCGAACGCACCGGGCACGCCCATCCAGAACGCGAATCCCCAGAACGTCATGGCCGCCACGAACACGGTGCCGACCGGGACCGACGCCCATGGCGAGTGCGGCCGCGGCACACCCCAGCAGCCACAGCCCGGCCGGTCCGCGGGCGCCGGTCCAGCGGGCGCTCGGGATCGCGGCGACGGCGTTGGCGCTGAACGACAGCGCGACTGCGTGGGTCGACAGGCCGGCCGAGCCGGTCCCGATGACCGCCCCGTAGGTGAACACGCTCGATCCGCCGAGCGTGAGCAACCCGAGGCAGGCCAGCACCTTCAACGCGTCGGGCGCCGCGGCGTGGCGTTCGACGGTCCGGCCGCGAGCCAGCAGCTGCTCGCCCGGGCTGCCGCTGCCCCGGCTGAAGGCGAGGGGCACGAGCGCGGTGACCGCGAGGATGGCGTAGACGCCTGCGGCGCCTTCGTGGTCGGCGAGGCCGGCGGCCACCGGTGCGATCGTGAGTCCGACGAGCGGGCCGACGACGGCGATCTCGCTCATGCGCCCGCCGTCCCCGAACACCAGCGACCACGCGAACCACGTCATGACGCCCGTGGCGACGCCGACGACGCCGCGGAGGACGACGAGGACGGCGTACGGGGGAAGCGGGACGCAGGCACCGTTGGCGACGCCACAGACGATGAGCGCGAGGCCGAGCACCCGCCCCCGTGCATGGAGGAGACGTCCGGCGCCGAACGACCCCGCGACGAAGCCGGCGAGCAACGCGGCGGTGGAGATCGACGCCAACCCGAGGCCGATGTCGTAGTCGTCGGCGACGGCCGGGAGCAGGAACGGGCCGACGGACAGGACCGCGGTCCCGTAGGCCGTGCTGAGCAGGAGGCCCGGGTGCTCCCGGGGTCGGATGGCCGCGAGAGCGCGGACGGGAGCCTGCACGGCGTGACCCTACCGACGGGGTCGACCGGCCCGGTTCGGCGATCGGCCGGTCAGTTCAGAGGGGCATGTTCCCGTGCTTGCGCGCCGGGAGCTCCTCCCGCTTGGACTGGAGCATGTCGAGGGCGGCGTTCACCTTGCTGCGGGTGTCGGCCGGGTCGATGACGTCGTCGACGTAGCCCCGGTCGGCGGCGGCGTAGGGGTTGAGGAACTTCTCGGAGTACTCGTCCACCAGTTCGGCCTTGCGGGCGTCGGGATCGTCGGCGTCGGCGATCTCGCGCCGGTTGACGATCTCGACCGCGCCGGCCGCACCCATGACGGCCAGCTCGGCGGAGGGCCACGCGAACGCGACGTCGGCCCCGATCGACTTGGAGTTCATGACCACGTAGGCGCCGCCGTAGGCCTTGCGGGTGATGATCTGGATCCGGGGCACGGTGGACTCGCAGTAGGCGTAGAGCAGCTTGGCGCCGTGGCGGATGATGCCGTTGTGCTCCTGGTCGACGCCGGGCATGAAGCCGGGCACGTCGACGAAGGTGAGCAGCGGCACGTTGAACGCGTCGCAGGTCCGGACGAACCGGCCGGCCTTCTCCGACGACTCGATGTCGAGGACTCCGGCCATGGCCATGGGTTGGTTGCCCACGATGCCGACGGGCCGACCGGCCATCCGGGCGAAGCCACACGTGATCTGGGGCGCCCACTTCGGCGCGTACTCGAAGTAGTCGCCGTCGTCGACCACGTCGGCGATGACGGCCTTCATGTCGTAGGGCTGGTTGGGGTTGGTGGGCACGAGGTCGTGGAGGGCCTCGCACCGACGATCGGGGTCGTCGCCGGTGTCGAGTACCGGCGGCTCCTCGAGGTTGTTCGGCGGCAGGAACGACAGGAGGTACTTGACGTCGTCGAGGACGGCCTTGTCGTCGCCGGCCGAGAACTGCGCCACCCCGGACTTGGCGGAGTGGGCATCGGCACCCCCCAGCTCCTGCTGCGTCACGTCCTCACCGGTGACCGTCTTCACCACGTCGGGGCCGGTGATGAACATGTAGGAGGTGTCCTCGACCATGAACACGAAGTCGGTCATGGCAGGGGAGTAGACCGCGCCGCCCGCACACGGTCCCATGATCACCGAGATCTGCGGCGTCACTCCTGATGCCTTCACGTTGCGGTAGAAGATCCCGCCGTAGGAGTCGAGGCTCACCACCCCCTCCTGGATGCGGGCGCCGGCGCCGTCGTTGAGCCCGATCAAGGGCGCACCGACCTTGAGCGCCATGTCCATGAGCTTGTGGATCTTGCGGGCGTAGGTCTCGCCGAGGGCGCCGCCGTAGACGGTGAAGTCCTGGCTGAACACGAACACCTTCTTGCCGTCGACCGTGCCCCATCCGGTGATCACCCCGTCGGTGTAGGGCCGGTCGTCGAAGCTCGACTCCATCGGCCGCCGGGCGAGCAGGTCGATCTCGTGGAAGCTGCCCTCGTCGAGCAGGTACTCGATCCGCTCGCGGGCGAGCATCTTGCCGCGGTCGTGCTGGCGGGCGATCGAACGCTCCGAACCGGGCTGGCGGGCGGCGGCCTTCTTCTCCTCGAGGTCGGCGATCCGCTCGGACATGGAGTGCTGGGCCATGGCGCCGGAGGTTATCGACGGGCTCGGCGGGGCTCACAGTTCGCGGCGAGCGGCCCGACTGCGCAAGGAAAGGGGCGCGCGGTACGTTCCCTGAGGGATACGCGAACTTCGTCCCGATTCGGGCGATCGAAGGGGGAATCTGCCGTGCCGCAGTCGACAGCGCCAGAGCCGAGGGGTCTCACCCGGCGCCACTTCCTGGGCTACGTCATCGCCGGACCGACGCTGATCACCGGCGTCCAATGGCTCAACGGGGGTGGCGCTCGGGCGGAGACGCTGCCGTCCGGCGGGCAGATCGCCGAGTCGTACGACCTGCTCGACTTCCTGCGCGACGCGGCCCGGCCGACCGCCAACCTCATCACCATCACCATCAACGAGGACGGCACGGCGAGCTTCGCGCTCCACCGCACCGAGGTCGGCCAGGGCATCAGCACGGCCATCGCCATGGTCATCGCCGAGGAGCTGGACCTCCCGGTCGAACGGGTGCGGATCAGCCAGGCCGACGCCCGGCCCGAGCTGCTCTTCAACCAGCTCACCGGTGGATCCAACTCGATGTTCACCATCTACGACCCGGTCCGGCTCGCTGCCGCGGTCGCCCGCCAGCGCCTCCTCGACGCCGCCGCCATCGCGCTCGGATCCGCGGGATCCTCGCTCTCGATCCTCGACGGCGTGATCCGCGCCCCGGATGGTTCGACGGTGGGCTTCGGCGAACTGGCCCGCGACGCCGCATCCGACGTCACCGAGCCGGTCGACGCCGAACCCAAGAGCGGCGACTTCGCGGTCGTCGGCACGCCCCGCAACCGGGTCGATTCCCTTGCCATGGTCACCGGGCGCCAGCAGTACGTGCTCGACCTCCAGGTGCCCGACGCCCTGCCCACCATGGTCTGCCGGCCCCCGACCATCAACGGCACGCCCCGCTCGATCGGCAACGAGGACCAGGTGCGGGCGATGCCGGGGGTCACCGACATCGCCATGGTCGCCACCGGCGTGGCGGTGCGGGCCCGGACCTTCGGGCAGTGCATCGATGCCGTGCGGGCCCTCGACGTGTCGTGGGGGCCCGGCACCGTCGACGACCTCTCCGACGACGACGTGCAGTCCGCCCTGGCCGATGCCGAGCTTCCCCAGGTGGCTCCCGACCTGGGCGCGCTCGGTCTGGGTGGTGGCCTGGGCGCGCTCGGTCTGTCGAAGCTCGTGCCCAAGACCCTCGACGCGACGTTCACCTTCGCGTTCCAGCCCAACTGCCCGCTGGAGGCGAACCCGGCCATCGCGTCGGTGTCCGACGGCACGGCCGAGATCTGGGCGCCGATGAAGACCCCGATCACCGCTCAGCAGGACATCGCCGAGGCCCTGGGCATCCCCCAGGACGCGGTGACCTGCCATGTGATCCAGGGCGGTGGTTCGTTCGGTCGTGACCTGTTCTGGGACGGCGCCCGCGAGGCGGCATTGATCTCGCAGGCCATGGGGAAGCCGGTCAAGCTGCTCTGGCACCGCACCGACGACTTCCGCCAGGGGCGCACGCACCCCGCCAGCCGATCCTCGATCCGCGCCACCTACACCCGCGACGCCATCGTCTCGTTCGCGCAGCACCACACCAGCGTCAACACCGACTTCGGTCACGGCCTCGGTGAGATCCTCACCCGCAAGTTCGACGAGCTCCCCGGCGGTCTGGGCGGCATGGGCTTCTCGCAGTCGGTCTTCGCCCTCACCCAGTTCATCCCCTACGACTTCGGGGTGGTGGAGCAGCTCCTCAACGAGACGCTGCCCGATCCTGGCCAGGTCGAGACCAACCTGTTCCGCACCAGCAGCATGCGCAACATCTACAGCCCGAACGTGGTCACCGCCCGCGAGCTGGTCATCGATCGGGTCGTGGCCGACCTGGGTGTCGATCCGTACGAGTTCCGCCTCGCCACCGTGAAGGACGAGCGGGGCAAGGCGGTGCTGCGCAAGGTCGCCGAGGTCGGCGAGTGGGGCAAGTCGATGGCACCGGGCACCGCCCAGGGCATCGGCTTCCACAACGAGTACAAGGGCCGGGCCGCCTGCGTGGTCGAGATCGACACCACGCCGGCCACCGTCGGACGCGAGATCGCGGGCGCCTACACCGGCCCCCGGGTCACGAAGGCCACGTTCGTCGTCGATGTCGGACTCGCCGTCAACCCGCGTGGGCTGGAGGCGCAGATGATCGGCGGGACCATGGACGGGATCGCCAACGCGCTGACCTACTCGCTCCACCTCGACCGAGGGATGTTCGCGGAGGACTCCTGGGAGCACGCCTATTACACGCGCCAGTGGAACGCCCCGTTCGACGTGCAGGTCGTCGTCCTGCAGACCTCGAGCCAGCCTGGCGGCGCCGGGGAGCTCGGCGTCGCCGCCTCGATGGCGGCCACGGCGTGTGCCTACGCCCGGGCCACGGGGACCATGCCCACCCACTTCCCCATCAACCACGACCAACCGCTTCCCGACACGATCTCGCCGAGAGGCACCGTGCCCCAGTCGCCCACGGACGGTCTGGCGAAGTTCGGACGCTGAGGAGGAACGATGCCCACCGAGATTCCCACCCAGACCTTCATCGTGAACGGCACCGAGGTGTCGGTCGAGGTGGAGGACGACGTCCGCCTCCTCTGGGTCCTGCGCGACCTGCTCGGGATCACCGGTCCCAAGTACGGCTGCGGCCTCGACATCTGCAAGGCGTGTACCAGCCACCTCAACGGCAAGGCGTTCAATCCCTGCGCCACGCCGGTCGGCGAGTTGTTGCCCACCGACGAGGTCACCACCATCGAGGGCCTGGCCGGCACGGTCGACACCGAGCTGCATCCGGTCCAGGAGGCGTGGATCGAGCACGACGTCGCCCAGTGCGGCTACTGCCAGCCGGGCCAGATCATGGCGGCCAGCGCGCTCATCCAGGAGGTCTTCGCCTCCGGGCGGCGGACCATCACCGACGCCGACCTCGACGGTCTCCACAACATCTGCCGTTGCGGGACCTATCCCCGCATCCGTGAGGCGATCCGCGCCGCGGCCGCCACCATGGCCGGCCAGCCGGTCTCGATCCGCAGCACGACGGAGACCGGCTGACGCGATCATCGGGCACCATGGCCCGATGGTCGTCCTCTTCGTCTACGGAACGCTGCAGCACGCTCCGCTCCTCGACCGCCTGCTCGGGCGGGTACCCGCGTCGCGGCCGGCGCGGCTGCCCGGCCACCGAGCGGCACCGCTGACCGGCCGGGCCTATCCCGGCCTGGTGGTGGACGACGCCGCGGTCGCTCCCGGCCGGCTGGTGGACGTCACGGAGACCGAGGTCGATGTCCTCGACCGCTTCGAGGGCACGGAGTACGAGCGGGTGCGGGTCGTGGCGATCGACGACCGCGACGAGGACGTCGAGTGCGAGGCCTGGCTGTTGACCGGACCGTCCCGGCGCCTCGTCGGCGACGGCGCGTGGGACCTCGACCGCTTCCTGACCCGTGACGTCGACGCCTTCATCGGGGGATCCGCGTCGGGGCAGACCCATCCCGGCGCCGGCCCGTAGCCTCGGCCCATGGACCTGCCCGTCCCGTTCCCGCTCAAGCCGATGCTGGCCAAACCGAACGACGGCATCCCCGAGGGTGACTGGTTGTTCGAGCCCAAGTGGGACGGGTTCCGGTGCCTGGTGTTCCGGGACGGCGACGAGATCGAGCTCGGCAGCCGCAACGAGCGCCCACTCACCCGGTACTTCCCCGAGATGCTCGAGCCCCTGCGGGCCGCGCTCCCGGATCGGTGCGTGGTCGACGGCGAGCTCGTCGTGGCCGTGGACGACCGGCTCGACTTCGACGCCCTCGGCCAGCGCATCCACCCCGCCGAGTCGCGCGTCACCATGCTGGCCGAGCAGACGCCGGCGGCCTTCGTGGCGTTCGACCTCGTCGCCCTCGGCGACCGGGCCCTGCTGGACGAGCCCTTCGCCGAGCGCCGCCGCCTGCTCGCCGACGTGCTCGACCCCGGGCCCCAGGTGCACCTGACCCCGATCACCGACGACCCCGAGGTGGCGGCCGAATGGTTCCGCCGGGTCGAGGGGGCCGGGCTCGACGGCCTCATCGCCAAGGATCCCGCCAGCGTCTACCAACCCGACAAGCGCGTGCTGCGCAAGGTCAAGCACCAGCGCACCGCCGACTGCGTGGCCGCCGGGTTCCGCTGGCACAAGGACGGCGCCGGGGTCGGCTCGATCATCCTCGGGATCCACGGGCCCGACGGCGATCTCCGCCACGTGGGGGTGGCCGCCAGCTTCACCGCGAAGTTCCGGCGGGAGCTGGTCGACGAGCTGGAGCCGTTGGTGGAGGACGACTTCTCCCGCCATCCCTGGAGCAGCTGGATGGATGCCGAGGCCCACGAGGACGGGCAGATGCCCGGGGCTCCGAGTCGCTGGAACAACCAGCGCGACCAGTCCTGGGTGCCGCTGCGGGTCAGCCCGTCGTCGGGCCGGGTCGTCGAGGTCGGCTACACGATCATGACCAACGGCCGATTCCGGGGCACCACCCGGTTCGTGCGGTGGCGGCCCGACAAGACCCCGGCCGAGTGCACCTACGAGCAACTCGACGTCGTGCCGCCGATGGGGTTCAGCGAGGTCCTGCGCTGACCCGGAGAGGCGAGCCCTTCGCACCAGATGTCGGGTTCGGGACCTTCGGCCAATGGCAAATGGGTCGGATTGCCCATGGAGAGCAGCCACGCGTCAGGAGAGAATGATCCCAGCGGCGGGAACCTGCCACCTGCAGGGCAACAGCAGGTGCGCCAGATGCTGGTCCGGCGCTTCAGCGGCGGACCAGGCCGAGAGCTACTCGGGCGCCCGGGCGGGGCGTCCGGGGCTCCCGGCTCCCTTCCCTGCCGGGCCGGTCATCGGGCCGCGAGGCGCCTCGCCCGCTCGACCAGCGCCGACCCATCGAGTCCTTCGGCGATGCCGGCGAAGTCGTCGGTCGGCCCGGTCCACTCGAGGTCGTCGATGCTCCGGCTCACGGGCGCGTCCGGCTGCAGGGTGGCGAGCGTCCGGAACAGGAGCGCGTCCTCGAGGTTGTCCTGGAGGGCGACGGCGAGCTTCGCCCCACCGCGCACGGTCACGTCCCACTGGCCGGCCGCCGGGGGGATGTCCTCGATGTGCAGGTACCGGGCGAGGACGGTGCCGGTCGACTTCGCGCCCCACCCGGGTACCCCCGGGAACCCGTCGGCCGAGTCGCCGACGAGGGCGAGGTAGTCGGGGATCGACTCGGGGAGCACGCCGAACTTCTCCCGCACGCCTTCGACGTCGAACCACTTGTCCTGGCGCCGGTCCCACTGCACGACCTTGCCGCCGACCAGTTGGGCCATGTCCTTGTCCGGCGTGCACACGATCACCTGCTCGACCCGCTCGTCGGCGACACCGAGGGCGGTGCCGGCGGCCAGACCGTCGTCGGCCTCGAAGGTGGTCTGGGGCCACACGGCGAACCCGGCTGCCTCGAGCGCCTCCTCGACGAGGGGGAACTGTGCCTTCAGCTGGGGGTCGACGCCCGAACCGTCCTTGTAGGTGGCCCACAGATCGTTCCGGAAGCTCTCGATCACCTGGTCGGTGGCGATCCCGATGTGGGTGGCGCCGTCGTCGACCAGCTGCAGCATCGAGTTCACGACGCCGCGCGCCGCGCCCCGGTCCGGATCACGGTTGTTGGGGGAGTAGTGGTACCGGAACAACTCGTAGGTCCCGTCGACCAGGTGCACGCGCATGGGGCGATGTTGGCAGGTCGAACCCGGTCACACCTGTAGCTCGCCGCGGCCGACGCGCACCGCTCGGCCGCCGACGGTGGCCGCGACCAGTTCCGCGCCGCGACGCACCGCGCCGACGTGGATCTGGCTGGGCCGGCCCATCTCCACGCCCTGGTCGACGATCCATCCCTCGGCCAGCCGCCGGTTCGAGACGTGACCGGCCAGGTAGCCGCACAGGGCGGCCGCGGCCGACCCGGTGGCCGGGTCCTCGGGGATGCCGAACCCGGGCGCGAACATCCTGGCCCGCCACCGCGGACCGTCGAGGGCCCGGTGATCCGACCCGTCGTCGACCGGTGCGACGGCGTAGAGCTGATCGGGTTCGACGAGCGCGACCGTCTCGCGCCACCAGCCGACGTCCACCTCGATGCGGCCGAGGGTCTCGACGTCACGGAGAGCCACGATGGTGAACGGCACGCCGGCGCTCCACCCCCTGGGGCCGAGCGAGGGATGGAGATCGGCCAGGGCCAGACCCAGGCAGCGGACCACGTCGCCGGGGTCGGCGGTGGGCATCGACCGAGGCGGCCCGGCCGTGGTGAGCGTGGCGACACCGCCGTCGACGGTGACCGCCACCGGTCCGACCCCTTCGAGCAGGGTGACCGACTCGGCGGCCAAGCCGGCGTCGACGAGGGCGAGGGCGGCGCCCACCGTGGGGTGACCGGCGAAGGGCAACTCGGCGGCCGGGGTGAAGATCCGTGTCCGCACGCCGGGAACGGATCCGCCGGTGCTGCCCGGCCACAGGAACACCGTCTCGGACAGGTTGAGCTCCCGGGCCACGGCATGGCACTGCTCGGTCGACAGCTCGGGCGGGTCGATGCTCACCGCGAGGGGATTGCCGGCGAAGGGCGTGTCGGTGAACACGTCGTAGAGCTCGTAGTGAACCGTGACGGGCATCGGGCCAGCCTTCCCAACCGCCGGCGCTCGTGTCGACGGGATTCCGAAAGGGACCGGCGAACGGCTCAGCCGGCGAGGCGGGGGATGTCGCCCGGCTCGGCGTGGCCGTCGTGCACGACCTCACCGTTGTGCAGCGCGATGCAGCGGTCGACGCGCTCGACCACGTCGAGGTCGTGGGTGGCCACGACGATGGTGTCACCGGCCGCGTGGTGCTCGTCGAGCAGGTCGAGCAGGCCGTTGCGCCCCGACTGGTCGAGGCCCACGAACGGCTCGTCGATCAGCAGCACGCGGAACGGTCGGATGAAGCCGATGGCCAGCGCCGTCTTCTGACGGAGACCGCGGCTGAACCGGCTGGGGAGGTCGTCGATGCGCTCCTCGAGCCCGAGGCGGCTGATGACGTCCTCGGCTCGCTCGGTCCAGTCGGTGAGGCCGTGGAGGGGCATCAGGTAGTCGATGTGCTCCTGGACCGAGAGATCGTCGTAGAGCACGGGGTCGTCACCGATGTAGCTGAGATCGGCGCGGGCGTCGTCCGAACCGGCCTTGGCGTCGTGGATGGAGACCGACCCGTCGGTGGAATCGAGCAGACCGGCGGTCATCTTGAGCAGGGTCGACTTGCCGGAGCCGTTGTGGCCGATGAGGGCGATGAACGAACCCTCGGGGATGCTCAGGTCGGTGGGGGCGAGGGCCACCAGCGAGCCGTACTCCTTGGTGAGCCCGTCGATGGAGATCGCGGCGGGCGGCTTCGGCGCCGCGTCCGTTCGTTTCTTCTTGGCCATGTCAGTCCTCGTCGTCGTCACGTTCGGCCGCGAGCCGCTTGGCCCGCTTGCGGGCTTCGCTGGCGTTGAACGCCTCGGCCATCTGCTCCTTGAAGGCGGGCCGGGCGCGGACCCAGGCCACGGTCAGTGCGAACACCAGCCCCCCGATGAAGATCCCGGGCTGCAGCACGGCGGTGGGATCGTTGCCGTGGTCGGCCGCGTTCTGCGCCAGCAGGAACGGCACCAGTCCCAGGCACGCGACCACCGGCGGAAGCGCCGCCTCGTAGACGACGCGTGAGCTGGCCGCCTCGGGCGGCAACATGAGCATCGACATGTCGTTGGGGTCGGGCGCGCCGCGGACGGTGCTGACCGCGGCGCCGGCCACACCGGTGAGCGCGGTGGTGAAGGCGACCGTGGCCGCCACCGCGAGTCCGTGGGCGTCGAGGCCCCCGAGGGCGGCACCCCCGATACCGACGATGGACACAGCCACCGCGGTGAGCGTGGGGACGACCAGCAGGGTGGCGTGGATGCTGCCGATGCCCACCGGGACCAGTTCGAGGATGGTCTCGTGGTCGAGCTCCTGGGCGAGGGGTTCCACCGCATCGAGGCCGATCAGGAAGGCGCACAGCCCAGAGACGACGATGAGCGGCAGCGCACCGTTCCAGGCCGCTCGGGCGGCGATGCCGGCCACGCCGGCGAGCAGGACCATCCGCAACAGCCGGGTGCCCGGTGTGCGCAGCAACGACCACCAGCCCCGGGCGACGAGGCCGCCTCGCGCCCCGCGGCGTCGGCGATGGGGGAGCCAGGGACTCGAACGGGGTCGCTCCTGGAGCAGCTGCCGGCGCAGGACCAGGACGGTGCGGAGGTCGCGCATGGTGGCGGCGAAGCGCATCTGGCCGACCAGCGCCGAGCGCCGGGCCATCTCCTCGATGGACACGCCGCCGATCGTCCGGACGCCGACCACGGCGACGGCGAGGACGAACGGGATCGGTACGAGGGCGAGCAGGTTGTACGACGCCGTCCCCGCCATCCAGACCGGGATGCGGCCGAGCATGGAGAACGGCGAGGTCGGCGCGTACCCGAGGGCTTCGGCCACCGGCCACGCGAGCAGCACGACGGCGAGCCCGCTGGCGGCCGGTCGGCTCATGCGTCGGCCGCAGGCGATCCAGGCGCAGCCGAGGGCGAACACGGCGACGACCATCGCCCACAACGATCCCGAGAGCGTCCAGGCCAGGGCGTTGCCCTCGGTCCGGCGGGCGAGCAGCTGGCCGGCCACGCCCCCGACGACGACGGAGACGAACAGCCCGAACCGGGCCTGGCGCAGGATCGGTCGGCGCATGGCGTGGCCGATGTCGACGGGCGCGAGGAGCACGTGGCGCACATCCGGAGCCTCGAGCGCCACCGGGCCGCCCCGGCTGCCGGAACGCAGGCCCAGCCCGCCGGCGAGCGCGGCCAGGATGCCGAGTCCGACCGGGAGGTCGTCGAGGAGGCGGCCGATCTGTGACGGGGTGAGCTGGTCGCCGCCGACCGCGCCGGACAGGACGAGTACGGCGATGCCCACGATCAGGGCGGTGACGTACGCCTGGTAGAACGCGTCGAACGGCTCGATCTTGGCCGTGCGCTTCCGGAACCGGACGGCGCGCAGCGTGTCGAGCGCGTCCAGGCGCGCTTGTAGAACCTCCGTCACCGTACCCACGGTATCGACCGAAGATGAGAGGCCGTGTGGGGCCTATTCCTGGACGAGCTCGATCAGGGTGCCGAACGAACCCTTGGGATGGACGAAGGCCACCGTGGTGCCCCGCGAACCGGGTCGTGGTGCCTTGTCGATCGGGGTGGCACCGGCGTCGATCATCGACTGGAGCGCCTCGGCGCAGTCGTCGACCCGGTAGCCGACGTGGTGGAGCCCCTCACCCCGCTTGGCCAGGTACTTGGCGATGGGGGAGTCGTCGTTGGTGGCCGCGGTGAGCTGGATGTACGAGTCGGCCACCTTCACCAGCGCCTCCTCGACCCCGTCGGACTCGACCACCTCCCGGTGGTGGACCTCGGCCCCGAACGCCTTCGCGTAGTAGGCGACGGCGGCGTCGAGGTCGTTGACGGCGATGGCGACATGGTCGATCTCGGTGAGCAGCACGTCCGGGAATCTAGGGGGGACCCGCCGTCGATTCCCACCGAGACACCCGAATCGGACAGGATTCTGACAACGCACGAGCCGAGACCCCGCCCCGGAGGACACGATGACCACGACCACCCGCGCCTACGCCATCACGGCCGAACGCCTGGCGGCCGAAGCCGAGGCCAGTGGCGGTGACCCGTCCGACGTCGACGTGTCGAAGGTCATTCGGCTCGAGGACCTGGAGCTGCGCGACCTCGGCCCCCGCGACGTCCACCTGAAGATCCTCGCCGCCTCCGCGGAGCACAACATCGACCACGCCGCCACGGCCGACACGGTCAACATCGCCGAGGCCCGCGGCGGCAAGATCTTCCCCGGCAACTCGGCGCTCGGCGAGGTGCTCGAGGTGGGCTCGGACGTCACCCGCTTCTCCGCCGGCGACATCGTCGTCACCCACTGCAACGGCGAGCCCGACGCCAACGGGTTCCCGCTCCGCATCTGGGCCTACGACCAGCCGGACTCGATCGGGTGGTACGCCGAGGATGCGGTCGTCGAGGACTGGCAGATCATCCCCGCCCCGCTCGACTGCGGGCTCACGCTGTGGGAGATGGCCGCCCTGCCCCTGCGGGCCCCCACCGCCTACCACCTGTGGCGGCGGGCGATCGGCATGTACCGGGTCAAGGTCCCCTTCGAGCACCAGGCTCGGCTCAACGTGCTCAGCTTCGGCGGCGGCGTGGGCGAGCTGTTCCTGATGCTGGCCAAGGCCGAGGGCCACAACGCCTTCTTCTGCGCCGGCAGCGCCGAGCGGCGCGCCGCGCTCGAGAAGCACGGGATCGTGGGCATCGACCAGAAGGCGTTCAACCGCTTCGCCACGCGTGACGACGTGAAGGCGTTCAACCGCCAGGTCAAGGACCTCACCGACGGGGTCGGGATGCACCTCGTGTGCGACATGCTCCGGGGGCCCGTGTTCGACGCCGGCCTCGCCGTCGCCGCCCGCTGCGGCGTCAACGTCAGCGCCGGCTGGCAGCTGTCGCAGCAGGTCACCTACAACTCGACGCTCCAGTCGGTGAAGCAGGTCACCATCGACCACACCCACTACGAGACGCCGATCGGGTGCGAGGCGGCCACCGAGCTGTACGGCTCGGTGTTCAAGCCCACGATCCACGACGAGGTCTACGACTTCGAGGACGTGCCCCGGTGCTTCCAGGAGATGCACGAAAATACCCAGACCGGTATCCCGATCATCCGGGTCGCCCGCGAGCTGCCGGACTCGGTCTCCGACCTGGTCTGACCCGGGTACCGTGCAGGGCGGTGGCGTACGAATCTCGTGATCGGCTCTCTCCGTACCGGAGTCCCGACGCGATCCTGGCCGAGGCGCGCCGGATGGCGGAGGACATCCGTCGACGGGCGGAGCGCGATGCCAACGAGCTGCGTCGCGACGCGGCCGAGTGGGCCTCGGCCACCCGCCGGGAGGCCGAGCAGTACCGCGACCGCATCCTGGCCGAGCTCGACGATCCGCGGCGCCCCGGTTCCCCGGACGCTGGCGACCGCTCGCAGGACGACGAGCCCGACACCGAGGGGGACGTGATCGATCTGCGGCAGGCGGTCGAGGCCCGCCGGGGCGTCGCCGCCGCCGACGATCTCGACGACGACCGCGGCCCTGACGACGAGCTCGACGACGAGTTCGACGTCAGGGCCTACGACCACCAGCGGGCCATGGGCGGCACCTACGTCGTGGGGCGTCCGCGACCGCCGGTGGAGACCAGCATCGACACCAAGCTCAACGACGTCGTCCGCCAGGTGGTGCGTCGCACCTTCAACCGGTCGTATCCCTGAACCGGCGCCGACGCCTCCCGCCCATTACCGGTCGGTAGGGGGCGCTCCCTACAATCGGACATCACCACATCGACCGACCCGGGGGAGAAGACCCAATGCCTGGTTCCGTGATCGTCACCGGCGCCCGTACGCCGATCGGAAAGCTGTCAGGAGCCTTCTCCTCGATGGCCGCCACCGACCTCGGCGGCGTGGCCATCAAGGGTGCCCTCGACAAGGCCGGCCTCAGCGGCGACCAGGTCGACTACGTGATCATGGGTCACGTCATCGGCGCCGGCGCAGGTCAGATCACCGCTCGCCAGGCGGCGTCCAACGCCGGCATCCCCATGAGCGTGCCGGCCACCACGGTCAACAAGGTGTGTCTGTCCGGCCTCAACGCCATCTACCTCGCCGATCTCATGATCCAGGCCGGTCACGCCGACATCGTGGTCGCCGGCGGCATGGAGTCGATGACCAACGCGCCGTACCTGCTGCCCGGCGCCCGGGCCGGTTACCGCGCCGGCGACAAGACCGTGGTCGACTCGATGATGTACGACGGGCTGTTCTGCGCCTTCGACCAGTGCGCCATGGGCGCCGGCACCGAGAAGTACGCCGCCTCGGCCGGGCTCGCTCGCGAGCCGCAGGACGCGTTCAGCGCCCAGAGCCACGAGCGTGCCGCCAAGGCGATCAAGGACGGCATCTTCGACGACGAGATCGTCCCGGTCGCGGTGCCCCAGCGCAAGGGCGACCCGGTCATGGTCACCACCGACGAAGGCGTCCGGGGCGACACCACGGCCGAGAGCCTGGGCCAGCTGCGTCCCGCCTTCGACAAGGCCGGCAACATCACCGCCGGCAACGCGAGCCAGATCTCCGACGGCGGGTCGGCCACCATCGTCATGTCCCGGGCCAAGGCCGACGAGCTCGGGCTCACCGGCATCGGCGAGGTCGTCGGCTACGGGCAGGTCGCCGGTCCCGATGCGTCGCTGCTCACCCAGCCGAGCAGCGCGATCAAGAACGCGCTCGAGAACGCTCCCATCACGCTGGACCAGATCGGCCTCTACGAGCTCAACGAGGCGTTCGCGGCCGTCGCCCTGTCCTCGATGAGCGACCTCGGCGTCAACGACGACATCGTCAACGTCAACGGTGGCGCCATCGCCGTCGGCCATCCGCTGGGCATGTCCGGCAACCGGCTCGCCCTCACGTTGCTGCTCGAGATGCAGCGCCGGGGTGTCGAGTACGGCGCCGCCGCCCTCTGCGGCGGTGGTGGTCAGGGCGACGCCCTGATCGTCCGCGCGCTGTAGCCACCCTTCTTGACATTTCGAGCGGGGTCGTTCATACCCTGCTGCCGTGTCTGATGCCCCCGCGTCGCGGCCCCTCGTCATCGTCGAGTCACCGGCCAAGGCCAAGACGATCGGTCAGTTCCTCGGGAACGACTACGTCGTCGAGGCATCGGTTGGGCACATCCGCGACCTCCCGTCGAAGGGCCTGTCGATCGATGTCGACTCGGACTTCAAGACCGAGTACGAGATCAACCCCGACAAGCGCGACGTCATCAAACGGCTGAAGGCGCTGCTCAAGGACGCCGACGAGCTCTACCTCGCGACCGATGAGGATCGCGAGGGCGAGGCCATCGCCTGGCACCTGCGCGAGGTGCTCAAGCCCACCGTGCCGGTCAAGCGCATGGTGTTCCACGAGATCACCCGCTCGGCCATCGAGCACGCGGTCGAGAACTCCCGCGACATCGACTACCGGCGGGTCGACGCCCAGGAGACCCGCCGCATCGTCGATCGCCTCTACGGCTACCCGGTGAGCCAGATCATGTGGCGCAAGGTGAACCGCGGCCTGTCCGCCGGCCGGGTCCAGTCGCCGGCGGTGCGGTTGGTGGTCGAGCGTGAGCGCGAGCGCATCGCCTTCGTCTCGGCCGACTACTGGGATCTCAGCGCGGCGTTCCCCACCGACCCGAGCTTCACCGCCAAGTTGGTGGCGCTCGACGGCGACCGCGTCGCGTCGGGTCGCGACTTCGGTCAGGACGGCCGGGTCGCCCGGGCCGACGTCGCCGTGGTCGACGAGGCCATGGCCAACGACCTGCGCCGCCGCCTCGACGGCCAACCCTTCACGGTGCGCTCGGTGGAGGAGAAGCCGTGGCGCAGCCGGCCCAAGCCCCCGTTCATGACCTCGACCCTCCAGCAGGAGGGCGGCCGGAAGCTGCGGATGTCGGCCAGCCAGGTGATGCGCATCGCCCAGGGTCTCTACGAGAAGGGCTACATCACCTACATGCGGACCGACAGCACGACGCTGTCGCAGACCGCACTGGACGCGGCCCGGGCCCAGGCGCGCCAGCTCTACGGCGAGGAGTACGTGCCCGCCGAGCCCCGGACGTACACCAGCAAGTCGAAGAACGCCCAGGAGGCCCACGAGGCCATCCGGCCGGCCGGCGAGACCTTCCGCACCCCCGACGAGGTCAAGGGCGAACTGCGCAAGGACGAGCTCGCCCTCTACGACCTCATCTGGAAGCGCACCGTGGCGTCGCAGATGGAGGACGCGGTCGGCCGCACCATCTCGATGCGCGTCGTGGCCCCCGCCCCCTCCGCCGCCGGCGATGGGTCCACCGAGTGCACGTTCGGGGCGTCTGGGCGGGTCATCACCTTCCAGGGGCACCTGAAGGCCTACGTCGAAGACGATGACGACGACGAGGGCGCCGAGCGCGACGACGAGGAGCGCGTCCTGCCGCCGGTCACCGAAGGCGACTCACTCCCGTCTCCGGACCTCACCGCCGACGGCCACAGCACCACGCCGCCGGCCCGCTACACCGAGGCGTCGTTGGTGAAGCGGATGGAGGAACTGGGGATCGGCCGCCCGTCCACCTACGCCTCGATCATGGGCACCATCCAGGACCGCGGGTACGTGTTCAAGAAGGGCACCGCCCTGGTGCCGACCTGGACCGCCTTCGCCGTGGTCAACGTGCTCGAGCGTCAGTTCGGCGAATACGTCGACTACGAGTTCACCGCCAAGATGGAGGACGACCTCGACCTCATCGCCATCGGCGAAGAGGAGCGCGTTCCGTGGCTGCACCGCTTCTGGTTCGGCGAGGAGGGCAGCGACGGCGGTGGGCGCAAGGGCTTGGGCGTCACGGTCGAGGAGGCGCTCGAGAAGGTCGACGCCGCCGAGGTCAACACCTTCCCACTCGGCATGGACGAGAACGGCGAGATGGTGGTGGCCAAGCCGGGCCGGTACGGCCCATACGTCAAGCGCGGGGACGACGACACTGCCTCCATCCCCGAGGGTCTGCCGCCCGACGAGCTGACGCTGGAGAAGGCGCTCGAGCTGCTGGCGGCGCCCAAGGGCGACACCCCCATCGGCGAGGACCCCGACAGCGGTCTGCCGGTGTACGTCAAGACCGGCCGGTACGGGCCCTACGTGCAGCTCGGCGACGCCGACACCCTGCCCGAGGACACCAAGCCCAAGATGGAGTCGCTGTTCAAGGACATGAAGCCCGAGGACGTCACGCTCGACGACGCCTTGCGCCTGCTGTCGCTGCCCCGGCTGGTGGGCACCGACGAGGAGACCGGGTTGCCGATCCTCGCTCGCAACGGCCGGTACGGCCCGTTCATCGCCAAGGGCGAGGAGAAGGGGGCCGACGCCCGCAGCCTCGAGTCCGAGGAGGAGCTGTTCACCGTCGACATGGCCCGGGCGACAGGCCCTGTTCGCCGAGCCCAAGCGCCGGCGGGGTCAGGCCGCACCGAAGCCGCCCCTGCGCGAGCTGGGCATCGATCCGATCAGCGAGTCACCGGTCGTCGTCAAGGACGGTCGGTTCGGTCCCTACGTGACCGATGGCGAGACCAATGCCAGCCTCCGCAAGGGTGATCTGGTCGAGGAGATCACCATCGAGCGGGCGTCGGAGCTGCTCCAGATCCGGCGGGAGACGGCGCCGGCCAAGAAGAAGACCAGGGCCAAGTCGGCCGCGGGCAAGAAGACGGCCAAGAAAAAGACGTCCGGCGCCAAGAAGGCGGCGGCCCAGAAGCGCGCGTCGGGCGATTCCTGATGCCGGAGCGGTCGGTCGACCGCTTCCGGATCGCCAGTCTCTAACGTCTCGGGTGATGGCGGAGCCCCGCGACGCTCGATCGACGCCGCCCGACTCCCGGTCGGGTGAGCCGGGCGCGACGCCCGACCCGGCGCCCACGCTGCCGCTGGCCGCCGTCGAGAGCCCGCAGGAGCCGGCGCGGATGCACGTCCGGCTGTTCGGTTCCGACGCCTTCTTCCGCCTGTGGGGAACCCAGGTGGTCTCGGCCACCGGTGATTGGCTCGGCTTCCTCGCCATCGCGGCGTTGGCGACCCGGATCAGCGAACGGCCCGAGGCGGCGGTCGGCTTGGTCATGTCGGCCCGGATCGTGCCTGGCTTCTTCCTCGGCCCCGCAGCCGGCGTCTTCGCCGACCGGTTCGACCGCAAGAAGCTCATGGTGGCCTGTGACATCGGCCGAGCGACGGTCCTGGCCTCGTTGCCGTTCGTCGACACCGTCCCCGGGCTCGTCTTCGCGTCCCTCGTGCTCGAGGTCTTCACGTTGCTGTGGACGCCGGCGAAGGAGGCGTCGGTCCCGCATCTGGTGCCGTCCGACCATCTCGCCACCGCCAACTCGCTGTCGCTGGCCGCGGCCTACGGCACGATCCCGATCGCCGCCGCGCTGTTCTCCCTGCTGGCCAAGCTGTCGGAGACCGTCGGCGACTACCAGTTCCTCTCGGTGGTGCGAGGAACGCAGGAAGGGCTCGCGTTCTACTTCGACGCCGCCACCTTCGCCCTGTCCGCCCTGATGATCTGGTCGTTGCCGCTGCCGCGCCGCCGCAAGGAGGAGCGGACCGCCGGTACACGACGCCGGCTCGAGTTCGGGCTCGCCCTGCGCGAGCTCCGCGAAGGCTGGGAGTTCGTGTTCATCAATCCCGTCGTGCGGGCCGTGAACCTCGGCCTCGCCACCGGTCTGATCGGCGGCGGCATGCTCGTCCCCCTCGGTCCGGTCTTCGCCACCCAGGTGCTGGGATCCGATCAGTCCGGGTTCGGCGTGCTCATCTTCGCCCTCGGCCTGGGCGTCGCCGGTGGGGTCGTCGGCGTCTCCGTGCTGCAACGCCGGTTGCCGAAGGAGTGGGTCTTCGTGGGCGCGGTCTTCGTGGCGGGCGCCTCGCTCCTCGCCGGCGCGTCCATGCCCGCGCTCGAGACCGCGGCCTTGTTCGTCTTCATCCTGGGGATCTGCGCCGGCACCGTCTACGTCCTGGGCTTCACCATGCTGCACCAGCACGTCGAGGACGAGCTCCGCGGGCGGATCTTCTCGGCGCTGTACACCCTGGTGCGCTTGTGCGTCCTCATCTCGTTCGCGGTCGGGCCGTTCCTCTCCGAACTGCTCGGCGAGCTGTCCAGGAGCGTGTTCACGGACGGTCACGTCCGGCTCTTCGGGATGGCGATCGCCGTCCCCGGAGTCCGGCTCACGTTGTGGACCGCGGCCCTCATCATCATCGGTGCCGGGTTCATCGCCGCGGCCTCGATGCGGGACGCGGCCCGCAAGGACCTCGTCGACAGCCCGAACGCGGCCGGCCAGCCCCGGTCCGAGGTCGTCGAGCCCTCGTGACGGGTCGGTTCATCGCGTTCGAGGGAGGAGACGCCGCCGGCAAATCGACCCAGGCCGAGCGGCTGGTCGAGCGCATCGGCGCGGTCCGCACGCGCGAACCGGGCGGCACGGCGGCCGGAGCCGCGATACGCGCCCTGTTCCTCGACCCCGCCACCGGCGATCTCGATCCCCGGACCGAGGCGCTGCTGATGGCGGCCGATCGGGCCCAGCACGCCGCCGAGGTCATCCGGCCCAACCTCGCCGGCGGCCGTCACGTCGTCACCGACCGGTACCTCTACTCCTCGGTCGCCTACCAGGCCCACGCCCGTGGTCTCGATCCCGCCGAGGTGCGGGACCTGTCGTTGTGGGCCACCCACGGCCTCGAGCCCGATCTCGTCGTGTTCCTCGACGTGCCGGTCGAGTTGGCCCGCGACCGGGTCGCCCATGTGGCTCCGGATCGACTGGAATCGGAGACGGCAGCCTTCCACGAACGGGTCCGGGCCGGCTTCCACGCCCAAGCCGCGGCCGATCCCGACCGGTGGGCGGTGGTCGACGCGTCGGGCTCGCCCGACGATGTCTGGTCGCTCGTGTGGGCGCAGGTCCGCGTGCGGCTCCCCGAGCTGGACCGCTGAGCGCCGGCCCGGCGGCCGGGCACCTCGACGTCGGGCAGGATGGGGGTGTGACCGCTGTCGAGCCCGCATCGATCATCGATCGCCCCGAGGCGTGGGCCGGCGTCGTGGGCCAGGACGCGGCCGTCGCCCACCTCAAGGCTGCGGCCGTCAGCCCGGTGCACGCCTACCTCCTGGTCGGCCCGGCCGGGTCCGGCAAGCGCGCCGCGGCCACCGCGTTCGCCGCCGTCCTCCTCGCGGTCGATGCCGCCGGCCGGGGCGCCGACCCCGAGCGGGCGCTCACCCTGGCCCTCGACGAGAACCATCCCGACCTCGCCATCTTCGAACCCGGTGGTGCTTCGCTGCTGGTCGGCGATGCCGAGGCCATCACCCGCGCGGCCAGCCGCAGCCCGGTCGAAGGCGGCCGCAAGGTCCTGGTCCTGGCCGAGTTCGAGAAGGTCGCCCAGGCCGGTCCGGCGTTGCTGAAGACCATCGAGGAGCCTCCACTGTCGACCGTCTTCGTCGTGCTCGCCGAGGAGGTGCCGCCGGAGCTGATCGCGATCGCGAGCCGGACGGCCCGCATCGACCTCGGTCCGGTACCCGAGACCGCGCTCGTCGAGCGGCTCGTGGCGGAGGGCGCCGACGAGGCGGTGGCGCGCGCCGCGGCGGCCGCCGCCGGCGGCGACCTCCGGCGGGCCCGGCTACTGGTCGGGGACGCCTCGCTCGGCGTTCGCCGCGACGCCTGGGCATCGATCCCCACCCGCGTGGACGGCACCGGCTACACGGCCACGCAACTCGTCGACGAGGTGGTGGCCCACATCGACGCCGCCCAGGAGCCGCTCGACCAGCGCCACGCGCTCGAACGCGACGAGCTGGTCGCTCAGATCGAGACCTACGGCCAGCCCAAGTCGCTGCTCAAGGAGCTCGAGACCCGCCAGAAGCGCGAGGTGCGCCGCCACCGCACCGCCGAGCTCCGGTTCGGTCTGGCCACCATGGCGGGCGTCTACCGGGACCGCCTGGCCACGGCGGCCGATCCCCGGCCGCACCTGGCGGCCATCGCCTCCATCCAGGCCGCGGCCGAGGCGTGGGTCCGCAACCCGAACGAGCTCCTCCTGCTCCAGGCGCTGGTCGCCAACCTCGACCCGGCCTGAGCCGGGGCCCCCACGTCGCGTTCTGGACGCGGCTGCGTGCCGCGGACGGCTCAGCGGCCGGCGAGCGCGGCGACCACCGGGGCGAAGCCCTCGGCGTCGCGCACCACGACGTGGGAGATGCCGACGGATTCCCGCCGGGCCTCGAGCTCGTCGACGACCTGCTCCACGGACCCGAACAGCAGGAACGGGGTCGAGTCGACCGTCGACCGCTCCAGACCGACTCTGGTGACGGCCTGCTCGGCGGCCTCCCCCGCACCGGCTCCGATGTGGGTGGCCTGCACCAGCACCGACCGCTCGATCCACTGGTCACGGTCGCCGGCCGCCTCGGTCAGCCACCGCCCCCGCTCCTCGATGGCCGCCATGGCGAAGCCCCCCGGCTCCGGCCTCCCGCCCTCGCCGTGGGTGAGGCCGGTGAACTGGAAGATGTCGGCGTGCCGTGCGCCGGCTCCCACGACGCGCCGTCCGTGGCCGCCGAGCAGGATCGGCACTCGCTCCTGCACCGGTCGGACGCCGAGGTCCTCGACCGCGAGGTGGTGGTGCTCACCGTCGAGCACGACCGAGCCCTCGTCGAGCAGCGCTCGCAGCGCGACGAGACTCTCCTCCAGCCGATCGACCCTCGGTCCGCGAGGGCGCAGTTCGATGTCCAGGGCGTCGTGTTCGGCCTGGGCGTAGCCGGTGCCGATGCCGAGCACCAACCGTCCACCGCTCAGGCGATCCACCGTGGCCGCCGTCCGGGCCAGGAGCGCGGGGTGGTGGAGCTCGTTGTTGAGCACGAGCGGACCGACGCGCAACGTGGTCGTCGCCTCGGCCGCCACCACCAGGGGGACGAACGGGTCGACAGCGCCGAGGTGGTCGTAGGAGTAGAGCTCGTCGTACCCCAGATCCTCCGCCTGGACCGCGGCCGCCACGATGGCGTCGTGGTCGCCGAGCGCCAGCGCCTGGACGGCGAAGCGGAAGGGGCGGACCACGAGCGCCGATCCTACGGGGGCCTGGCATTGCCTAGTGTCCGGGCATGCGCGCCGTGCTCTGCGAACAGTTCGGACCCCCGGAGTCCCTCGTGGTGAGGGACGTCCCCGATCCGGATCCGGGCGACGGCGAGGTGGTGGTCGACGTCGCCGGCTGTGGCGTCAACTTCCCCGACGTGTTGATCATCCAGGACAAGTACCAGTTCAAGCCCGAGCTGCCGTTCTCGCCGGGTGGGGAGATCGCCGGCACGGTGAGCGCGGTGGGCGACGGCGTCGACGAGGTCGCCGTCGGCGACCGGGTGATCGCCACCCTCGGCTGGGGCGGGATGGCCGAGAAGGTCGTGGTGCGAGCCTCGTCGGTGGTCCCGGTGCCCGACGGGGTCGACCTCGTGCAGGCGGCCGGCTTCCTGCTCGCGCACGGCACCTCCCACTACGCGCTCGTCGACCGGGCCCAGCTGCAGCCGGGTGAGACGTTGCTCGTGCTGGGTGCCGCCGGCGGCGTCGGGTTGGCCGCGGTCGAGCTCGGCGCCATGCTCGGGGCGCGGGTGATCGCCGCGGCCTCCACCGACGACAAGCTCGAGCTGTGCCGGCGTCAGGGCGCGGCCGAGACGATCAACTACCAGACCGAGGATCTGCGGAGCCGGATCAAGGAGCTCACCGGCGGTCTCGGCGTCGACGTCTGCTACGACCCGGTCGGTGGTGCGTACAGCGAGCCGGCCCTGCGTTCCATGGCGTGGAACGGCCGGTTCCTGGTGGTGGGATTCGCCGCCGGCGACATCCCGAAGATCCCGCTCAACCTGCCGCTGCTCAAGGGCTGCTCGGTGGTCGGCGTGTTCTGGGGGGCCTTCGCCGGCCGTGAACCCGAGCACAACGCGGCCAACCTGGCGCAGCTGCTGCGCTGGATGGCCGAGGGAAAGTTGGCCCCCCACGTGTCCGCCACGTTCCCGCTCGATCAGGCGGCAGCCGCCATCGACGAACTCGCCGAGCGTCGGGCCACCGGCAAGATCGTGGTCACTCCCTGATCTCGATCGGGATCGCCGGACCGCCCAGGCCTCGCGCTACGCTCGCCCGCCACGCCCGAATAGCTCAGTCGGCAGAGCGACGCTCTCGTAAAGCGTAGGTCGTGGGTTCAATTCCCACTTCGGGCTCCATTCCGGACACCGCGCGTCGGTGGCGCCGGCCAGGAGACGGTGCGATTTCTCGTCGCACCGGGAACCAGACGGTCGCCCGGGAGCGTCGGATCACCATGCGATCACATCGGGCCACCTGGGCAGTTCGATCACTCGCCGCACTGGCGGCGATCTCGCTGGGGGCGGCGGCCTGTTCCTCGCCCGACACCGATCCGGTCGCGTCGGGCAACGACGTCGTGGTGGGCCTCCGCGGGTCGGCCCCGACGCTGCTGCGAGAAGGCCAGAGCTGCGACCAGGTGCTCGAGGACTTCCAGACGTTCGCGCCGAGCGTGCTGCACGACTCCTTCGGGTTCGCCCAACGCGAGCTGCTCCCGAACTCGGTGGGCATGGACGACGAGGCCGGCGCAGCTCCGACCACCGGAGCCGTCGCGGCCGACACGGCCGCGCCGGCTCCCGCCGCCACGGGCGGGACCTCCGACACCAACACCCAGGAGGAGGGGATCGACGAGCCCGACGTCGTCGAGACCGACGGCGCGTTCGTGTACGTCATCGACCAGGACCAGCTCGTCATCCTCGACGGCGCCACGGCCCAGGTGCTGAGCCGGACACCCCTCGCGGGCTACGGCGCCCAGTTGCTGCTCTCCGGCGATCGCCTCCTCGCCATCACCGGTGGCTACGGCTACGGCATCGCCATGCCGGGCGTGGCCTCGCCGGGCATGGCGGTCGACGACGTCGCCGTGGACAGCGTCGGCGGCGGTTCGGCCGGCGGCGGCACGGTCGGTGTCGGCGAGTCGAACCCACCGCCCCCGACCGTCACCGTTCCGGCCTCGGGTGGCGGCGACGCCACGGTGTCCTCGCCGGGCGTGGCCCCCGGCGAACCGACGCCCGCCCCTGATGCCCCGCCGGTCCAGCCGCTTCCGGCCGAACCGGCGCCGACCACGATCGCCCCCGAACCGGGACCGATCCCGGTCGACCCGCCGTCGTTCCCGGCCGGCACCGTGATCCAGCTCATCGACGTCAGTGACCGGACGGCCCCCGCCATCGTGCAGACCACCGAGGTCGAGGGCCAGCACGTCTCGACCCGGGTCGTCGACGGCGTCGCCCGGGTGGTCGTCACCAGCTACCCGCAGCCGCAGCCCCTGATGGACCTCGGGTACCAGGGCCCCGGGGTCCAGACTCCCGAGCAGCTCGACGCGGCCATCGCCAAGAGTGTGGCGTCCACCACGATCGACGACTGGTTGCCGTCGTATCGCACGTCGACCGGTACCCCCGGAGCGGATCCGGTCGAAGGCCCCATCGTGAGTTGCGGCGACGTCCTCGTCCCCGAGGTCAACGCCGGTCTGGCCGAGACCTCGATCCTCCGGGTCGACTTCACCGACGGCTTCGACCCGGCCGACACCACGACGGTCGTCGCCGAGGCGAACACCGTGTACGCCTCGGCCACCACGTTGTACGTGGCGGCCACCCGCTACGTGAGCATCGAGGCCCAGGCCGACGTCGCCGCCGAGGACTGGTCCACCGCGATCCATGCCTTCGATCTCCGCGGTGACGGCGCCGCGACCCACATGGCCGCGGGGGAGGTGCCGGGCAACACCTTGAACCAGTACTCGCTCTCCGAGTACGACGGCTACCTCCGCATCGCCACCACCGATGGCACCCCCTGGGGTGGCACGGGCGACAGCGAGTCCGCGGTCCACGTCCTGCACCTCGACGGCGATCAGTTGGTGGAGGTCGGCGTCGTCGGCGGTCTCGGGCAGAGCGAGACGATCCAGTCGGTCCGGTTCATGGGACCGGTGGGCTATGTGGTCACGTTCCGCCAGACCGATCCGCTCTACGTGATCGACCTCTCGGATCCGCAGGCACCGAAGGCGGTCGGCGAGCTCAAGATCCCGGGGTTCTCGTCCTACCTCCATCCGATCGGCGCCGGCCGTCTCGTGGGCATCGGCCGGGACGCCACCGCCGAGGGCCAGGACCAAGGGCTGCTCGTGTCCCTGTTCGACGTGTCCGATCCCACCGCCCCGACGCAGCTCCAGACCTACACCGAGCGCAACGCCTACTCGTCGGCCGGGAACGACCCCAAGGCGTTCCTGTGGTGGGCACCGGAGTCGTCGGTCATCGTCCCGGTCGAGCGGTACGCGCCCCCGCCCCAGGAGCGACCCGACGGGTACCAGGTGGGCATGACCGTCCTCGATGTCGACGACTCGGGGATCACCCAACGAGCGACGGTGACCGCGGACGGTCGCTACCCGCTCCGGGCCGTCGTGGTGCAGGGCCGGTTGTGGTCGCTCTTCGACGGCGGTGTGGTCGTGTCGAGCTTCGCCGACCCGGCGCAGGGCGCCTTCACGGCCTACCGCTGAATCGACCCACCGCGGCCCGCGGGTACCCACGATCGGGTCGGATAGGGTCCTCTCTCATGGCCGACCAGGCGACGTTCTCCGAGCAGGCGATGCCGCTCATGGACTCCCTGTACGGCGCCGCGCTGCGGATGACCCGCAACAAGGCCGACGCCGAGGATCTGGTGCAGGAGGCCTACCTGAAGGCGTATCGCGGCTTCGGCGGCTTCCAGGAGGGCACCAACCTGAAGGCGTGGATGTACCGCATCCTGACCAACACCTACATCAACATCTACCGGGCCAAGAAGCGTCGCCCGGACGAGACCGACCTGGCCGAGGTGGAGGATCTCTACCTCTACCGACGGCTCGGCGGCCTCGAGGGTGCGGTGGCCGGCCGCTCGGCCGAGGACGAGCTCCTCGACACCTTCACCGAGGCCGAGATCAAGGGCGCGCTCGAGGCGTTGCCCGAGAACTTCCGCATCGCCGTGCTGCTCGCCGATGTCGAAGGGTTTGCGTACAAGGAGATCGCCGACATCCTCGACATCCCGATCGGTACGGTGATGTCGCGGCTGCACCGGGGAAGAAAAGGCCTGCAGAAGAAGTTGTACGAGTTCGCCGTCGCCCGGGGGCTCGCCGAGCCCGTGGACGACGACCACGCCGACGGCGACGTCGACGCACCGGCCCCAGCATCCGCAGCGGCCGATCGATCGTGAGACCGACCCATGACTGCTGATCCGACAACCGGCACCGAGACTCCCGGCAACTGTGCCGAGACGCTCCACGAGCTCTACCACTTCCTCGACGGTGAGCTCACCGACGCCAAGCGGGCCCACATCCAGCAGCACCTCGAGGAGTGTCCCCCCTGCTACGAGGCCTTCGACTTCGAAGCCGAGATCAAGGCCTACATCGCCAGCAAGTGCCGCGAGCGCTCCCCTGACGAGCTCCGGGCCCGCATCGCCGAGGCCATCGGCCACGAGCAGCCATGACGGGTGCCCAACTACATCTGCGCGCGACGACCTCCTAGGATCGCAGGCATGTTCGCCGCTCCTGTCTGGCACTTCTGGATCGCCGTCGTCCTCATGGTCACCCTCGTGATCCCGGCCGTCGTCACGGTCGTCGCGCTCTACCTGCGCAAAGTCGTCAGGCCGCAGTACCCGGGAGTCGATCAGGAGCGTGGCTGACCTGGTCGACTGGGACCTGGCCGAGCGCATCGCGATCCGGTCGTCTGGTCGAGAGCCGTTCGCGGACTCGTACCTGGCCGACTCGCTCGACCCCGACTTCGCCGAACTCACCACCCTCGCAGAGGAGCTGGTCACCGCGGAGACCGGGCTGCGATCTCTCGCCGGGCCCGCTCGAGCGCAGGTGACCGACCGGGCCGGCTGGGTCCGGGCCAACATCGCGTCGTTCCAGCGCATCCTCGGGCCGGTCACCGATCGACTCGGCAAGCGGGTGGGCGGACCGTCGGCGCTCGTCATGCGCAGCGCCAGCGCACTCGAGGTCGGACTGCTGCTGGGTTGGATGTCGGGTCGCGTGCTCGGGCAGTACGACCTGCTGGTGGCGGCCGACGAGAACCCCGATGACCAGGACGTCGTGTACTACGTCGGCCCCAACGTCTTGGGGATCGAGAAGCGCTTCGGATTCCCACCCCGCGAGTTCCGGCTCTGGCTGGCACTCCACGAGGTCACCCATCGGGCGCAGTTCACCGGTGTGCCGTGGATGCGCGAGCACTACCTCTCGCTCATCGACAAGATGCTGGCCTCGGCCGACGTCGATCCGGTGATGCTGCTCGGCGCCCTCAAGCGCGCGGTCGACGAGATCCGGGCGGGCCGCAGCCCGCTCGAGGGAGGCGTCGCCCACCTCCTGGCCAGTCCCGAGCAGCGCAAGATCCTCGACCAGATCGGGGGCTTGATGAGCCTGCTCGAAGGCCACGGCGACATCACGATGAACCGGGCCGGCGTGGGTCACGTCCCATCGGCCGAGCGGTTCGCCCGGGTCCTCCAGCAGCGCCGCACCACCGCCAACCTCGTGCAACGGACCGTGCAGCGACTCCTCGGCCTCGAAGCCAAGCTGCACCAGTACCAGCAGGGCGAGGACTTCATCGCCGAGATCGAGCGCATCGGCGACGGCAAGGAGGCTCTGGAGCCCGTGTGGCGCGGCCCCACCTGGCTCCCGACGCTGGCCGAGATCCGCGACCCGCAGGAGTGGATCGACCGCGTGCGGCTGTCCGAGGAGCTGGTGGGGTAGCGCTGGTGGCCTCGGTCCTCGTCGTCGACGACGAACCCGATCTGCGGTACCTGGCCCAGGTGAACCTCCAGATGGACGGCCATCGTGTCATGACGGCGGCCAACGGCACCGAGGCGCTCGCGGCCGTGCAGGCCGAAGTGCCCGACGTCGTGCTCCTCGACGTGATGATGCCCGAGGTCGACGGGTGGGCGGTGCTGCAGCAGCTCAAGAGCCATCTCGACGACCGCATCTCGACGGTGCGGGTGCTGATGATGACCGCGCTCGGCGCCGACCAGGACCGGCTCCGCGGCGGGATCGAAGGCGCGGTCCGCTACCTGGTCAAGCCGGTCGACCCCGACGATCTGCGAGCCGCCATCCGCGACGTGCTCGAAGGCGATCCCGAGCCCGATCAGCGCCGCCAGGCCCAGACCGGTGCCCTGGTGGAGCTGGCCCAGATCGAATCGGGATCCCCGCGGGGCGAGGCCTCCGAACCCCGTCCGCGGCTGGCGCGTCTCGAGCACCTCCGGCCGCGTCGGATGCACCAGACCGGCGAGGGCGACGCCACCGTCGTCGGGGAGACCCTCACCGACAAGCAGCGGCACCTGCTCATGGTGCTGAGTTCGACGCCGTCGGTGAGCGACGCGGCCAACCAGCTCGGCGTGAGCCGCTCGAACGTCTATGCCAGCCTCCGCCGCATCGCCCGCAAGATCGACGCCGACTCCGTTCCCGATCTGCTGCGGTCCCTGCGCTCCGGTGAGCTGCGGGTCATCGAGGAGTGACCGACCGGCCCGGGCCGCTGCGAGCGCGAGCCCGGCCCCGATGCCAGTTCCCACCGCCGGGGTCGTCGGTGACGTGCGCGGTGTCGGGAGGCGCCGACTCGCTCGCGCTGCTGCTCCTGGCCGTCGATGCCGGTCTCGACGTGACCGCTGTCCACGTCGACCACGGGTTGCGCCCGGGAAGCGCCGCGGAGGCCGGACTGGTCGACGCCATCGCCACCCGGGTCGGGGCCCGGTTCCGTTCGGAGCGGGTCGACGTCGCACCCGGCGGTGATCTCGAGGCCCGGGCGCGATCGGCGCGTCGTGCCGTCCTTCCGGCTGGGACCCTCTTCGGCCACACCGCCGACGACCAGGCCGAGACCGTGCTCCTCGCCCTCCTGCGAGGCGCGGGGCTCGACGGGCTGCGGGGCATGCCTCCGGAGGGGCATCCCCTCCTGGATCTCCGCCGCTCGGAGACGCTCGCGATCTGCGAGGAGGCCGGCATCGTGCCGTTCCGGGATCCCAGCAACGATGACCTCCGCTTCCGGCGCAACCGGGTCCGGCACGAGCTGAGCCCGCTCCTCGATGCCATCGCCGAACGGGACGTGACACCGCTCCTGGCCCGGACGGCCCGCCTGGTGCGCGACGACGTGGCGCTGCTCGACGAGCTCGCCGCCGAGCTCGACCCCACCGACGCCCGCGCCGTGGCGGCGGCACCCGTGCCGGTGGCTCGGCGGGCGCTGCGGCGGTGGCTGCGCGCCTTCGATGCGGAGTGCCACCCGCCCGACGCCGCCGCCGTCGAGCGGGTCCTCGCCGTGGCCCGCGGCGAGGCCCGAGCCGCACAGGTGTCGGGTGGCATCGAGGTTCGCCGCTCCAGGCAGCATCTCGTGGTCAGCCGCCTGCCCGGCTAGGTTCGCCCCGCGTGGCAGCCCCCCATGACGACGAACTCATCGGCGACGTCCTGGTCGACGCCGAAACGCTGCAGTCTCGGATCGCCGAGCTGGGCAAGGAGATCGCCGGCGACTATGTCGGCCGGCATCCGCTGCTGGTGGCCGTGCTCAAGGGGGCGTTCATCTTCATGGCCGACCTGTCGCGGGCCATCGACATCCCGCTCGAGGTCGACTTCATGGCGGTCTCCTCCTATGGCGCCAGCACCCGCTCCTCCGGCGTGGTGCGAATCGTCAAGGACCTCGACATCGACCTGGCCGATCGCCACGTGATCCTCGTCGAGGACATCATCGATTCAGGTCTGACCCTGCGCTACCTGCGCAAGACGCTCCAGGCCCGCGGCCCGGCATCGCTCGAGATCTGCGCGCTGTTCGTCCGCGAGGGCAACGCCCGCGCCGACGTCGACCTGCGCTACGTCGGATTCCGGATCCCGCCGGCCTTCGTCATCGGCTACGGGCTCGATGTGGCCGAGCGATACCGCAACCTCCCCGAGATCAGGACCTACCTCGGACCGGAGTGACCGTCGGGGTCAATCCACGGCGACCCCGGTAACCTTTCCCGCATCGTGATGAAACGCCTGCGTCGCTCCACCGTCATCTACATCATCGTTGCCCTGGTCGCGGCCATCGTTGCCACGTCGTTCCTGCGCAGTGGATCGAATGTCAAGGATCTCGACCTGAACCAGTTCCGGTCCGACGTGGCCGACGGCCAGGTCGACACCGCCACCATCAAGGACCGCAGCCACGAGGTCGAGGGCGAGCTGGCGGACGGCACCAAGTACAAGGTGTCCTACCCCGCCGAGTACGCCGACGAGCTCACCGGCCTGCTGACCGAAGCCACCCCCGCGATCGACATCAAGACCGACCAGCAGCAGGACTCGATCTGGGTCTCGCTGCTGTTCAGCTTCCTGCCCCTGCTCATCATCTTCGGGCTGTTCCTGTTCGTGATCAACGCCATGCAGGGCGGTGGCAGCCGGGTGATGCAGTTCGGCAAGGCCAAGGCCAAGCAGTTCAACAAAGACCAACCGAAGGTCACCTTCGACGACGTGGCCGGCGCCGACGAGGCGGTGGAGGAGCTCCGGGAGATCAAGGAGTTCCTCCAGAACCCGGCCAAGTTCGCCGCCATCGGCGCCAAGATCCCCAAGGGGGTCCTGCTCGTCGGGCCGCCGGGCACGGGCAAGACCCTGTTGGCCCGGGCGGTCGCCGGTGAGGCCGGCGCTCCGTTCTTCTCGATCTCCGGTTCCGACTTCGTCGAGATGTTCGTGGGTGTCGGAGCCTCACGGGTGCGCGACCTGTTCAACCAGGCCAAGGAGCAAGCGCCGGCCATCGTGTTCGTGGACGAGATCGACGCCGTCGGTCGGCACCGCGGCGCGGGGCTGGGCGGCGGCCACGACGAGCGCGAGCAGACGCTGAACCAGCTGCTCGTCGAGATGGACGGCTTCGACGGCAACACCGGTGTCATCCTCATCGCCGCCACCAACCGGCCCGACATCCTCGACCCCGCCCTGCTGCGCCCCGGCCGGTTCGACCGCCAGATCGTCGTCGACCGTCCCGACCTGGAGGGCCGCAAGGCCATCCTCGACGTCCATTCCAAGGGCAAGCCGTTCGCCGCCGACGTCGACAACCTCGTGATCGCCCGTCGTACCCCGGGTTTCACCGGCGCCGACCTCGCCAACCTCATGAACGAGTCGGCGCTGATGGCGGCCCGGGGCTCGGCCGACACCATCGACATGCACACCGTCGAGTCGGCCATCGATCGCGTGCTGGCCGGCCCCGAGCGCAAGACGCGGGTGATGTCCGAGCGCGAGCGCACCGTCACCGCCTACCACGAGGCCGGTCACGCCCTCGTCGGCCACGTGCTCGAGCACTGCGACCCGATCCACAAGGTGTCGATCGTCGCCCGAGGCCGGGCGCTGGGGTGGACGCTGGCCCTGCCCACCGAGGATCGCTACACCCACACCCGTTCCGAGCTGGTCGATCGACTCGCCATGCTGCTCGGCGGCCGCACGGCCGAGGAGGTCGTCTTCGGCGACATCACCACCGGCGCGGCCGACGACATCGAGAAGGCCACCGACATCGCCCGGGCGATGGTCACCGCCTACGGCATGAGCGACTCGGTGGGCCCGCTGGCGCTGGGGGCCAAGCAGGGCGAGATCTTCCTCGGCAAGGAGTACGGCCACGAAGCCAACTACTCCGACAACGTGGCCTCGGTGATCGACGAGGAGATCCGCATCCTGGTGAGTGGCGCCCACCAGCGGGCCGAGGCCATCCTCACCACCTATCGGTCCACCCTCGACCACCTCGCCACGGAGATGCTCGAGAAGGAGACCCTGAACGACAAGGACCTCGAGCGGATCTTCGGCGATCTCGACACCTGGGTCGACCCCGATCCGTCGGCCATCGACGAGGCCGGACCGGCCCCCGTCGAGCCCGACCTGGCGCCTGCCCGCGAGCAGACGTCGGTCGTGGCATCGGAGCGCAGCGACGCCGCCGCCCCCGCCGACGTGGAGGCGGCGCGGGCGCACCGGCCCCGGCCCAAGTTCTGGTGGCGGCTGCGACCGGGTGCGTCCGGCACGTGAGCATCGTTCCGTCCGACTCGGACGAGCGCACCGAGCTCGCCCGCGAGATCGACCAGCCCCGCATCGAGGCCGCGGTCCGCGAGATCCTCGCCGCCATCGGCGAGGATCCCGACCGTGACGGCCTGCTGGAGACCCCCGGCCGCGTCGCCCGCATGTACGCCGAGATCTTCGCCGGTCTCCACGACACCCCGGACCGTCACCTCAAGACCACGTTCGAGGCCGACCACGACGAGATGGTCATGGTGCGTGACATCCCGATCTACTCGGCGTGCGAGCACCACCTGATCCCGTTCATCGGCAAGGCCCACATCGCCTACATCCCGAACGAGAACGGCCGCATCACCGGTCTGTCGAAGCTGGCGCGGCTCGCCGACGTCTATGCCCGCAGACCACAGGTCCAGGAGCGGCTCACCGTGCAGATCGCCGATGCCCTGGAGCGGACGCTCGAGCCCAAGGGTGTGTTGGTCGTCGTGCAGGCCGAGCACCTGTGCATGTCGATGCGCGGCGTGCGCAAGGCCGGCACCACCACGGTGACCTCGGCCGTGCGGGGGCTGTTCCGCACCAACGACGCCACCCGGTTCGAGGCCATGCGCCTCATCGATTCCTGACCCTCGTCAGACCCGGGCGCGGCATCCACGACTTCCCGTTCTGGACGGCAAACGCGCCACCAGAGTGACGCGTCGACCCACCAGAACGGTGGTGGCGTGGGGTCAGGTGGGGAGATCGGCCATGGTTGCCAGGGCGCGGGTCGCCGCCTGCACGAGTGGGACGGCGAGGCAGGCCCCGGTGCCCTCGCCGAGGCGCAGGTCGAGGTCGAGGAGCGGGACGAGTCCCAGGTGATCGAGCGCCACCGATGCCGCGGGTTCGCTCGAGCGATGGCCGGCCAGCACTCGGGTGGCCAGGCCGGGCGCCATGGCCTCGGCCACCACCACGGCGGCGAGTGCGATGACACCGTCGACGATGATCGGGACGTGGCGGGCCGTCGCCCCGAGGTGGAAGCCGGCGAGGGCGGCGATCTCCAACCCACCGATGGCGGCGAGTACGTCGACCGGGTCGTCGAGCCCGGCGGCCCGCTCGACCGCGGCCTCCACGAGCGCTCGCTTGCGGTCGAGCGCGGCATCGTCCCCAGCCCCCGCGCCGGGGCCCACGAGGCCGGCCACCGCGTGCTTCGTCCAGTGCGCGATCAGCGCGGTCGACGGCGTGGTGTTGCCGATCCCCATGTCGCCGCCGACGAGCAGGTCGGCGCCGTCGTCGATCATCACGGTCGCGGCTGCGGCGCCGACCCCGATGGCGGTGAGGGCCTCGTCCCGGGTCATGGCCGGGCCGTGGGCGATGCTCGCCGTACCGGGCCGGACCTTGGCGTCGACGATGTCTTCGACGTCGGACAGGTCGGCGTCCACGCCGACGTCCACGACGCTGACCGCGGCCCCCACCGTGGCGGCGAAGGCGTTGATGGCCGCACCGCCCGCCGCCATCGAGCGGACCATGGCTCCGGTGATCTCGCTCGGCCAGGCGCTGGCCCCGTCGGCCACCACACCGTGGTCGGCGGCGAAGACCACGACGGCGGGCTGGGTCGGCACCGGGGGCGGGCACCGGCCGGTGATGCCGGCGACCGTGACCGCCACGGTTTCGAGGCGACCCAACGACCCGGGCGGTTTGGCCCGGGTCTCCCAGCGCGCCCTGGCGGCGTCGGCCGCCGCGATGAAGGCCGGGTCGGCCTGACCGGGGACGATCCGAGCCAGGAGCTCGGCGAGTCCGGCGTCGGGGGCGGGGGCGTCGGTCATGGGTGTGCTCCTCGGTGGACGGTTCGCAGGGCGGTGGCGAGACGGTCGAGTCCCCCGGCATCGGGGACGGCGATGCGGACGGCGTCCGGGTGCCCGAACCCGGTGCCGTCGCGGACGAGAACGCCGGTGGGTGCCAGCGCGGCGCGCAGCCCGACCGCGTCGGGGATCCAGACGTAGTTGGCGTCGCTCGGCTCGGCGACGAGGTCGTGTTCGGCCAGCAGACCGACGAGCTGGCGACGGAGTGCGGCGATGCCGTCGCGCCACCGCACCGGCTCCGCCAGGTCGAGCAAGGCGGGCAGGGCGGCGCACGCCAGGCCGCTCACCGACCAGCGGGGCCGGACCCGGCGGATGGCCTCGGCCTCGGCGGCGTCGGACGCCAGCACGTATCCCACCCGCAGGCCGGGCAGCGCCCACGCCTTGGTCAGGGAGCCGACCACCGTGGTGCCGGGGTCCCCGCGGGTCCAGCGGCCCGTGGCCAGGAGGTAGAAGGCCTCGTCGCGTACGTCCGCGCGTTCATCCGGTCGGGCGAGCCGGCCGGTGGGGTTGTGGGGGTCGGACCGCCAGCGCGGCCCATCGGGGTCGAGCGTGGCGAGGTGTCGCCGATACAGCGAGAAGTCGAACTCGTCCGCCCAGCCCAGCGGGTGCACGTGGGCGACCAGGGCGATGGCCTCGGCGCCGCCGTTGGTGAGCACCAGCCGGGTCGGGTCGACCCCCATGGCCGCGGCCAGGGCCTCGGTGGCGGCCTCGTCGTCGGGGTAGCGGTCCAGCGCGTCGAGGTGGGCGGCGAGGACGGGTCGGTGGTCGGGCGCGAGCGGGTTGAGCGACGCCGACAGGTCGAGGATGTCACCCACCCGGCGGCCCAGGGCGCGCGCCAGGCGGTGGGCATCGCCCCCGTGCGGTCCGGCGGGGAACTCTCCGATCGCGTCATCCATCACGTCCCCCAGACCGTGTGGGCGAGGGTCCGGCGGAGGAAGGGGAGGGAGCCGGCGAGCAGGGTGGCCACCAGTGCCAGCTCGGCACGGTCGGCCACGATGACCGCAGCCCGCAGGTCGGCGACGCCGGGGCGGGGCCCGTTCCCCAGCCGGGGCCGGTTCTCGAACCGGTCGTCGTAGTGGAGCGGTCCCCCCAACTCGACGCCGAGGGCGGCGGCCATGGCGGACTCGGCCACACCGGCATTGGGGGAGGGGTGGGCCCCGGCGTCGGAGGCGACGGTGCGCAGGATGGCGGTGGCGCGTGCCGGGCGCACGACGGCCACGGCACCGGCGAAGAGCCGGGCCGGGACCCAGTTGGCGACGTCGTCGGCGCGGGCCGCGGCCCACCCGAACTGCGCGTAGCGCTCGTCGCGGCGGCCGACCATGGCGTCCATGGTGTTGAGCGCCCGATGCACGGCCACACCCCGGGCACCGGCCACCGTCGCCCAGAACGCGGGGGCGAAGACGGCGTCCACCATGTTCTCGGCCACGGACTCGATGACCGCGGCCGCGATGCCGGACTCGTCGAGGTCACGCACGTCGCGACCCACCAGCGCGGGCAGGGCGGCGCGGGCCGCGACCAGATCGCCCCGTTCGAGATGGTCGCCGATGACCGTGGCTGTGTCGCGCAGTTGACCGCCGGCGGCGCACACGGTGGTCATCGCCGCCGTGGAGCGGGCGACGCGCGCCGCGAGCCCGGCCACCACCACGCCGCTCACGGCATAGGCCGCACCCGCGGCGCGATGGTCCCGCCACACGCGCCGCTCGAGTGCGGTCATCAGCCCACCGAAGCGGGCCACCGGGTGGAATCGGTCGGCCAGGTCGGGCACGACGCGGCTCCCCAGCAGGCCGGCGGCGGTCGCGGCGGCCCGCGTCGCCACGCTCACCGGGCGGCCAGCCCGAGGAGGGCGACGGTCTCGCTGACCACCGCGGCGGCACCGAGCACGTCGCCGGTGAACCCGCCCAGCCGCCGATGGGCGAGGCCGACCACGGCCGCGCCGGCCAGGAGCCCGGCGATCAGGGCCCCCAACCCGCGAGCTCCGGCCACGGCGACCAGCAGGCCGCCCGCTGGGAGCAGCCAGACGGCGAACCATCGGCGGGAGCCGGCGAGGAACGGTGAGGCCAGTCCGGCGGCGCGGGCGTAGGGGACCACCGAGGGGACGACCGCCATGATCGTGCGGCTCATGGTCCACACCGCGATCAGCGCGGCAGGTCTGACCCCGTCGCCGGCGAGCGCGACCCAGCGAACCAGGAGCATCGTGGGCACGACCGCGAGCGCGAACGCGCCGACCTCGGGCTGGCGCATGACCGCCAGGCGCCGGTCGCGGTCGAGGTGGGGGAGGAGCCCGTCTGCGCTGTCGGCGAGGCCATCCAGATGGAGCATCCCGGTGAGCGCCAGGTCGGCTGCCACCACCAGAGCGGCCACGATCGCCGGCGACCAGATGGTGGATCCCGCGATCCAGACCAGTGCGAGCGTTCCACCGATCGCCCCACCCACGCAGGGGAACCACCGGACGGTTCGATGGTCCGGCGGGCGGGCACCACCGACGATGGTGAGGAACCCGAGTGCGCTCAGCACGGCGGTGGGGGCAGGTCGAGCGGTCGACCGGCCACGACGAGGACGGCGGAGTCGGCCACGGCGGACACGGCGCGGTTCACGTCGCCCAGGGCGTCGGCGAAGCGGCGACCGAGCTCGGTCGGCGCGTGTGGTGCCAGGCCGACCTCCTCGGACACCAGCACCGTGTCGCCCGTCCGTGCCAGGAGGGCGTCCACCAGGGCGGCCGGGTCGGCGAGGAGGTCGTCGTGCCCGGCGACCCACGTGCCGACAGAATCGACCAGCACGGTGCCCGACGTGGCCCGCAGCAGGCCGGCGAGGTCGGCGGGCTCGGGACACTCGATGGTCTCCCAGTGGGCCGGGCGGCGTTGCCGGTGCCGCGCGATCCGGGCCACGTGGTCGGCATCGCGCGGATCGACCCGGGCGGTTGCGAGGTAGGTGACCGGTCCGGGGAGCCCGGCCGCGAGGTGCTCCGCATGGGCCGACTTCCCGGACCGGGTGCCACCGAGGACCAGGATGATCACGGTTGCTCCCCGATCCCGGCGTGGACCGCCGCGTGCACCGCTCGGGCGATCCTCGCGCCCCAGGTGGAGCGCGGCCCGGCGAACCGCTCTTCCGCCGTCGCCGCTGTCCAGCACACGACCACGGCGTCGGAGGCGGTCCCGGTTCCGGGCACCCCCGCCTCGACCAGCGCCTGCGTCTTGGCTTCGGTGGCCGTGACCACTGCGTTGACCGCGGCGGCCGCCGACAACGCGACCGGGAGCTGGATCACCGTGTTGATGGTGCCCGGAACCCAGCGGTCGCCGTCGCGCACCGAGAATGCTCCGTCGGCGGCCGCGGCCCAGGTCGGCTTGGTCACCCCGACCGTGGCGTGGACGGTGACCCCCTGGTCCTCTCGGCGCACGACGCCCCGGACGTCGGCGGCGGTGAGCAGAACCGCTCCGGTGCCCGACAGGCCGAGGTGGCGGGTGATCGCACGAGCGTGATCGTCGAGGTCGGTGCGACGGTAACCCTCGGTGACCCCGACGTTCACCACCCAGTCCAGGCCGGCCACGCCGCCACCCACCGGTGCCGACGAGATGGCGGCCACGGGCTCGGGAAAGGTCCAGACCAGCGCGGCGCGGGTGTCGGCGCCGCCGAGGGGTGACACGCACACCGGCTCTGCGGGGCACGCGCCGATCACAGCCATCCGGGTCCGCTCCCCGGTGGTGCGGCGGCCTCGATCGACGCCAGGACGCGGGCCAGGTCGAGGTCCGCCTCCAGCCAGTCGGCCAGGCGATCGTGCTGGGCCGCGACCCGGTCGGCAAAGGTCACGTCCGACGGTTGCACGTCCTTGCCCCGGCGCCGGGCGAGATCGGTGAGCAGCGCGGCGCGGAACGCATCGGCGTCGAACAGGCCGTGGAGGCTGGTTCCCCGGATCCGGCCGGTGGTGTCCACCGCGCCGTCGGGCGTCGAGCCGAACCCGTCGTCGAGGCAGGCCCACGGCGTGCCGTCGGTGACGGTCCGTCCGAGGTGGATCTGGTACCCGGCCACGGCCCGGCCGTCGATCCGCCCGTGACGTCGACGAACGACCTTCGGCCGGGCGAAGGTCGTCTCGACCGGGAGCAACCCCAGTCCCGGCACCGTCCCCGCGCCTGACTCCACGCGGTCGTCGACGGCGCGGCCCAGCATCTGGAGCCCGGCACACACGCCGATGATGTCGGCGTCGGTGCCGGCCACGGCGCGGTCGAGGCCCGTTGCTCGCAGCCAGGCCAGATCGGCGACCGTGGCGCGTGAGCCGGGGAGCACGACCAGGTCGGCTCCGGCGAGGTGGGCCGGCCTGGTGGCCCAGACCACCTCGACGTCGGGTTCGCCCACGAGGGGATCGAGATCGGAGGGGTTGGCCAGGTGCGGGAACCGGACGACGGCGACCCGGAGCGGATTCACCGACCGGGTGTCCGCCGACGCAGCCCCGACATCGAGGCTGTCCTCCACCCCGAGCAAGGGCTCGGGTCCGAGATGGGGGAGGACGCCGACCACGGGCACGCCGCAGCGTCGTTCGAGCTCGTCGCTACCGGCGTCGAGGAGGCCGACGTCGCCCCGGAAGCGGTTGAAGACGATGCCGTCCACCGTGGCGCGCAGCGGTGCGGGAAGCAGATCGAGGCTGCCGTGGGCGGCGGCGAACGCGCCGCCCCGTTCGATGTCGACGACGAGCAGGGCCCGGAGGCCGGCGGCCCGGGCCAGCGGGAGGTTGACGAGATCACGATCGAGCAGGTTGATCTCGGCGGCTCCGCCCGCCCCCTCGGCGACGACCACGTCGAAGCGGCGACGAAGGGACTCGAGCGCGGCGAGGACCGTGGGCTTCAGATCCGGGGTGCGGTCGCCCCACGAGCCAGCGTCGGTGGTGCCGACCTCGGTCCCGTCGACCACGACGTGGCTGCCTTGTTCGCTCGACGGCTTGAGCAGCACGGGGTTCATCGCTCGCTCGACGTCGATCCCGCACGCGGCCGCCTGCATCGCCTGGGCCCGGCCCACCTCGCCCCCGTCGGCGGTCACCGCGGAGTGGTTGGACATGTTCTGGGCCTTGAACGGCGCGACGCTCACACCCCGCCGTGCCAGGAGCCGGCCCAGACCGGCGACGACGGTGGACTTGCCGGCGCCGCTGGTGGCGCCGCAGACCAGCAGGCCGCCGTTCAGGGCCCGTCACCCGTCATGGTCGGTCCTCCGGCCGCGGGCCCGACAGTGCGGGTCGTGCCTGTAGTGGGGGTGGCGGTGGGCCGTCGCTCGCGACGGCGACGCACCGTCACGACGACGGCGCCCTCGTCGTCGACCTCGCACACGGCGTCCACGCCCCAGTGTTCCCCGACGAGCTCGGGAGTGAGCACGTCGGCCGGCGCGCCGTGGGCGACCAGTCGGCCGCCGGCGAGGACGGCGATCGCGTCGGCGAACTGGCCCGCGATGCTCAGGTCGTGGACCGTGGTCACGACGGTGAGGTCGCGTTCGGTGCGGAGGTCGGCGATCAGCTCCAGCACCTCGAGCTGGTGCCCGACGTCGAGGGCGGCCGTGGGTTCGTCCAGCACCAGGAGGGGAGTGTCCTGCACCAACGCCCGCGCCAGGACGACCCGCTGGCGCTCCCCACCCGAGAGGGTGTCGACCCGTCGTCCGGCCAGTTCGTCGAGCTCCAGGCGCTGCAGCACCGCTACCGTCCGGCGCCGGTCGTGGATCGAAGGGGAGCAGCGCAGTCCCTGGTGGGGGGTCCGACCCAGGATCACGTAGTCGAACACGGTCACGCCCGGTGGGATGACGGGGTGTTGGGCGACGATGGCGAGGGTTCGGGCCCGTTCGCGCACTCCGAGGTGGGCGGCGTCCGCGCCGCCCAGCGCGATGTCGCCCCGGTGGGTGAGCCCGCCGCCGAGCGTACGGACCAGGGTCGTCTTGCCGGCCCCGTTCGGCCCGACCAGCGACAGCCACGCGCCGCGGGGCACGTGGAGGCTGACGTCGTCGACGGCGCGGGTGGAGTCGAGCTCGACCGACACGTGATCCCACGCGATGGCAACGTCCGGAGTGGTCATGTCAGCCGCTGCGATCGGAGGATGCCGAGGAAGAAGGGCGCACCGACGAAGGCGGTGATCACGCCGATGGGGAGCTCGGCCGGCGCCTGGATGGTGCGGGCCGCCACGTCGGTCAGGGCGAGGAACGCCGCGCCGAACAGCATCGACAGGGGCACCACCCGGCGGTTCGAGGCCCCGGCCAGCAGCCGGACGCCGTGCGGGACGATGAGGCCGACGAAGCCGATGAGGCCGCTCACCGCCACCGCCGCTGCAGTGGCGAGCGAGGCGGCCACCAGCACGATGCCCCGGATCCGCCGGGGATGGAGACCGAGCGAGCGGGCTTCCTCGTCGCCGACGGCCAGGACGTCGAGCGCGCCGACGGTGGACACGAGGACGGCTCCGCACACCAGGGCGTAGGGGAGCAGGAGCAGCACTTCGTCCCACCCGCTGGTGGAGAGCCGGCCGAGGATCCATGCGTACACCTGGCGCAGGGTGTCGCTGTGCCGCTGCTGGAGGTAGGTCTGCATGGCGGTGAAGAACGCCGCCACCGCGACCCCGGCCAGGATGAGCGTGGCCGGCGATCCGGACCCGTCGCGCCGCACGCTCAGCACCACCGCGGCCGCCACCGCGAGCAGGGCGCCGGCGAAGGCGGCGACGGGTACCGGGTCGACGAACCCGACGCCATCGCCCAGGCCGAGGACGATGGCGATGGTGGCGCCCAGACCGGCGCCGGCCGCGATGCCCAGCAGGTAGGGGTCGGCCAGCGGGTTGCGGAAGACCCCTTGGTATCCGGCGCCCGAGCCGGCGAGCAGGCCGCCCACGAGGAGGCCGAGCACGACTCGGGGTGTTCGGATGTCCCAGAGGATCGCTCGTTGCGTCGCCGACAGGCCCGAGTCGGCGTGGACGAGGGGGAGATGATCGGCCAGCTCGACGATCGCTCGTCCCAGTGGCAGGTCGATGGGTCCGCTGGCCAACCCGACGAGGGTCGCGATCGCAATGGCACCGAACCCGGCGAGGATCCACGGCACGGTCAACCGAGCCGTGTCGGGAACGGGCAGGACGAGGTCGTCGTCTGCCGCTCGCCCGAGCGCCGGGGCGGTGGTCACGCGGTCGACTCGACCTTCGCCGTGGCGTCGACGATGGCGCGGAGGAAGTCCACCACTCGGGGACCCCAGCGCGACGCGATGTCGTCGTCGAGCTCGACGACGTCGCCGGCCTGCACCGCGGTCAGGGCGTCGAATCCGGGCCGCTGCGCCAGCGTCGACGCCGACTGGGCGCAGCACTTGGTGTCGGCGAGGAAGATCAGATCCGGGTCGGCATCGACCAGGAACTCGGGTGAGAGCTGCGGGTAGCCACCGCTGCCCCCGTCGGCGTCGGCCGGGTCGGCGACGTTCTCGAGGCCGGCGAGGGCGTAGATCTGGCCGATGAACGTCTGCGACGTGACCGTGTACAGCGTGTTGTCCAGCTCGTGGTAGTAGGTGAGCGGCGTCTTCCGCGCCGGCACCTGAGCCACGAGGTCGGCGATGTCGGACTTCATGGTGCTGACGGTCTCTGCCGCGTCCGTCTCGTGCCCGGTCGCGGTCCCGAGAAGCTCGATCTCGGCGTAGGTGTCATCCAGTTGCTCCGCCGCCGGCAGCACCAGGGTCGGGACGTTCACCGCGGCCAGCCCGGCCACGACGTCGTTGGCGTCGCCGGACAGCACCACGAGGTCTGGTTCGTGGGCGACGATGGCCTCCAGGTTCGGGTCGTACCCGGAGAGATCGGTGGTCGGCGCGTCGGCGGGGTAGTCGGAGTACTCGTCGGCGGCCACCACCTGATCGCCGGCGCCGATGGCGAAGAGCATCTCGGTGGTGGCGGGCGACAGCGAGATGATGGCCTCCGGCCGGGCGTCGATGACCGTGTCGACCCCCTGGTAGGTCACGGTGACGGGGAACGCGGCGTCGGTGCCGGGGCTCGTCGTCGTACTGGCAGCGGCGACCGCGTCGCCGCTGGCGGCGGGCGCGCTGTCGTCGTCTCCGCACGCCGCGGCGGCGAAGATCGCCAAGGCGGCGAGCAGCGCGACCAGCGTGGCTCGAACGGGGCGGGGCATACCGGGACCTCCTGTCGTCGAGGACGGCTGCTCGATCGACAGGATCTGCCGGCCGAACCAACCCCTACCTCGAGGGTCGTGTGGTTCGTTCAGCGAGGAGCGCGACCGGACTCGCTCGCCGGAGACCGGCGGGCATCACCGTTGCGGGACAGTGCCGGATTCGCACCGGACTTCGTCTCACCACTGAGTTGGCGTCACCGTAGCCCTGATCCGGGGACCGCGCCGCACCGACGGCATCGGCGCCCCGCGGCGGATCCTCAGAGTGATGGGAACGACGTGAGATGTCAGGAAATCCGAGGCGGTCCGGGAGCTACGATGAGAGCCCGATGAACGCACAGGTCATGGGGGTGCTCAACGTCACGCCCGACTCCTTCTCCGACGGCGGGGCCTGGATCGCGGTGGACGACGCGCTCGACCATGGTCGCGCCATGCTGGCCGACGGCGCCGCGGTCATCGACGTCGGCGGCGAGTCGACCCGGCCAGGGGCCACGCCGATCTCGGTGGAAGAGGAGCTCGAGCGGGTCATCCCCGTCATCGAGGGCTTGGTGAGCCCGGTGACGGCGGCCGGGGCACGGATCTCGATCGACACCCGGCGGGTCGTCGTCGCCGACGCGGCCGTCGCGGCCGGCGCCACCATCGTCAACGACATCTCGGCATCTCTCCACGACGTCGCAGCCCACCACGGTGTCGGTTGGATCGCCATGCACATGCGCGGGGAACCGGCCACGATGCAGGACGATCCGCGCTACGACGACGTGGTCGGCGAGGTGCTCGACGCGCTCGTCGCCGCTGCGGAGCGGGGTCGCTCGGCCGGTGTGGGAGAGATCTGGATCGACCCCGGCATCGGGTTCGGCAAGACGCACGCCCACAACTGGTCCCTGCTGGCCGCCCTCGACCGCTTCGTGGCCACCGGGTTCCCCGTGGCGGTCGGCACCAGTCGCAAGGGGTTCCTCGGGGCGGTGATCGGTGCGTCCGACGGTGCCGACGGCCCGACCCCGCCCGACGATCGCCTCGAGGGGACGATGACGACTGCGGTCTGGGCTGCCACGATGGGAGCCGCCATGATCCGGGTCCACGACGTTCGAGCCGCGGTGCACGCCGTCACCGTCACCGGGCCTCCCCGCCCCGCCGCCGTCGTGAGCGGAGTCCGCTGATGGCCATGCGCGGCAAGTGGGCCCAGGGCATCACGCCTCGGAACTTCACCTGGATACTCCAGGATCGTCTCGCCGTCTGCGAGCGGCCGGGCGGCTACGGCCAGAACCATCGCAAGGTGCGGCGCCAGGAGGAGATCATCTGGCTCCGGGAGCAGGGCTTCACCATGGTGATCTCCCTGGTCCGTTCGACCCACAACCTCCACAACTACGACGAGTACGACCTCCCGTGGCGGCATCGTCCGCTGTCGCCCAGCGACGATCAGGAGGCGTTCCTGAACCGCCTGTTCCCCGAGATCCGCCAGCTCCTCCTCGATGGCGGCAAGGTCGTCGTGCACCAGGACGAGCTGGGCGACCGGGTCGGTGGGCTCATGGCGGCCTACATCCTGTGGAACAAGCTCGTCCCCGCCGGACCCCAGGCGATCTCCATCGTCGAGCAGCTCCTGCACCGCCAGCTCGGGCCCGGTGCCCGCAGCCTCGTGGGCCTGGTCCCCAAGCTCCCCGAACCCGGGGTGCTCGCCCCACCGCCCCTCGACGAGGCCCCGATCGACGAAGACCCGACCGGCGACGACCCCGGCCCGGCCGACGAACCCGACGACTCCGACCGCACCGCCTGATGGACCGGTCCACGTCCGGTCCCGGCGACATCCAGATCCGTGGCCTGCGGATCCTGTGCCACGTGGGGGTCGGCCCCGAGGAACGCGCCGTGGCCCAACCCATCGAGGTCGACATCGACCTCTTCGTGGATCTGGCCCCGGCCGCGGCCTCCGACCACGTCACCGACACCGTGGACTACGGGGCGGTGACCACGGCCGTGGCCGCCGCCCTCACCACCGGTGAGCACGCCCTGCTCGAACGCCTTGCTCTGCTCGCCATCGACGCCGCTCTCGCCGTCGACCAGAGGACCACCGCGGTCACCGCCACGGTGCGCAAGCTGCGCCCGCCGGTCCCGGAGCACGTCGCATCCACCGGCGTCCGCATCCATCACGTCCGATGAGCCGGGCCCTCCTCGGTCTCGGGTCCAACGTGGGTGATCGCCTGGACCATCTCCGCACCGCGGTCGCCAGCCTCCCGGGCGTCCGGGCCGTGTCCGGCGTCTACGAGACCGACCCGGTCGGGGGACCCGAGCAGGGCCGGTACCTCAACATCGTGGTCGAGCTCGACACCGACCTCGGTCCACGCGCCCTGCTCGGCGTGTGTCATCGGATCGAGTCGGCCGCCGGCCGGGTCCGCGACGTCCGCTGGGGACCGCGCACCCTCGACGTCGACATCCTGTGGATGGACGGGGTGACGGTCGACGAACCCGACCTGCAGATCCCGCATCCCCGCATGTGGGAACGCCGCTTCGTGCTGGCGCCCCTGTCGGAGCTGGCGCCCGACCTGCTCCCGGAGGGGTGGGACATCCACGCCGATGGGCGGGTCGATCGACTCGGCCCGCTCTCCCCCGGATAGGATCGGCGGCGGACAGACACCACTGCCGGGTCTGATCTGGAAGGAACGCTCTCGTGACCACCTACGACGCGCGCGTGATCGGTGCCGGCCGGGCTGGCCGCGCCCTCGCGGGCGCGCTGGCCGAGGCCGGCTGGTCGGTCGACGGTCCGCTCGGTCGCGACCACGAGCCGGCGGCGGTTGCATCCGGCACCCGGATCCTGGTGCTGGCGGTACCCGACGCCGCGGTCGGGCCGGTCGCCACCGCGATCGAACCCGGTGACGCGGTGGTCGTGCACCTCGCCGGCTCGCTCGGGCTCGACGTGCTGGCGGCTCACCCCCGCCGGGCATCGGTGCACCCCCTGGTCGCGCTGCCCAACGCGGCGATCGGGGCGACGCGACTTCGCGGCGCGTGGTTCGCCACGGCCGGCGACGACGCGGCGGGCGAGATCGTCGCCGCCCTCGGTGGTCGGTCCGTCGTGGTGGCCGACGCCGACCGCGTCGCCTATCACGCGGCCGCGGCCATGGCCTCCAATCACGTGGTGGCCCTGCTGGGTCAGGTCGAGCGGATCGCGGCGGGCATCGGCATCCCGCTCGACGCCTACCTGGACCTGGCCCGAGGCGCGCTCGCCGATGTCGCGGCGGTGGGCCCCGCCGACGCGCTCACCGGGCCGGTGTCCCGGGGCGACTGGGGAACGGTGAGCCGCCACCTCGCCGCCATCCCGCCGCCCGAGCGACCCGCCTACGCCCTGCTCGCCGACGCCGCCCGACGTCTCGGGGACGACGCGGCATGATCCGGATCTCCGCGATCGCCGAGCTGCGCAGCCGGCTCGCCACCGACCGCGCCGCGGGGCGGAGCGTGGGCTTCGTCCCCACCATGGGGTACCTCCACGAGGGTCACGTCTCGCTGATGCGAGCGGCGCGGGCCGACACCGACGTCGTGGTCGCCTCCGTCTTCGTCAACCCGCTGCAGTTCGCCGCCCACGAGGACCTCGACGACTACCCGCGCGACCTCGAGCGCGACGCGGCCCTGGCGTCGGACGCCGGCGTCGACGTGTTGTTCGTCCCGTCGGTCGCGGAGATGTATCCCCAGCCGGTGCGGACCACGGTCACCGTCGCCGGCGTGTCCGAGGGATTCGAGGGCGCGAGCCGGCCCACCCACTTCGCCGGCGTCGCCACCGTGGTGGCCAAGCTGTTCTCGATCGTCGGCCCGTGCCGGGCGTACTTCGGCGAGAAGGACTTCCAGCAGCTCGCGGTGGTGCGCCGCATGGTGAGCGACCTGTCGATGCCCGTCGATGTGGTCGGGTGCGAGACGGTGCGTGAGGCCGACGGGCTGGCCATGTCGAGCCGGAACGCATACCTCTCCGACACCCAGCGGGCCGCCGCACCGGTGGTGCACCGGGCGTTGCGATCGGGAGTCGCCGCCATCCTCGCCGGCGAGGGAGACCCGGCCGAGATCCGCGCCCTGATGGCCCGCATCGTGGCTGACGAACCCGAAGCGGAGCTCGACTACGCCGACGTCGTCGATGCCGCCAGCCTCGCGACCCCATCCACCCCGCTCGCCGGCGATTTGCGTCTCGTCGCCGCCGTGCGCTTCGGTACTACCCGTCTCATCGACAACGTGGGGGTGACCGTCACGACGGCGCCCACCCAGGAGAGGTGATCCGCATGCGTCGCCGCATGATGAAGTCCAAGATCCATCGCGCCACCGTCACCGACGCCAATCTGCACTACGTGGGCTCCGTCACCGTCGACGAGGACCTCCTCGACGCCGCCGACATCATGGAGTTCGAGCAGGTGGCGATCGTCGACGTCGACAACGGCGCCCGGCTCGAGACCTACACCATCGCCGGCCCGCGCGGCTCGGGAGTCGTGTGCCTCAACGGTGCCGCCGCCCGGTTGGTCAGCCCCGGCGACAAGGTCATCCTCATCTCCTACGCCGACTACGAGCAGGCCGAGCTCGCCTCCTACGAGCCCACCGTGGTGCACGTCGACGGCGACAATCGCGAGATCGACGAGGTCACCGCCGAGCTCCTCGCCGAGCAGCAGCGGGGCCCCGCCCCCCACCGCTACGTCGAGGTCCCCTCCCCCCGCTGACTTCGCCCCCACATCGGTGTTGTACAGGCTGCGCCCGGCGCTCGAGCGGCTCGGTCCGTGGCCAGAATCGGCGATGACGCCCTGAGCGGTCAGTCGGGGCGGTGCGCCACGCACACGGCGTAGGTCGATGTGGTCGTCCACTCGTCGCGGTCCCAGGTGCCGTACCGCTCGACGGGGATCAGACCTGCCGCGGCGCAGTGCTCATCGTGTTCGTCGGCGCCGTAGAGCCGGTCGCTCCAGTCCGTGGCGAAGCCGGCGACGAGCATGCCGCCCGGGGCGACGTGCGCGGCCGTTCGCGCGATCAGGGCGGGTTGGGTCCCGGGTGCGGCGAACAGCGGCACGTTTCCGGCCATGACCACGACGTCGAACGTGCGCCCCAGCTCGAGTTCGGTCAGGTCCGCCTCGATCCACTCGATGTCCTCTGCTCGCTCGCGCGCCGTCCGCAGCATCGACCGGTTCTGGTCGACGCCCACGACCTCCACTCCGCGGTGGCCCAGTTCGATGGCGACCCGTCCCGTGCCGCAGCCGGCGTCCAACACGCTGGTCGGCGAGTACGAGAGCACGAAGCGGGCCTCGCCGTGCATGTCCTGGCCGGACGCGGCCAGGGCATCGAAGCGGAGTTGGTACTCGTCTCCGTCCCAGGTCGGTGTCACCTCCTCAGTGTGGTCGGCGGGCGGGACTTCGGGGTGATGCGGGGGCGCGTCCAGTTTCAGAGGGGGTGGGGCAGACTGGCGCCGTGGACACGCTCGATCTCCTCGTGCTCGGTTCCGGCGTGGCTGGCCTGTCGGCGGCCGTGCGCGCCGCCGACGTCCACCGCATGCGGGTCGGGGTGCTCACCAAGGGTGAACTGGCCCAGGCCACGACACGCTGGGCCCAGGGTGGGGTCGCCGCGGTGCTCGGCGGCGACCCCGATTCGACCGATCTCCACCTCGCCGACACCTTGGCGGCCGGGGCCGGGCTCTGTGACCTCGACGCCGTCCGTGTCCTGGTCGACGAGGGCCCGGCCCGCGTCAACGAGCTCATCGCCATGGGGGCGATGTTCGACCAGGACGAGCAGGGTCAGTACCTGCTGGCCCGGGAGGGGGGCCACAGCCACCCTCGCATCCTCCACGCCGGCGGGGCCGCCACTGGTGTCGAGGTCGAGCGGGCCCTGGTCGTGGCGGTCCGCAAGACGGCGGCGGTGCTGCTCGAGCGAACCTTTGCGCTCGACCTGCTGGTCGAGGCCGGTCGTTGTGCCGGCGTGGTGGCCCTCGACGAGCACGGCGAGCGCATCGAGGTCCGGGCGCGGAACGTCCTGCTCGCCACGGGCGGCGGGGGACAGCTCTACTCGGTGACGACCAACCCGCTCGAGGCCACCGGAGACGGCATGGCGATGGCGTTGCGGGTGGGCGCTGCGGTGGCCGACGTGGAGTTCGTCCAGTTCCATCCCACCGCGCTCCACCACGCCTCCATGCCGCGACCGCTGCTGTCCGAGGCGCTGCGCGGACACGGCGCGCTGCTCCGGGATGCCGCCGGCAACCGCTTCGTCGACGAGCTCCAACCCCGCGACATCGTCTCCCGCGCCATCACCGCCCAGCTCCAGGTGGACGGAACCGACCACGTCTGGCTCGACGCCACCGTCCTCCACAACTTCGACGAACGCTTCCCCACGATCCGCGCCGCGCTCGACAAGGTGGGACTCGACCCGGCCACCGACTGGCTGCCCGTGGCACCGGCGGCGCACTACTGCTGTGGCGGAGTGGTGGCCGATCTCGACGGCGCCTCGACGTTGCCCGGGCTCTGGGTGGCTGGTGAGGTGGCCTGCAACGGGGTCCACGGTGCCAACCGGCTGGCGTCCAACTCGCTGCTCGACGGCATGGTGTTCGGCCCGCGGGTGGTCGAGGCCATCGATGCCGGGAAGGACGCGGCCGAGCCCACCGGCGCCATGCGCTGCGTCCTCGACGGTGGGCACGGGGTCGGCGGCCGGGCCCTCACGCTGGGCGCAGAGCCGGTACGGGCCGACGACGAGCCCGACTCGGCGGTGGCGCGAGACCGGTTCCAGCGCATGATGACCGCTGAGGCCGGTGTGCTGCGCACCGAGGCATCGTTGGATCGAGCCGTTCGCGGCGCCCGGGCCGTGGCGCTCCGCCCGGTCACCGACGTGGCGTCGGCCGAGCTGAACAACCTGGCGACGCTCGGCGAAGCCGTAGCGGCCGCGGCCAGGGTCCGCACCGAGACGCGCGGCTCGCACACCCGCACCGATCATCCCGAAGCCGACGACGACCTTGCCGTGCGGCTCGTGGTGGCGCGTCCGCTCGGCTGAACCGGCCGTCCGTCGTCGTTGGTACGGAGGCGCGTCCAGTTTCGGGAGGGAGGCGCCCGTGGCAGGCTTCGGTCATGCCGAGTGACGCAGTCTTCGACGTCCCCTCGGATCCGCCCATCCACGCGGTCCGGGCCGCCGTGGCCGCCGCGCTGGCCGAGGACCTCACGCCGCTGGGCGATCTGTCGGCCGCGCTCGTCCCCCGGGATGCCACCGTCGAGGCGTCCTTCGTCCCCCGCGTCCGAGGGGTGGTCGCCGGCACGGCGTGCGCCACGGAGACGTTCGCCCAGCTCGACGACGGAGTGTCGGTGGAGTGGTCGGTCCGCGATGGCGACGATCTGGCACCGGGCCAGGTCATCGGCGTCGTGCGGGGACCGCTGGCGCCGGTGCTGACCGGCGAACGCACCGCCCTCAACTTCCTGTGTCACCTCAGCGGCGTGGCCACCATCACCCGCACGTTCGCCGAGGCGGCGGCGTCCGGGGGCGGGGCTCGCATCTGGGACACCCGCAAGACCACCCCGGGGCTGCGCAGCCTCGAGAAGGCGGCGGTCCGCGCCGGCGGCGGAGCCAGCCACCGCGGGAACCTGTCCGACTGGGTCATGTTCAAGGACAATCACCTGGCCGCCATCGGCATCGACGAGGCCGTCCGCCGCGCCCGACTCGCCTGGCCCGCCCGCACCATCCACGTCGAGGTCGACGACCTCGCCTCCATGGTCCTGGCCCTCGAGGCCGGCGCCGACGCGATCCTGCTCGACAACTTCACGCCCGACGAGGCCGCGGCCGCGGTGCGGCGCGCCGAGGAGTGGGCGGCCGAGAGCGGCACCCGGCGGGCCTGGCTCGAGTGCTCGGGGGGCATCACGGTCGAGACCGCAGCCGCCTACAGCGCCAGCGGCGTCGACCTGCTCTCCAGCAGCCAGCTCACCCAGTCGGCCCCCGCCCTCGACATCGGCCTGGACGTCGCGGACCCGCGGCCGTAACCGTCCGAGGGTCTCCGATCGGATGCCTCGCATCCGTCGGCGGTCGCGTAACTTCGTTCGACGTGCACCTGCTGGCCATCGACGTCGGGAACACCCAGACCGTCATCGGGCTCTACGCGCTCGAGACCGACACCGACCCCGCCAATCGCGTCGCCGACTCCGGTCTGCTCGATCATTGGCGCATCTCCACCAACGTCGAGCGGACGGCCGACGAGTACGCCCTGCTGTTCCAGGAGTTCCTCGCTTTCCACGGCTTCGGGTGGCCCGAGGACGTCCGCGGGTTCGCGGTGTGCTCCTCGGTCCCGCGGGTGACCGGGGCACTCCGCAGCTTCAGCTCCCGGTACCTGGGTCACGAAGCGCTCGTGGTCGAACCGGGCGTGAAGACCGGGATGCCGATCCTGTACGACAACCCCCGTGAGGTCGGTTCGGACCGCATCGCCGACGCGGTGGCCGCGTGGGACCTCTACGGCGGGCCCACCATCGTCGTCGATTTCGGTACCGCCACCACGTTCGAGGCCGTCTCGGCCAAGGGCGAGTACCTGGGCGGTGCCATCTTCCCCGGCATCGACATCAGCCTCGACGCCCTCTTCGGTCGGGCCGCCGCCCTGCGCCGGGTCGAACTGGTCGAACCGGCCAACGTGATCGGTCGTTCCACGGTGGAGTCGATGCAGTCCGGTGCCGTGTACGGCTACACCGCCGTCGTCGACGGGATGGTGAGCCGCTTCGAGGACGAGCTGGGTGCCGCGGCCACGGTGGTGGCCACCGGCGGGCTGTCGGGGTTGATCGCCCCGCTGTCGGAGACCATCGATCACCACGAGCCGTGGCTCACCCTGCACGGCCTGCGCATCGTCCACGAGAAGAACACCAGCCCATGACGTCGCGCCCTGCCACGTTCGAACCTCCCTACCGGTTCGAGGTCACCGGCCACGCGGCCGAGCTCGCCGAGGAGTTCGCCGATCTGGCCGACGGCGAGGAGACCGACCGCACGGTGTCGGTGGCCGGGCGGATCATGCTGCTGCGCGATCAGGGCAAGCTCGCCTTCGCCACCCTGCGGGAGGGCGGCGGCGCCGAGATCCAGCTGTTCGCCCTGGCCAAGCTGCTCGACGGCTTCGACGACTTCGTGAAGCTGAACCTCGGCGACTGGATCGGTGCCACCGGCGAGGTCGTCCGCACCCGTCGTGGCGAGCTGTCGGTCAAGATCCGCTCCTTCGTGCCGCTGGCCGAGGCCCGCCGTGGCTTCGGCGACAAGTTCCACGGCATCACCGACACCGACACCCGCTATCGCCAGCGCTACGCCGATCTGTGGGCCAACCCCGACGCAGCCCAGATCCTCCGCGACCGTTCGCGCATCGTGAGCCTGACGCGGCGATGGCTCGAGGCGCGCGACTTCGTCGAGGTCGAGACCCCCGTGCTCCAGCACGTGGCCAGTGGTGCGGCCGCCACGCCGTTCGTCACCCACCACAACGCCCTCGACGTCGACCTCAAGCTGCGCATCGCACCCGAGCTGTTCCTGAAGCGGCTGGTGGTCGGGGGGTTCGAGCGGGTCTTCGAGATCGGCCGGGTGTTCCGGAACGAGGGCATCTCGACCCGGCACAACCCGGAGTTCACCATGCTCGAGCTGTACCAGGCCTACGCCGACTACGCCGACATCATGGCGCTGACCGAGGACCTCGTCGCCCACCTCGCCGAGGAGCTCCACGGCACCACCACGCTGACCTACGACGGTCGAGAGCTGGACCTGGCCACGCCGTGGCGGCGAGCCACGATGACCGAGCTGGTCGAGGACGCCATCGGGGTGCGGCTCGACGTCCGTCAGCCCATCGACGAGGTGCGCGCCGTGGCGATCGAGCACGGCGTCGAGGTCGAGGACTCCTGGGGCACGGGCAAGCTCATCCTCGAGATCTACGAGAAGACCACCGAGCACGATCTGTGGGGCCCGATCTTCGTCACCGACTACCCCGAGGAGGTCTCGCCGCTGTCTCGCTCGCATCGCGAGAACCCGGGCGTGACCGAGCGGTTCGAGGCCATCGTCGCCGGACGGGAGTTGTGCAACGCCTTCTCCGAGCTCACCGACCCCGACGTCCAGCGGGCCCGATTCGAGGAGCAGGCCCGCCAGCGGTCCGCCGGCGACCACGAGGCGATGGCGCTCGACGAGGACTACCTCCGGGCGATGGAGTACGGGCTGCCGCCCACCGGCGGTCTCGGCATCGGCATCGACCGGTTGGTGATGCTGCTCACGGGCGCGACGTCGATCCGCGACGTGGTGCTGTTCCCCACGCTTCGCCCCGAACTGCCCGGCTGACCCGGCGATTCAAGACAGACGAAGTCTGCGGGCGAGCAACTCCAGAAGCGGAGCCGGCAGACGAAGTCTGCGGGCGGAGCGACTCAGCCCGCCGCGGCCGTGACCATGGTGAGCAGGTGATCGGCGCCGTCGGCGAGGGCGGTGGCGGCGGGTGAGGCGCCGAGCGACGTGAGCGACTCCTTGGCACTGGTGACGTAGCCCTGCGCCTCGGCGATCGTCGCCTCGATGGCACCGGAGCCGAGGACCAGGTCGCGGGCCCGGTCGCGCTGGGCGCCCTCGATCGGGGATCCCAGCAGGGTGCGCAGTTCGTCGCCCGTGTCGCCGGCCAGCGCCCGGAGCACGGGGAGGTTGTACACGCCCTCGGTGAGGTCGTGGCCCGCCGGCTTGCCCAGTTCCTCCTCGGTGGCGACGAGGTCGAGGATGTCGTCCACCAGCTGGAACGCCATGCCGAAGGACCGGCCGTAGTCGGTGAGGGCGTCGACGTGGGGACGGGGGAGCCCGCTCACGATGGCGCCGATCCGGCACGCGGTGGCGTACAGCGAGGCGGTCTTGCCCTCGATGGCCGCGAAGTAGGCGTCCTCGGGGCGGCTGGTCGAGTAGGCGTGCCGCAGCTCGAGGATCTCGCCTTCGCAGAGCCGCCCGATCGTCTTGGCCAGCAACTCGGCGACCTCGGTGCCCAGTCGGGCGGCGATCTCGGACGCCTTGGCGAGCAGGAAGTCGCCGGCGAGGATGGCGGTCAGGTTGTTCCACCGCACGTTCACCGACTCGACGCCGCGGCGGGAATCGGCCTCGTCGATCACGTCGTCGTGGTACAGCGACCCGACCTGCACCAGCTCGACGGCGACCCCTCCGTCGATGACGTCGAGGGTGACCTCGCTGCCCGTCGACGCCGACAGGACGCCGAGCAGGGGCCGGAGCCGCTTGCCACCGGCCCGGATGAGGTGCGACGTCATCTCGGTCAGGTGGGCGTCGTCGGTGGTGACGCTGGCGAGCAGGCGCTCGTCGACCGTGGCGAGATGGGCGTCGATCCCCGGGAACGCGAGCAGCGGGTTCTGCATGTCGGGAGGCTACCGGTGGCCCGGGGAGGACCGGCAGTCCGTTGACCCTGGGTCCAGCTACTGGCCGGGACGGGCGGACCCGTCGGGACGATGGACCATGTCGGGCGTGATGGCGTCGGGCGTGTAGCGCACCGTGGCGTTCCACAGCAGGAAGTTGTCGACCCCGAGATCGTGCGCGGCCTGGATCTGGGCCCGGACCTCCTCCGGTCCATAGGGGATCCCGATGGAGAAGTCCTGGGTCCAGAGGTTGAACGAGACGCCGGACCCGGCCGCTTTGCGCTGGAAGTCCGAGAGTGCCTTGGTGACGATGTCGTAGGGCTGGGCATTGGGGTGATCGACCCGGTACTCGCCTCGCACCCAGTGGGAGGGGTAGAGCATCGGGGCGATGTAGTCGACGTGCCGGGCGATGGCGGGAACGGGCTGGCCGACGGCGTCGGGGTTGCGGGCCGCGATGCCGAACAGCGAGGCGCCCTGGTAGACGCAGGCCTGGCGCAGGGGCTTCGCCGCCTCGGCGAGGAAGGAGACGACGGTGTCGTTGACCGAGCTCTTGACGTTGCCCGCGGGGGGCACCTGCAGGCCGGGGAACACCATGGTGTCGATGTCGCCCTCGGGTCGCCGCACGTAGTCCCACAGGATGTCGTCGACGCCGCGGTGGACCGCCTCCATGGCGAGGTCGATGTTGTACTGCCGCACGTCGGGGTCGGCGACGTTGGTGAAGCCGCCGTACTTGGACAGCACGCCGCCCTCGGTGTCCTGGATGACCCAGTCCATGTGGCCGTTCTCGGCCGCCCAGCGGGCGAGGGGCGCGTCACGGAAGGCAACGACCCGGCCGATGACCCGCACACCTTTGGCATGGAGCAGATCGACCGCGTCGCGCAGGACGAACTCCTGGCGGACGGCGCCGATCTCCTTGGCCAGGGGGACGTCGGAGTCGTAGCCGACGATGCCCCCTTCGTCCTTGATGTCGATCTCGACCGCCGAGACCTTTCCGGCATCGACGAGGCTGAGGACGTGCTCGCGCAGCGGCTTGTAGCCCCACGCCGCCGCGGTGACGTGGATGCCCTGGGTGGACGGATACCGCACCGGGATCACGATCTCGGCGGCGGCCCGGTTGCCGGCCTGGTCCTCGGCGGTCAGCAGGATGGGCCCGGTCGGGGCGTTGTCGAACGAGAGGTCGAAGGAGCCGTCGTCACCCACGTCGTAGTCCTGGCCGTCGACCTGGAAGCTGGCGAGACCAGGTTCCACGCGGCCGTGGACCGTGACCGGTGAGCAGATCGGCACGGCGGGCTGCGGCGACACGACGTCGATGACCGGCGGTGTGCCGTCGACTGCGAAGGTCCAGCTGAACTTGGCGTCGTCGAGCAGGGGTCGACCGATCGACATCGCCAGCGTGTGCACGCCCTCGTCGAGCGGCTTGGGTCGCCACCGGATTCCGGTGTCGCTGACCTTGTAGGTGTCGGTGCTGGCCTCGATGCCGTCGAAGAACAACGTGGGGCGGACACCGGCCGCGAGGTCCAGTTGGGCGATGTCGATGCGCACGTCGAGCGCCGACGCCTCGTCCAGGGTGAGCTGGGCGTGGTTCTCGATGCCGGTGATGTGCACGTCGACCCGGGTGGCTGCCCAGAACTTCTGCCCGATGAAGGCCCCGAGGGCGATGAAGCCCAGGGCGATCAGGATGCTGGACCACGGGATGCTCCGGCGCTTGCGCCGGGGCGTCCAGGTCTTGGGGGCCTTCGCCCGCCGCCGCCAGCGCTTCCGGTTGGGGCGTCCCCGGCCGCGCGGGTCGCTGAGCAGTGCCGGACTGAACTGCCGGCTGCTCCGCGACCGGGACCGGCGGCCAGCGCGTGGCCCGGACCGGGCGCCAGGGATGCTCCGGAGACCGGAGTTGAAGTCAGAGGCCATGGCGTGTGTGGGAACGGCAACGGATGCGCCCGCCCTGGGCGCACGCACAGCGTGCTGAGGCTACTGGGCACCCGGCGTGGTCCACCATGCGCCCACCCCGTCGAGGCCCCCGAGGGGTCGGAGACGTCCGGGTTCGGGCGATGGTTCGCCGGCGGCCAGGGATACACTTCCCCCACGGAGCCCCCGATCACGTCACTCCCGGTTCTCGGGTGGGAGGCAGCACCTTGTTCGAACGTTTCACCGACCGTGCCCGCCGAGTCGTCGTACTCGCGCAGGAGGAAGCGCGGCTGCTCAACCACAACTACATCGGCACCGAGCACATCCTGCTCGGGTTGATCCACGAGGGTGAGGGCGTGGCGGCCAAGGCGCTCGAATCCCTCGGCATCTCGCTCGAGGCGGTGCGCAGTCAGGTCGAGGAGATCATCGGGCAGGGGGGCTCGTCCCCATCGGGTCACATCCCCTTCACCCCCCGGGCGAAGAAGGTGCTCGAGCTGTCGCTGCGCGAGGCGCTCCAGCTGGGCCACAACTACATCGGCACCGAGCACATCCTCCTCGGCCTCATCCGCGAGGGCGAGGGTGTGGCCGCCCAGGTCCTGGTGAAGCTGGGCGCCGACCTGTCCCGGGTGCGCCAGCAGGTCATCCAGCTCCTGTCCGGCTACCAGGGATCCGGTACCGCCGGTCCCGGCGGCGGCCGGGGCAGCGAGAAGGCGGGCGCGGCGGCCGGTTCCACCACCGGCGAGACCCCGTCCGGCTCGCTCGTGCTCGACCAGTTCGGCCGCAACCTGACCCAGCTGGCGCGCGACAAGGAGGTCGATCCGGTCATCGGTCGCTCCCGCGAGATCGAGCGGGTCATGCAGGTGCTGTCTCGCCGGACCAAGAACAACCCCGTCCTCGTCGGCGAGCCCGGCGTCGGCAAGACCGCCATCGTCGAGGGCCTGGCCCAGAAGATCGTGGCCGACGACGTCCCCGAGACGCTCCACAACAAGCAGCTCTACACCCTCGACCTCGGCGCCCTGGTGGCCGGGTCCCGCTACCGCGGCGACTTCGAGGAGCGCCTCAAGAAGGTGCTCAAGGAGATCCGCACCCGGGGCGACATCATCCTGTTCATCGACGAGCTCCACACCCTGGTGGGTGCCGGCGCCGCCGAGGGCGCCATCGACGCCGCCAGCATCCTGAAGCCGATGCTGGCCCGCGGTGAGCTGCAGACCATCGGCGCCACCACGCTCGACGAGTACCGCAAGCACCTCGAGAAGGACGCCGCCCTGGAGCGCCGCTTCCAGAAGATCGTCGTCGAGGAGCCCTCGGTGGCTCACACCATCGAGATCCTCAAGGGCCTGCGCGATCGCTACGAGACCCACCACCGGGTCACCATCACCGACCAGGCCCTCGTCGCCGCCGCCAACCTGGCCGACCGCTACATCTCCGACCGCCACCTGCCCGACAAGGCCATCGACCTCATCGACGAGGCCGGCTCGCGCCTGCGCATCAAGCGGATGCAGACCCCGCCGGACTACAAGGAGCTCGAGAACGAGCTCGCCGGCGTCGTCGAGCAGAAGAAGCAAGCCGTCGAGAGCCAGGACTTCGAGGAGGCCGGCCGGCTGCGCGACAAGGAGAAGGAGCTGCTCGGTCGCAAGGAGGCCAAGGAGGCCGAGATCAAGGATTCCGGCGTCGACCTCTTCGACGAGGTCGACGAGGAGGCCGTGGCCGAGGTCCTCTCCGTCTGGACCGGCATCCCCGTCTACAAGCTCACCGAGGAGGAGACCCAGAAGCTGCTCCACATGGAGGACGAGCTCCACAAGCGGGTCATCGGCCAGGAGGACGCCATCAAGGCGGTCAGCCAGGCCATCCGCCGCACCCGGGCCGGCCTCAAGGACCCCAAGCGGCCCAGCGGGTCGTTCATCTTCCTCGGCCCATCCGGTGTCGGCAAGACCGAGCTGGCCAAGACCCTGGCCGAGTTCCTCTTCGGCGACGAGTCGGCGATGATCAGCCTCGACATGTCCGAGTACATGGAGAAGCACACCGTCTCGCGCCTGGTCGGTTCGCCTCCCGGCTACGTCGGCTACGAGGAGGGCGGCCAGCTCACCGAAGCGGTGCGCCGCAAGCCGTTCTCCGTCGTGCTCTTCGACGAGGTGGAAAAGGCCCACACCGACGTGTTCAACACGCTGCTGCAGATCCTCGAGGAGGGTCGCCTCACCGACGCCCAGGGCCGTTCGGTCGACTTCCGCAACACCGTGCTGATCATGACCTCCAACCTGGGCACCGCTGATCTGCGCAAGCAGTCGGTGGGCTTCGGCCGCTCCGACGAGGCCGTCTCCTACGAGAAGATGAAGGAGAAGGTCAACGACGCCCTCAAGGCCCACTTCCGGCCCGAGTTCCTGAACCGCATCGACGAGACGATCGTGTTCCACGAGCTCAGCAAGGACGAGGTCATCCAGATCGTCGACAACTTCGTCGCCAAGCTGGCCATCCAGATGGAAGCCCAGGGCATGGGCATCGAGCTCACCCGGGCCGCCAAGCTCTACGTGGCCGACAAGGGCTACGACCCCACCCTCGGCGCCCGGCCCCTGCGTCGCGCCATCCAGCGCTTCGTCGAGGACCCGCTGTCGGAGAAGCTCCTCTACAAGGAGTTCCGCGCCGGCGAGATCGTCACCGTCGACGTCGAGCACGACCCCGAGACCAACGAGGACGTCATCGTCTTCCGCTCCGCCGAGGGCTTCGAGCCCCCGTCGATGGAAGAGCTCGAGGCCGCCGGGACCGAGTGAACTCTCGCTCCCCTGCGGGAGCTTCGAGTTCCTGGAGTTGTTCGGCTGGGCCTCACAACTCCCGAGCCGCGAGTCGTTCAGAGTTGGATGGATGTTCCGGTCGGGTCGTCGGGGTCGAACGCGATCTTGAGGCCCTCGTCGTCGTCGGGGTCGTCGGCTTGTTGTTCGGCGACGACCTCGTCCTTCGGGGGCTTGCCCTCGACCAGCTCCCCGATGACGTTGCCCACCGCCACGACGGCGCGCGCCGACATCGACGGCCCGGGCGGGCGGAGCCCGATCCGTTCCGACAGCGAGCGGGGCGCCACCTCCCGGTAGGAGTCGACCACCAGCTCGGCGATCTCCCGCCAGTCGGTGTCGTCGCCCACGTGGATGCCGATCCAGCCCTTCACCCCGACGTACTTGGGGAGGAAGAAGGGCTCGCCCTCGGCCAGCAGGCTCTCCTGCTCACCCGGTGCGGCCTTCATGGTGAGGTACGCCCGGCCCTCGTCGTCGGTACCGGCGGAGACGAAGATCTTGTCGCGGACACGGAACGTCGGGTTGCCCCACGTCTCGCGCTCGGTCGCGTCGGGGAAGCCGAGGGCGATGTCGCGGATGGCCCGGGTCGGATCGGTCGCCATGGCCCCATCCTCACACGCGGCCAGGGGCGATGCCGATCAGCGCGGACCCGTGGGCTGTGGCCATCCGTCGGAATTGCCTAGTGTGCGCACCGTGTACCAGCGCATCCTCGTCGGCACCGACGGCTCCGAGACGGCCGGTCGCGCGGTCGCACGCGCCGTAGAGGTGGCCCGCTCCACCGGTGCCCGTCTCACCATCATGACCGCGGCCCGTCCCGACCGGGGACAGTCGGTGGTCGACGCCGCCAAGGCGGTCCACGCCGAGTCCGGCGTCGAGATCGACACCGCCGTGGTCGACGACGACCCCGTGTCCGCGCTCATCGACACCGCGAGGGCTGGCGGCTTCGACCTCGTGGTGGTGGGCAACAAGGGGATGACCGGGGTGTCGCGGTTCTTCCGCCTCGGTGGGGTCCCGAACAAGCTCTCCCACCACCTGCCGTCGAGCCTGCTCATCGTCCGGACCACCTGAGTGCCGGCTCGGAGGCCGTGTCGAACGCGGCGGGGCACCCGACAGGCGGGACGGGTGGCGCTGCTGGCCATCGCCGTGCTGCTGGTCTCGGCCTGCCAGCTCCGGACCGACGTGAACGTCACGGTCGAGGCGGATGGATCCGGAGAGGTCGAGGTGGTCGTCGCCCTCGACCAGGACGGGGTCGCCCAGAACCCACAGCTGCTCGACCAGCTCGACTTCAGCGACCTCGAGGCCACCGGTTGGACGGTCACCGGACCCGACGCCGGTGACGACGGGTTCACCCGGGTCAGCATCCGTCACCCGTTCGGGGCACCCGAGGAGGTCGCCGGCCTGCTCGACGAGGTGGATGGCGACGGCGGCCCGTTCCGGGACTTCCGGGTCACCCGTGACGACGGCTTCGCCGAGACCCGCTACCGCTTCGACGGCACCGTCGACTTCACCAACGGGGTGAGTGGCCTCACCAAGGACCCCGAGCTCGCCGCCGCCCTCGACGCCGACCCCGTCTCCCTGATCGAGGAGCGCCTCGGCGGCGCGATCGACCAGGTCCTGCGCTTCCAGGTCGCGGTTCGTCTCCCGGGTGAGGTCGACTCCAACGCGCCGACCAAGGCCTCCAACGGTGCGGTGTGGCGCCCATCGGTGCTCGAGCACGACGCGATCCAGCTCCACGCCACCTCCACCATCCGGCGGACGAGTCGCATCGTCTGGCTCGGGGTCGCGCTGGCCGCCGCGTTCGCGTTGGTCCTGTTCGTCATCGTCCGGATCGTGCTGTGGCGGCGGTCGCGCCGGGCCGTCGGGAGTTCCTGACACCCCCGGTGAGGACAATGGGCGTCGTGCCCAACGCCACCTCGTCGAGATCCGCTCACCAGAGCCGACCACGCACCGTCCACCGCTGCTCGGAATGCGGGGCATCCACCCCTCGGTGGGCCGGCCGCTGCCCGGGTTGCGACCAGTGGAACACCCTGGTCGAGGAACGGGCCGACTCCGGCCCTCGTCCCGTCGCGGCGCCGAGCGACGCCGCCCGGCCGATCACCGAGGTCGGGGTCGACGACGTGCGGCCGGTGCCCACCGCGGTCGGCGAGCTCGATCGCGTGCTGTCCGGTGGGCTCGTGCCCGGTTCGGTCACCCTCGTCGGCGGTGAGCCGGGCATCGGGAAGTCCACCCTGCTGCTCCAGGCCGCGGCGGGAGCCGCCGGTGCCGGGGCCACCACGCTGTACGTGACGGCGGAGGAGTCCGCGGCCCAGGTGCGGGGCCGGGCGGCCCGGATCGGCGCACTGCCCGGGTCCCTGTGGCTGGCGTCGGAGACCGACCTCCCCACCGTGATCGGTCACCTCGACCAGGTCCGGCCGTCGCTCGTCGTGATCGACTCGATCCAGACGCTGCACGACCCGACCTTGTCGTCGGCTCCCGGCTCCGTCGCCCAGGTGCGCGAGTGCGCCCACCGGCTGGTGGCCGAGGCCAGGGCGCGCGCCGTCGCCATCGTGCTGGTCGGCCACGTCACCAAGGACGGCGGTCTCGCCGGCCCGCGTGTGCTCGAGCACCTGGTCGACACCGTTCTGTCCTTCGACGGCGACCGCCATCACGCCCTGCGGCTGCTGCGGGCGGTGAAGCACCGCTACGGCGGCACCGGCGAGCTGGGGGTGTTCGAGATGACCGATCGGGGGCTGGTCGGCGTCGACGACCCCAGTGCCATGTTCCTCGCCGACCGGCGGGCCGGTGAGGCTGGGTCGGTGGTGGTCCCCGTCCTCGACGGTGGTCGGCCGCTCATGGTCGAGGTCCAGGCCCTGCTCGCCCCCTCACCGTTGCCCACCCCTCGCCGCCAGGCTCAGGGGGTCGACAGCGGCCGGCTCGGCATGCTCCTCGCCGTGCTCGAGCAACGGGTCGGCCTCTCGGTCTCGGGGATGGACGTGTGGGTCACCGTCGCGGGCGGCGTGCGGGCCACCGAGCCCGCCGTCGATCTCGGCATCGCCCTCGCCGTCGCGTCCGCGTACGCCGACGTCGCCGTCCCGGCTGACGTGGTGGTGTGCGGCGAGATCGGCCTGGCCGGCGAGCTCCGCCAGGTCGGCCGGCTCGACCGGCGCATGGCCGAGGCCGCCCGTCTCGGGTTCGATCGGGTCGTGGTTCCCACCACCGCGCCCGAACCTCCGTCCGGATGCCGCGCCCTCCGGGCCGACGGGCTGGCGCAGGCCATCGTGGCAACCGGCCTCGCGTCGTGAGCGGAATCGGCCACCCGGAGCGAGGTGGACAAAACATCTAAGCTGCAGGAGTGGCACCCAAGAACTCCCCCGAGATGCTGGCCGCGCTGCGGTTCGTCGCTCCGGGTGCTCCCCTGCGGGAAGGGCTCGACCGCATCCTGCAGGCCGAGATGGGTGCCCTCGTCGTGGTGGGCGACGGTCCCGATGTGCTCAACATCTGCTCCGGCGGCTTCCTGCTCGACGCTGCGTTCAGCCCGCAGCGCCTCTCCGAGCTGGCCAAGATGGACGGAGCCATCATCCTCGCCCCTGACGCCACCCGCATCGCCCGGGCCAACGTCCACCTCGTCCCCAACCCCAACGTGCCCACGTCCGAGACCGGTACCCGCCATCGCACGGCCGAGCGGGTGGCCCGGTCCATCGACGTGACGGTCGTGTCGGTCTCCGAGGACCAGCAGGTCATCGCCGTCTATGTGGGCGACGAGAAGCACCCGCTCCAGCCCATCCCGATCCTGCTGAGCCGGGCCAACCAGGCATTGCAGACCCTCGAGCGCTACCGGAATCGGCTCGATGACGTGGCCGCCGCCCTCTCGGCCCTCGAGGTCGAGGATCTGGTCACCGTGCGCGACGTCGTCACCGTCCTGCAGCGCACCGAGATGGTCAGCCGCATCGCCGAGGAGCTGTCCTCCGACATCGTCGAGCTGGGGACCGACGGGCGGCTGATCAAGCTGCAGCTCGACGAGCTCATGGGCGGGGTCGACGACGACCGGACCCTCGTGCTGCGCGACTACTTCCACGAAGAGCAGACGTGGGACCTCGACGAGGCCCTGGAGGCCCTGGCCGAGCTCACCACCGAGGATCTCCTCGACCTGCGGACCATCGGATCGATGCTGCACATCCCCGGGGGCATCGATCTCGACGCCTCGGTCCAGCCCCGCGGCTACCGCCTGCTGGCCCGCATCCCGCGGTTGCCCGAAGCGATCATCGACGCCATCGTCGACCGGTTCGGGTCGTTGCAGAAGATCATGCGAGCCACCATCGACGACCTCGACGACGTCGGTGGCGTCGGTGAGACACGGGCACGGGCCATCAAGGACGGGCTCGCCCGCCTGGCCGAATCCAGCATCCTCGATCGTTATGCTTGAGGCTTCCTCCCTTCGGCTGCGCCTCCGGTCCGGGGAGCCTCCACGTTGCACGGAGCCGCGGCCCGCCGTCCGTTCGACCGCTCGCTGGCGCTCCGCTCCGGGCAGTTCGAGGGTCCGGGCCGCCGTACGGGATTGGCTCCGTGGCTGAGCAGATCGGGCTCCCGTCCGGTACGCCGGCGGTGCTCGCGGTGCCGGCCGACGGTCGGGCCCCCAGCCGCGGCCTGGTGGTCGCGCCCGACATCGGCGGGCTCCGTCCGTTGTTCGCCGACATGTGCCAGCGGCTGGCCGACGATCACGGCTGGGCGGTGTGCGCCCCCGAACCGTGGCCGGGCCGCGAGCACCTCTCGTTGGAGGACCGCCTCGGATCGGTGGGCACCCTGGTCGACGACGACGTCCTCGGCGACCTGGTCGCCGCCGCCGACGCCACCGGCGCGGAACCGGTGGCCATCATCGGGTTCTGCATGGGCGGCATGTACACGCTCAAGGCGTCGGCCACCGGGCGCTTCGATCGGGCCGCGGCCTTCTACGGGATGATCCGCCTCCCGGAGGGGTGGCGGAGCCCGACCCAGAGCGAGCCACTCGACGCGGTGCGGGCCGAGGGGGCGGCGCCGGTGCTCGCCATCATCGGCACCGACGACGTCTACACCCCGCCCGACGATGTCGAGGCGCTGGAGGAGGCCGGGGCCGACGTGATCCGCTACGCCGGCGCCGAGCACGGCTTCATCCACGATCCCGAGCGTCCCGGGCACCGCGCCGACTACGCCGCCGACGCCTGGCGGCGGGTGATCACGTGGCTCGGCGGGTGAGCTCCTCGCGGTTGGTGATCTCGTAGCGCCGATCGCGCTGCTCGATCCAACCGAGCCGGACGAAGCTGGCGATCGCCTTGTTGACCCGTTCGCGCGACGCGCCGACCATGCCGGCCAGCTCCTCCTGGGTCACCGGGAGCACGAAGCTGTCGAGCTCGCCGGCCAGCTCGAGCAGCCGCTTGGCGGTCCGGCCGGTGACATCGAGGAACACCGAATCGGCCAGGGCGGCGTCGGTGGACCGCAGCCGTTGGGAGAGCATGGCCACGACGCTCCACAGCAGCTGCGGCCGGGACTCGTAGAGGACCCGGACCGGCTCGTAGGCGATGCAGGTGACCGTGGACGTCTCGAGGGCCCGAGCCTCGGTCGAACGGCCCAATCCGTCGAACAGGGGCATCTCCCCGAACATGTCGCCGCGCTCCATGAGGGCGATGACCGATTCGCGTCCATCGACCGAGCGCTGGGTCATGGCGATGCGGCCGTCCTCGACCATGAACAGCTCGGTCGATTCGTCGTCCTCGGTGAACAAGACGTCGCCCCGCCGCAGCTCGCGCTGTTCCGCGGCCGCGGCGATCGAGTCGAGCTCCACCTCGGTCAGCTCCGAGAACAGGTCGGATGCTGCCAACAGGTCCCGATCAGCCACGGCGTGAATCTAGGCGACCGCCGCCGGTGATGTGACCGATGTCCCTCCGGTGCACCTACGCTCGGCCGATGGCTGTGTCCGATCCGGGTCCGGTGTGGACCATCGTCGTCGCCGGCGGCGGTGGGCGCCGTTTCGGCGCGGCCAAGCAGTACGAGGAGCTGGCCGGACGCCGGGTGATCGAGTGGTCGCTGGCCGTGGCGGCCGCGGTCTCCGACGGCGTCGTCGCCGTGGTCCCGGCCGGCGACGTCGATCGTCCGCTCCCCGATGCCGACCGGGTGGTGCCCGGCGGGCCGTCCCGGTCCGACTCCGTCCGCTGCGGCCTGGCCGCGGTTCCCGCCGACGCTGCCGTGGTCCTCGTCCACGACGCCGCTCGACCGGCGGCGTCACCGGCCCTGTTCCGGCGGGTCATCGGCGCGGTGACCGCCGGCGCCGACGGGGTGGTCCCGGGCGTTCCCGTGACCGACTCGTTGCGGTCCCGGGGTGGCGGGGCCGTCGACCGCGATGCCCTCGTGGCGGTGCAGACGCCGCAGGGCTTCCGGGCCGCCGCGCTGCGCTCGGCCCACGACCACGGCGGGGCCGCCACCGACGACGCCACGCTCGTCGAGCAATCCGGTGGCACCATCGTGATCGTGGACGGCGAGATCACCAACGCCAAGTTGACCCACTCGCACGACCGCGCCCTGCTCGAAGCGGTCCTGGCCGCCAGGCGCGCCGACGCGAGGGAGGAGGCGTGACCGGCCGGGTCGGCATGGGCTTCGACATCCACCCCCGCAGCGACGACCCCGCTCGCCCCATGGTCCTCGGTGGGGTCGTGCTGCCCGGCCCGGGTCTCGTCGGCCACTCCGACGCCGACGTCATCGCCCACGCCTGTGCCGACGCGATGCTCGGCGCGGCGGGGCTCGGCGACATCGGCTCCCACTTCCCCGACACCGACGTCCGGTTCGCGGGCGCCGACAGCATCGAGCTGCTGCGTGCGGTCGGCGCCGAGGTGCACGCTGCCGGTTGGACGGTCGCCAACGTCGACTGCGCCGTTGTGTGCGACGAACCCAAGCTCGGCCCCCACCGCGACGTGATGCAGAGCCGCCTGTCGGACGCGGCGGGCGGACCGGTCACCGTCAAGGGCAAGCGGCCGGAAGGCCTCGGCGCTCTCGGCCGGGGCGAGGGCGTGGCGTGCTGGGCGGTCGCCCTGCTCGAGCCGGGACGGCCGGCATGAGCCCGCGCCAGCGTCCCGGCAAGGGGGGCGGCGGGGGCCGCCGCAAGCCGCCGCCGACCCGTCGCTCGGCCACACCGGGGCGGGCGCCGGCCCAGCGTTCGCGCGGCCGGACCGGAGCGGTGGGCGGGGGGCGACCCCGGGCCGCCAAGGACGGGCTGGGCGGCGACCAGGTCGAGGGCATCCACGCGGTTCGCGAGCTGCTGCTCGCTGGTCGGCGCCGGACGCACGAGCTGCTGGTCGCCACCGATCGCGACGACTCTCCCGATCTCGAGGACATCCGGGTCCTGGCCGGTCAGATGAACATCCCGATCACCGAGCTCGGTCGGACGAAGCTGGCCGCCGCGGCGCGCACCACCGCTCACCAGGGCGTCGTCGCCCGGGCCGCCCCGCTGCGCGACGTGCCCTTCGAGGACCTCCTCGTGGCCGGGTCCGGCGCGGTGCCGTTCCTGCTGGCGTGCGACGGCGTCACCGACCCGGGCAACCTCGGTGCCCTGCTCCGCACCGCCGAGTGCGCCGGGGTCACGGGTGTCGTCCTACCCCGCCACCGCGCCGCTCACGTGACGCCGGCCGTGACCAAGGCGGCGGCCGGTGCCATCGAGCACCTGCGGTTCGCCATCGTCGGGGGGCTGCCGGCGGCGCTGGCCCGGGCCGAGGCGTCGGGTGCTCTGGTGATCGGCCTCGACATGGGCGGCGACGTGTCGGTCCACCAGCTGCCCCCGGTCGATCGGGCGGTGGTGATCGTGGTCGGCTCCGAGGGCAGGGGTCTGGGCCGGCTCGCCCGCGAGCGGTGCGAGGTGGTGGCGAGCGTCCCGATGGCCGGCGCGATCGAGTCGCTCAACGTGAGCGTGGCCGGCGCGATCGCCCTCTACGAGGTGGTGCGGTTGCGAGGTGGCTGAGCACCGCGCCCGGAGCCACCGGCGTTACCTCCGGTAGGACTCCCGGTAACCCATCCTCAGTCAGTGTTGACAACCAATCGTAACATCCGTCACACTTGACTAGTTCGAACGGGCCATTTCGCACATGGTCATGTCGTGGGCATGGGGGCCGGGCGGACGAGTGGAACCGTCACATCTGCACATCACCGGACCGAACGCACCAGGGAGCTCCACGACGTGGGGAATCGCCGTACCATCCACACCGACCGAGACGACGTGGAGCTGATCGCTCGGTACCAGCAGTACGGCGACGCCGAGGTGCTCGAGGCGCTGATCGGGCGCTACCGGCGCTTCGCCCGGGCCAAGGCCCGGGGCTACTTCCTGATCGGTGGCGACAGCGATGATGTCGAGCAGGAGGCGTTGATCGGTCTCTACAAGGCGGTGCGGGACTTCCGACCCGAGCACCAGTCCAGCTTCCGGGCCTTCGCCGAGCTGTGCATCAAGCGCCAGATCATCACCGCGATCAAGACCGCGACCCGCCAGAAGCACCAGCCGCTCAACTCCTACCTGTCGATCTCCGGGAGCCGCCCGGGCGACGACGGCGTGGAGGCGCCGGTGGACGAGATCCTGGTCAGCGACACCGCGGCCGACCCGTGCGATGCCGTGGTCGCCGACGAGCGGCGCTCCTCGATGCGGCGTTCCATGGCCGACCTGCTGTCCGACCTCGAGGTCGAGGTGCTCGGGCTCTACCTCGAGGGGCAGAGCTACCAGGAGATCGGCGATCGCCTCGGCCGCCACACGAAGTCGATCGACAACGCCCTCCAGCGCATCAAGCGCAAGCTCGACGGCCAGCTCGACGACGACGCGTCCGAGCCGGTTCCGATCGCCGCCAGCGTGGCCTGAGCCGTTCGCTTCGCTCATTTGGAGTTGCTCGCCGGGCGAGCAACATCCCTTCCGGCACGGTCGCCCGCGACGGTCGCCGAACCGGGACCCTGACATCTGCGGCGCACGCCGCGAACGGACGTGCGACGATCTCGCCCATGGCCGGCGAGGAATCGATCGAGTTCCAGCTCGTCACCCGCGGCGGCCACCCCGACTTCCTCGATCTGCCGTGGACCGAGCCCCTCTCGCAGTGGCGCCACGAGCGCCTGGTGAAGATGGCCCACGGCATCAGCCGCCACGTGGTCCGCTTCGTCCGCTACGACGAGCGGGTCTACGCCCTCAAGGCCACCGCGCCGACGGCGGCCGAGCGCGAGTACCAGACCTTGCGGGCGATGCGCGACGAGCACCTTCCCGTGGTCGAACCGGTGGGGGTGGTCAGCGGGCGCCGCACGGAGTTCAGCGCGGTGCTGGTGACCCGCTACCTCGACTACTCGCTGCCCTACTGGTACGTCATCGGTCGCGACCGGAACGACGCCCGCACCAACACCCTGATCGACGCCGGGGTCGTGCTCCTCGTCCGCCTCCACCTCAATGGCATCTTCTGGGGCGATTGCTCCCTGTCGAACATCCTGTTCCGGCGGGACGCAGGGGCGATGATGGCCTACCTGGTGGACGCCGAGACCACCGAACACCACGACACCCTGAGTGACCGCCTGCGGGAGGAGGACGTCGCCATCACCTACGAGAACGTGGTCGGCGGGCTGCTCGACCTCCAGGCCGCCGGCCGGGTGCGCCCCGATCTCGACGCCACCGTCGTCGCCGACGAGGTCCAGATCCGCTACGAGCGTCTGTGGGACGAGCTGACCCGGACCGACGAGTTCGACGCCAACGAACGCTGGCGGATCGACGCCCGGGTCCGACGCGTGAACGAGCTGGGCTTCGATGTCGAGGAGCTGGTGATCGGCGCCGGCGATCCCGGTGGCCGGCTGCGGATCACCCCGACGATCGTGGAGGAGGGACATCACGCCCGCGAGCTGCGCCGGCGCACCGGACTCGAGGTCCAGGAGAACCAGGCCCGGCGGCTCCTCGCCGACATCGAGAACTTCCGCGCCCGGATCGAGCGGGACGCCGGCCGCCCGGTGCCGTCGGCGGTGGCCGCGGCCCGATGGTTGGCCGAGGTCTACGAGCCCATCATCGACGCCATCCCCGAGGATCTGCGCAGCCGGCTCGAGCCGGCGGAGTTCTTCCACCAGCTGCTCGAGCACCGCTACCTGATGGCCGAACGGGCGGGGCGCGAGGTGATGAACGCGGATGCCCTGGCCGACTTCCTCCTCGACATCCTTCCCGGGCACCCCCCGGAGCAGCAGCTCTACGACGAGGACTGATCCGTCACCGTCGGTGTCGTCGTCACAGCGCACGGTGATGGGCGGGGACCTTGGTCCCTGCCGGGGTCGCCGATTCGGTGCCACCATGGCGTCATGGAACGAATCGTCGTCGGAGTGGATGGATCAGAGAACTCGCGGGCCGCGTTGCGGTTCGCCATCACCGAGGCGAAGGCCCACGGTGCCTCGGTCCAGGCGATCATGGCCTGGCACCGGCCCTACATGGGCGACGCGTGGGCGATGCCGATGCCGATCGACATCACCGAGATGGAGAAGTCCTACCGCGAGGAGCTCGAGTCGTTCATTGCCGCGGTCGACTCCGACGGCATCGTCGAACCGGTCCTCATCGAGGGCAGCCCGGCACAGGGGCTGATCGACGCCGGTCACGACGCTTCGCTCCTGGTGGTGGGCAGTCGCGGCCACGGCGGGTTCCTCGGTCTGTTGCTGGGTTCGGTCAGCAACCAGGTCGCCGCCCACGCCCCGTGTCCCGTGGTGATCGTCCCCGGTCCCCATCCCGAGGGGGCATCGGCATGACCGGCGGTGCTGGACTCCGACGCCTCGGGGCACCCATCCTGAAGGCATGGACGTGAACCCGCCATCGCTCGACCGCATGGGACTCGAGATTCTCCCCCCCGACGAGTGCTGGAGGCTTCTGGCCGCCAGCCCGGTGGGGCGCGTCGCGCTGGTCGATCGGGGCGAGCCTCTCGTCTTCCCGGTCACCCACGGCGTCAAGAACCATCAGATCGTGTTCCGCACCGGGTCCGGCACCAAGCTGGCCGCGGCCGAGATGGACCAGATCCTCGCCTTCGAGGTCGACGAGTGGGACGTCGAGACCCGCCGCGGATGGAGCGTGCTGGTGCGCGGCCTCGGCGAGACCGTCTACGACGACGACGAGATCGGCGAGCTCGATGCCCTGGGCGTCGAGCCATGGCTCGACGCCGCGGTCTCGGGTACCTGGGTGCGGATCAGGGTCGAGGAGATCAGCGGCCGGCGTCTCGTCGGCGGCTGATCAGCTCCACCGGTCAGGGGGTCGAGCGGTAGCCGATGTCGATCCGCCCGTAGGAACGGCCGGTCGTGTTGATGGCATCCACCGCTCGAACCGCCAACGCCTGCTCCTGATCGGCGGTCAGCGCCGGTCCGCGTAGGTGGACCCGGAGGTCCGTCCCGACCCGGATGAACGAGCACTCGATGTCGTCGACGTCGTGACCGGCCGAGCGCAGCAACGGCGCCATCCGCTCCAGGACGGCGGCCCGCACCGGGTCGTAGCCCTTCGCCGCCGCGGCCTCACACGACGCGACGACGTCACCGGTGATCCGTTCCGCCACGTAGTCCGCGAAGGGGTCGAGTACCGCGGGACCGTCCTCGACCACCGGTACCTGGGCGCGGATGACGCAGCTGATGCCCTGTTCGCGATCGGTGGGCCGGGGCGCGACGTGGCGGCGCACCAGGAGGGCGACATCGACGCCCTGGTCGATCGGGCAGGATCCCGGTGCGGTGATCTCCCGGCACGGGAACGCGTCCGCGCCCGACTCGTTGCAGCGGTGGACGCGGTGACCGGCGGCCTCGAGCTGCTCGGCCTGGTGCTGAGATGCACCGGGATGGCTCTCCACGACGAGGACGTCCAGACTGGTCATGGACCCGATGATCCGGACCACGCCGCGTCACGAGCAGGGTCATTGGTCGGTCCCGATCGGGACCTTGGTCACACGGCGCTCAGCGGTCGCCGTGCTTGCGGCGCTCGTCGAGGCGGGCCGCGTAGGCCGCCGCTTCGGTCCGGCGACTCATGCCCAACTTGGACAGCAGGTTGGACACGTAGTTCTTCACCGTCTTCTCGGCCAGGAACATCTCGTCACCGATCTGGCGATTGGTGAATCCCTCGCCGATCAGGGTCAGGATCCGTTGCTCCTGGGCGGTCAGCGCGGACAGCTCGTCGTCTTCCGGAGTGGACCGCAGCCGCTCGAGGACGCGCGCCGTGACGGTGGGATCGAGCAGCGACTCTCCCGCAGCCACTCGACGGACGGCGTCGACCAGGTCGCTGCCCCGGACCTGCTTGAGGACGAATCCCGAGGCGCCCGCCATGATGGCGGCGAAGAGGGCCTCGTCGTCGGCGTACGAGGTCAGCATGAGACAGGCGATCTCGGGGTGCTTCGATCGGATCTCCCGGCACACCTCCACGCCGTCGCCGTCGGGGAGGCGAACGTCGAGCACGGCGATGTCGGGGGTGGTGGCCGGGATGCGCGAGAGCGCGGTCTCGGCGGTGTCGGCCTCGCCGACGACCTCGAGGTCGTTCTCGGCCTCGAGCAGTTCGCGGAGGCCGCGGCGCACGACCTCGTGGTCGTCGAGCAGGAAGACGCGAACAGCCATGGACCCATTGTGCTCGCCGGATCGCCCAGGCGTGTACATCGGTGGCAATTGCGTAGGGTGACACCCATGTCAAGCGCCGGTCCGCGTCGCCTGCACCAGCTCCTGGATGCGGTGGTCTCGGTGGGATCAGGTCTCGATCTCCCGACGATGTTGCGTCGTATCACTGAGCTGGCCGCCGAACTCGTCGACGCCCGCTATGCCGCCCTGGGCGTACTCGACGAGTCCAAGAACCAGCTCAGCGAGTTCATCACCGTGGGGATCGACGACGAGACCCACGCCACCATCGGTCACCTCCCGAAGGGCCACGGCATCCTCGGACTGCTGATCCTCGACGCCGAGCCACTTCGACTCACCGATCTGAACCAGCATCCCGACAGCTACGGGTTCCCGCCGAACCACCCGGTGATGCGTTCGTTCCTGGGCGTCCCCATCCGGGTGCGCAACGAGGTCTTCGGCAACCTCTACCTCACCGAGAAGACCACCGCCGACGTGTTCACGGACGTCGACGAGGAGTTGGTGGTCGGCCTGGCTGCCGCGGCCGGTGTGGCCATCGAGAACGCCCGGCTGCATGCCCGCGTGTCCGAGCTCGCGCTCTTCGAGGATCGTGAGCGCATCGCCCGCGACCTGCACGACACCGTCATCCAGCGGCTCTTCGCCACCGGCTTGTCCCTGCAGGGCGCGGTCCCCATGATCGGCCAGAGTCCGGATCTGGTGCGGACTCGCGTCGAAGGCGCGGTCGACGACCTCGACGCGACGGTGAAGCAGATCCGCACCACGATCTTCGCCCTCGAGTCCACCACCCGCACCCGTCGAGAGGGCATCCGCGACCGCGTGCTCAGCCTGTGTCGCGAGGCCGCCGGTGCGCTCGGCTTCGAACCCCGCGTCCTCTTCGACGGGGCCATCGACTCCGTGACCAGCCCCGAGGTCGAGACCGACCTGCTCGCGACGCTGCGGGAGGCGCTCAGCAACGTCGCCAAGCACGCCGAGGCCAGCGAGGTCCACGTCTCGATCATCGTGGCCGAATCCGAACTGACGCTACGGGTGGCCGACGACGGCACCGGCCCACCGTCGAGCGAGTCGGCGTCCGGCCACGGACTGATCAACATGGCCGCGCGTGCCCGCGGCCACGGGGGGTCGTTCGAGCTCTCAGCGGGTCCGCTGCGGGGAACGCTCGTCGTCTGGAGCATCCCAGTGGCTTGACGGCGAGAGCCGCCGGCCGGACACCAGCTCGGTCGAGATCGAGACGATGTGGTCGTCCTCGCGCATCGGCGCCCACCGGGTCAGGGGGGCGTGCTCAAGCTCCCGGAGCCGATCGGCGTCGTCGACGACGTGGGCCACGCCGGTCACCACCACGCTCCACCCCGAGTGGTACATCGCATCGAAGTCATCGACCTCGAACGCCACCACCGAGTCCCGCAACGCGGCGTCGAGCTTGGTGCCCGTGCTGGTGCGGATCAGGATGTGGTCGGAGTCCACGCAGAAGTTCACGGGCAGCACCACCGGCAGGGCGCCCGAGCTCACCCCGATGCGACCGAGCGTCGCCGAGGCCAGCAGCCGCATGCACTCGTCGCGCTCGAGCACCTGGAGGCCGTTGCGGTCCACTTCCACGACAGGCATCCTCGCCCACCCGCCGGACCGCGCAGCAGGGCCGAATGTCACATCCCTGGTTGGGCGGCCCCGGGTATCGCTGCGGACGATGGATCGGAAGCCGGGTCAGCGTCGTTCAGTGGGGTCGGTTCCCGTTCGCCATCAGCCCGTCGAGATAGCGGTCGAGCTGTCGATGGGCGATCGCCCGCTCGTCTGCAGGGTCGAGCCCGACCGCCAGCGGTCGGCTGAACCGGATGGTGGCGAGGGCGATGTCGGTCGCGGTGACGTCCTCGTCGATGGCCCCGTGGCGTCGGGCGACGTCGATCAGTCGGTCGAGGACGTCTCGAGCCGCGGCGCGTCGGTCGGGCCAGTCCGACGTCTCGAGCAGGGCGTGGACGACGTTGACCACTCCGAGATCGGCGTCGATGGCGGCGTGCATGTAGCGGTGCAACGCCTCACCACCGGTGGCTGATTGGGCGAGCGCGGACTCGCCTTCGTCGATCGTTCGGTCGAGCACGTCGAGGACCACCGCATGAAGCAGTGCCTGCTGGTGGGGAAAGTGCCGGTACAGGGTGCCGATGCCGACGCCGGCTCGCCGGGCGACCGCGTCTCGAGAGGGTTCGCCGCCGATCTCGAGGATCAGCTCGATCGCGGCGTCGAGGAGTCGTCGCCGATTCCGTCGAGCATCGGCTCGCATCGGAGCGGCTCCGGCGGGGGACGTGGTGTCCGGCAAGAAACGGAGTATATTGCTCCACTTCCAAGCGTGGGGTCTCGGACGATCGGACGACGCGTTGCAGAACGACAACTGGGCGGAGGGCAAGAAGTCGATCGCCGACGCGATCGCAGAGTCGACTGGCACGGGCCACGTCCCGGTGACGTTCGAGCGTTGCGATCACGTCGACGGGCCCTTCTTCCACGGGACCAAGTCCGCCCTCGACGTCGGCGATCAGCTCGTTCCGGGCCATCTCTCCAACTTCCACAACGGTCGCGTGTCGAACCACGTCTACTTCGCCGCGCTCCTCGAACCCGCCGTCTGGGCCGCCGAACTGGCCACCGCGCTCGCGGGGAGCGATGAGCGGGGCCGCATCTACGTCGTCGAACCCACCGGACCGTTCGAAGACGACCCCAACGTCACCAACAAGAAGTTCCCCGGCAATGTCACCCGGTCCTACCGAACTCGCCACCCCATGCGCGTCATCGACGAGGTGCAGATCTGGGAAGGTCACAGCCCCGAGGCGTTGCAGGTCATGCTCGACAACATCGCCCGACTCAGGAAGCAGGGGCTGGACGTGATCGAGGACGAGGTGTACTAGGCCGTTCTGGCGTCGACCTCACCGACGGACCGGCCAACCGGTGGGGGATGATGATCAGCCTGACCTACCGACACCCGCTCCCAGAGGAGAGCCCATGAGTGACGAACATGCCGCACCGGAGACGAAGGGTGTTGCGGCAGAGCTACTTGCGACGGTTGATCTCGGACCCGAGATCGAGGGCATGGCAGGACGCGAGCTGCGAATGCGGATGTTCACCTTCGAGCCCGGTGCCGTCTTCGGCCCGGTTCACGATCATCGAGGGAGACCAGGGATCGTCTACGTCCTCCAGGGAACGATCACCGACCATCGGGACGGGGTCGCCACCGACTACGGGCCAGGAGTCGGCTGGCCCGAGGATCGGAACACCACGCACTGGCTCGAGAACCGGGCCACGACCACCGCAGTGGAGATCTCGGTCGACATCGTCACGCACGACTGATCATCGCATCCGCAGCTCGCACTCGAGCTCATGACTGGGACGATGCCGCCGAGTGACCGCCTATCGGATCGGCGGGACGGTTGCCGCGTTCCACGTTGCGCCACCGTCGCCTACGAGGTGGCTCGGCGCGTCCAGTGGTGCCCGGCCGCCCACCACAACCCGATCGACACCGCGGCTGCGAACACGAGGACGGCGGCGTTCTGGACGTCCTCGGCCCCGGTGAGGCCCGGTGCGGGGTGGACCGTGTGGTAGGCGGCGTGGGGGATGGCGAAGGCGGCGTAGGCCACCAGGCCGAGTCGGACCGAGCGCCGGTCGCCGAACCAGGCCGCCAACAGCAGGACCGCGCCGGAGGCGAGCAGCCCGGCGCCGGCATCGGTGGCGAGGTGGGCGTTGTAGGGGGGCTCGGCTGCCACCAGCGCGGGCCCGAAGCCGGGGAAGTCGGTGAACCAACGCTGTGGGGCGATGATCGCCCATGCTCCGGCGAACAGGTCGGGGAGGCCGAGTGCCACCAGCGCGAGCCGGATCCAGCGGGGGGTGGGGAGGAGATCGATCTTCATGGCGCTCCTTTGTCGGCGAAGACGGTCCGAAGCCGAACATCTTGACCAGCACCTCGGATCTGGTCAGCGAGTGATCATCGCGTCGAGCACCGTCTCCACGGGAACGCTTGCGAAGCTGATCGACGTGTCACCGACTCCGAACGGGATGACCAGGTGGGCTCCGTGTCGCACGGCGCCGCAGGAGTACACCACGTTGGGGACATAGCCGTCCTGCTCGTCGGGCTGGGGACTCAGCAGGGGTCGGGGGAGTTCGGCGATGACCCGTGTCGGGTCGTCGAGGTCGAGCAGGCACGCTGAGATCGAGTAGGTCCGCATCGGTCCGACTCCGTGCGTCAGCGCGAGCCAGCCGGCGTCGGTCTCGATGGGCGATCCGCAGTTGCCGACCTGGATCGAGTTCCGCAGCTTCGGTCGCTCGCCGATGGGGTGCGGGGACGGCCAGTGTCGAAGATCGTCGGTGAACGCGACAGCGTTCGTGGCGCCGTCATGGCGGGAGAGAGCGGCGAAGCGACCGCCGATCCGCCGGGGAAACAGTGCGAGTCCCTTGTTCCCCGCTCCGGGACCCTGTAGAGGCGAGCTCTCGAACCGGCAGAAGTCGGTGGTCTCGAGGAGTTGCTGCCGGATGTCGGAGCCGTCGTAGGCGGTGTAGGTCGCGTAGTAGCGAGTGCCTGCTTCATCGACGAAGCGGACGAATCGAGCATCCTCGATGCCGTTGCGTTCGACGGCGGCCGATGGGTGGAGCACGCGTTCACTGAGCCCGGAGGTGGGGTCGAAGTCGACCCGGTAGGCGCGGGCCGCCAGCGCACGGAGGCGGCGCAGCGTCTGTTCCACGTCCGGGCGGGTGTCGCCGTGGGCCTCGAGCTCGGCGAGACATCCCTGCAGTTGGTCGTGGGTGAACTCCTCGCCCAGGCGGTCGAGGACCCAACGCGTCGAGTCGGTGTCGTCGCGGACGCGTCTCGTGGGCTCTCGGAACATGTTGGCGTGCAGGAGGCCGGCCGAAACGGTTCCGGCGTCGGCGTATGCACCGGCGGCGTCGACGGAGACCTGACCGCGCTCGTCCAGCGACACCACCCGGAACCCCACGGAGGACCGGTGCCCCTCGCCGATGCCGCGTGTGCTCATGATCAGGTTCACACCGGCGCCCCGGTCCTGAGGTTGGTTCGGGGCGACGACGAGCGAGGGGTTGCACACCGCGGCGGCCTCGACGCTGTACTCGTGCGTGAAGGCTGCGCCCAGCAGGAGCCGACGGTCCTCGCTTAACGCCCGACCAGCCGGGAGGCGATCCGAGACTCGCTCCGCGTGACGGCTGAAGGTCGTGAGCAGGTCGCGGTGCCGGCCACCGAAGCGATCGACGACCTCAGCGAGGCCGGCCGAGACCTCGTCGTCGTCGAGGGCGAGGATGTGGCTGACTGCGTCGACGACGTGGTGCCCGCTGTCGTTTTCGGGGCGACCGGGCACGAACAGCTTGGCGATCACCCGGGTCGGATCGGCCCGAATCGTCACCGATTGGCGCACCGCCAGGTCCTGGTCGATCACGAAGACATCGCCAGGCGGCGTGCGTGTTGCAGCGTCGAGATCAGGGCGATGGTGGACTCCGCGCCCTGATTCAGGTTGGGACCGGAATCATGCAGCCCGTCGTAGCCGCCCCCTGTCGATGGGTCCCACATCGTTGCGTCGACGTCGTTGTCGCCGAGGAACCAGCGGATGGCGAGGTCGACGCCGTGAGCCCAGGTACGGTCACCGGTCACCATCTCGGCCCGGGCGCAGGCGTCGGCCATCGCCGCGACCTCGATCGGTTGCTGGTCGAATCCCGGTGCCGTGTCGTCTCGCCCTGCACCCCCCGCCGGTGTCGGGGACAGATGTCCGTTGAGCGTCTCGCGGGCGAGGAGCCAGGTGAGTAGCTCGATGCCGCGCTCGACGACCTCGGGGCGGCCGAGGGCATGCCCGGCGGCGATGAGGGCCTCGGGCAGCGTCGCGTTGGCATAGGAGAGTCGGTCCTCGGGCCATGGCCAACCGGGTTCCACGGCATTCGGACCAATGGTGTCGATGGCGTCGACCAGCAGCTCACGTGCGCCGTAGTGCTGGGGATCGGTCTCGAGCACCGCGGCCGCGCCGAGCGCGGCGAAGGCCATCGCTCGAGGCCACGGCGACCGCTGTTCGACCGCGCGGCCGAACGACGCCGTGCCCACCTGGCGCATCGACGGATCGCTGCTCCAGCGCCCGGCGATCCCGAACGCGGCCACGCTTCGCCCCCAACAGTCCTCGACGCCGTGGCGGCCGTGCCACCGTCCGCTGGCGCTCCGTCGATTCCGACTCCGACCGGTCACACCTTGGGCCGCGATCAGGAACCGCATCGCGGTCCGGCCCAGCTCCTCCACGGCACGGCTCGGGTTCGGTTGCCTCGCGGTGACGATGAGGACCCGGGCCATGTCGTCGGTGCAGTAGCCGTGGTGGCGACGTGTCTGGTCGTGGTCAGCGTGCTCGAAGGTCCCGATGTCGTCGCTGAGGGCGAGGAGGTGTGCGAACGAAGGCTCGGGTGCGGCGGCGACCGAGGCCGCCGTCACGTCGCGACCGTCGACGCGGCGGTGAGCAGGGCATCGGCGAGGTCGGCGTACTGAGCCGCCACCGCGCCCCAGGACAGGCCCGGGGCCAGTCGACGAGCCTCTTCAGCCATCCCGGCCGCGAGATCGGGGTCCGTCAGCACGGCCCGGATCGCCGACGCCATCGCCACGGGGTCCCGCTGCGGGACGACCAGGCCGGCGCCAGACCCCAACAGCTCGACGGCATGGGGGAACGACGTCGAGACCACGGGTCGTCCGGCCGCGACCGCATCGACCAGCACGCCGGACGTGACCTGTTCGGCCGAGTCGTAGGGGAGGACGACGAGGTCTGCGGTCGTGATCAGCTCGGTCAGCGCCTGCAGGTCGCGGTAGCCGTCGTCGAATTCGATGTGGGCGCCGACTCCTGAACCAGCGGCCCGCTGGACGAGCATGTTCCGGTAGTCCTCGCCCGACGTGGCTCGGACTCGCGGATGGGTGGCGCCGGCGATCACGTAGTGCGGTTGGGGCCGCAGGTCGGACAGCTCGGCCATGGCGTCGATGGCCCACTCGATTCCCTTGCCCGGCCCGAGCAGCCCCCAGGTCAGCAGGCGGGGTGGTGCATCGAGCCGTGGTGCGCCCCACGGCGCGGAGGGCGTCGCCGCGCCGTGGGCGATGACATGGATCTTGGACGGCTGGACTCCGAATTCGTGGATCAAGCCGTCGCGTCCACTCGACGTCATCACGACCACCGCATCGGCCAACGCACAGACGTCGGTGAGCACTCGCCGCTGGCTCACGCTCGGTGCACTTCGGACGGTGTGGGCCACCACCACCGTCGGGACCCGAAGAGCCTCCAACAGCTCGATGATGTCCACGCCGTCCCGGCCGGAGTAGATGCCGTATTCGTGCTGCACGATCACGAGATCAGTCCGGTTGAGCGCGGCGGCGCCGCGGCCCCACGAGCTTGGTGGACCGTCGAGAGATTCCACGACGAGCGGGTCGTTCACGTCCGCGAGCGGGCCGATTCGGACCACGTCCACCGAGTCGCCGCCGGCGATCAATCCGGCCGAGAGCGCAGCCGAGAAGCTGGCGATGCCACACGCGGTCGGCGGGAACGTCGACACGATGCCGAACGATCGCGTAGCGCGATCGAAGGAAGGGACGGATGCCTCCGTCGAGGTAGGACCTGGCACGGGTACTCCTGCGGTCGGCCCGGTCGAGGCGTCGAGCCTGCGGAGGGCGACGGAGCCTCGATGGCCGTCCAGCCCAAGCGGGCGACCCGCCCGAGGATGATTTGTTGCAGCCTAGGCCGGTCTGGCCGGGTTGGAGTACCGATACGCTCGATTCATCACCATCTCGCCGCCCGGCGGTGCGGGCCGACCGGGATCTCCGTTGCGGATCGCCGTACTGGCCCCGATCGCCTGGCGCACCCCACCACGCCACTACGGGCCTTGGGAGCTGTTCGCCTCGCTGCTGGCCGAAGGACTGGTCGGCCTCGGCCACGACGTCACCCTGTTCGCCACCGCCGACTCGATCACCAACGCATCCCTTCATGCTGTCGTCGACACCGGGTGGTCCGAGGACGACAGCATCGACCCCAAGGTGGTCGAGTGCCTCCACATCGCGGCCGCATTCGAACGGGCGGACGAGTTCGACATCCTCCACAACGGGTTCGACTTCCTCCCCCTCACCTACAGCGCCCTCGTCGACACCCCGGTGGTGACCACGATCCACGGGTTCTCGTCGCCCTCGATCGTGCCCGTCTACGAGCGATACGACCGCAGCACCCACTACGTCGCGATCAGCGACGCCGACCGCCACCCACGCCTGCACTACGCCGCCACCATCCACCACGGCATCGATGTCGATGCCTTCGACCTCCACCCACACCCGGGAGACCACCTCGCGTTCTTCGGTCGCATCCACCCGGACAAGGGCACCGCTCACGCGATCGAGGTCGCCCGTCGCAGCGGTCGTCGACTCGACATCGCCGGCATCATCCAGGATCAGGCGTACTTCCGGGACCAGATCGCCCCGCATCTCGACGACCACCGCGTCCGGTACCTCGGTCCGATCGACGCCGCCGGTCGATCCGACTTCCTCGGAGGGGCGCACGCTCTGCTGCACCTGATCGACTTCGACGAGCCGTTCGGCTTCAGCGTCGTCGAGGCCCTGGCCAGTGGCACGCCTGTCATTGCCTACGACCGCGGTTCGATGCGAGAACTCATCCGCGTCGGGCGGGACGGAGCGCTGGTGTCGGACGTGGCCGGGGCCGTTGCCGCCATCGACGAGGTCGGCACGTTCGATCGCATGGCGATCCGGTCATCCGCCCGGCAACGATTCGATCGAGCGACCATGGCCAGGCGCTACGTCGAGGTCTACGAGCGGGTCCTCAGCGAGCGGTGATGAGCGGCGGAAGCGGCGACTGGCCCCCGCCGACGGAGCCCGAGGTCGGAATCGAACCGACGACCTGCTGTTTACAAGACAGCTGCTCTGGCCAACTGAGCTACTCGGGCGAAGGCCGGGATCGTATCCGCGCCGGTGGGGTCCTTGATCTGCGACACCCGCCCGAGCAGCATTGAGTCGTGGCCCTCACCCGCACGGATCAGGCGATCCTCGACTTCGAGCGGGCGTGGTGGCTGTCGCCAGGACCGAAGGCCGAGGCCATCCGGACCCAGCTCTCGATGTCCCCTTCCGCCTACTATCGGCGGTTGACCGCCCTGATCGATCGGCCGGAAGCAGACGAAGCCGACCCCTTGTTGGTCCGGCGGCTGCGTCGGGCCCGGTCCGATCGCCGCCGTACCCGCCACATCGGCCCCAACCGGAAGCGGAGCCACCCATGAGCGACCAGCCCGCAGACCCACCCCGCCGCCGCCGGCGCCAGCCACCACCCGCGCCCCCGGCCCAGGGTTCCCCCGCGAAGGGCATCATCCTGGTCGTGGTGGCCGTGCTCGTCGGGATCGCGCTGCTCCGCGACGAGGGCGCCAGTACCGCGCAGGTCAACGTCGGCGCGTCCGATTCGCCCAGCGTGACCGACGGCGACGCCTCCGCCACGTCCACGACGACCACCACGGCACCGCCCCGAGCGCCCGCCGACGTGAAGGTCCTCGTGGCCAACGGCTCCGACGTCAACGGCGCGGCCGGTGCCGAGACCGACGCCCTCGAGGCGCTCGGATACGTCGCGGCCAACCCCACCAACGCCGACACGGTCCCCGCCACCGTCGTGTACTACACGGTCGGCTACCAGGCCGAGGCCGAGGTCCTCGCGGCCGCCATCGGCGCGCCGCCCACCTCGGTGACGCCGCTCCCCACGCCGGCACCGGTCGCCGACATGCAGCTGTCGAACATCTTGGTGGTCGTCGGTCCCGATCTCGCCAGCAAGGGCTGAGCCGTTCCTCGGCCCCGCCAGGGCCTCGTCACTTCCGGAGTTGTTCGGCACGGCCTCACAACTCCCGGTTCGGCCGCTTCCTCGGCCCCGCCGTTCCTCGGCCCCTGAGGGCCTCGTCACTTCCGGAGTTGTTCGGCACGGCCTCACAACTCCCGCGCGCCGTTCCTCGAGCTGGTCAGCTGGTCCGGGTCCGGTGGGTCTCGGTGGCGACCGAGTAGCGGATCGAGCCGTTCACCGGTGGAGCGACGATCCCGGCCGGTGGCTCCACCGTGACCTTGGCCCGTCCCTCGATGCGGGTGCGGTCCGAGCGGGCAGCACCGTCGGCGAGGGCGTAGGTGGTCCGCGACACCACCGTCTGGCTTCCCCGCACGGTGACCCGGCCGTCCTCGGTGTCGGTCACCGATCGCACCGGCACCTCGAGCTGGACCACCACCACCGCGACCTCGTCGCCGTCGACGACACCGAGCGAGGCGAGTCGGCCCGAGCCGCGCACGGCGAACGGGCGTCCACCGGCGGGATCGGGGACGCTCCGTTCGATCGTCCACGTCGCACCGGGAGCGAGGGGACGCGACGGGGGACTCGAGATGTCGGCCGGCAGATCGGTGGTCAGGTCGAGCCCGAGGGCCTCGACGGGCACACCCCCGATGAGGTCGATGGACGAGAGCCGGCCGGTGGGGTCGAAGCTCGCCTCGTAGGTGCGGGGCGCGCCGCCGTCGCGTTCGACCGTCACCTCGATGCTGACCTCGTGGGCGTGCACGCTGACCACCCGTTCGGTGGCGTCGAGGTGGGAAGTGGCGCGATTCCGGTCGACGGTGCCGGACACGGTGCGGGCGATCTCGGTGTCGACCTGCGACTGGACGTGATAGCGGTCGCCGACGGCGGGATCGAAGGCGATGGTGACCGTCGACGGGCGGCATCCTGCCGCGGCGGTCACGGCCACGAGGACGCCGGCGACGATGCGGAGATGGCGACGCACTGCTCGCAGTGTGGCAGGCGTCCGTCCTCGTCGTCGTCACTGGTGGATGCGTAGGTTCTGGCGGCGATGACTCCCGAACGGCTCCGCGAGATCGTCCTGACGGACCCCCCGGCGACCGCGTTGCTGTTCGACTTCGACGGCACCCTGTCGCCCATCGTCGACGATCCGGCGCGGGCCGAACCGGTCGCCGGCGTGGCCGATCTGCTCGTCCGGTTGGCGGCGCGCTTCGGTCGGGTCGCCGTGGTCAGCGGTCGTCCCCGCTCGTTCCTGACCGGATGGCTCCCGCTGGCCATCGACCTCTCCTGCCTCTACGGCCTCGAGCTGCGCCTGGACGGCGTCGAGTCCGACCACCCCGACGCCGAGCCCTGGCGCCCCCGCATCGCCGACGTCGCGGCGGCCGCGGATCTGCCCGCCGGTGTGACGGTGGAGGCCAAGGGGTTGTCGCTGACCGTGCACTACCGCCGGGCGCCCGAGGCGGAGTCGTCGGTCGTGGCATGGGCGTCGACCGTGGCGGCCGAGACGGGACTGGAGCTGCGGCGGGCGAAGGCCTCGGTCGAGCTCCATCCGCCGGTCCGGGTCGACAAGGGCACGTCCGTCCACGCCCTGGCCGCGGGCTGCGGCACCGTCGTCTACGTGGGGGACGATGTCGGTGATCTGCCCGCCTTCGCCGCCCTCGACGAGCTGCGTGGGGCCGGAGTGCGGACGATCAAGGTCGCCAGCGGCGGCGACGAGCTTCCGGACGATGTGGCTCGGGCCGCCGATCTCGTGGTCCATGGGCCCGACGCCGTGATGGCGATCTTCGCTCCGCTCGTGACGCGGTGACCGGGCCGACCGCGGGCCGACCGCGGGCCGACCGCGGCGCGGGCCGCGGTTGCTGCCAGCATTGGCGTCGTGCGTGTCGTCGCCGCCCCCGACAAGTTCCGTGGCACTGCCACCGCGGCCGAGGTCGCGGCCGCCGTGTGTCGGGCGGCGCGGACGGCGGGCTGGGAGTGCGACGAGATCCCCGTGGCCGACGGTGGCGAGGGCACGCTCGAGGCGCTGGGCGGCGCCAACCGCACCGCGACGGTGACCGGGCCGCTCGGTGAACCGGTCGAGGCCCGGTGGCGGCTCGCCGGCCGCACCGCGGTGATCGAGATGGCCGAGGCATCCGGGCTCGAGCTCGTCGGCGGCGCCGCCGGAAACGACCCGATCGCGGCCGACACCGTCGGCACCGGCGAATTGATCCGGCTGGCGGTCGAGTCAGGGGCCCGGCGGGTGATCATCGGACTCGGCGGGTCGGCCACCGTCGATGGCGGCCTCGGCGCGTTGCGAGCCATGCACCCCCTCCAGCGGTACCGAGCCGTGGACCTGCGCGTCGCGTGCGATGTGCGCACCACGTTCCTCCACGCTGCGGAGCGCTTCGGGGCCCAGAAGGGGGCATCGGCCGCCCAGATCCGGCTGCTCACCAATCGCCTGGCCCGCCTCGCCGACGTGTACGAGCAGGATCACGGGATCGATGTGCGCGACATCCCGGGCACGGGAGCAGCTGGTGGTCTCGGCGGTGGTCTCGCCGCGATCGGCGCCCAGCTCCAGGACGGCTTCGCGCTGATCGCCGAGGAGGTCGAGCTCGACGAGGCGTTGGAGGGCGCCGATCTGGTCATCACCGGGGAGGGGTTCCTCGACGACGAGTCCTTCGACGGCAAGGTGGTGGGCGGTGTCGCGGAGCTGGCCGCCGCGTTCGGGGTCCCGGTCGTCGCCATCGTCGGCGAGGTGCTCGATGGAGTCGACGAGCGGGTCGGCCACCACGTCGAGACGGTGTCACTCGTCGAGCGGTTCGGTCGGGAGCGGTCGATGGACGAGACGACGGCGTGCATCGAGACCGTGGTGGCGGAGGTGCTGGCGGCCCGCGCCGGCTGAGAGGACGCCGTGATCAGCGGTCGGAGCGAGCGGAGCCGATGGCGTAGATCACGGCCCCGGCCACCACCACGATCACCACGAGACGCAGGACCGACAAGATGGCGCCGATCACCCATCCGATGAGGGTGAGGGCGACGATGACCGCCACGCCCCCGATGATCAGCGTCGGGAGGATGCCGGAACGGGGTCCATCGGGAGAGCCACCGGACATGTGCCCAGGGTAGGTCGTGACCGGTCCGGTACCGTTGCGTTGATGTTCGATCGGTTCGCGGTGGCGGGGCGGGCGGCGTGGGCGCTGCTCGGTGTGGCTGCCGCGGTCGCGGTCCTGTTCTGGCTCGGCTGGCAGATCCGCGTCGTCTTCCCGCCGCTGGTCCTGGCCGGGGCGATCGTGTTCATCCTCAACCCCATCGTCACCCGCTTGTCACGGCGGGGGATCCCCCGGGCGGCTGGTACCGCGCTCGCCTACGTGGTGTTCGTCGGTCTGCTCGTGCTGACCGGGTTCCTCGTCGCGCCGCTCGTGCAGCGCCAGGGCCAGGAGCTGGCCGACCAGTGGCCCGAGATCCGGGCCAAGTTCGAAAAGAGCATCAACGACCTGTCGCAGCGGTCGAAGGACGACAACTGGTTCATCGAGATCCCCAACGTCGACGAGCTCCAGAACCAGCTCGGCGGGGGAACGTCCACCGCCCAGATGGACGAGTTCGATCGTGTGGTGCAATCGGCATCGAACAGCCTCGATCGCAACGGTGACTCGAGGCTCGCCGCGGACCTCGACCGGGTGGCGGCCGACGCGCGGAGCCAGTTCCCGGGAGAGACCGGGGTGATCGAGCAGTTGCAGCGCGCCCGTGACATCGGGACCCGCGTGTTCGCCATCGGGCTCATCTTCGTGCTCGGCCCTGTTCTCGGCTTCTACCTGCTGGTCGACCTTCCCCACATCGCGTCGGTGACCCGCAACCTGATCCCCGAACGGGCCCGGCCCCAGGTCCTCCATCTCGGCACCCGCCTGAACCAGACCATCGGCGGCTATTTCCGGGGCCAGCTCGCGGTGGCCTTCATCGTGGGGGTGATGGTCAGCATCGGACTGGCCATCCTCGGACTCCCGTTCTGGCTCATCGTCGGCATGATCGCCGGGGTGTTCAACATGGTGCCGCTGATCGGGCCGTGGGTCGGCGCCGTGCCCGGTGTCGTCATCGCCCTCACCACGCGCGACCTCGGAACCGCCCTCTGGGTCGTGGCGATCATGGCCATCGCCCAACAGATCGACAACCACTTCATCTCGCCGCTGGTGATGCACCGGACCACCAGTCTCCACCCGGCCGTGGTGATGCTCGCCCTCCTCGCCGGTGGCACGCTCGGCGGGTTCTTCGGCCTCCTCCTGGCCGTGCCGGTGACCGCCACGCTCAAGGTGGTGCTCGGTCACCTGTGGCACGTCTACGTCCTCGACCAGCCCTTCGAGGAGGTCGCCGCCCGGGCCGAACCGCCACCCGACGCGGTGAGCGCCGGTCTCGTGACGCCCCTGAAGCGGATCATCGGCCGGGCCGACGCGGACGATGCCCCCGGCGATTCCGTCGCGACGTCGACGGCGGGCCCGGCTGCGGCCGAGTAGTCAGGCCGTCTGGCGGCGGTAGCTGGTCAGCTCGATCAAGGGCGGAAGCTCGTGCTGGGTGATCAGCAGGGGCTCCAGGCCCGGGCGGCGCAGGGCGACGGGTACATCGGCGGCGATGCCGGCGCGGCTCAGGGCGGCTCGCAGGACGGCGGTTGCCTGGGGTCCGAGCTCGTCGAGCGAACGGTTGCGGTGACGGCGCTCGCCGAGGTCCACCTCGGCGATGCCATGGGTCCCGACGACGTGCGCCGCGTCGATGAGCAGGGCGATGTCGACCCCGTAGCCGTCGATGAACGGGAGGCGTTCGAGCAGACGGCGCCGGCCGCCGTACTCGCCCGACAGGGGTTGACCGATGGCGGCCACCTCGGGGAACAGGTTGGCCAACACGGGCCGGGCGACCAGTTCGGTGACGCGTCCGCCGCCGTCGCCGTCGATCAGTGGTCGGTGGTACGTCCCCTTCACGAAGCTGATCTCCGGATGAGTCACGAGGGGCCCGGCGAGACCGGTGATGAAGTGGGCACCGAAGTGGTCGATGTCGGCGTCACACCACAGCACGATGTCGCCAGAGCTCTCGTGGAGCGACTTCCACAGCGCCTGGCCCTTGCCCGGGCCGCGGGCGTCGGTGAGCGTGGTCCGGGCGTCGATCACCCGCGCCCCGGCGGCACCGGCCACCGCCGCGGTGGCGTCGGTGGAGTGGTCGTCGACGACGATGATCTCGTCGACCAGCGGCGCGGCATCCATCAACTCGGCCCGGATCGTGTCCACGATGGTGCCGACGGTGGCGGCCTCGTTGCGCGCCGGCAGGCACACCGAGATGGTGTGCTCGCCCTTCGCCTCGGCGAGGTCCATCGGCCGGTACGACCGGTGGGAGCTGCGGTGGAACGCCACGGGGGAAGTGTCGCCGGATCCAGCGTGCCGCGGCAACCTGGGTCGGCCGGAGTGGTGGCGGTGCCATCGGGGAGGAATGTCTGCGGGGCCGATCCAGTTACCATCGGTCAGCGGCCGCACCGGCTGTCCACCGTCTCCGTGGAACCTGTTCCCCGATCCCCGAGGTAGTCGTTCGCCATGAGCGTGACCATTCGCATCCCGACCACCCTGCGCCCCCTGGCCGGTGGCAACTCCGAGGTCTCGGTCGACCCCGGGACCGTCGGCGAGGTGCTCGCCGCGCTCGACGCCGCCCATCCCGGCTTCCGCGACCGGCTCCTCGACGACGAGGGCAACCTGCGCAAGTTCGTCAACGTCTTCGTGGCCGATGACGACGTCCGCTTCCTCGAGGGCCTCGACACCAAGGTCCCCGACGGCGAGACCGTCGCCATCATCCCCGCCGTCGCCGGTGGTGCCTGAGCCGCAACCCGGTTCTGGTACCACGATCGTCGCTCCGCACGCCGAGAACGTGGGGCCAGAACGTGGGGGAGGATTAGCACTCTGAGGTTGCGAGTGCTAGCAGAAGGTGCTTGGCTGTTGGCAGTCTCATTCGACGACTGCTAACCGCACCGTCTCTGCACCTCAGGAGGCAGACAACCGATGGCCAAGATGATCGCGTTCGACAGTGAAGCTCGCCGGGCGCTCGAAGCCGGCATGAACAAGCTGGCCGACGCCGTTCGTGTCACCCTCGGCCCGAAGGGCCGCAACGTCGTGCTCGACAAGAAGTGGGGTGCGCCCACGATCACCAACGATGGCGTGTCCATCGCCAAGGAGATCGAGCTCGAGGATCCCTACGAGAAGATCGGTGCGGAGCTGGTCAAGGAGGTCGCCAAGAAGACCGACGACGTCGCCGGTGACGGAACCACCACCGCCACCGTGCTCGCCTGGTCGATGGTCCGCGAGGGCCTGCGCAACGTGGCCGCCGGCGCCAACCCGATGTCGCTGAAGAAGGGCATCGAAGCTGCCGTCGAGACCGCGGTGGCGTCCATCCGGGACCAGGCCGTCGAGGTCGAGGGCAAGGAGCAGATCGCCCAGGTCGCCGGCATCTCCGCCGCCGACGACGAGATCGGCAAGATGATCTCCGAGGCCATCGACAAGGTCGGCAAGGACGGTGTGATCACCGTCGAGGAGAGCCAGACCTTCGGCATGGAGATGGACCTCGTCGAGGGCATGCGCTTCGACAAGGGCTACATCTCGCCCTACTTCGTCACCGACCCCGATCGCATGGAAGCCACCATGGAGGACCCCTACATCCTCCTGGTGTCGTCCAAGATCACCGCGGTCCGCGACATGCTCCCCGTGCTCGAGAAGGTCATGCAGTCGGGCAAGCCGCTCGTGATCATCGCCGAGGACATCGAGGGCGAGGCCCTCGCCACCCTCGTGGTGAACAAGATCCGGGGCACGTTCAAGGCTGTGGCCGTCAAGGCTCCCGGCTTCGGTGAGCGCCGCAAGGCGATGCTCCAGGACATGGCCATCCTCACCGGCGGCCAGGTCATCTCCGAGGAGATCGGCCTCAAGCTGGAGAACACCACGCTCGACCTGCTCGGTACCGCCGCCAAGGTGGTCGTCACCAAGGACGAGACCACCATCGTCGACGGCGGTGGCTCCGACGACGACCTGCAGGGCCGCATCGCCCAGATCAAGCAGGAGATCGAGAACACCGACTCCGACTACGACCGGGAGAAGCTCCAGGAGCGCCTGGCCAAGCTGTCCGGCGGTGTCGCGGTGCTCAAGGTCGGCGCCGCCACCGAGGTGGAGCTCAAGGAGAAGAAGCACCGCATCGAGGACGCGGTCAGCACCACCAAGGCGGCCATCGAAGAGGGTGTGGTCGCCGGCGGCGGCACCACCCTGCTGCGCAGCAAGGCCAAGGTCGACGCCCTCGCCGGCGATCTGGTCGGCGACGAGGCCACCGGGGCCCGCATCGTGGCCTTCGCCCTCGCCGAGCCGCTGAAGCAGATCGCCCGCAACGCCGGCCTCGAGGGTGGCGTGGTCGTCGATCGGGTGCTGGCCATGAGCGGCAACACCGAGGGCCTCAACGCCGCCACCGGCAACTACGAGGACCTGACCAAGGCCGGCATCATCGATGCCGCCAAGGTGACCCGGTCGGCGCTGCAGAACGCGGCCTCGATCGCCGCCCTGTTCCTCACCACCGAGGCCGTGATCGCCGACAAGCCCGAGGGCAGCGGCCACGACCACGGCATGGGCGGCATGGACGACTTCTGATCCACCGGATCAGACCGATCTGACGACCCAGCCGGGGCCGGTCCGCATGCGGACCGGCCCCGGCCGCGTCCGGCCTTCGTCGGTCCGGCTACTCGCCGAGTCTGGAGTTGCCGGCCCGGAGCATCAGGGCGATGCCGGCCACCACGCCCACGGCCAGCAACGGGATCGCGCCACCGGTGCGCGGTAGCGCCGCCCCGTCCGCCGGGGTCCCCGGCCGGTGCCCCGGACACCGACGCGGCCGGCGGCTGGGCCCCTGCGGGTTGGTCGGCCGGGCCGTGCTCCGGCTGCGCCGTCGCGGTGACGGCGTAGTCGCGCAGCGGCGGTTCCTCGTGCAGCCACGGGACATCGGGCATCCCGCCTTGGAGACCGGGTTGGAGCTGGGCCACGAGGTTGGGGAACGTCTCGGGAACGACGAACTGGTCGGGCAGGTTGCACAACGCCGGATCGGCCGCCACGCGGCCGACGTCGGCGGGACCGTCGTGATCGAGCGCATCGAGGGCCAGGGCCTGGGTCACGGCATCGGTGGTGCCGATGGTGAGGTGGTCGACCACCCGCGCCGGGCACAGATCCTGGAGCAGGATGTTGCTCACGTGGGGGTTGGCCTGGCCCCAGTCGAGCGCCGCCGTGGGTACCGGCGTCACCGGTTGCACCAGCTCGTCGAAGCGGGTGTAGATCGAGGTGTAGTCGATGTCGCCGGGGGTCTCGTCTCCCGCGTTCATCGCCCGCACGAAGTTCGAGTCAGGGGCGAACTGGAAGAACGCGCCCGGCTCACCGGTGGGCAGCGAGCCGGCCGCCACCGAGGTGCCGTGATTGGGGCCGGCGAGCAGGACGAAGTCGTCGAGCGCCGCCTGGACCGACGGCCACCACTTGATCGACCACCGGGGCATCGACGCCCCCTGGCTGTGGCCGATCATGTCGACCTTGCGACCCGACTCGGCGGCGATGCGCTGGATGGCGCGGCTGACGTACTCGGCGCTGATCTGCTGATCGTTGAGCCCCCGGTCGGGGTAGGTGACGATGCACACGTCGTGGCCCGTCGCCCGCAGCAGGATGGCGTAGTTCCAGTCGAACTGCTCGTGGCCCTCGGTGAACGTGCCGTGGACCAGCAGCACCGGCTCGGTGTCGGGATGGGTGAACGGGTCGCAGTCGAGCGCGGCATCGAGCGTGGCGAGATCCACCGAGTAGGCGGGGTCGCCCGAGTCGGCCCGGACCGGCGAGGCGGACGCGGACGGTGCGATGCCGAGGACGGCGAGGACGGCGGCGACCAGGACCAGTCGACCGGCGAGGCGTGTCATGTCCAGATCGTACTGATTGCCGGTGATGTCCGTCCTGGTCGGCGGCGGTCCGGTCACGGCACGGTCATATGCTCCGAGCGTGCGCGCCACCCGACTCGTCCTCGTCCGCCACGGCGAGTCCGTGGCCCAGGCCGAGGGCTTCCTGGCCGGGCACGGGGCCTGCCGAGGGCTCTCCGACACCGGTCGACACCAGGCCGAGGCCCTGGCTGCGCGGCTCGGTAGGGGCGAGCTGGGACCGGTGGACGCGCTGTATGCCTCGGAGATGGCCCGGGCGATCGAGACCGCGGCGATCATCGCACCCGCCCTCGGGTTCGAGCGGCCGGTCACCGACTGCGACCTCTGCGAGCTCCACCCCGGCGACGCCGACGGGCTCACCTGGGCCGAGATCGAGGCCCGCTGGCCCACCCGGTTCGGTACCGGATGGGATCCGGACGACCATCGCATCGACAACGCCGAGACCTGGCAGGAGATGCACACCCGAGTCAGCCGCACCATGGACCGGCTGGCCGAGACCCACCGAGGTGAGACGGTGGTGGTCGTCTGCCACGGCGGCGTGATCGCGCACGCCATGCTCCACCGACTGGGCATCGGACTGACCGGTGACGCCGCGTGGTTGGTGGCATCGAACACCTCGCTCACCGAGTTCGTCCACGACCCGTCACTCGACGATTGGCGCGCCGGCCGGTGGGGGATCGAACGCTTCAACGACGCGGCCCACGTCGCTCGCTTCGCTCGCTGACCGAGTTGTTCGGCATCGGCTCACGACTCGCGCCGCGATCCGGCTTCGCTCACTGATCGAGTTGCGTCACTCCTGACGGCCGGAGGGCGGGAGGTAGCGGGGGTCGATGTCGTCGTCGGGGTCAGGGGGGCGCATGGCGAGGTCGATGGACGCCCACAGCGACTTCGAGATGGGATAGAACGCCACCGGGAACAGGGCGGCGATGGAGAGACAGATCACCAGCAGCAGGACGATCGGCGGATCGGGATAGGTGACCGCGAATCCGATCCCGATCGAGACGGCGAGCAGGGAGAAGCTGACCAGGACGTTCATGCCGTAGGCGCCGAGCCACTGGTCCTCGACCCGGGTCGTCGGGAAGTTGCACGTGGGACACCGGTCCCGCTGGCGGAACCAGCTCTCGAACACCCTGGGGTCACCGCACAGCGGACAGCGCCGGCGCAACCCGCGCAGTACGACGCGAGTCGGTGTCAGCGGAAGCGGTTCGTCCACCTCGCCATGGTTGCAGCCCGGAGAGACCTGAGCGACAACGACGTGGCGGTGATGGTGCCGGACGCCAGGGCCCACCGAGCGACCGCGATCCAGGCCACGGCGACCAGCCCGGCCGCGGCGGCGACCGGGGCGACCGGACGGGAGCGCAGGGGATCCGCGGCCGGCGTGGCGATCATCCAGGTTCGGGCCGGGGCAGTGACGACGTCCGGGCGCGATGCCTCCTGCCGGGCCGCCAGCACGCCGTCGGGGTTCGCGCCCACCACACCGGGATCTGGCGTCTCGGGTGGCGGCGGAGGCGCAGTGTCGGCCTGGGCCGCGATCACCGTGAACAGGGTCGACCGCAGGCCGAGCCGGCGGCGGAACTCCTGCGGGTCGACGCGCATCGGTCCCGAGTCACCGTCGAGGGTCATCTGCAGCGGACGGCCCGATGGTCCGACCTGGTCGATGCGGACCTCCCGCAGGCCACCCCGGTAGCCGAGGCGCTGTGCGATGTCGGTGAGCGCGATGTCGAGCGACCAGTCGTCGGGATGCACCGTGGGCGTCGGGTGGGCCTGGAGGTAGGGCACGTCGGCCGGGGTCCCGAAGCCTTCGGCCACCGTGGCGGTGAAGCCGCCGGCCGAGGCCGAGTAGTAGGTGGCGGCCAGGCGGCCGCCGTAGGTGACCACCACCCCGCGGGTGGCGTCCACCGCGGCGACCTGCCCGGCGGACTCGCGGGCGGTGCCGGCGTACACCTGGCAGGAATCGGTGTCGCACAACTCGCCGCCGGCGGCCATGGCCCGCAGGGCGTAGGTCCGGGCGGCGATCGCCTGGGCCTGCACCGCGGCGGCGGGCCAGTCGCCCGGCACCTCGGCCATGCCCTTGAGATAGTCCTCGATGTCGACGTGGTTCCGGACCCGGAGGGCGCCGGCCGGTCCGGCGACCTCGAAGCTGCCCCGGTACGAGCGGCCCCGGTCCACGGAGCGAACCACGGAACCCCCAGCCGGTACGGCCCACACCGGGGTGGACGAGACCGGGTCGGCCGGAGGCTGCGTCGTCGACGGCGCCGGCTCGGACCCGGGGTCCGACCCACCCGGAGCGCCGGAGCCGTCGCCGCTGGCGGGTGGTGTCGTGGTGGTCGTGGTGGTGGTGGGTGTGGTGGGGGGTGGGGTCGTGGTGGGCGTCGTCGGACCGGGATCGCACACGAACAGGACGCAGTCCGACGCGGTGGCATACGGCGTGGCCTCGCCGGCGCCGAGTGCAGCCACCGATCCACCGGCGACGTGATAGCCACCACCGTCCCGGACGATCTCGACCGTGCCGCCCGGTGCGACGGTGACGGGGAACCCGGGTTGCTGCGGACCGGATCGCGCCGAACGGACCTCACCTCCGCCCGGGAACTGGATGCGGACGCGACCGCGCTGGTCGACCACGACGACGACCTCGCCGCCGAGGTTCGCCAGCTGCGTCCCCGGATAGAAGGTGCCGATGATGTCGGCCGCGGACGCGCCGCCCTGCGCCATCGTGAACGCGCCCCACTGCGACATGCCCACGCCGTGGCCGTGGCCCTTCCCCTCGAGATGCACGATGGGAACCGCGGCCGCGCTCTGGTCGGCACGGGCGGTCGGTGCGGTGGTGATGAGGACGGACAACAGGACGATGGCCGTGATCAGCAGGGCTGAACGTCCCGAACGGTGCTGCATTGCGCTGGTTCCCTCCGGCGGTCCCCGAGTAGTTCGGGATCGCCACGACCCAGTCCTGCCTCCGGCCCGCCCGGCGGAGAGCGGGCGGTACGCTCCGTCGAGGTGACCTCCCCTGCCGCCGAGACCCATCCGCTGGCCCTGCTCGTGGGTGCGTGGCGCGGCTCCGGCCACGGCGTCTATCCCACCATCGAGCCGTTCGACTACCAGGAAGAGCTCGACATCGTCGTGCACCCGAAGGGCTTCCTCGTGCACCAGCAGCGGACCCGCGCCGTGGACGATGGCCGCCCGCTCCACGCCGAGATGGGCTACTGGCGCTCGCCCGGGCCCGGCCGGGTCGAGTTGGTCCTCGCCCATCCCACCGGCGTGACGGAGCTGTGCGAGGGCACGGTGTCCGCTGAGGGGGTGCACGTCAGCTCCACCGTGGTGGGATGCAGCGCGTCGGCCAAGGACGTGCAGCGCCTGGAACGGTGGTACGAGGTCGACGGCGACATCCTCCGGTACCGGCTGTCGATGGCGGCCGTCGGGGTCACCCACCAGCACCACCTCTCCGGCGAGCTGCGACGGGGTCGCTGAGCCGAGGACTGCTCATAGGGTGGGTTGGTGACCCGAGGGCTGACCAATCGCATCCTCACGACCCGGCTCGACATCGACGCCGGAGACCGGTCGCGCGAACCCGACGAGCTGGCCGTCGAGGAGCCGCTCGAGATCCGACTGGACGGCAACATCGTCGGGACCACGATGCGCACCCCCGGCCACGACTTCGAGTTGGCCGCCGGGCTCTGCTTCAGCGACGGCCTGCTCGGTGATGCTCCGATCCGATCCGTGAAGTACTGCCGTGACGGCGGTCCCGGTGCGGTGGTGGCCTCCGAGTTCAACGTGGTCACGGTGAGCACCGGGGGACGGGCGCCCGTGCCCGAGCCACGGCTCGGCGTGACCTCCAGCGTGTGCGGGATGTGCGGCACCACCGCGGTCGACGAGCTGCGGGCCCGGCTGCACCCCCTCCCCTCGGAGTCGCCGATCGACCCGCAGATCCTGATCGACGCGCCGAGCCGGCTGCTCGACTCGACCCCGCTGTTCGCATCCACCGGCGCCGTCCACGCCGCCGCGCTCTTCGATCGCCGCGGCGACGCCGTCGTCATCCGGGAGGATGTGGGTCGTCACAACGCGGTCGACAAGGTCCTCGGTGAACGACTCCTGGCCCGTGCCATCTCACCGGGAGGCCCCGGTCTCTCCGGCCACGGCCTCGCGGTCAGCGGCCGGGTCGGCTTCGAGATCGTGCAGAAGGCGTGGGCCGGCGGCATCACCGCGGTGGTGGCCAAGGGCGCCCCCACGTCGCTCGCGGTCGAGGCGGCCCGTATCGCTCGCATCACGCTGATCGGTTGGGCCGGCGGTGGCCGCGCTCGCCTCTACGTCAGCGACACCGTCGAATGAGCCGAGCACGCCGTTAGCGTCGGGGCATGACCCGTCTCGGCTACCAGATCCCCAACTTCACCTATCCCGACACCGGTTCCGCCGGACTGTTCGACCTCGTCGTCCAGCAGGCCAAGGAGGCCGACGCCTCCGGGTTCGACACGTTGATGGTGATGGATCACTTCTACCAGCTGCCCATGCTGGGAGCGCCCGACGACAACATGCTCGAGTGCTACACGATGCTGTCCGCCCTGGCCCAGCACACCTCCAACGTGCGCCTGTCGGCCCTGGTCACCGGCAACACCTACCGGAACCCGGCCGTGCTGGCCAAGATCGTCACCGCGCTCGACATCGTGTCCGGGGGACGGGCCCAGCTCGGCATCGGTGCCGGGTGGTTCGAGCTCGAGCACGACGCCTTCGGCATCGAGTTCGGCACCTTCACCGACCGGTTCGAGAAGCTCGAGGAGTCCCTCCAGATCGTCCTGCCGATGCTCCGGGGCGAGCGGCCGAGTCTCGACGGCAAGCACTACGTCGTCCACGAGGCCATCAACGAGCCGCCCCCCATCTCGCGGATCCCGGTGATGATCGGGGGATCGGGCGAGCGCAAGACGCTGCGCATGGTGGCTCGGTACGCAGACGACTCGAACCTGACCGCCGGTCCGGCCGAGATCCCTCGCAAGCTCGAGGCCCTGGACCGTCACTGCGAGCAACTGGGCCGCGACCGTTCCGAGATCACGGTGACGATGCAGCGCAACGCGTGCATCGCGCCGAGCCACGACGAGGCGATCGCCGAACTGGACGCGTTCTTCGCCCGCCGGGGTGTCGACCTCGACTCGATGTCCGAGGAGGACGCCGACGCCATGCGGTCGATGATCAACCACGGCGACCCCGACGAGCTCGGCGAGCAGTTCAGCGAGTGGCTGGCGCTCGGAATCGACGGTTTCACCGTGAACGCGGTCGTCAACGGCCACGTGCCGGGCCGGGTGACCCTCCTCGGGGAGACGCTGGCGAAGGTCGTCGGCTGAGCGAGTAGAGCGCAACCAACCCGAAGGGTTGGCGCGGCGCTCAGCCCAGGGAGCGAAGCGACCGCAACAGCCCGGCTGAGCGGGCCATAGGCTGGCGCGGTGAGCGAGCACCCCACCACCGAGCCGTCCACCCCCGCGCAGGGCGAGGCCGTCCTCCACCTCTTCTACGCCATCGGACCCCTCGCCGATGCCGAGGCGGTGACCCAGGCGGTCAAGTCGGCCGAAGCGGATGGGTACCAGGTCGTCCCCGTCGCCGTGCTCGGTCACAAGGCCGACGTCGGGTTCATGGCCATCGGCGCCGACCAGTGGCGGTTGCGGCGGCTCCAGACCGAGCTCGGAACGGCCGGACTCGAACTGGTGGACAGCTACGTCTCGCTCACCGAGTTGTCCGAGTACGCCCAGGGCGTCCCCGAGCCCATGAAGCAAGCCCGGCTGCACCCCCAGCTCCCGCCGGAGGGCAAACCGGCCTTCTGCTTCTACCCGATGTCGAAGCGACGCAACGTCGATCAGAACTGGTTCACGCTTCCGTACGACGATCGGCTCGAGCTCATGATGGAGCACGGCAAGTCGGGGCGGACCTTCGCCGGCCGGATCCTGCAGGTGGTCACTGGCTCCACCGGGATCGACGACTTCGAGTGGGGCGTCACGCTCTTCGCCCAGAAGCCCGACGACCTCAAGGAGGTCGTGTACACGATGCGCTACGACGAGGCCTCGGCCGTCTACGCCGAGTTCGGATCGTTCATCACCGGCATGACCGGTTCCCTGGAGTCGGTGCTCGCCGCGATCGGTCTCGCTCGCTGAGGGTCGTCGTCAACCGGACAATTCGTCTCCAACCGGGCGCGGAAGCCAAAAGCAACGCGGCGGAAACACCGCCGGAGCGCACGAGTCGGTCTCGTTCCGTATAGTCCGGCCCCCGTGAGGAATCGCCTGCTGAAGACCTTGGTCGTCACTGTGCTCAGTGTGCTGGCCACCCTTGTGTCGCTCTCGACGCTGGCGGCACCGGCCGGCGCGCAGGATGGCGGATCGACCACGACCGGCGAATCCGTCGGCGGCACCTTGGTGGCCAAGGGGCAGGGACAGAACGACGAGGACCTCCTCGTGCAGGGGGCGGTCATCACCGTGACGTCGGCCGACGGCTCCGAGGTCGGGCAGACCGACACCGCCGACGACGGGACCTGGTCGATCGATCTGCCCGCGCCCGGCGACTACGTCGTCACCATCGACCCGAGCACGCTGCCCGATGGTGTCGAGCTCCGCAACGCCGACCGAGCGTCGCTGGACGTGTCGGTCCGGCCCGGACAGACCCGGCCCGTTCTCTTCGCCCTGGGGAACGATCCTCGCAACATCGGCACCCGGTGGGACCAGTTCCTCCAACTGGTGGTCGAAGGCATCAAGTTCGGGCTGATCATCGCCATGGCCGCCATCGGCCTCTCGCTCATCTTCGGCACGACCGGGCTGGTCAACTTCGCCCACGGTGAGCTGGTGACCTACGGCGCCCTGATCGCCTATTTCTTCAACCAGACCATCGGCATCCAGCTCATCCCGGCCACCATCTTGGCCATGGTGGTCACGGGCGCCACCGGCGGGTTGCTCGACATCGGGCTGTGGCGTCCGCTGCGCCACCACAAGACCGGGCTGATCGCCATGATGGTGGTCTCCATCGGCTTGTCGATCCTGGCCCGGTACTTCTTCCTCTACCAGTTCGGCGGCCGGACCCGACCGTACGGCGACTACAACCTCCAGCGCGCCGTCGACATCGGTCCGATCGCCATCGCGCCGAAGGACATCTACAGCATCATCCTGTCGATCGTGGTGCTGATGGGCATCGGCCTCGCGTTGCAGTACACCCGGATCGGCAAGGCGATGCGGGCCGTGTCCGACAACCCCGACCTGGCCGAGTCGTCCGGGATCGACGTCGATCGGGTCGTGCTCACGGTGTGGATCGCGGGGAGCGCCCTGGCTTGCCTCGGTGGCGTGCTCTACGGCCTCGGCGAGCAGGTCAGCTTCCAGTTCGGCTTCCAGCTCCTGCTCCTCATGTTCGCCGGCGTGACCCTGGGTGGGCTCGGCACCGCCTACGGCGCGCTCCTCGGTTCGTTCGTGATCGGCATGTTCGTGCAGGTGTCCACCATGTGGGTGTCCACCGAGCTGAAGAACGTCGGCGCGTTCGCCATCCTGATCGTCATCCTGCTGGTGCGCCCGCAGGGCATCCTCGGCCGGGCGGAGCGGGTCGGATGACGGCGCGACGGCGACGCGCGGGAAAGGAACCGCAGTGGACTGGGGCCTGATCTTCGACAGCACGATCCGGGCCGCGTTCACCAAGGACGCCATCGTCTATGCCCTCGCGGGCATCGGGCTGAACATCCACTTCGGCTACACCGGGCTGCTCAACTTCGGCCAGGCTGCCTTCGTGGCGCTGGGGGCGTACGGGGCGGGAGTGACGGTGGAGTACTTCCACCAGTCGCTGTGGCTCGGCTTCGTGGCCGGCTTGGTGGCCGCGGCGGTGTTCGCCCTGCTGCTGGGCGTGCCGACGCTGCGGCTGCGCGCCGACTACCTCGCCATCGTGACCATCGCCGCGGCCGAGTCCCTCCGTCTCATCTTCCGCTCGGTCACCTTCGCCGACATCTTCGGTGGCTCGTCGGGCATCAACAACTTCGCCGGCCCCTTCTACGACCTCAATCCGTACAACCCGGGACGCTACGGCTTCGGTCCTCTCCGCTTCCGCCACACCGACCTGTGGCCGATGACCGTCGGCTGGATCATGGTGATCGTGGTGGCGATCTTCGTGTTCCTGCTCATGCGCAGCCCGTGGGGCCGCGTCCTCAAGTCCATCCGTGAGGACGAGGACGCCGCCCGCAGCCTGGGCAAGAACGTGTTCTCCTACAAGATGCAAGCCCTGGTGCTCGGCGGGGTCATCGGCGCGCTGGGCGGGTTCATCAACGCCATCGCCACCCAGTCGGTCCAGCCCGACAACTTCGGCACGCCATTGACCTTCTTCATCCTCACATCGCTGCTGCTGGGCGGCGCGGCGCGGATCATCGGCCCGATCATCGGGGCGATGCTGTTCTGGATGATGCTGGCCTTCACCGATTCGTTCCTCCGCCAGGCGTCGGCGAACGACCTCATCCCGACCTCGATCATGCAGGGCACCCAGATCGGTGCGGTCCGGTTCATGGTGGTCGGGCTGCTCCTCTGTGCGCTGATCATCTTCCGACCGCAGGGGATCTTCGGCGACCGGAGGGAGATCGAGCTCGATGCCCGCTGAGCCCACCACCGCGGCCGCGCCCCTGGCCGGCATCGAGCGCGTCCCCGGCGTCCCCAAGCCCGACCCGATCCTCGTCGTCGATGGCATCCGACGTCAGTTCGGTGGTCTGGTGGCCGTCGACGCCGACCACATCGAGTTCCAGCGCGGCGTGATCACCGCGCTGATCGGGCCCAACGGTGCGGGCAAGACCACGTTCTTCAACCTGATCACCGGCTTCGACCGGCCCGATCAGGGGACGTGGCACTTCAACGGCGAATCGATGGACAACCTGTCGTCTCACCAGGTGGCCCGCAAGGGCATGATCCGCACCTTCCAGCTGACCAAGTCACTGGCCAAGATGACGGTGATCGAGAACATGAAGCTCGGCGCCACCGGCCAACGTGGCGAGCGGTTCTTCTCGTCGCTGATCCCCGCGCTGTGGCGAGATCAGGAGACGGCGATCGAGGCCCGGGCCGACGACCTGCTGGCCCGGTTCAAGCTCGACCACATGCGGGGGGAGTTCGCCGGCTCGCTCTCCGGTGGGCAACGCAAGCTGCTCGAGATGGCCCGGGCCCTGATGGCCGAGCCCGAAATGGTGATGCTCGACGAGCCCATGGCCGGCGTGAACCCGGCCTTGACCCAGTCGCTGCTCAGCCACGTCAAGGACCTCCGCGCCCAGGGGATGACGGTCGTGTTCGTCGAGCACGACATGGACGTCGTCTTCGACATCTCCGATTGGGTGGTGGTCATGGCCGAGGGTCAGATCATCGCCGAAGGCCCGCCCGACTCCATCGGCTCGAACCAGCAGGTCATCGACGCCTATCTGGGCGCCCATCACGACACCGACCTGAGCGACTGGCAGGAAGACACATGAGCCTCATCTCGGCCGAGGCCATCGTGGCCGGCTACGTGCCCGGGGTCGACATCCTCACCGGCTGCGAGCTCACCCTCGAGGAAGGGGAGCTGATCGGCATCATCGGACCCAACGGCGCCGGCAAGTCCACGTTGCTCAAGGCGCTGTTCGGGCTGATCCCCGTGCGTTCGGGTTCGGTCACCCTGCGCGGCGAGGACATCACCAGCTTCAAGGCGTCGAAGTTGGTGTCGATGGGCGTCGGGTTCGTCCCGCAGACCAACAACGTGTTCCCGTCGCTCACCGTCGAGGAGAACCTCGAGATGGGCATCTACCTCGAGCCCAAACGGGTGGACGAACGCTTCGAGTGGGTCTTCGAGCTGTTCCCCCGCCTCTTCGAGCGCCGCAAGCAGCGGGCGGGGTCGCTCTCCGGCGGCGAGCGCCAGATGGTGGCCTCGGGCCGCGCCCTGATGGCCGATCCGTCGGTGCTGCTGCTCGACGAGCCGTCGGCGGGACTCTCACCACTGTTCCAGGACGAGGTCTTCGTCCGGTGCAAGCGCATCCAGGCCGCCGGGGTGTCGATCATCATGGTCGAGCAGAACGCCCGCCGCTGCCTGCAGATCTGCGACCGGGCCTACGTGCTCGACCAGGGCAAGAACGCCTACACCGGCACCGGCAAGCAGCTCCTCAACGATCCCAAGGTGATCGAGCTGTACCTGGGCACCCTCGCCCGCGCCCGCTGACGCCCCCCTTTGGGGAACTGGACGCGCCCGCGTACCGCGTGAGCTCCGATCACACCCGTTCTGGTGGGTCGTCGGTCGCTCCCCGTGGCGCGATGACCCACCAGAACGGATGGGGTGGGGTGGGGTTGGGTCGGCTCGGCTCGGGTGGAGTCGGTGCGACGCGACGAGGCCCCGGCGTTCGCCGGGGCCTCGCTGCAGTTGCGTTCACAGGGGCGGAGCCCCCGTGCGATTACTTCCCGGCGTCGAAGTTGTCGCCGAGGGCGTTGCCCATGTTGCCGTCGGTGCCGTAGACGGCCTTGTTGCGCGGGCCGATGCCCTGCTCGACCATCAGGGACAGGATCCGGCTCGACTCGTCGAAGCCGATGACCACGATGGCCTCCGGATCGGCGGTCTTGATCTGCCCGACCTCGGCGTCGAAGGTCTGCGCCTGCGGGTCGTAGATGATCTTCTGGACCACCTGGGCGCCGGCCGCGTTGAGGGCCTTCTCGAGGTCGTCGGCGAGGCCGGTGCCGTAGTCGTCGTCGAGGGCGAGGATGCCCACCGTCGAGTTGCCGTCGGCCACGATCACGTCAGCCAGCGTCGAACCCTGCAGGATGTCCGACGGGGCGTCCCGGAAGTACAGGCCCTTGTCGTCGTAGCTGCTGAACTTCTTCGACGTGTTGGCCGGCGAGAACTGGACCACACCAGCCGTAGTGATCTTGTCGATCACGGTGAGGCTCACCGACGACGAAGCGGCGCCGACGATGAGGTCGACGTTCTCGGCCAGGAGGCGGTCGGTGGTGGTGTTGGCCAGGTCGCTGCTGGTGTCGCCGGAGTCGCCCTGGGTGAGCTCGACGGGCTTGCCGAGCACGCCACCGGCGTCGTTGATCTCCTTGACGGCGAGGTCAGCGCCGGCGAACTCGGGCGGGCCGAGGAAGGCCAGTGAGCCGGTCTCGGGGAGCAGCGTGCCGACCTTGAAGACGCCGTCACCCTCGCGGGTCGCCGTGACCGGCACCTGGGGCACGTCGGCTTCGGCCGGGGCGTTCGCGGTCACGAACTCGGTCAGGCTGTCGTCGAGGTGGTTGTCGTCGCCGAACTGCAGCACGGCGTAGCTGGCGACCGTGGGCTCGCCGTTACCGGAGAACTCGAGCGGGCCGGAGGCGCCGTCGTAGTCGATGTCGGTGCCGGCGGCGATCAGGTCGCTGCACTCCTTGAACGCGGTGCACTTGGTGCCGTCACGGGTGACGCCGTTGATCTCGCTGGCGTACTCGACGCCGTCGGTGCCCGCGACCTCGACCGCGAGCGCCGACACGATGATGGCGTCGTAGGTCTCGGCTCCGTAGTTGAAGTCCTTCAGGTCGGGGTTGACCTCGAGGAGGCGGTTCTTGAAGTCATCGCTCAGCGGCGCGAGCGGCGTGGTGCCCCGCATGCCGGAGAGCTCCCCGTTCGAGGACCCGCTGTCGGGCGCGGTCGTGCTGCTCGAGTCGCCTGGCTGGGTGGTGTCGCTGCTGGCAGTCGAGTCATCGTCGCCGCAGGCCGCGGCGAAGAGAGCGAATGCCATGAGCAGACCAACCAGCAAGCGGAACTTGCCTGGCGTACGCATGAGTCTTGATTCCCCTTTTGTTTCCAACAGGAGCCGCGAGTGTAAGTCCTCGTAATGGCCCGATGTGCCGAATCCGCATGAAGAGCGTGTTGCCGAAGCGACACAACGCCCAAAGGGGGCGACGTCGTCGGTCAGCTGACGACGAGCGCCGTCACCATGCCGAACATGCCGCTGTCGCGCTCCACGTGGTTGAGGATGTGGCAGTGCCAGACCCAGGTACCGGCCTCGTCCGGATGCACCAGGACCGAGTACCGCTCGCCGGGGGCGACGTTGATGGTGTCGGCGAAGTACGGGTTGTCGAGGGGGATGCCGTCCTTGGCCACCACCAACTGCGGGAACTGGTGCATGTGCATCGGATGCGTCAACAGCCCCTCGTTCAGGTAGTGGACGACGATCCAGTCGCCGGCCTTCACCGAGATGGGCTCGGTGGCGGGGAAGCTCTTGCCGTTCAGCGACAGGCCGATGGTGCCGGCGTCGTTGAGGACCATCGGGAGCTCCTGGGCCACGGTGAGATCGGCCGGAATCGTGACGCCGCTGATGGTGCGACCCAGCGGAAGATCCACGTCGCCGATCTGGAAGATCCCGGCCAGCCCGTTGGGGACCTGCATCTGCCCGTGGTGGTGGGCGTGGTACATGCCGACGGCCTTGCGGCGGGCGGTGAAGGCGTAGGTGAAGTCCTCGCCCGAGCGGATGAGCTCCTGGGTGATCGGGGCGACGCCGTCCATGTTGTTCGGGGTCTGAACGCCGTGCCAGTGGATGTCCGTGCCCATCGGCAGGTCGTTCTGGATGTGGATCTCGACCTTGTCGCCGACCTCGACCTTCATCCACGGTCCCGGCACCATGCCGTTGTAGGCCCAGGCGTCGACGAGCTTGCCCGGCTCGACCTCCCACTTCACGATGGAAGCGGTCAGCTCGAAGTGCTTGGTGCCGTCGGCCAGGACGGTGGGTTCGAGGTGCTGGTTGCCGGTGCCCACCGTCGGAGCGGGGAACTTCAGCATCGAGTCGGTCATCGCCTTGTCGAGGGCCTCCCAGTCGGGAGTCGACGACCCTGATCCCATCGCCATGGGATCGCCGCCCGCGGTGGCCCCGCCGTCGGCGCCGATGGTGAGGGTGCCCTTCATGCCGGCTTCCTTGTGGCCGGGGATCTCGCAGAAGATCTCGTACTGGCCCGGCGCGAGCGACGACAGGTCGAGCTCCCCGGACTCGCCCGCCTGCAGATCCGGGGTGATCAGGTCGGTGCCACCGATGCGGAGATTGTGGGTCTGGGTTCCGTCGTTGTTGACGGTCAGGGTGCTTCCCTCGGCGGCGCTCACCGACGCCGGTCCGAGCGCGAACTCGCTCAGTCCGACCACCGCGGATCCACCGTCCGCGGCGACGGTGGCCGGCGAGCCGGTGCCGTCATCACGGAGGGCGAAGGTCGCGAAGCTGAAGATGAGGCCCATCGCCGCGATGATCGTCACCGCGATCATCCCGAAATCGAGCGATGAACCGGTGTCGGTCTGTGGGGTCGAGGCGTTGTCGGTCGGTGCCGCCACCATGGGGATCAGGTCTCCTGTCTCGGCCGCGTGAACGGAAAGGGGGGTTGGTCGGGGGCCGTGGAGGCATCCTTGTCAGGGTCCCGTTCGCTCCGAACCGGCCGAGGGTCACGTGCGGATGGGACCAAAGTCCCATCGTCGGCTCGTCGGAACCCGGACCACCGGGGGAGGCTCGCGCCGAACTCAGTCGTCCGGTGGGTCGCGGCGATCGGTGCGTACGCTCCCCCGGAGATCGGCCGGATACGGCGCCGGCCCCCGGGGTACTGCGCCACCGCGACGATCGACCTCGGCATCGAGCCGGTCAGCGCTGCGGCGGACGAACCGGTCCAGGGACCGTTCGGCCACCGTGTGACCGATCAAGGTGTCGAAGATGCGGCCGAGGAGTCCGAACGGCGGCCGATACGTCCCCCGCAGGACGAGATGAGACTCGTGGGGACGCTCCCCGGCAGCCACGAGCTCGCCCTCGAAGACGGGGAACCACCGCGCGTGCACGGTCGGGTGCCAGCGGAGGTCGAGATGGACGGCGCCGTCGCCGTCCTGGTGCAGCCGACCGAGCTCGATGCACACCTCGTGGTGCACGGCCGCCTTGGCGGCGATCTCGGCCCCGAGCTTGGTGTGGAACGTCCGGTCCCGGCGCTCCTCCGCTGTGACCACCTCGGCGACGACCGTCCCGGGGTCGGTGCGCAAGACGTCGGATGCCTTCTGTCGCGTCGCACGTAGGCGTGCCGTGGCCTCGACCTGCCGGGTCATCGGTTCCACCATGCGCTCGAGCGAGTGTCCTGGCCAGGGGCAAAGGTCCGTGGTGATGCGAGAATGGCGGGATGGGTGATCTGGCCGCGCTGCGTGAACGCCTCGCCTCGCTCGACGAGGTGGTGGTGGCGTTCTCCGGTGGCGCCGACTCCGCCTTCCTGGCATGGGTCGCGCACGACACGCTCGGCCCCGATCGGGCCACCGCGGTCACCGCAGTCTCCCCCTCGCTCGCCGACCTCGAGCACGAGGACTGCCGGGCCCTCGCGGCGGAATGGGGGCTCACCTGGCGTGAGGTCCACACGGACGAGATGGACAACGCCGCCTACCGCCGCAACGACGTCGATCGCTGCTTCTGGTGCAAGGACGCCCTCATGGATGCGCTCGATCCGCTCGCCGCGGCCGCCACCATCGCCCTCGGCGTCAACCTCGACGATCTCGGCGATCATCGTCCGGGGCAACGGGCGGCCGCCGATCGCGGCGCGATCTTCCCGCTCGTGGAGGCCGGGTTCTCCAAGGACGACGTGCGATCGGCGTCCCGCGCCCTCGGCCTGCGCACGTGGGACAAGCCGGCGGCCCCGTGCCTCGCGTCCCGGCTCCCGTACGGGACGTCGGTGACCCTCGGCCGCCTGCGGTCGGTGGAGCAGGCCGAGTCGGCGCTGCGCGCCATGGGCTTCGACACGCTGCGCGTCCGCCACCACGGCGAGCTGGCCCGGGTCGAAGTGCCGCTCGACCGGCTCGACGACGTGGTCGGGAACCGGACGGCCGTGGTGCAGGCGGTCGAGGACGCGGGCTACCGGTGGGTGACCCTCGACCTCCGCGGACTCCGTTCCGGCAACCTCAACCCGGCGGGGGACTGATCCACCGCACGGGCTAGCTTTGCGCGCCGCCAGCGTCCGCTGGCGACCACCGCAGGCCGAGGCAGGGGATCGATGGCCGACATCACCAAGAAGCACGCCGCCGCCCGAGGATCGGAGATCGCCGTCATCGACGAGTTCCGGACCGAGACGTGGGCCGAGCTCGACGACGCCACCAACCGCTTGGTCAACGGACTCCGTGATGCGGGCCTCGGTTCGGGCGACACCATCGCCATCCTGTGCGGGAACCGCATCGAGAACTTCGAGATCCAGGCGGCCGGCGGCCATGCCGGACTGTTCATGGTCCCGGTCAACTGGCACTGGACCGCCGAGGAGCTCGCCTACGTCCTCGAGGACTCCGACTCCAAGGCATTGTTCGTGGACGAGCGGTACGCGGACATCGCGGTCGACGCCGTCGGTCGCCTGGAGAAGCGGCTCCTCCTCCAGGCAGTGATCGGCGGGGAGGCCGAGGGGTTCACGTCGTACGCGGAACTGCTGTCGTCGTCCTCGCCCGACGAGCCCGCCGACCAGACGCTCGGGGGGCCGATGTTCTACACATCGGGGACCACCGGATTCCCCAAGGGCGTGCGCACCTCGACCATCCAGCCGGGGATGCCGGCCAACCTCATGGAGCTGGTGGCGGCCGGGTTGCTCGCCGCGCTGCACCTGCCCGAAGGGGGCACGACGCTGCTCTGCGGGCCGCTGTACCACTCGGCGCAATGGGCCTGGTCGCTGCTGCCGCTCCTCGCGGGCAGCCGCTGCGTCATGCAACACAAGTTCGATGCCGGCGAGGCGCTCGATCTCATCGACGAACACGGCGTCACCAACGTCCACCTCGTGCCCACGCAGTTCATCCGGCTCCTCAAGCTCGACGACGCCCGGCGGGACGCCTTCGACGGGTCGTCGCTGGCGTGTGTGTGGCACGGCGCCGCGCCCTGCTCTCCTCAGGTCAAGCGGGAGATGATCGATTGGCTCGGTCCGAAGATCTGGGAGTACTACGGCGGCACCGAGGGAGGGATCATCAGCGTGATCTCCTCGGAGGAGTGGCTCGAGCGGCCGGGCAGCGTCGGCAAGGTCCTGCCCAGCTACGAGGTCGTGATCCTCGATGACGACGGCAACCAGGTCCCCACCGGTGCGTCGGGCCAGATCTGGTTCAAGAACCTGATGGGCACCGACTTCGAGTACCACAACGCGCCGGAGAAGACGGCCAGCGCCCACCGGGCCGGTGGGTACGGGACCCTCGGAGACATCGGGTTCCTGGACGAGGCGGGGTACCTGTTCCTGTCCGACCGCAAGATCGACATGATCATCAGCGGCGGGGTGAACATCTACCCGGCCGAGATCGAGGGCGTGCTCGTGACCCATCCCGCGGTGCGCGACGCCGCCGTGTTCGGCATCCCCCACGACGAGATGGGGGAGGAGGTCAAGGCCGCGGTCGAACTCACCCCGGGGAACGAGCCGTCCGAGGCGCTCGAGCGCGATCTCATCCGTCACGTCCGCGACCACCTCGCCGGCTACAAGGCGCCGCGGTCGGTCGACTTCGAGGCCGCGCTCCCGCGCCATCCCACGGGGAAGCTGTACAAGCGCCTCCTGCGCGACCCCTACTGGGCCGACACCGGCCGCTCGCTCTGATCTCCGGGCACCCGGCCGAGAGGGTGCCGGTAGCCTCGTCTCCGATGACGCCCATCGTGGCTGGTAACGGAACCGAGGTGGTCCGCGTGATCGCCGACGCCGGTCGGGTCCGCGTCCGCGCCGCCGAAGTCACCGCTGTCGAGGTCCGCAACGGCGACGTGGTCGGCACCGGCGACGAGACGACCGTCCGTTCGCGATCCGGACGCCTGGACGTGGTGGTTCCCGAAGGTACCGACGTCGTGGTGATGGCCACCTCCGGCCGGGTCGATCTGTCGGGGCGGTTCGGGCGCGTGGTCGTGACGGCCCGTTCGGGTCGGGTCCACATCGAGTCCGCCCAGTCGGTCGATGTGCGGTCCGACAGCGGTGGGGTGCAGATCGAGCGCTGCGCCGGCGAGTGCGCCGTCCGGGCCGCATCCGGTGCGGTGAAGATCGAGCACGCCGGGTCGGTGCGCCTGGAATCCGCGTCGGGCCGGGTGGTCGCTGATCGCGTCGATGGCGCCGCCACCGTCAAGGCGATGAGCGGTCGGGTGCGGATCGGGGTCGACGGCGGGGGCGACGTCGAGGTCGAGACGATCAGCGGCCGCGTCGAGGTCGCCGTCCTCGGCGAGCGTCGACCTGACGTAGAGGTCGAACCGACCAGGTCACGGGTCTCGATCGACGCGCCCGAGGGGACCGATTTCGCGATCCGCATCCGGGCCGGTCACGGTCGCGTGCTGGTGGCGTGACCACATCCGCCCCCGAAGAGGGCGCGGTGGCGTTCAGCGACCTGGTCGCGTTCACCGCGTTCACCGACGTGGCCGGAGACGCGCTGGCGTTGGCGGTGGTCGACGAGCTCGACGGCATCGTGGCCGACTCGCTGCCCGACGGTTCCCGATTGATCAAGAGCCTCGGCGACGGCCACCTGCTCTGGTTCCCGTCCGCAGCGGTCGCGGTGATGGCCGCGCTGCGGATCCAGAGCCTGGTTCGCGCCCGCCGCCTGGGTGGCGAGATCCCGCTGTGGCTGCGCATCGGGATCCACTGGGGCCACCCCACCTGGCGAGGCGACGACATCCTCGGCCGCGACGTCAACATCGCGGCGCGGGTCGTCGATGCCGCAGGGGCCGGAGAGGTGGTGGTCACCGGCGAGGCGAAGCGGGCGGCGACCGATCGGCTCGATGATCCGGTCGACTTCGTCGAGATCGGGCCCACGATGATGAAGGGGCTGAAGGATCCGATCTGGCTCTACCGAGCGGAGTCGACTCCACGCAGTACGACCTGAGGGCCGGGCCTCCGGGACGGTCAGCGGACCGTCATGTCACCGGCGGTCCACAGCGGGAACGCGAGGTGCTTGACCCCGAGGTGCTCGACGATCCGTTCGTCGGCGGCGAACGCGGCGAAGCATCGGCGGGCCGTCTGCTCCCCGACCATGTAGACGAAGTCGGCCCATGGCAGCAGCACCGGGCCGTCGTCGACGTCGCCGTCGCGCACGACCGCCTCGATCTCGAGCGTGGGTCGCTGCGGATTCGACGGGTCGAGGCACACCGAGTGGTAGACGATGCCCTCGAACACCGACATGGCCTTGATCCTCATCGCCGTCCGGGCGGAGCAGTGGCGAGTCCGGGTTCGACGCGGCGGGTGCTCATGTCCGAAGCTTGACGGCGATGGCGGCCGATGCCAACTCCGATCCCGATCCGGACGACGCTCGGTTCGCCCAGATCTCCCGCCAGCTCGCCGACGCCGTCGACGCCGTGCTGCCCGGATGGATCGAGGGGCTGGTCGAGGCGCGGGTCCGTGAGTGGCGCGGACATGTCAGTACCGAGGTCGCCGACGCCGCCGTGGCCGCGGGCATCGCGGCCCGCACCGAGGTGATGCCCGACCTCCGGGAACTGCTCGCCACCGACGTCGACGCCCAGCGGACCACGCCCCTCGTCATCCTGCGCGACGCCACCCGGTTCGCCCACCAGGTGCTCGCCGACGAGGGCGTGCCCGCCAGGCCCCGCGACTCCTTCGCGGAGCGTGCCTTCCCCCGCGACACCTACGACCTGGTGCCGGCCAGCTGGGCCGACGTGGACCCGTCGCTGCACGAGATCGGCATCACGTGGGGCGCGGCGAAGGCCTACATCCACAAGGCTCGTCGGCGGCCCGAGGGGACCTCGTGACCGTGCGAGTCACGGCCATCACCCGCGAGCTGATGGATCGATCCAAGATCGGCGCCGCGCTCGACGACGTCCGGTTCCTCCGCTCGACCGACGATCTCGGTGACCCCGAGCTGGTGCTGGTGGATCTGGCCGTGCCCGGCGCTCTCGAAGCCGCGCTCGGGACCGGCGCCCCGGTGATCGCGTACGGCAGTCACGTGGCCGAGGAGGCCCTCGCCGCGGCCCGGGGCCTGGGGGCCACCGCCATGCCCCGATCGCTGTTCTTCCGTCGTCTCCGGGACGGTTCGCTCCTGTCGTAGTGGCAGGGTGGGCGGATGGAGCTCGCCGAGGTCATGCGCACCACGCCCGCCACCCGCTCGTTCACCGACGAGGGGGTACCCGATGAGGTGCTCCACCGCATCCTCGATCACGCTCGGTTCGCGCCCAGCGGTGGGAACCGCCAGGGCTGGCACGTCGTGGTGGTGAAGGACCCCGCGACCCGAACGCGCATCACGGAGCTGTACCAAACGTCGTGGCGCGAGTACATGGCCCACGTGCGCATCGGCAAGGTGGCCTTCTCGCCCGGGCCGAGCCGGTTCTCCCAGCCGTGGGTCGATCTCGACGAGGCGCGCGCCACCGAGGCGCCGAACTCCTTCGCCGACCAGCTGGATCAGCATCCCGTGCTGCTCATCGTCTGCGTGGCGCTCGATGCGCTGGCGGTGCTCGACCACGGCCTCGATCGCCAGTCGATCGTCGGGGGCGCCTCGATCTATCCGTTCTGCCACAACATCATGCTCGAGGCCCGCAACGAGGGCCTCGGCGGCGTGATGACCACCGCCATCTGCCGGCAGGAACCGGCCCTGGCCGAGCTGCTCGGGATCCCCGACACCCACGTGGTGGCGTCGCTGATCGCCCTGGGTCACCCCGTCGAGGTGGTCACCCGTCTCCGGCGCCAGCCGGTGGAGGAGTTCGCGGTCGTCGATCGCTTCGACGGCCCTGCCTTCACCCCCTGATCCCCCTCTCCACGGAATTTGTCGTCGCCCCGTCACCACACGTGTGACCGGCCGACGAGATTTCTGGTGGGGTGGGGTCTCAGTCGTCGGGGCGGTCGATCCGGCTCCAGCCGGTGTCGGTGATGGTCCGGGGCTCGAAGAACAGGCAGTCCTCGGGACAGGCGAAGGGCATCTCCTCGTTCGCGCCGAGCCGGCAGCGCTGGAGCACGTCGCCGGTGGGCGCCGAGCGAGTGGAGTAGTGCCTGCAGTCCTCTCTCACGGCCATGGGCCCAGTGTCGCGCCTGCGCCGACGGCGACCCACACTTCGGCCGCCGGTAGGGTCCCGGCTCATGACGGAACGTCTCCTCGTGATCGGCGGCGATGCCGGCGGCATGGCCGCGGCGTCCCAGGCTCGCCGACGCCAGCCGTACATGGAGATCGTCGCCCTCGAGCGCGGGAACTGGACCAGCTACTCGGCGTGTGGCATCCCGTACCTCGTGGCGGGAGACGTCGAACGGCCCGAACAACTCATCGCCCGGAGTCCGGAGGAGTTCCGCGACAACCATCGCATCGATGTCCGCATGGGCCACGAGGCCATGGCCATCGACCTCGACGCCGGCAAGGTCGAGGTGCACGACCACGGCCGGGAGCGCACCTTCCAACTCGGGTTCGACGTCCTGCACATCGGCACGGGTGCCAAACCCATCCGCCCCGACCTCCCGGGCATCGACCTCCCGATGGTGCACGGCGTCCAGACGCTCGACGACGGCGTCCGCCTGCTCGACGCCGCCCGGCGCGGCAACTGCCAGAAGGTGGTGATCGTCGGCGGTGGCTACATCGGCATCGAGATGGCCGAAGCTTTCATCCGGTGGGGCGCGTCGGTCACCCTCATCGAGGGCACCGACCAGCTGATGCGCACGTTCGACGCCGACATGGCCGCGCCCATCGCCACCGCGATGCGACACCACGGCATCGACGTCCGCCTCGGCGTCAGAGCGCAAGGGTTCGCGCCCGGCCGGGTCGACACCGATGCCGGGCCGATCGCGGCCGACCTCGTGCTGCTCGGGCTCGGTGTCGTGCCCAACTCGCAGTTGGCGGCCGACGCCGGGTTGGATCTGGGCGTCCGGGACTCGATCCACGTCGACCGCCGGCAGCGGACCTCGCACGAGGCCGTCTACGCCGCCGGCGATTGCGCGGAGAGCTTCCACCGGGTCAGCGGCCGCCCGGTCCACGTCGCGCTCGGCACGGTGGCCAACAAGCAAGGGCGCGTCGCCGGCATCAACATCGGCGGCGGCTACGCCTCCTTCCCCGGCGTCGTCGGCACCGCGGTCAGCAAGGTGTGTCAGCTCGAAATGGCGCGCACCGGACTGAACGAGACCGAGGCGGCCCGCGACGGCTTCGCCTACGAAGCGGTCACCATCCAGTCGACCACCCGGGCCGGGTACTTCCCCGGCACCAAGCCGCTGTCGATCAAGTTGCTGGCCGAACACGGCAGCCGTCGGGTCATCGGCGCCCAGATCGTGGGTGAGGAGGGCGCGGCCAAGCGCATCGACGTGCTGGCCACCGCGATCACGGCCGGCATGTCGGTCGACGATGTCATCGACCTCGACCTCGGCTACGCCCCGCCGTTCTCCGGCGTGTGGGATGCCGTCCACATCGCGGCGCGCAAGGGGGCCGAGGCCCTGGACGCGGCGGTGAGCGCGCCGCCGCATCGCCGCTGAGCTGCAAAGCTCGACCTGTCGACCTCAGAGAAGCCGGAGACCCACCGTGAAGTTGATCACCGCCATCATCAAGCCGTTCAAGCTCGACGACGTGAAGGAGGCCCTCAAGGCCGCCGGCGTGCAGGGCATGACCGTCAGCGAAGTGCAGGGGTTCGGCCGTCAGGCCGGCCACACCGAGGTGTACCGCGGGGCCGAGTACACCGTCGAGTTCGTCCCCAAGGTGAAGGTCGAGGTCGTCGTCGAACACGGCGACGAGCTCCGGATCGCCGACGCGATCAGCGCAGCAGCCAAGACCGGGACGATCGGCGACGGGAAGATCTGGGTCGCCGATCTCGACGGGCTCATCCGGATCCGTACCGGCGAGCGCGACGCTGACGCCGTGTGAGTCGCTCCCCGAGGGAGCTCCTCACCTGGAGTTGCTCGGCTGGGCCTCGCAACTCCCCTCGCTCGCCCTCGCAACCCCTCGCCCTCACCCTCAATCCCGTTCTGGCACCGCATCGCTCGGTCGACGACCGCCAATCGTGGGGCCGGAAGCGGGGTGTTGTCGCGGACCGATTTGCTCCCGACCGACCGGTCGGTAGGCTGGTGCCCATGTCATCTCGTGCTGCGCCTCTCTCCGATGCCGCCCTCACCGAAGAGCTCGCCCCGGCGGTCGGCGAGTTGGTCGATCGCCACCTCGCCAACACCAAGGAGTGGTTCCCTCACCGGCTGGTGCCCTGGAGCCGGGGCGAGGACCTGGATGCCGACTACGAGTGGGACCCGTCGGAGACGACGCTTTCCGAGGAGGTGCGGTCGGCGCTGATCGTCGATCTGCTCACCGAGGACAACCTCCCGTACTACTTCGAGACGATCTACAACCTCTTCGGCAAGCACGAGCCCTGGGGCGTGTGGGCCCGGCGCTGGACTGCCGAGGAGGGCCGCCACTCCATCGTCATCCGTGACTACCTGCAGGTGACCCGCGCGGTGGACCTCGACGAGCTGGAGCGGGGTCGCATGACGCAGGTGTCCCGGGGCGAGGTGCCCCACCCCGAGACCGTGTGCGACGGGCTCGCCTACGTGACCATGCAGGAGCTGGCCACCAAGATCAGCCACCGCAACACCGGCCGCCTCCTCGAGGACAAGGTCGGCTACCAGGTGATGGCCACCGTCGCCGGCGACGAGCAGCTCCACCACGTCTTCTATCGCGACGCCGCCTGCGCCGCGCTCGAGGTCGACCCCAACGGCATGGTCCTGGCCATCGACCGGCAGGTACGCAACTTCGCCATGCCCGGCACCGGGATCCCCGACTTCGCCGCCCACGCCAAGCGGATCGCCAAGGCCCAGATCTACGACTTCCAGATCCATCACGACCAGATCCTGCGACCGATGGTGGTCGACGTCTGGAAGCTGCCCGAGCTCGAGGGGCTCTCGCCCGAGGCCGAGGAGGCCCGGGGCAGCGTGCTCAAGTACCTGGATCGGGTCGATTCGGCGGCCCAGAAGATGACCGCCCGCCGCGAGCGCGACGAAGCCCGCGAACTGGCCAACGCGTAGCCGTTCGCTCGGCTCGAAGCCGGACTCGCTCGCCCCGACGGGCGTCGTTCACACTCCTGAAACAGAGGCGACCCGCGCCCGACACACGCTGACGCGAATGTGACACGTGCATCAGCGGCACCTGTCGCTGATGCGTTCGCGACTGATGGAGGAAGCGTGGAAGCAGGCGACGTCTGGCTGCTGGTGTCGACCACCCTGGTGCTGTTCATGGTCCCGGGGCTCGCCCTGTTCTACGGCGGGATGGTGCGTTCGAAGAACGTGCTGAACATGCTGCTGATGAACATGTACTGCGCCGGGATCGTCCCGCTGCTGTGGGTGACGGTCGGTGCCACCCTGGCCCTCGGCGGCACATCCTCCGTGATCGGCAACTTCGATGCCTTCGGGCTGTCGGGCCTCGACGGCAACGGCCTGCTGGTCGTCGCCTTCTTGATGACCTTCGCCGCCATCACCCCGGCGCTCATCAGCGGCGCGGTCGCCGACCGGATCAAGTTCTCGGCGTGGGCGATGTTCGTGCCGCTGTGGAGCCTGCTGGTCTACGTCCCCGTGACGTATTGGATCTACGGGACCGACAACCGCACCGGCGATCTGATCGGCTGGCTGGGCGCCCGGGGCTCGCTCGACTTCGCGGGCGGCACCGCGATCCACGTCAACGCCGGCGTGGCCGCGCTCGCCATGGTGCTGGTACTCGGCCGCCGCACCGGCTGGCCCCGGGAGGCGATGCCGCCGCACAACCTGCCGCTCGTGCTGCTCGGCACCGGGATCCTGTGGTTCGGCTGGTTCGGGTTCAACTCGGGTGGTGCCGCCGGGAACACCGCCCTCACCGCCACCGCGCTCATGAACACGTTCCTCGCCGCCTCGGCGGGGATGATCGGCTGGCTCGTCGTCGAGCGGGTGCGCGACGGCCACTTCACGACGCTCGGGGCCGCGTCGGGAGTGGTGGCGGGGCTGGTGGCCATCACGCCGGCGTCGGCATACGTCGGTGGCCTGGCCGGCATCGTGTTCGGCGCCGTCGCCGGAATCGTGTGCTACTTCGCCATCCAGGTGAAGTACCGGCTCCGCTACGACGACAGCCTCGACGTCGTGGGGGTCCACATGGTGGGCGGCATCGTGGGCGGCGTGCTCATCGGGTTCTTCGCCGACACCGGGATCCTCGGCCGCGGCGACCCCGCGGCGTTCGACAACGGGCTGTTCTTCGGAGGTGGGACCCACCTGCTGGTCGAGCAGGTCTTCTCCATCGTCGTGGTGCTGATCTTCTCGTTCGTGGTCACCACCGTCATCGCCCGGGTGCTCGACGCGACCATCGGGCTGCGGGTCGACACTCGGAGCGAGGCCGGCGGTCTCGACCAGAGCGAGCACGCCGAGACGGGGTACGGCTTCGCCGACCTGGGCTCGATCCACCGGGCCTGACCCCGGCACGGCCTCCACCCCGGGACCGTAGGCTCGACCGTGATGGATCCCGACGCCACCGCTCCGGCCGACCTCGGCCGCGACGCCCTGGCCGCCGACCGCTCCCTGGTCGGTCACGCGCTGTGCGAGGCGTACGCCGATCGCGCCGATTCGTTCCTGCGGTCGCTCTTCGGCACCGCGGCGGGTGGCCGCGACGGGGTGTCGCTGGTCGCGCTCGGGGGCTACGGCCGGCGAGAGCTCAGCCTGCAGTCCGACCTCGACGTGTTGCTGCTCCACGACGGACTGGGTGACATCGCCACCATCGCTGATCGCATCTGGTACCCGATCTGGGACACGGGCGTGAAGTTGGGTCACGCCGTGCGGACCCCGAAGGAGGCGCTCGCCCTGGCCGGCGAGGATCTCGATTCGGCGACGGCCCTCCTCCAGGCTCGGCACCTGTCCGGGGACGCCGCGCTCACCGAGGGGCTCGTCACCAAGCTGCGGGAGCTGTGGGTGAAGCGTTCGAAGCGCCTGCTGCCCGAGCTGGCCGATCGGGTCCGCGAGCGACACCGAGCGCGCCGGCGAGGTGGCGTTCCTCCTCGAACCCGACCTCAAGGAGGGGCGGGGTGGCCTCCGCGACGTGCAGTCGCTCCACTGGGCGTCCGAAGCCAGGGCGCTGCTGTGGGAGGGCGACGACGCCGCACTCGACGAGGCGTACCGAGTGCTGCTCGATGCCCGGGTCGAGCTGCACCGGCGCACCGGTCGCCCCGGCGACGTGTTGCTGCTCCAGGAGCACGACGGTGTGGCCGATGCGCTCGGCTACGCCAGCGCCGACGACCTGATGCAGGCGGTGGCCTCGGCGGCGCGGACCATCGCGTTCCGCAGCGACGACACGTGGCGGCGGGTCGAGTCCTCGCTGCGGGGGCCCATCGGCCGCATCGCCCGGCGAGACCGCGAACTGGCGCCGGGCATCGTCCTCCGCGACGGCGAGGTGTACCTGGCTGCCGGGGCCGACACGTCCGATCCGGTGCTCCCCCTGCGAGTGATCGGCTACGCCGCCGCGGAGGACGCGCCCGTGCACCGTTCGGCGCTCGACGCGTTGGAGGCGGCGCCGCCGATGCCCGAGCCCTGGCCGGTGGAGGGGCGCGAGGCCCTGGTGCGGGCCCTCGGCGCGGGAAGGGCTGTCATCCCGCATCTCGAGTCGATGGACCAGCACGGCTTGCTCACCAAGGTGCTGCCCGAGTGGGAGGCGGTGCGGTCGAAGCCGCAGCGGAACGCCTACCACACCTTCACGGTCGATCGACATCTGTGCGAGGCGGCCTCCAACGCGGCGGCTCTCGCCCCGCGGGTGGGCCGCGCCGATCTGCTGTTGGTGGGGACCTTGCTCCACGACATCGGCAAGGGGTACCCCGGAGATCACACCGTGGTCGGCATGGAACTGGTTGCCGACATCGGCCGGCGCATGGGCTTCGACGCCGACGACGTCGGCGTGCTCGTCACCATGGTGGAGCACCACCTGCTGCTCCCCGACGTGGCGACGCGGCGTGATCTCGACGACCCCGAGGTCATCGATCGGGTTGCGGCCCAGCTCGGCACCATCGAGAAGCTGCACCTGCTCCACGCCCTGACCGAGGCCGACTCACTCGCCACCGGGCCCGCGGCGTGGGGTCCGTGGAAGGCGGAACTGGTCGACACTCTCGTGCGACGGGTCGAGCACGTGCTGGGCGGCGGTGCCGTCCACGAGGTCACCGACGAGTTCCCCACGGACGCGCAGCTGGCGAGGCTGGCGCAGGGGGTCCGGGTGGTCGAGGGCGAAGGCGAGACGCTGACCGTCATCGACGTCGATCGCCCGGGGTTGTTCAGCCGGGTCGCGGGCGTACTGGCGCTGCACGGCCTCGGCGTCCTCGAAGCCAACATCGCCACCATCGACGGTCGGGCCCTCGAGGTGCTCACGGTGCAGTCCAGCTTCGGGCCCACGTTCTCCTGGGAGAAGGTGCTCGCCGACGTCGAACTCGCCCTCGACGGCCGTCTCGCCGTCAAGGCCCGGCTCGCCGACCGGGCCAAGGCCTACCGGTCGGCCCGCCCGGTGCTCGGCACCGAGCCGAAGGTGGAGTTCCACCTCGACGACTCCAGCACCGCCACCGTGGTCGAGGTGCATGCCCCGGATTCGGTGGGCGTGCTCCATCGCATCACCGCGGCCATCGCCGACCTCGACCTCGACATCGTCCGGGCCCGGGTGCAGACCATGGCCGACGAGGTGGTCGACTCCTTCTACGTGCAGGACGCCACCGGTTCCAAGCTCCACGAGTCGATGCTCCCCGAGGTCCGCAAGGCGATCCTCCACGCTGTGACGCCGGTCCGCTGACCCCGTAGCGTCGCGGTCATGGCTGCGTCCGGAACCGACGAACCGTCCGGCGCACCGGCCGCGCCCACCGGCCAGGACCTGCTCCGGTGGGCCGAGGCCCTCGCCGGCATCGCCAAGACCGGATTGGGGTTCACCGACAACCTCTACGAGCGGGAGCGTTTCGAGGAGGTGCTCGCGGTGGCGTCCGACATCCGTGTCGCGGCCGGCACCGCCTTCGACGCCGATCACTACGTCGCCGAGTGGATGAAGGGGGTCGGCGACGGGGTGCCCGGGTACCAGACCCCCAAGGTGGCCATCGGCGCCGTCGTCTACAACGAGGCGCGGGAGATCCTGTTGGTGCAACGGGCCGATTCGGGCATCTGGCTCTATCCGACCGGTTGGGCCGACATCGGCTACTCGGCTGCCGAGGTCGCGGTGAAGGAGGTGGGGGAGGAGACGGGGATCGACTGCGTGGTCGAGCGGGTGCTGATGGTGCTCGACGGCATGCGGCTCGGTTTCACCACCGTCCCGCTCTACTCGATCGTCTTCCTGTGCCGAGCAGTTGGTGGTGAGCTCCAGCGCCACGAGCTCGAGACGACCGACGTCGGCTTCTTCGCCGAGGATGCCCTCCCCACGCCGCTGGCCGGCTTCGACCACTGGGGCGGCCACGTGTTCCGCGCCATCCAGGGCGAGGACGTCGACGTCTGGTTCGACCCGCCCAGATCCGAGACCTGGCGGTCGTGAAGGCGGCCACCTCGCGGCCGATCCTGGTCGTCGCGGTGGTGGCCTCCACCTGCATCGCGCTGGCGGCCTGCCGTGGTGCCCACACCGACCTGGACCGGGCCGCAGCCGTGCCGACCTCCTCGTCGGCCACGTCGGCACCGCCCCCCACGACCCGGCCGGCGGCTCCGAGCTCCTCGGCGCCCGCGCCGTCGACCACCGCCCCGAGCGCCGACCCGTGCCCGGCCCCCACCGTTCGTGTGCAGCCGGAGCCCGACCGGCCCGACTACCGGCTCCAGATCGACGCCGATCCGGTGGGTGGGCTGGTCACCGGGAGCGAGGAACTCGGATTCACGCCCGACCTCGCCGTGGACTCGATCGTGTTGCGGCTGTGGGCCAACGGTCCCCGCCCGTCGTCGGTGGGGACCAGGATCGCCATCACCGCGGCCTCCGAGGAAGGCGCAGCACGGCGCGTCGATCAGCCCGATCCCACGACGGCGGTCGTCAGTCTGGGTCGCACGGTGGCACCGGGGACTCGTCTCCACCTCACGGTCACCTGGAGCCTCCAGGTCGAGGGGCCGGTGAACGATCGGATCTCCCGCCAGCAGGACTCCCTGCGCCTCGGGTCGTTCGTTCCGCTCCTGGCCTGGCAGCCCGGCATCGGGTGGGCCACCGATCCACCCACGTCCGGCTTCGCCGAGGCGGCCACCTCGCCGACCGCCAACTGGCGCTACTCGGTCCGGGTGCCGGACGGGTTCTCGGTCACGGGCTCGGGGTCGAGCGTCGGCGACGGGACCTTCGTCGCCCAGGCCGTCCGTGACATCGCGGTGGCCGTGGGTCGCTTCACCGTGGTCTCGGCCACCACCAACGCCCCGAACCCGGTCCTGGTCACGGTCGCGGTGCACGACCAGGCCGACGACGCGAACCGGTACCTCGGCCAGATCGTGCGCGACCTCGCCGACCTGTCAACCCGGTTCGGGCCCTATCCCTGGCCGACCTACACCGTGTCGATCACGCCCGACCTCAGCGGGGGCATCGAGTTCCCGATGCACGTGCTGCAGGGACCGGGGACCAATGACCGCACGACACCTCACGAACTGGCGCACATGTGGTTCTACGGACTGGTCGGCAACAACCAGGCGCAGCACCCCTACCTCGACGAGGGCCTCGCCACCTACGCCGAGGGGCGGGTGCTCGGAACGCTCGATTCGATGGTGTCGAGGTCGATCCCGGTCGACGGTCGGGGCCATGCGGGTGAGCCGATGACGTACTGGGAGCATCGAGCGTCGGCCTACTACCGCAGCGTGTACGTCCAGACGGCGGCTGCGTTGGCCCGCCTCGGCGACCTCGACCGGGTGGACTGCGCCCTGGCCCGGTACGTCGACGAGAACGCCTATCGGATCGCCGCGCCCGATGATCTCGCTCGAGCTCTCGACGAGGTGTTCACCGACTGGCGTCCGACGCTCGCCGAGGCGGGTCTGCCGTGATCGCCCGACGCGCGGTCCTTAGTCACCCCGTTCGCGGAGGAAGCGTTCGACCTCATCGATGAGGTCTCCGGGCTCACCCTTGGCCACCGCCTCGTCGTGGCGCTGCTCGAGCGCCGACACGTAGTCCCTCGTCTCGTCGTCGTCGTCGACGAGTTCGTTGATCTGCCGTTCGTAGGAGGCCGACGCGATCTCGAGGTCGGTGGTGATCACGCCGACGTCGAGCAGCGCCGCGGTCTTCTCGACCAGGGCGAGCGTGGCCTTCGGCGACGGCGCCCCTGGGACGTAGGTGGGCACGGCCGCCCACAGCGAGGCGGAGGGGATCTGGACCTCGCGGCACCGACTGTGCAGCACGCCCACGATGCCGGTGGGGCCCTCGTAGGTGGACTGCTCGAGGGCGAGGCGCTCGACCACGTCGGGGTCGTATGCGGTGCCGGCCACGCTGACGGGACGGCTGTGAGGCACCTCGGCGAGCAGGGCCCCGAGCGTGACGACCATCGACGCGTCGTAGGAGGCGGCGATCTCCAGGACCAGATCGGTGAACGTGCGCCACCGCAGCTGCGGTTCGACGCCCTGGAGCAGGATGACGTCGCGGTCGGTACCGGGCAGGGTTCCGGCCAGGAACTGGTTGGTGGGCCAGTCGACCACGCGGTGGCCGTCCTCGGTGCGAACCTCGGGTCGCGTCGACGTGAAGTCGAAGAACTCCTCGGGGTCGATGTCGGCGAAGGGCGTGGCGTCCCAGCGGTCACCGAACCACTTCAGGGCTGACGAGGCGGCGTCGCCGGCGTCGTTCCAGCCCTCGAACGCGGCGATCACCACGGGGCGATCGAGCGTGGGGCGATAGGACCAACGGAGACGTTCCACGCCTCCGAGGCTATCGGCGCTCCGCGGACCGCCTACGCCGACGCGCGGTGCTCGAGGAGGGTCTCGGCCGGTGCCGGGAGACGTTCGCAGAGCTGGCGAACGGCGGCGTCGACCTCATCGCGGCGCCGGAGCTCGGTGCGGCAGTTCCGCATCGCGCCGCGAGTGCCGAACGCCTCGTCCCAGGCGATTCTCACGGTGTCGAACAGGTCCATGGCGTTGACGGTAGGGGCGCGACGTGACCGGCGGGTCGCCGAGAGATGGCGGGTGGATCACCATGTCCTTAACACTTGCTGACCGTTGCCGCGGCGAGCCGGTCGCCGTGTCGCGGAGCCGGGGGTCCCGGGTAGTCTCGCCGCATGGCCGCCGAGACTCGATCCGTGTCCGACGTCATGAGCGCCCCGGTGCTCACCGCCGAGTCGGGCGACTCGCTCGAAGCCGTCGGTGGCCGGATGGTCGGTGCCGGCGTCGGCTCGGTGATCGTGGTCGACCACGACCGCCCGGTCGGAATCCTCACCGAACGCGACCTCATCCGGTTCACCGCCTCCGGTCGCGCCGCGGCAGACACCACCGTGGGGGAGTGGATGACGGCCGAGCCCGACACCGTGACTCCCGAGCTCGGCGTGGCCGAGGCGTACGACCGCTTGTCGGACAAGGGCTACCGCCATTTCCCCGTGGTGAGCGGCGGCGTCCTGGTCGGCGTGGTGTCGCTGCGGGATCTCCTGTCGGTGGCTTCGATCCAGCCGGTCACCGATCCGGGTCAGATCGAGGCGCCCCCCGGCCTGGAGGGGGTGATCGTGGCCGAGACCACCGTCGGCGACGTGCGGGGTCTCGAGGGCTTCTACCACTACCGCCAGTACTCGGCGGTCGATCTGGCGGCTGCCGTCTCGCTGGAGGACGCCTGGTACCTGCTCTTCGAGGGCGCGCTCCCCACGGCTGCCCAGCGGGAGGCCTTCCTCGACGAGATCCGGCCGTTGCGCCTCATCCCCGACCCGGTGCTCGAGATCCTGCCCGCCATCGCCCGGTCATCCAGCTCCATCATGGAGGGCCTGCGCACCGCGGTCTCCTTCGTCGGGGCCACGTCCGGCATGCGGGCGACGCTCGACATCGATCACGACCAGCGTCGGGCCGACGCGCTGCGGATCTGCGCCGTCGTGCCCACGTTGATCATGGCGATGTACCGGTTGCGAAACGGCGACGACCCCGTGGCCCCCCGTGACGACCTCGGGTACGGCGCCAACTACCTGTGGATGATGGATGGCCGGGAACACGACGCCGACATCGGCCGCGCCGTCGAGCAGTACCAGATGACCACCATCGATCATGGCTTCAACGCCTCGACGTTCACCGCCCGGGTCATCTGCTCCACCGGTGCCGACGTCGGGGCCGCCGTGGTCGGCGGGATCGGCGCACTCTCCGGACCGCTCCACGGCGGCGCGCCGTCGCGGGCCCTCGATCTGCTCGATGCCATCGGCACCGAGGAGAACGCCCGCCCGTACCTGGTCGACGCGGTGACCCACGGCGAGAAGATCATGGGTTTCGGCCACCGCGTCTACAAGACCGACGATCCCCGCTCGGTGTTCCTCAGGGGTGTCGCCGAGCGGATCGGAGCCGAGAAGATCGACTTCGCCAAGATCGTCGAACAGACGGTCGTCGACGTGTTGGCCGAGCTCAAGCCGGGTCGGAACCTGTATGCCAACGTCGAGTTCTATGCCGGCGTGGTGATGGACCACTGCGGACTGCCCCGTGAGCTGTTCACGCCGACGTTCGCGTCGTCTCGGGTCATCGGCTGGTGCGCCAACATCCTCGAACAAGCCAGCGACAACCGGATCATCCGACCGTCGGCCCGCTACGTCGGGCCACCGCCGCCGCAGCCTCTTCCGTGATCGCACCGCTGGGGGACGAGACGGCGCCCCGCCGGATCGTGGTCGTCGACAACGATCCCGACGCCCTGGAGCTTGTCGGGCTCGACCTCGCGCTCGAGGGCCACGAGATCGTCGGCTCGGCACTCGACGGCGTCACCGCGCTGGAGCTGGTGGACGAGCTCCGACCCGATGTGCTCGTCGTCGACCACCGCATGCCGCCCGGACCGTGGGGCATCGAGGTCGCCGAGCGGGTGCGTCGCGAGCATCCGGAGATCTGCGTCGTGCTCTACAGCAACTACCAGTCCGCCGACCTCATCGCCCGATCGAGAGCGCTCGGGGCCCGGTTCGTCCCGAAGGGGAACCTCCGTACCCTGCGCCGGGCGGTCGCCCGGCGCTGACTCAGCGTTCGCGTGCCAGGCCCAGCAGGGTGGTGGGCAAGTCCATGAACAGGTCCTTGCGCAGACAGTGCAGGCCCAGGAGCTCGGCGGAGTCGGTGATCTCCGGGGTGAGGTAGGCGGAGAAGATCAGCACCTTCGCGTCGGGCTGCTCGGCGAGGATCTGCTCGGCCGCTTCGAGTCCGGTGAAGCCCGGCATCCGGTAGTCGAGCACGCACACGTCGGGCCGAGAACTGCGGAACGCCTCCAGTGCCCCTGGGCCGTCCTCGGCCTCGGCGACGACGTCGATGCCGAGCTCGCCACCCAGCGTGGCCCGGAGCAGCAGCCGCATGTCGAAGTCGTCATCCGCGATCAGCACCCGCACGGTGTCTTCCATCGTCGTCATCGGGTGTCCATCTCTGTCGGCGGCGGCGAGCCCGTGTCACGCGGGCCCCACTCTACGTGGCAGTCTGATGACCAGTGGGGGGTCAACGCAATCCGCCGGCCAACCTGTCAGATTCCGTCGCGGACGGGGGATCGGCAGGATCGGTGCCGTTCACGTGACGCCGCCGGACGACACGCGTCGTGGGCCGGTCGCCTGGATGACCGGGCTCGGGTTCCTGGCCCTCGCGGCCACGATCGTGTTCACCGTCTCGGTGCTGGCCGACCGCGACGACGACGTCGATCGAGCCGAGGCGACGGCGATGGCCGAGCGGGCGATCGACCAGGTCGTGGTGGGTGTGTCCGGGGCGGCGGTCACGCTCGAGCGAGCCGCGGTGTCGTTGTGCGATGGCAGCGGGGTTGCGCCGGCCTCGCCCCCACTCAGTGACTTGACCTGCGTGCGCCCCGACGGATCCGTTCGGAAGCCGAACCCCCCGATCGAAGCCGTGCTGGATGCACCGGTGGTCGAGACGGCGCTCGCCCGGGCGCGGGACGGTGGAGCGACGGTGCTGAGCGGGCCGGTCGAGGGCGACGCCGCCAGCAGCGTGATCGCCGTGCCGGTCTATGCCTCGCCCGGCGGGACGGCATCGATCATTCCGTCGACCTCGTCGACGGTCACCCGCCGGGACACCGAGATCGGCATCGCCGTCGGTGCGCTCGACGCCGGCGCGCTCGTCCAGCTCACGACGAAGTGGCAGCTCACCGACGGCAGTGTCCGCTTGGCGGGCGCGGAGTCCCTGTCCGGTACCACCGTGCGGTCCGCGGCTCCGGTGCTGGGTCGCCAGTTCACCCTGATCATTGCCGTGCCCGGCCGCCACGGCGAGGACGCCGCTCCCTGGACGCTGGGCGGCCTCGGTCTCCTCGGCGCCGCGTTGCTCGGTGGTGCGATCTGGTCCGACCGTCGCGCCCTGCGGCGTCGGTCGGAGCAGACCGAGCGGGCCGAGGAGCGGGCCGCGGCCATCCAATCGCTCACCGGGAACATCCAACAGGGCCAGGACCTGGCCGAGATCCTGCCCGCGCTGGCCGTGCAGCTCTCCGACGAGCTCGACCTGGCCGGCTTCTCGCTCTCCCTTGCCGGTTCCGGCTCGCCGAGGCTCCTCTTCGTGCACGGGGTGGTCCCCGACGCCACCGTCGTCCCCGCCGCCGGCCGGCCCGAGGCGCTCGCGCCGGGCACCTCGATGGCCGTCGATCTCCACCGGTCCGACCGGTCCATCGCGGTGATGCGCGTCGTCGCCGGTGCGCCGCTCGGCCCGAGCGAGATCGACCTGGTCCACGTCGCCGGGGAGATGATTGCGTCGACCATCGTCTCGGCGCGCAGCCTCGAGCAGCAGCAGGAGGCGGTGGCCCGGCTCGAAGCGCTGGACGAGCTGAAGACAGCATTCCTCGGGGTGGCCTCGCACGAGCTGCGCACCCCCGCGACCGCGATCTCCGGTCTGGCCTCGATGCTGTCCGGGCGATGGGACGCGTTCTCCGACGAGGAGCGGCAGGTGTTCGCCCAGCGGATCGCCACCAACGGCAATGCGCTGAACGGCCTGGTCCAGGACCTGCTCGACTTCGCCCGGCTCGAGCGGGGTGACTTCGAGCTCGCCCTCGAGACGATCGACCTCGCCGACACGGTCGAACGGGTCCTCGACCGGCTGGAGCCGGTGTGGTCCTCGCATCGCGTCGACCGGTCGATCGAGCCCGATGTCCTGGTCCGGGGCGATGCCAGCGCCGTGGATCGGATCGTCACCAACCTGGTGTCCAACGCGGTGAAGTTCTCTCCGGATGATTCGGCGGTGGGAGTCACGGTCGAGCGACGCGACGGTCAGGCGCGTTTGGTGGTGGACGATGCCGGTCCGGGTGTGCCCGACGGCGAGCGCGAGCGCATCTTCGTCCGCTTCTACCGAGGCTCCGGCGATGCCGTGGTCCGCACCCGTGGGGTGGGCATCGGCCTGTCGGTGGTGCAGGACTTCGTCCAGCAGATGGCGGGCGACGTCCGGGTCGAGACCAGCCCGGCCGGCGGGGCCCGGTTCGTCGTCGAGCTCGACGCAGTCGAGCCCGCAGCAGCACAGGAGGAACGAGATGTCGCGTCGACTTGATCGGCTGGTGCCCGTCGTGGCGTTCGTGGCCCTGGCCGCCGTGGGGATCTTGATCCTGGCGCTGCTCAACAATGCGGTCGACCACGGTCGCGGGGCATTGGAGGACTCCCTCGTCAACGAGGTCGACGCCCTCGCCCGTAGCCAGGACGCGTCGCTCGGCGGCCAGTTCGGCAGTGTGGGGACCTTCCTCGCCGGCCGAACGCTCGACTTCGAGGTGAACAGTCCGAACGACCGTGAGGAGTTCTCCGACATCGCGTCGCTGCTCGAGGACGCGGGCGCTCGGACCGGGTTCTTCTTCACCGATGCCGACGGGGTGGTGACCCAGGGATTCCAGCTCCGTGACCGGTCGGTCGTCGGCCGACCGCTGGATCGCCCCGGCTTCTCCGACGCGCTGGCCGCGCTCGCCCAGGTTCCGGACGATGGTCGGGTGCTGCCGGGGACGTATCTCCCGGTCGCGCCGGGCCTCACCACCGAGGCACCCACCTACGCCCTGGTCGCCGCCATCCGCGACGAGAAGACCTCGGCATTGCGCGGGACGCTCGTGTTCGAGTCGGAAGTCGCCAGCGACAGCGCCTTGAACACCCAGATCGCGCCGCTGCGCCACGGCGACACCGGCGAGTACCTGGTCATCGGTTCCTCCGGCACCGTCATCGCCGCCACCAACCCCTCGCTCGTCGCCCAGCACGTTCCTGACGACGAGTATCTCACCGACACCCCTGGCTTCCATCGGCGACACGGCCAGGTGATGGTCTTCGCCGACATCCGGTCGGCGAGCTGGCGCATCGCGTTCGTCCAGGACAGCGACGAGTTCGAGAAGGGCCTGGCGGGTCCCCTGCAGCGGGCCGGCCAGATCGTCGTGGCCGCCTTCCTCGTGTTCGGCCTGATCGCGTTTGTCGCGCTGGGCCGCCGGCTCCGTGCCGCTCGCGACGAACAGGCCCGGCTCCAACGCCTGACCGAGAGCCAGGAGGAGTTCATCAGCATCGTGTCCCACGAGCTGCGCACGCCGGTCGCCGGTGTGCTCGGGTTCCTGCAGACGACCATGGACCACTGGGAGTCGATGACCGAGACCGAGCGCTTCAACGCGTTGCGGCGGTCGGCGAGCAACGCCCGCCGGCTGCAGGGCCTGACCCGCGACGTGCTCGATTCCCAGGCCGTCGAGTCGGGCCGGATGTCGTACGCCATGGGCGACGCTGATCTCGGCGAGGAGGTGACGGTGGCAGTGGAGGCGGCGTCCGCCTTGTACCCACGCCTGCACCTCGATGCCGACATCGGCCCCGACCGAGCCCCGGTGCACGTCGATGTCGACCGGATCCAGCAGGTGCTGACCAACTTGTTGGACAACGCGGCGAAGGCGTCGCCACCCGATGGCACCATCTCGGTGCGGATGTGGACCGAGGATGGGCGTGCCCTGGTGTCGGTGACCGACCAGGGCCAGGGCCTCTCACCGGAGATGCGTGGCCGGGTGTTCGACAAGTTCGTCCGGGGTCGGGCGTCCAGCGTCACCGGTACCGGGCTCGGCCTGTACATCTCTCGTCAGATCCTCGAGGCCCACGACGGGACGATCTCGGTGAGCGAGCCGGCCGGTGGTGGAGCGGCGTTCACCTTCGAGCTGCCGCTCCGGGAGCCGGTGGCCGCCGAGTAGGTTCCGGCGCCGTGTTCATCGAGATCGTCGCCGCGGTGACCGACGAGTTGGTCGAGGCCTACCAGCGGCTCATCCCCCAGCTGTCGTCCTCGAACCCGCCGCCGTCGCGCGAGGCGCTCGAGGACATCGTGGCCGCGCCGGCCACCGACGTGTTCGTGGCCACGGACGACGACGGCACGATCCTGGGGACCTCCACGCTGGTCGTGTTCCGGATCCCCACCGGACGACGAGCGTGGATCGAGGACGTGGTGGTCGACGAGTCCGCCACCGGACAGGGGATCGGTGGCCTGCTCACCCAGGCGATGGTCGACCGCGCCGCCGAGCTGGGCTGTACCACCGTCGATCTCACATCCCGACCCACCCGGGCAGCAGCGAACCGCCTCTACCAGCGCGAGGGATTCGAGATCCGCGACACCAACGTGTACCGGTTCGACCTGCGGGAGCGCGAGTAGGCAGGAGTTCCGGCGACAGCTCATCGATCGACAGCCAGACTGCTCCGCATGCCCGACTGCATCTTCAGTCAGATCGTCGCCGGAACTACCGAAGCAACGCCCGCGACACGTGCCGGTAGCCGGCGGTACTCAGAGCGCCACGTCGTAGCGACAACACCGAACCGATCGTCCAATAGGTTCCGGCAGGGACGTCGCCATCCGGCTTCTTGTACGCACAGCTGCTGCTGTCGATACCCGCCATGGTCGAGATCGTGGCCCTCGGCACATTGGCCTGGATCGGCGCTGATCAGCCGGTCACGCTGGTAAGGGCACCTTTTGTGACGGGGCGTAGTTCGGCTCAGACAGCGGCGGCGAAATGGTGGATGCTGGCGAGCGTCTCGGCGAACACGTCGGGCATCGCGGCCAGGAACAACAAGTCGCCGGCGTGGCAGGTCCCGTTGACCGTCCGTGACACCGTCGGCACACCGGCGCGAGCCAGCTTGCGGGCGTAGGCCAGGCCCTCGTCGCGGAGCGGGTCGAGCTCGTTGACCGAGATGACGTGGGGTGGAAGGCCCGCGAGCTCGGCGATCTCGGCGTGGTAGGGCCAGGCCAGCGGGTTGGTGGCGTGCTCTTGGTGCGGGTCGTAGGCCCGGACCATCGGGCCCATGAGCGCCCCAGACAGGAAGTACCCCTCGTTCTCGACCAGCGACGGGAGCGCCGGATCGCCCGTGGCATAGCGGCCGGAGATGTACGGGCACTGCGCGTAGACCCCATCGACGCGGTCGAGGCGGCCTTCGCGCTTGGCCTTGAGCGTGGTGGCGATCGACAGGTTGCCGCCGCCGCTCTCCCCGGAGATCACGATCTTGGATCCGCCGAGGTCGGCCTTGTGCTCGAAAGCCCAATCGAGCCCTGCCGAGCAGTCGTCGAGGCCGGCGGGGAACGGGTGGTCGCCCAGCTTGCCGGCCCCGTTGCGGAACTCGACGCCGACGACGATGAGCCCGCTCGCCGCCATCTGGTCGCGCAGGAGCACGTAGTTGGGGTCGGCCGCCGTTCCGATGACCATCCCGCCGCCGTGGGTGTGCACGATGATCGGCACCGGTCCGTCGAGGGATGTCGGACGATGGATGTAGAGGCTGATGTCGTTGGCGTCGACGCCGCGGATGATCTCGGTGGTCCGCTCGACGTCGAGTTCGGGTTGGCCAGCGACCAACGCATCGAACACGGTGCCGAAGCCCTCCTCGGCCGCGGCACAGAAGTCGAGGATGTCCTGCAGTGGGCTGTCGGCGGTGACGGGGACCGGGGGCGGCGCGCCGTCCAGCTCGAAGGGCTCCATGGCGGCGATCATTCGTGGATCTGCTCTCGGATCGTCACGGAGCACCAGATCCGGTGTCCCCAGTCGCCCCGGCAGGTGCACGCTGGCAGCTGCATTCATGTCGTACCCCCTTGTTGTCTCCCGCGCGGACCGTACCACCGGCTACTGGTCTGGCCGCTGAGGCGTCGGATACGGGCCGGTGGTCGACGGGGTCGGCGATGTGCGCCTCGAGAATGGCGACGCGACCCGTCTCCCTGTTCTTCGTTTCGCATGGCCCACGCGAGCCGGCACTCTGAGCGGCTCGGACTCCTGGGTCATCATGTTGCGCTGGCGCAACACCACAGCCCCGGACTTGTCGGGCGGCCCGAGGTGCCGATCCGCGGCGGGTCGCTGACGACGACCGCACGATGGGGCGGCAGCACGTATCGCCTGTTCTCTGTGATGAGCGATCGAAGCCTCGCGGCGAGTTCGTTCACGTCGATCGGTTCGGACGCAACACGAATCTCGAGTTCGTAGACGCCGTCATTCGATGCCGTTCAGGTCGAGGAAGACGGCGCGGGCAAGCCAGGCCAGTGGGATCTCTGAGACGGCTCGATCTATCCCTCAGCGTTCAGGTACCGACCGAAGTAGTTGTCCTCGATGAAGCCCAGCGACGGGTGACGGGCAGTGATGAGCTGATCGATCACCTTCCCGTGGTCGTAGCTGACTCGGCGATGCTCGACCCGTACGTCGCCGTCGGTGAAGTCGAGCACTGCGTAACTTGCGCGACCGTCGCTCCCGACCGGCGGATTCGACACACTCCCGAGATTGACGACGTGACCGCGAGCGGTCGGCCGCCAGAGGGCAACATGCGTGTGACCGGCACACAGAACGTCGGCGTCGGCCTCGACGAGCATGGCATCGAGTTCAGCATCGGTCCGGCCCGGATGAATGCCCTCGCCGTCATCCCGGTCGGGGGTCGCATGGACCCCCACCAGGCGTCGGTCACCGACGACCTCGGCGTCGAGCCGACCCGGGAGCTCGCACAGCCAATCGAGCCAGCCGGCGGCGAGCAGTCGTCCCGCAGTCCAGACGAAGCCCGAGATGAGACCAGGAAGATGCGGTCGACGAGCCGCCTCCACGGCGTCAGGAAGCCCCCGCTCGCCACTGATCACGTATCGCTCGGTGTTGCCTGCCAGGCAGCGAAGGGCGCACAGTGCCGTCAATCGTTCGAGGACGCCGACCGGGTCGGGGCCGACGGCCACGAGGTCGCCGAGCGCCCACACTTCATCGACCGGCTCCAGACCCGCCAGATCGCCGAGTACAGCGTCGAGGGCGACGGTGTTCCCGTGGATGTCGGACACCACCGCAACCCGGCCAAGCTTCCCCACAGGCGCGATCTTCCCACCTCGCAACCGGCACCGCCGATCCATGCCCGTGTCGGAATGCCGAGTTCATCTTCGGCGTACTCGACGTTGGTCAGAGCCGGACTCGGGGCGCCGGTTCACAGATCGGGCGTGGAGACCAGCCGATCTTGTCTCGAGCCCGTTCTCCGGCGAGGTTGAGATCGCGGGGCGCGGCGCATCCGGTGGGCTCGGGACGGCCAGGATCGCCGATCCGTCAAGGTTCGCGGCCTCCACGACGTAGCAGGTGGCGTCGACGATCGACCCTTCGCGCGGCGGATCGTTGCCCGACCCGGCCAGGGGTGTCAGGGGGCGTGGCCGATGGTTCGGTGCCAGCCGTCGAGGGCGCGTGACTGCCAGCGGATCGATGGCGGCAGCAGCCGCCAGCCGGTGCGTACGGACCATTCGAGGCTCGCGAGCTCGAGGGCGTTGCGGCGGGTCCAGGGGATGTCGAAGCGTTCGCGCACAACGGGTGGGAGGCCGCCGATGGCGACGAGACGGGCGCCGCGCGCGGCGATCCAGCGGGAAGTGGGGAGGTTGGCGAGGGGGCGGAGCCATCTCGGGAGCCCGGCTCGGTCGTCCCATTTCGGGAGGAGTGGGTCGCGAAGTGAGCCGAGGACGAAGCGGACGGCGTCGTTCATCTCGAGGACGTCGGTGCAGATGTGGTCCCACTCGGCCTGGAAGCCGGCGCGGGTGGGTGGGACGGCGCGGTCGCTGACGCCGTAGCGGCGGTACCACTCAACCCCCTCGGCGTAGAGCTGCTCTCGTTCGGCGTCCGTGAGGCGGTGGCGATCGAAGCGGTCGGCGACCTGTTCGGCCATGAACTGAAACGTGGCGTGAGCCCACCAGAACGTGGCCGGGTCGAGGGCGTGGTAGGGCTCGCCGGCGTCGGTCGTGCCCTTGATGGTGGTGTGCGCAGCGCGTACCTCGTCGCCGGTGGCGTGCGGGTCGGCGTCGTAGACGGCGCCGAGGATGCGTGGGAGCGATCGGAAGACGCGGCCGGCGGGGTCCTCGAAGAAGTTGGAGTGCTGGAGGACCCCAGCGCCGATGGCGGGGTGCATGAGTTGGAGCAGGCCGATGGTGCTGCCGAGAAAGGCGATGCGGGTGTCGCCGGCGTAGCGCCACAGCAACGAGTCGGGTCCGACCCGCCTTCTGAGGATGGTCATCGTCAGAAGTGTGCTATCTGACGATGTGGATCGTCAACTAGGGTTCGCGCATGGCCGAGCGGTACACGACGTCTCGCACCTACGGGGGCGTGAGCGCCGAGGAGCGCACCGCCGCTCGCCGCGAGGCGCTCATCGACGCCGCCATCCACTGCTTCGGCACCGAGGGGTACACGGCCACCGGAGTGAAGGATCTCTGCGCCCAGGCCGGCGTCACCGACCGGTACTTCTACGAGTCGTTCCGTGACCGCGGTGAGCTCTTCGCGTCGGCGTTCGACCGAGTCGTCACCGACTTGCTCACGGCGGTCGGCGCCGCCGCGTTCGGCGCGGTGGGGGATCCCGAACACCAGGCCCGCGCGGTGATCGAGGCGTTCATCGCCCACCTGACCGGCGAGCCGGCGAAGGCACGGCTCCTGTTCGTCGAGGTCGGCGCCGTCGGCGGTTCCATCACCCGTGACGTCCGGGCGTCGACCCGCCGCTTCGCCGACCTCCTCGCCGTCGCGGCCCGCCCGTTTCTCGCCCCCGACATCCCCGACAGCCGGCTCACCATGGCCGCCCTGTCACTCATCGGCGCCATCGGCCTGGTTGTCCTGGAGTGGCTGGACGGTGACCTCGACGCAACCATCGACGATCTCACCGACTACTTCGTCGACATGCTCCTCACCGCCGGCACCGCTGGCGCCCCTGGCGAGGCCGGACCTGGAGAGCGCCGCATGCGCGACGGCGATTGACACCGGGGACGTCACATGCGGGCGGAAGTCAGTGGATGCCGCCCGATGCGTCGCAGACCGCCCACGGCGAGCGCGTCGGCGACCAACATGGCTGTCACGGTGACTGCGACACGGGGGTCGAGGATGGAACCAGAGCTGCCCTTCGCTGCGCCATGGAGGAACCAGGGGGCGCGGATTCCCATGATGATCCACCAGGACATCGCGGCGATGGTGATGAGTCCCATGGCGCCGCCGACGACGTAGGCGAGAGCGGCGTAGATGTGCAGCTGGCGCTCGGTGAACGTCAGCCGCCGGGCGGTGACGACTGCAGCTGCGGTCCAGGCGATCAACGCGGTGGCGGCGGTCGCCGCCCAGAGCACGAACACGGTCCCATACGGCCACGCTCCCGTTTCGCGGTCGACGGCTGGGACGTGACCGGCCCACAGCGCGAGCCCGACTCCGCCGGCGGTGGCCGCGACGGTGGCTCCGGTCGCCGCGACGAACATGCCGCGTACCGTCGGCCATCCCCCCGCCTCGACGAACCGGATGAAGGACGGGAGTGACACCAGCGCACTGGTCACGACGGCGAGCCCGGCGATCGTCGCCAGCGCTTCGATGCCGGCGTAGCTCAGGTCGATCTGCCAGCGAGACGCGGAGGCTACGGCGGCGTCAGCGTGTTCGGCGAGCTTCGCGAACCCGGCGCCGGCGAGCATGAACAGCGTCCACGCGGACAGAACGACGAGCGCGCCGCTTCGCGTCCGCTCGGCCCGTGGTGCCGTCTGGCCCGCGAGCCCGCACTCGAAGGCTCGCTCGCGGAGACCGGCGACGGCCACAGAGACCCGGAACCGCATCGACGGCGACCGATCCCCGACCACGTCCTCGCACAACGCGAGGAACTCGTCGCCGTAGCGCTCCCGCCACCGTGGCGGGTACCAGCGCACGAGCCGCTCCAAACGGTCGCGCCGAGCCCTCACGCGTGAGCTCCAGCAGCCCGCAGACGCGCGCTCCCGACCTTCGTCACTCGCGTCAGTTCCGCCAGTGCATCGGCGAGGGCCGTCGCTCCGGCGGCCGTCAGCCGGTATGGACGTCGCCGGTCGTCGGTCTCGAGCGGGGCGATCAGTCCGCGTTCTTCGAGACGGGTGATCGCGCCATAGAGCGCCCCGGGTCCGAGACGAACACCGGCGAACGCCTCGATGTCCTTCAACAGCGCATGACCATGCTTCGGACCGTCAGCCAGTCCGATCAGAATGAGCACCGGCGGATCGTTCGTGCGGCGAAGACCGCCGTTGACATCACCCATCAACAACAATTGGTACTACGTTTAGCGTAGCAACGCAAGGCGTAGTATGTGCGATGGCGCTTCATCGGTGACCCGCTCAGTGTCGGAGCAGGCGATGACACGACGGCCTCCTGGTTCAGTCGTCGAGCGCGGTGTACGCGCCGGTCCAGAAGTCCTGGATCACCGCCGGCGGAGGAAATGGGCCGGCGAAGGCGTCGGTGCTGAGCAAGACACCGACGAAGGCGTTGCTGGGGTCGTTCGACCACATGCTCCCCAGGCCGCCTGCCCAACCGTACGATCCGACGGAGGGCCCGAGACCGGTGCGGCGGACCTGGACGCCGACGCCGAATCCCCACCCCTGCGAGCCGTCGGGCAGGGGCCCGGGCGCGCCGCCGGCGACATCGATCTGGTCGGTGGTCATGGCGTCGACGGAGGCGCGCGACAGCAGGCGCGAGCCATCGGGCAGCCGCCCACCCGACAGCAGCATCCGCGCGAACGCGTGCAGGTCGTCCACCGTCGACACGAGGCCGGCCGCACCCGACGGAAACGCCGGTGGCTTCGACCACTGGCCGTCCGGAGAATCGAAGACGAACCGTTCGCCCGATTGGTCGGTGCCGTAACACGTGCCGAACCGGTGGACATCGGCCACCGAGAACGCGGTGTCGACCATGCCCAACGGCTCGAACACACGGTCGCGCAACACGACGTCGAGTGGTTGGCCGGTGGCCCGTGCGATGAGCACGCCGAGCACATCGGACCCGTTGTTGTAGAGCCAGCGCTCGCCAGGCTGGTACAGGAGGGGCAGTGTCGAGAGCCGGTGCATCCATTCATCCGGCGGCGGCGGTACCTGCGGCTCGGGCGGACCGGCGCCGAGCTCGAGCTCCGCCAGCGCCTCGAGGAACGGCTGCGGCCAAGGCGCCGCGAAGTCCATCCCGATGCCCAGCCGGAACGTCAACACGTCGTGCAGCGTGATGGGTCTCTGCGCCGCCACCGTCTCCCCGTCGATCGGACCGCGAGCGTCGACGAGTACGCGGCGGTCGGAGAGTTCGGGAAGCAGCGCGTCGATGGGATCGTCGAGCCGCAGCGCGTACTCCTCCACGAGGATGAGCGCCGCCACCGCCACGATCGGCTTGGTCATCGACGAGATGCGGAAGATGCTGTCGCGACCGACAGGCGTCGGTTCGCCTCGGGTGAGCCGGCCGGCGAAGCCGACCTCCACCTGATCTCCCGCGGCCAACAGCCAGACGACACCTCCGACCCGGTCCTGGTCGACATGGTGCTGCATGGCGTTGGCGAGGTGCGCGAGGCGTTGGGGATCGAATCCGCTCATGTCAGTTCGACGCTACGGCAGTCGAGAACTCATCGGTGACGCACACCGGTCGGTGAGCCGACTCGTCCGGCCAACGGTCGCTTGTGAGGGAGAGGTCGTCGCTCAGCGGGCCGAATTCGCGAGCCGTTCTAGGAACTCGTCGGCCTCGGGCCGGGAGCGGAGCACGTGCAGCGCGGCGTGACTCCCGTGGCGCGAGATGGTCCCGCGTTCGTGCGCCGGTTCTGAACGGCGGCTGCGCCAGATGCGGGCGGCGAGCTGCCACTCATCACGAAACCGCTGCCACCGCGAGTACTCACAGCCGGCCGGCAACTGGTCCGGCATCCTGAGCCCCCGCCGCAGCGCACGGAAGGAACACAGCCACCACGGCATGTCGAGAACCACGATGGCGTCCGCTCTCTCGACCCGGAGATCGAGCGTCTCGTGGTAGTTGCCTTCCGCGATCCATGCGTCGCCGCCGAGCACCGCGTGCTGCTTCTCACGAAACTCCGACTCCGAGGGTGCGGACCAGCCGGGTTTCCAGAACTCGAGGTCGAGATGGATGACCGGCAAGCCGGTCTGGGACGCGAGCGCACGCGCGAGCGTGCTCTTGCCCGAACCGGCGAGTCCCGTCACGACGATGCGGCGTCCGAGGTCAAGGCGGGTGTCGCTCATCGACCTGAGTCTCCTCTGAACCCGTCGCTCGACCACAGGAATATCCAGCCCGCCGATCATCCGCGGTTCGCACATAACAGGTGGGTTGCACGACATTTGATAGGTCTGCCTAACATGGTTGGGTGCTCGCCAACTTCCTGATCGGTCTCCGCGAGGGACTCGAGGCCGCGCTGGTCGTGGGGATCCTGGTGGCCTACCTGGTCAAGACGGGCCGGACCGATCGGTTGCGGCCGTTGTGGCTCGGCGTCGGCCTCGCCGTCGGCTTGTCGCTCGGCGTGGGCGCGCTGTTGACCTTCGCCCAGCACGGCCTCGACACGTTCCGGGCCCAGGAGGTCTTCGGTGGCGTGATGTCGCTGGTCGCGGTCGGCTTCGTCACCTGGATGATCTTCTGGATGCAGCGCACCTCACGTCAGATGAAGAGCGAGCTCCACCACCGTCTCGACGCCGTCGTCACCGGCGGCGCGGGGGGCGTGATCGTCACCGCCTTCGTCGCCGTCATCCGAGAAGGGCTCGAGACCGCCCTGTTCGTGTGGTCGGCAGCCAAGGCCACCGACACCACCACCGCACCGATGATCGGTGCCACGCTCGGCATCGCCCTGGCGACCGTCCTCGGCTGGCTGCTCTACCGCCGGGCCGTGCACCTCGACCTGGGCAAGTTCTTCACCTGGACCGGTGCCGGGCTCATCGTGGTGGCGGCCGGCGTGTTGGCCTACGGCATCCACGACCTCTGGGAAGGTGGCGTGCTGACCGGATCGCTCTTCGGCAATCCCGCCTTCGATGTCTCCTCGACCGTCCCTCCGAGCAGCTGGTACGGCACCCTGCTGCGCGGCACGGTCAACTTCCGACCCGATCCCTCGTGGGCCGAGGTGATCGTCTGGGCCACGTACCTGAGCGTCGTCATGACGCTGTTCTTCCGTCCCCATCACCCCGCCGTCCCCGACGAGCCCGCCCCGGCCCCCGAGCCGGTCGCGGTCACTCGCTGACCTCCGAGGCCACCCCCGTGCGCATCCGATCATTGCCGCCGACCGTCGCGGTCGTCCTGCTCGCGGCCGCCGCGACCGCGTGTTCCGGCACCAGCGGCGACGTCGTGGGGATCCGTGCATCCGACGACAGCTGTGTGCCCGCCCAGACCGATCTCACGGCAGGGAAGACGACCTTCCGGGTCGAGAACACCGGCCAGCAGGTGACCGAGGTCTACGTGTACGCGGCGGGCGATCGCGTCGTGAGCGAGCGGGAGAACATCGGGCCCGGAACCAGCGCGGACTTCACCGCCAACCTCGCCGCCGGCACGTACGAGGTCGCATGCAAGCCGGGCCAGACCGGCGACGGCATCCGCGAGACGATCACCGTCACCGGTGCGGGAGGGGCCGCGCTTCCCGCCTCGGGCGACGTGCAGGTGCAGTTCGCGGCGCACGACTACGAATACACGGGCCTCGACGACCTCTCGCTCGACGCCGGTGCCACGGTGGAGTTCGACATGGAGAACGACGGCACGGTCGAGCACGAGTTCGAGGTGTACGGCCCCGATGGGACATCGCTCGGCGAGATCGGCCCCACCGAGCCCGGGAATGACGGCACCGTCGTGCTCGCGCTCGAGGAGGCCGGGACGTACCGCTACGTGTGCGGGATCGACGGGCACGAGGCCCTCGGCATGCACGGCACCTTCGAGGTGCGCTGAACTGCCGGCTGGGTCGGGCGCGCCGTGTCAGGCGGCCGGGGCCACGAGATCGACCACCAGCTGCGGGAGCGATTCGTAGTCGGACTTGCTCACGCAGGCGTCGATGCCGATCTCCCGAGCCTGGGCCTCCAGCTCCGGCGTGATGAACCCGCTGAACAGGATGATGTGCTGCCGGGGTTGCTTGGCCAGCATCTCGGCCGCGACCTCGACCCCGGTGCGACCCGGCATCCGGTTGTCGAGGATGACGACGTCGGGGATGGTGGGCGGGTCGAGTTGATCGAAGGCCAACAGGGCGTCGAGTCCGTCGACCGCTTCGCCGACCACCTCGACCCCGCTGCGGGCCGACTCGAGGATCACGCGCACCAGCAGCCGCATGTCGATCTCGTCGTCGACGATGAGCACGGTGGGTTGGCCGTCGCGTGTCATGGGCGGATCATTACCCACATCAACCAGATCGGACAACCAACGCCCAACCACCCGAACCTGGGTGATCCGCACGCCGGGCGGACGCGCCGGGTGCCGGCGGAGCGCGAGACTCGAACCTCCCACAGGACCAAGAGGACAGGACACCCATGGCACGACAGCTTCGCTCGACGGTGACGGATGAAGGCACGCTCGAGCTCACGGTCGCGGACGTGGCGGTCCCGACTCCGAAGGAGGACGAGGTCGTCATCCGGGTGGAGGCGGCGCCGATCAACCCATCGGATCTCGGCCCGATGTTCGGCCCGGCCGACATGGGCACGGCACGCGTCGTCGGCTCGGGTGTCGAGGCGAAGGTGGTCGCCGACATCCCTGCCGGTCTGCGCCGCATGGTCGAGGCCCGAGTCGGCACGCCCATGGCCATGGGCAACGAGGGGGCGGGGGTGGTCGTGGACGCGGGGTCGTCCGATGCCGCCCAGGCGCTGCTCGGTCGGACGGTCGCCACCATCGGCGGCGGCATGTACTCGCAGTTCCGCCTCGCTCCCGCCGCCGCCTGCCTTCCGCTTCCCGACGGCGTCACCGCGGTGGAGGGGGCCTCGTGCTTCGTCAATCCGCTCACCACGCTCGGCATGGTCGAGACGATGCGGCTCGAGGGCCACACCGCGCTGGTCCACACCGCCGCCGCGTCCAACCTCGGCCAGATGCTGGTCAAGCTGTGCCAGGCCGACGGCGTCCCGCTGGTCAACATCGTCCGCCGCCAGGAGCAGGTCGACCTGCTGCACGACCTCGGCGCCAGCATCGTGTGCAACTCGAGCGACGACGGTTTCATGGCGTCACTGATCGACGCCGTCACCACCACCGACGCCACCATCGGGTTCGACGCGACGGGCGGCGGAACGCTGGCCAGCAGGATCCTGACCGCCATGGAGGCCGCCCAGGCGAAGAAGGAGGGGGCGGTGGGTCGTTACGGATCGAGCCGGCACAAACAGGTGTACATCTACGGCGGCCTCGATCGCTCACCCACAGAGCTGAACCGGAGCTTCGGGATGGCCTGGAGCGTGGGCGGGTGGCTCCTGCCCTACTTCCTCGAGCGGGTCGGACCCGAGCGGGCCCAGCAGCTCCGGGAGCGCGTCGCGTCCGAGATCACCACCACATTCGCCAGCAGCTACACCGCGGTCGTCTCCTTGGCGGAGGCGCTCACGCTCGAGGCCATCGCCGGCTACGGCAAGCAGGCCACGGGCGAGAAGTACCTGATCAACCCGAACCAGGACCTCGACGGCTGATCCCGGCGGGCTCGCGTCAGCCCCACGACCGCCAGTAGTCGGGATCCTCGACGGCCGCGGCGTCGGCCAGCACCTGCAACGGGCGGAAGGTGTCGAGCATCACCGCGATCTCGCTGGTGCCGTCGGCCGCGTCGGCCGCATCGGAGGACCCGGGCTGCGGGCCGTGGGTGAACCCGGCCGGGTGCAGCGAGATCGATCCTCGTCCGATGCCTGATCCGGCGCGGCTCATGAACTCGCCTTCGGCGTAGAACAGCACCTCGTCGCTGTCGACGTTGTGGTGGTGGTACGGGACCCGCACCGCGTTGGGGTCGAAGTCGTACGGTCGTGGGACGAACGAGCACACGACGGCCCCGGGCAACGCCCAGGTCTGGTGCACCGGCGGCGGTTGGTGGATGCGGCCGACGATCGGCTCGAAGTCGTGGATGCTCAGGGCGTGGGGGTACAGGTACCCGTCCCAGCCGACCACGTCGAAGGGATGGGTGGCGTGGCGGTAGCGCATCCACCCGGCCCGGGTGCGAACGAGCACCGGCACGTCGCTGGTGTCGTCGGCCAGTAGCTCGGTGGGAGCCCGCAGGTCCCGCTCGGAGAACGGCGCGCCCTCCAGCAGCTGCCCGTGCGGAGAGAGGTACTTGTCGGGGACACGCACGTGCCCGCCGGACTCGATCACCAGCGCGCCGGCGCCGTCGTTGCCCGGGACCCAGCGGTGGGTGATGCCGGCGGGAACGACGACGTAGTCGCCCGCCTCGACCGGCAAGGTGCCGAACACCGATTCGAGGACCGCCGAACCGTCGTGCAGGAAGGTGAGTTCGTCGCCGACGGTCGAGCGGTACAGCGGCGACGGGGCGCGGGCGGTGACGAAGGCGAGGGTCACGTCGTCGTTGCCCAACAAGCGGTGCCGTCCGGTGACCAGGTCGTCGGTGCTGGCGAGCGCACCGGTTCGGAAGTGCCGGGGCCCGACTCCGCCGGCGGGCGCCGGATCGGGCACGGCGACGGGCTCGACGCCGAGGATCGCGGAGGGCGAGCGGCGGTGGTAGAGCAGGGCCGACTCGCGGGAGAACCCTTCGGCGCCGACCAGCTCCTCGGCCAGCCGGCGGCCGTCGTGGTCGAATGCCTTGGTGTGCCGCTTGCGGGGCACGACTCCGGCGGATCGGTAGTGGGGCATCAGTGGACCTCCCGGGCGGGGACCACGGTACCGGTGGCCTCGGCGAGGGTGCCGGAGTGAGCGCCTGCTGACCACGAGCCGGCGAGGGTCACGGTGTCACCGTCCTCGAGCCAGCCACGCCGCGACCCGTCGTCGAGGACGATGGGTCGTTCGCCGTTCCACGCCGCCTCGATGAGCGAGCCCTCCTGACCGGGGCTCGGGCCGGAGATCGTGCCCGAGGCGAACAGGTCGCCGCGGCGCAGGCCGGCGCCGTTGGCCGTGAGGTGGGTGAGCATCTGGGCGAAGGTCCACCCCAGGTGGCGGGCGTTGCTGCGCCCGACGGTGGTGCCGTTGATCGACCACGTGAGGTCGAGATCGAGCGCCCAGTCCTGCTGGGCGGCGAGGACGGGGTCCGGGGATGGGTCCTGCGCCGGCGCCGGGACCATCGGGAGCGCGGCCAGCGGCGTGACCCACCCTGCGACGGTGGTGGCGAAGCTCTTGCCCGCGAACGGTCCGAGCGGCCGGTACTCGAACGCCTGCAGATCGCGGGCCGACCAGTCGTTGACCAGGACCACCCCGAAGACGTGATCGGCAGCGGCATCGGGCGCGACGACCTCGCCCATGGGTGCGCCGGTGCCCACCACGAACCCGAGCTCCAGCTCGAGGTCGAGGCGGCGGCTCGCAACCCGCTCGCCGGCACCGACCAGACCGACCGGTCGGCGCACCGGGGTGCCCGACACCACGATCGATCCCGCCCGGCCGTGGTAGCCGATGGGGAGGTGTCGCCAGCTCGCCGGCAGCGGGTCGTCGCCGGGTCGCAGGATCGCACCGAGACGCCGGGCATGGTGCTCCGACGCGTAGAAGTCGACGTAGTCACCCGGCGTGATGGGCAGCAGGATCTCGAGCGCGTCGACCGGCGCGCCGGCCGGGTCGTGTGCGAGGTGGTCGGCGACGGCACCGTGGACGTCGTCCCAGCCGGTCCGGCCGAGGGCGAGCAGCGGGTCGAGGGAATCGGCATCGGCGACCCCATCGGGGACCCCGCGCACACTCCGCAGATCGAACGCCCGGTCGTCGACGCGGGCGGCGAGGTGGGGTCGGCCACCGGGGTGGGGGCGCACGACCCCGTAGGCATGACGCACGGTGTCGATCAGAGGTGGCCGCGGCGGGCCTGGTCGCGCTCGATCGCTTCGAACAGTGCCTTGAAGTTGCCTTCGCCGAAGCCCTTGGCGCCCCGTCGTTCGATGATCTCGAAGAAGACCGTGGGCCGATCGGTGATCGTCTCGGTGAAGATCTGCAGCAGGTATCCGTCGTGGTCGCGGTCGGCGAGGATGTTGAGCCGCTGCAGTTCGCTCCAGGGGAGATCGAAGTCGGCCAGCCGGGCCTTGGCCTCGGCGTAGTAGGTGTCCGGCACCGTCATGAACCGCACGCCGCGTTCCCGCAGCGCGTCCACGGTCGGCGACGATGTCGTCGGTCCGCATGGCGATGTGCTGCACGCCGGGGCCGTCGTAGCACTCGAGGTACTCCTGGATCTGGCTCTTCTTGCGCCCGTCGGCCGGCTCGTTGAGCGGCATGACGATCTTCGAGCCGTTCCACACCACGGTGGACATCAGGGCGGAGTACTCGGTGGCGATCTGGGCATCGTCGAAGTGCACGAGCTGGTCGAACCCCATGACCTGCGCGTAGAAGTCGACCCACTGGTCGAGCCGGCCCTTCTCGACGTTGCCGACCACGTGATCGAGGCCGGTCAGTCCCACCGCCGGGCCGACCGGGGTGGGGGGCAGGCCCTCGTCGTCGAAGCCGGGCTCGAGTCGCGCCCGGGTGCCCTCGCCGCCCACGTAGCGACCGCGTTCCACGAAGGTGTGCACCGTCTCCCCGTAGGTGCCGATCTGGGCCAGGCGGAGGGTGCCCAGCTCGTCGGTCTCCTCCCACGGCGCCCGCACCGCCCGAGCACCGCGGGCGACGGCATCGGTGTACGCGGCGGACGCGTCGTCGACGATCCAGGCCAGGTCGTGGACCCCGTCGCCGTGGATGCGTACGTGGTCGGCGATGGGGGAGTCGGCCGACAACGCACCGGTGATCACGAAGCGGATGTCACCCTGCTCGAGCACGTAGCTCACCCGGTCGTCGACTCCGGACTCGGGGCCGGCGTAACCGGTGCAGACGAATCCGAACGCCGACATCAGGAATCCGGCGGTGCTGCGGGCGTTGCCGACCCAGAACTCGATGCAGTCCCACCCCTGGAGGCGAGCGGCGGGGGCCTCGGAGGGCGTGGGCAGGGGGGATGTCGTGGTCATGCGTACTCCTGGTGGAACGTGTCGTCGTCGTAGGAATCGAAGAAGGTGGTCAGGTCGGCGACCATGGCGTCGATGCTCGCGGCGGCGAACAGCACGGGTTGGTAGGTCGTGATGTCGTAGGTGGTCGTCCCCATCTCGGTGATGTCCCACGGGCGGATCTCGGCCTCGCGGAACACCTGGATCTCGCCGAAGGACGAGAGCAGGCCGGCGCCGTAGGCGCGGACCTCGCCCTCCTCGTGGACCACGCCGAACTCGAGCGTGAACCAGAAGACACGGCTGAAGAACTCGAGCGCCTCGTCGGAGGTGGCCCGCCGGGAGGCACGTCCGGCCGCTTCGTAGAGGTCGGCGAGTCGGGGGGACGAGAGCATGGTGGCGTGCCCGATGATCTCGTGCACGATGTCGGGCTCGGGCGTGTAGAAGGGCACCGAGTGGTGGCGGATGTACTGGGTCGACATGAACGTGCGCTCGGCCAGCGAGCCGTAGAACGTGCGGGTCGGCACCAGCCCGGGCACCGGCCGGATGCGGAACCCGGTCAGCTGATGGGTGCGGGCATCGACCTCGCGCAGCTGCGGGACGCGGTGTCGGGGCAGGGCGAGCCGGGCGATCCCGGCCTGCATCTCGGTGCACGCGTAGCGGGCGTGGAGTCCGGCGAGCTCGGTCGACACGGTGGACCAGACGTGGTCCTCCTCGGCGGTGTAGTGGACGTCGGGGATGGGATCGCCGGGTTGGTGTCGGCGGCCCACCTCGGCGATGTGGGCGCGGCGGGCGAGGTAGTCCTCGTCGCTGACGCCCGGGTGATCGGCGGGCAGGGCCACGGCCGCGTGGTACATGGGCCCATCATGCCGTGAATTCGGTCACATGTCGACCGAAGTGCTCAGCATCTTCCGAGATTGGCCGCCAGATCGGTCAGTGACAGCGGATATTGATGGACAGATCGCCCGCTAGGTGTCGAACCGCTCGCGCAGTTCGAACTTGAGGATCTTGCCGGCCGGGTTGCGGGGCAGTTCGTCGACCACGTGCAGGCGGCTGGGGAGCTTGTACCGAGCCAGCTGCTCGCCGGCGAAGGTGCGCAGCTCCTCGAGCGTCGGGGCGGCCCCGGCCGCCGGTACGACCACCGCGGTCACCGCCTCACCCCATCGATCGTCGGGTAGGCCGATGACGGCCACGTCGGCGATCGCCTCGTGCCCCTGCAGCACGGATTCGACCTCGGCCGGGTAGACGTTCTCGCCCCCGGAGATGACCATGTCCTTGACCCGGTCGACCACGTAGAGGAAGCCCTCCTCGTCGAAGTAGCCGATGTCGCCGGAGTGGAACCAGCCCTCGGTGTCGATGGCGTCGGCCGTGGCATCGGGCCGGTTCCAGTACCCGGCCATCACGTTGGGCCCCTTGATGCAGATCTCACCGGTCTGGTGGGCGGCGACCGGGCGATTCTCCTCGTCGACGCAGCGCACCTCGGTGTACATGGGCGCCTGCCCCGCCGACCCCACCTTGGCCAGCGCATCCGGCGGGAGCAGGAACGAGCACATCGGAGCGGTCTCGGTGAGGCCGTAGCCCTGGGCGAAGGGCACCCCCTTCGACAGGTAGAGCTTGGTGAGCGGCTCCGGGCACGGGGCTCCGCCCACCACGAACACCCGCGCGCTGGAGAAGTCGGCCGACTCGAAGCCCGGCATCTGGCTCATGAACAGGAACATGGCCGGGACCCCGAACAGGTTGGTGATCCCGTGCTCCTCGATGGCGCGGATCGTCTCGGCGGGATCGAAGCTGCGGTGCAGCACGATCTCACCGCCCTTCTGCCACACCAACATGGTGGTGACGTTGAGGCCGCCGATGTGGAACAGCGGCGCCACCACGAGGCCGATCTCGTCGCCGGCCATGTCGATGGCGTGGAGGGCGTTGACGTTGTTCCACGCGATGTTGCCGTGGGTGAGCATGGCGCCCTTGGGCCGACCGGTGGTGCCCGAGGTGTACATGATGACGGCGACGTCGCCGGCCGCCACCGAGGCCGGATCGGCAAGCGGGGCGGCGTCGGCCAGGGCGGCGTCCATCGCCGGCCAGCCGTCGGCAGCCGCTTCGGAGGAGAGGTACCGATCGCACGGCAGGTCGTCGCGAATGGCATCGATCACCGCCCGGTGGGCGTCGTCGACCACGATGGTCCGAGCGCCGGAATCACCCACGATGAAGGACAGCTCCGGCCCGGTGAGGCGGAAGTTGAGCGGGACGAACGTGGCGCCGAGGCGGACGGTGGCGAACAGCGTCACGAAGAAGTTCGGGTGGTTCAGCCCGAGGTACGCGACCCGATCACCCACCCCGACGCCACCATCGGCGAGCACAGTGGCGAACCGGTCGATGCGGTCGAGGAACTCGGCGTAGGTCCACGTCGTGCCCTCGAAGGTGAGGGCCTTGCGGCGTGGGGTCAGCGATGCCCGGCGGCCGATCATGCGGCCGAGGCCGAGATCGACATCGTTGTGCTGTGTCATGGGTCGACTCTCCCACATCGCTCAGACCCCTGCGCCGTGGCGGCCCTCCCCACCGGCGAAGCGGGCAGCACCCTCGAGGGTCTCACCGGAGCGGATCGGCACCAGGCCGAGCCGGGTCTCGTTGGCCAGCGCGTCCTCGAACGGCAGGTCCCATTGCTGGTAGCTCGATCGCCGGTCGGTGCGCAGGCAGGTCTGGGGGAAAGCCGCCAGGGCCCGGGCCAGCTCGAGGGCGCCGTCGAGCGCCGCCCCTGGTTCGGTCACCCGGTTGGCGAGTCCCCACTGCCCGGCCTCCTCACCGCTCACGCCCCGGCCGGTGAGGATCATGTCGAGGGCACGGCTCTGGCCGACCAGTCGCGGAAGACGAATGGTCCCGCCATCCACCAGAGGGACGCCCCACCGCCGGCAGTACACGCCGAAGGTGGCGTCCCGGGCGGCCACCCGCAGATCGCACCACAGCGACAGTTCGAGTCCGCCGGCGACGGCGTGGCCCTCGACCGCGGCGATCACCGGCTTGTCCAGCATCATCCGGGTGCAGCCGAGCGGGCCGGGCAGGCTGACGTCCTCGTCGACCCGGTTGCCCGTGCCCTCGCTGATCGCCTTCAGGTCGGCTCCGGCGCAGAAGGTGCCGCCGGCGCCGGTGAGGACCGCGACGTCGACTCCGTCGTCGGTGTCGAACGCCGAGAACGTGTCGTGCAGCTCGGCCGCGGTCGGGCCGTCGATGGCGTTGCGACGGTGGGGTCGGTCGATGGTCACGACCAGGATCCGGTCGTGGCGTTCGGTGCGTACCGCAGTGGTCATGATCGTCCCCGTTCCCCGTAGTCCCCGAAGGGGCGGTCTCGTTCGCGGACCGCGTCGCGCCAGCCGATCTCCTGGGCCCGCCCGACGAAGTCGAGGCCCTCCTGGGTGTGGCGGGCCACGCCGTCGAAGAGGAAACCGAGCAGCCGGCTGGTGTCGGGAGCGTATTGGTGGCGGGCGACGTCGTTCAGCGACCACTTCAGCATCTGGAGCTGGTTCAGCGGGAGGAGCGCCATCCGCTGGGCCAGGGCGCGGGCATGGTCCTGGAGCTCGTCGTCGGGGACGCACTCGAGGATCATCCCGACCGCGGCTGCCTCCGGGGCGGGGATCTCGTCGCCGGTGAACAGGTACCGCTTGGCCCGCTCGAGGCCGAGGCGGGCGACCCACACCCACGGGGCCTCGGGGATGCCCCACACCCGGGCCGGCGGATACCCGAAGCTGGCCGATTCGCCGGCGACGATGAGATCGGCGTTGAGGATCATGTCGGTGCCGCCGGCGACGCACCACCCCTGGACGGCGGCGATGGTCGGCTTCGAGATCGAGTGGAGCTTGGCGAAGGTCTTGCCGAACGTCCCGATCATCTGCACGTCGGCGACCGAGTCCCACACCCGGCCGCGAGCCCCGTCGTTCTCGGCCTGCGACAGCGTCGACCAGTCGAGGCCGAAGCCGGCGCAGAACGCCCGCCCCTCGGCCCTGACCAGCACGACGCGCACCGAGGAGTCCCGGTCGGCGTCGTCGAGCGCGGCGCCCAGCTCGTCGCGGAGCTGGGGGGTGATCGTGTTGAACTCGTCCGGGCGGCACAGCACCAGGTGGCGGACGGCGCCGTCGTCCTCGATCCGGATCGCGGGGGTGGCGGTCATGGGTGGGTCCTCGGTCGGCAGTGGGGGCCCGAGCGTACGACGGGTGGGTGCACCGCCGTCCGGTCCCGGGCACCTCGCCCTCCCACCGGGCAGGATGCAGCCCGTGACTCTCGCCCGCATCGAGGAACGGCTGCGTTCCGGGCTGTGGTTCCTCCCGACGATGATCGTCGCCGCGTCGGTCGGTCTCGCCGTGCTCCTGCCGTTCGTCGATCGGCGCTACGACGTGGCCACGATCACGGCCGACCCGGACACCGCCCGCCAGCTGCTGGCCACGGTGGCGACCGCGACGGTGACCTTCGCCGGTCTCGTCTTCTCCATCACGATCGTCGCCCTCCAGCTCACCTCGAGCCAGTTCTCGCCCCGGGCCCTGCGTCAGTTCCTGCGCGACCGGCCCAATCAGATCGCGCTCGGGACCTTCGCCGGCGTCTTCCTCTACGCCCTGCTCGTGTTGATGCGGATCACCGACGGCGACCACCCCTTCGTGCCCTCGCTGGCGGTCGACTTCGCCCTGCTCGCCGGGGCCACGGCGGTGTTCACCTTCATCGGGTTCGTGGCCCACATCATGCAGTCGATCCGTGTCGTGCGGATCATCGAAGCCGTGGCGGCCGAGGCTCGACACACCGCCGCCGTGCTGCCCCGCCAGGACGCGGCCGATCCCGCGCCGAGCGACGTCCTGGCACCGCTCGCCGTCGTGACCAGCGTGGCCCGGCACCGGCCGGGGGCGGTGCTCCAGCACGTGGATGCCGGCCGCCTGGCGCGGGTGGGGGCGCGGCTCGACATCGTGGTGCGGGTCCTTCCCGAGACCGGTGACTTCGTGCCCGAGGGGGCCAACGTCATCGAGGGTTGGGGATCGGCCGGCCAGGACGTCGACCTGCGGTGGGAGGACGTCGACGAGGCGCTCGGATTCGGGCCCGAGCGGACGATGACCAGCGATCTGGCCTTCGGGTACCGCCAGCTGGCCGACATCGGAGCCAAGGCGCTGTCGCCCGCACTGAACGACCCCACCACCGCCGTCCAGTGCGTCGATCGCCTGCACGACCTGTTGCGGGTCGAGGCGACGCGACCGCCCATCGCCCGCGTCCACCGCGACGACGACGGCCGGATCCGGGTCGTGCACTCCGCGATCAGCTGGGACGAGCTGCTCGGGCTCGCCTTCGACGAGATCCGCATCTACGGCTCGAACTCGCTCCAGGTCGTGCGGCGCATACGCGCCGCGCTCGAGGACCTGTACGTGGTCGCCGGCCGGGAGGGCTCGGCCGCGCTCGACAACCAGGTCGGGTTGCTCGACCGGGCCATCCGTCGGTCCTTCAGCGACCAGGTCGATCGGGCCCACGCGGGGATCGCCGACGAGCAGGGACTCGGTGACGACGATGGTTGACCGGCCGGGCGTGACGCCCTGGACGATCCGGGCGGTGGAGCCCGTCGACATCGCCGCCCTCCGCGAGGTCAACGCCGCCAACGAGCCCGAGGTCGGACCGCTCGACGACGGGCGGATCGCGCTGTTCACCGCCGCCGCCGCCCGGTTCCAGGTGGTCGAGACCGACGGGATCGCCGTCGGTCTCTTCGTCGGGCTGGGCGAGGGACTCGACTACGCCAGCCCCAACTACCGCTGGTTCGCCGGGCGTCACCCGCGCTTCGCCTACGTGGACCGCATCGCCCTGCAGCCCGAGGCACGCGGGCTCGGTGTGGCCGATGCCCTCTACGACGAGTTCGAGGACTGGGCGGCGTCATCGGGCCGGACCGTGGTCTGTGCCGAGGTGAACACGGTGCCGCCCAACCCGCGGTCGCTGCGCTTCCACCAGCGCCGCGGCTTCGCAGTCGTCAGCGAGCTCGCCCCCTACGGCGGTGAGGAGCGCGTCGCCATGGTCGAGAAGGTGCTCTGACCGGTCGACCACCGCCGAGTGTGGGAACCAGAGCGCTTCCGGCGAGAATGGTTCGATGCCGGCACCGACCGAACGCTTCGACCTCGCGGTGATCGGGGGTGGTCCCGCGGGCGCGGCGGCGGCCATCCGGGCGTCGCGCGGCGGGGCCAAGGTCATCGTGTTCGAGAAGGGGGCGTTCGGCCGCGACAAGGTCTGTGGGGACGGGCTCACCCCGCGGGCGGTCGCTGCCCTCCAGGAGCTCGATGTCGCCCTCACCGACGCTCACCGCATCGATGGTCTGCGCATGATCGCGGGCCGCCAGCGCCGGCAGCTGCCCTGGCCCGAGCACGGCCGGTTCCCGTCGCACGGGGCGGTCTGGCCTCGCCGACGCCTCGATGCCAGCCTCATCGATGCCGCCGACAAGGCCGGGGCCGAGCTGGTGTACGAGACCGAAGCCCTGCCCGTCCTCGACGGCGATCGGGTCACCGGCGTGGAGACCACCGGCGCCGGCTCGGGCCGGCGCATCGAGGCCGACCTGACCGTCATCGCCGCCGGCGCCCAGGGCAAGGCCGCTCGCATGATCGGCGCCGAGCGCGATCCCGACGAGCCCTTCGGCCTCGCCATTCGCTCGTACATCCCGTCGCCCCGCCACGCCGACCGCCACCTCGAGGCGTGCCTGACCCTGCGCGACCGCCACGGCACCGCGGTGCCCGGCTACGGGTGGATGTTCCCCTGCGGGGACGGGACGGTGAACATCGGTGTCGGGGCGCTGTCGACGATGAAGCGGTTCAGCGACCTCAATCTCAACACCCTCCTCGACGACTACCGCGAGCTCGTCCGCGACGAGTGGGACCTCGGCGACTACACCGAACGTCCCCGGGCGTGGCGGCTGCCGATGAGCTCGGTGAAGCGGCACGGCCCGGGCTGGGTGGCCATCGGCGATGCGGCCGGCCTCATCAACCCGATGAACGGTGAGGGCATCGACTACGGCCTCGAGTCCGGGATGCTGGCGGCCGACCTGTACCTGGCCGACCCCGCCCACGCCGCAGTCCGCTACGACGTCGAGATCGGCGAGCGGTTCGACGCGTTTCTGCGCACGGGGCGGCGCTTCTCGTTCCTGATCGGCCACCCGTGGATCCTGCGCAACGGCCTCCGGCTGGCGGTGGGGACGCAGTCGATCGCCAACATCACGCTCGCGGTGATGGGCAACCTCGTCGACAACGACACCCCCGGTGCCGCTGGTCGGGTCCTGCGCATCGCCGATCGCACCCTCGCCGCCGCCGACCCCCTCCTCCGCAAGACCCGCGCCGCCGCCTGACCGGAGGGCATCAGCTCCAGAGGGTGACGTGCACCGCGGGCTTGAATCGGGTGACCCGGGTTGCCTCGCCGTGGAGCATCGCCTGCGTCGCGCGGGGTGTGGTGATGAACCGGACGAGCTCGGAGGCGGCCGACGACCGCGCCGCCGGTGCCAACGTCATCGCGCTCCAGGCACCGCCGGCCTGGGTGCCCGGCCCGGCGACCTGCACCAGGCTGCCGCGGTCGATGTCGTCGGCCACGCTGAAGGCGACGGCGAGGGCCAGCCCGTTGTCCCGTTTGGCCTCCTGGACCGCGGCGGCGTGGCTCTGGAAGATGCGCTGGTTCTCGTCGGCCACCCCCATGTCGGCCAGGAGCCGGGACACCACGCCGCCCGCCTCGGTGGCGGCCGGACCTAGGAGCCAGACCTGGTCGCGGAGCTCCGCGGCCTGCAGCGGGCGCCGCGCCGCCGGGTGGTTCGACCCGCACACCGCGACGATCTGGTACTTCAGGAATGGACGATGGACGATGGTCATCGGCAGGCCCTTGGGCTCGGGCCCCACGGCGACGTCGGCGACTCGGCCGTCGAGCAGGGACACGAAGCGGTCGGTGGGGTGCACGCTCAGTTCCACCTCGAGATCGTCGGCCCGGGTCGAGAACAGGTCGATCAGCCCTGGAGCGGCGTACTCGGCGAACAGGCTCGACACCCCGAGACGCAGCACCCGATGCCCCGCCCTGGCTTCCCTCACCTCGCGCATGGTCTGGTCCTGCAGGCCGAGCATCTCGGCGGCGCGTGTGGCGAGGCGGAGCCCGCCCGGCGTGAACGCCAGACCAGATCCCGTACGGGAGAAGAGCTGGTCGCCGAGCTCCTTGCGCAGCTGGGCGACATGGCCCGACACCGCCGCCTCGGTCACCCCGAGCTCGGCGCTCGCGTCCTTGACCGAGCCGTGGCGCACCACGGTGGCGAAGGCACGCAGCTGGGCCGGGGTCACGACGGCATCGTAGACAGCGAGCAAGTGGCGGCTCGGCGCGACCTAAGCAATTGCTTAGGTCGCGGTTGACCGGCCCGACGGGAACGTGCGCAGGTGGTCACCATGGGCCGCGACCGCACGGCGGGGCCCCAGGATCAGGGGGAAGCCACATGCAGGTACCTGCACCCTTCGAGTACCAACGGGCCACCAGCGTCGACGATGCGATCGGCCTGCTGGAACGACTCGGGAGCGAAGCTCGCCTCGTGGCGGGAGGTCACAGCCTTCTGCCGATGATGAAGCTCCGGCTCGCCAATCCCGAGTACCTCGTCGACATCAACGACCTTCACGACGAGCTGTCGTACGTCCGCGTCGACGGCGGCGAGGTCCGCCTCGGGGCGATGACCCGTCACCGTGAGCTGCTCGAGTCTGATGAGCTGGCCGCCGTGTTCCCGATCTTCCGGGACGCCGAGAAGGTCATCGCCGACCCCGTGGTCCGCAACCGCGGGACGCTCGGTGGATCGTTGTGCCAGGCCGACCCGTCCGAGGATCTGTCCGCGGTCTGCACCACGCTCAACGCCAGCTGCGTCATCCGGGGCCGCGATGGCGAACGGGTGGTCGACATGCACGAGTTCCACCGGGGGCCCTACGAGACCGCGGTCGAGGCCGGCCAGATGCTCACCGAGATCCGCATCCCGGTCGTCCCCAACGGGTCGAGTGCCTACGAGAAGGTCGAGCGCCGGGCGGGGGACTGGGCCATCGTGTCTTCGGGCGCCGCGGTCTGGTTGGACGGCGAGACCATCGTCGACGCCCGGGTCGGTCTCGCCGCCGTCGGACCGAACACCACTGGCATTCCCGCCATCTCGGACGCCCTCCGCGGCCGGGAGCCGTCGGAGGAGCTCTATGCCGAGGCCGGTGCCATCGCATCGCAGTCCTGCGACCCGGTCACCGACATGCGGGGGAGCGCCGACTACAAGCGCCACCTCGCCGACGAGCTCACCCGGCGAGCCCTGCGCCGGGCCGTGGCTCGCGTCCACGCCCAGAGCAACGGAGGTTCCTGAGATGCAGGTCACGATGACGGTCAACGGTGAGGAGGTCACCCGCGAGATCGAGGGTCGGACGCTCCTCGTGCACTTCCTCCGGGACGACCTCGGTCTCACCGGGACCCACTGGGGCTGCGACACCACCAACTGCGGCACCTGTGTGGTGTTGATGGACGGGGAGCCGGTGAAGTCGTGCACCGTGCTGGCCGCGATGGCCGGTGGGCACGAGGTCCGGACCGTCGAGGGGCTGGAGACCGCCGATGGGCTCGACCCCGTGCAGGAGGGCTTCATGCAGTGTCACGGTCTGCAGTGCGGCTTCTGCACCCCGGGCATGATGATCACCGCCCGGGCCCTGCTCGACCGCAACCCGGACCCGACCGACGCCGAGATCCGGGAGGCCATCTCCGGTCAGATCTGTCGCTGCACCGGCTACGCGACCATCGTCCGTTCCATCAAGTGGGCCGCAGCCCACGAATCCGCGGTGAAGGTGGGGAGCTGATCATGACCACCGTCGAAGCCAACCCGAACATCGACAACGATCAGCATCCGGTCGGCCACGGCCGCATGCTCCGCAAGGAGGACCCCCGCTTCATCCGCGGCGCGGGGCACTACGTCGACGACATCCAACTGCCCGGCATGTTGCACCTGGCCATCCTCCGCTCGCCGATGGCGCACGCCCGCATCGTGTCCATCGACGTCAGCGCGGCCCAGGCCCACCCCAAGGTGATCGCCGTCGTCACCGGAGCCGATCTCGCCGAGCAGGGCCTGGCCTGGATGCCGACCCTGTCGAACGACGTCCAGGCCGTGCTGGCCACCGACAAGGTGCGCTTCCAGGGCCAAGAGGTCGCCTTCGTCGTCGCCGAGGACCGGTACTCGGCCCGCGACGCCCTCGAGCTGATCGAGGTGGAGTACGAGTCGTTGCCGGTCGTCATCGACGTCCGCAAGGCACTCGAACCCGACGCCGCGGTGATTCGCGACGACCTCGAGGGCAAGACCAACAACCACATCTTCGACTGGGAGACCGGCGACGAGGCCGCCACCCAAGCGGTGTTCGACGCCGCCGATGTCGTTGTCGAGCAGGACATCGTCTACCCGCGGGTGCACCCCGCACCGATGGAGACCTGCGGGTGTGTCGCCGACGTGGACAAGATCTACGGGAAGCTCACGCTGTGGTGCACCTCGCAGGCCCCCCACGCCCACCGCACCGTGTACGCCCTGGTGGCCGGTTTGCCCGAGCACCAGATCCGGGTCATCTCCCCTGACATCGGTGGCGGCTTCGGCAACAAGGTGCCGATCTACCCGGGCTACGTGTGCGCCATCGTCGCCTCGCTCATCCTGCGCAAGCCGGTGAAGTGGACCGAGGACCGCACCGAGAACCTGGTCAGTACCGGCTTCGCACGCGACTACGTGATGCGGGGCGAGATCGCCGCCACCAAGGAGGGCAAGATCCTCGCCATCCGCACCCACGTGCTGGCCGACCACGGCGCGTTCAACGGCGTGGCGGCCCCCACGAAGTACCCGGCCGGCTTCTTCGGCGTGTTCACCGGCAGCTACGACCTCGAGGCCGCCTACTGCAAGATGACCGCGGTCTACACCAACAAGGCGCCCGGCGGGGTGGCGTACGCGTGTTCGTTCCGGATCACCGAAGCCGTGTACCTGGTGGAACGGATCGTCGACTGCCTGGCCCATGAGCTCGAGATGGACCCCACCGAGCTGCGGATCAAGAACTTCATCCAACCCGACCAGTTCCCGTACGAGACCAAGACGGGCTGGGTCTACGACTCGGGCAACTACGAGCCGGCGATGCGCAAGGCGATGGAGATGATCGGCTACGACGAGCTCCGCCGGGAGCAGCGCGAGAAGCGGGCTCGCGGCGAGCTCATGGGCATCGGGGTGTCGTTCTTCACCGAGGCGGTCGGTGCCGGCCCCCGCAAGGACATGGACATCCTGGGTCTCGGCATGGCCGACGGGAGCGAGCTGCGCATCCACCCGACGGGCAAGGGGATCCTGCGGGTGTCGTGCATGAGCCAGGGCCAGGGCCACGAGACCACCTACGCCCAGATCGTGGCCGAGGAGCTGGGGATCCCGCCGGCCGACATCCAGGTGCTCAACGGCGACACCGAGAACACGCCGTTCGGCCTCGGTACCTACGGGAGCCGGTCGACACCGGTGTCGGGCGCCGCCGCGGCACTCGTGGCCCGCAAGGTCCGCGACAAGGCGCAGATCATCGCGTCAGGCATGCTCGAGGTGAATGTCACCGACCTGGAGTGGAACAAGGGTTCGTTCAACGTCAAGGGCGATCCGTCGAAATCGGTGACCATCCAGGACATCGCCATGGCGGCCCACGGCCCGAACGACCTGCCCGACGGTGTGGAGGGTGGGCTCGAGGCCCAGATCTGTTACAACCCGTCGAATCTGACGTATCCGTTCGGCGCCTACATCTGCGTGGTCGACGTCGATCCCGGCACCGGCCAGGTCAAGGTCCGCCGGTTCGTGGCGGTCGACGACTGCGGGCCACGGATCAATCCCATGATCGTCGAGGGCCAGATCCACGGCGGCCTCACCGACGGTGTGGGCATGGCACTCATGGAGATGATCGCCTTCGACGAGGACGGCAACTGCTTGGGTGCGTCGCTGATGGACTACCTCATCCCAACCGCGCTCGAGGTCCCCGACTGGGAGACGGGCGAGACCGTCACCCCGTCCCCGCACCACCCGATCGGGGCCAAGGGCGTGGGCGAGTCGGCCACGGTCGGGTCACCGCCGGCCATCGTCAACGCGGTGGTCGACGCGCTCGCACCGTTCGGGATCCGCCACGCCGACATGCCGCTCACCCCCTCGAGGGTGTGGGAGACGATGCGGGGCAACCACACCCCGCCGATCTGACCGCAGGAGCGATCTGACCGCAGGAGCCAGGACATGCCATGAATCGGATGACGGAGCGCACGACGGACCTCATCGCCCGCCGGGTGCCGTTCGTGCAGGCCACGGTGGTCCGCGCCCAGTGCCCGACATCGACCCGGCCCGGCGACGCTGCTGTCGTGCTCGGCGACGGCACCATCGACGGCTTCGTCGGCGGGCAGTGCGCGGAGGGGTCGGTCCGCACCGCCGCGCTCGAGGTCCTCGACTCGGGCGAGTCGGTGCTGTTGCGCATCCTGCCCGATGGCGCCGAGAGCTTCCCGGACACACCCGGTTCGCGCCAGGTCGTGAACCCGTGCCTGTCGGGCGGTGCGCTGGAGATCTTCCTCGAGCCCATGCTGCCCGCTCCCATGGTCGTCGTGGCGGGGAACACCCCCATCGCCCACGCCGTGGCCTTCCTCGCCCAGCCCCTGGGCTTCATGGTCTCGATCGGTAGCGGGATGCCATCCGACCCCGACGGTGTCGCCGCCCTGATCGTGGCCAGTCACGGCCGTGACGAGGAACCGGCCATCCGGGCCGCGCTCGACGCCGGCGTGCCATTCATCGGCCTGGTGGCGTCCAGGGTCCGCGGCACCGCGGTGCTCGACGCGATGGAGCTCGTCGCCGACGAGCGCCGGCGTGTCCACACCCCGGTGGGCCTCGAGATCGGCGCCCGAACCGCCGAGGAGATCGCGCTGTCGATCATGGCTGCGGTCGTCCGGGCCATCAGGGTCGACGGGGTCGAGCCGGTGGCCGCGGACCCCGTCGAGCGTCCGGTCGAAGCCGTCGATCCGGTGTGTGGCATGACCGTCGTCATCGGTCCCGACACACCCCACCTGCGGGTGGGTGACGAGGATCACTGGTTCTGCAACCCCGGGTGTCGCACCCGGTTCGCCGAAGAAGCCGGGCTCCACCTGTGACGCCCAGGTCCTTCGCGGGTTCGTTCGCCGATCCCGACGACGTCCGGATCCGCTTGGACGCCGTGGACCACCTCGTCGACGACGGCCTCGCGACCGCGCTGTTCCTGGCCGCGGAGCTCCGCCAGCCCCTCTTGCTCGAGGGCGAGCCGGGGGTGGGCAAGACCTCGGCCGCCCGATCGATGGCCGAGGCGCTCGGCACACCTCTCATCCGCTTGCAGTGCTACGAGGGCCTGGCCGCCAACGAAGCGCTCTACGAATGGAACTACCAGCGCCAGCTGCTGGCCATCCGGTTGGCGGAATCGCACGGCGAGGCGCTCACCGACACCGACCTGTTCGACGAGGCCTACCTGCTCGAGCGGCCGATCCTGCGCTGCGTGCGGCACCGGGGGGACACGCCGCCCGTGTTGTTGATCGACGAGATCGATCGGGCCGACGACGAGTTCGAAGCGCTGCTGTTCGAATTCCTCGGGGAGGCGTCGCTGACCATCCCGGAGGTCGGCACGCTGCGCGCCACGGTTCCTCCGATCGTGATCCTCACGTCCAATCGCAGCCGAGAGCTGCACGACGCGCTGAAGCGCCGATGTCTGTACCACTGGATCGAATACCCCACCGCCACCCGGGCGGCGGAGATCGTGCGCCGATCGGTCCCGAGCGCGTCCGAATCGCTGGTCGCCGACACCACCACCTTCGTCGGACGAGTGCGGGAGCTCAACCTGGACAAGGCGCCAGGACTGGCAGAGGCGATCGACTGGGTCTCGGCCCTCGCCGCCCTCGGTGTCCACGAGTTGGTGCGGCACGACCTCGTGCGCACGCTCGGCGCAGTGGTCAAGACCCCGGACGACCTGCGCATGGTGGTCGAGGCGCTCGACGAGCTCGGCGCCGGTGATGCCGCGTCGGCCTGACCCGGCCGGCGAGCCGAGCCCGCCGGCCACCGTCCTCGCCGCGGTCGACCGCGCCGGCTTCGTCACCGCGCTCACCACCACCCTGCGCGACGCCGGCGTGCGCGTGGGCCTGTCGCGTTCGGAGTTGTTCGCCCGAGCCCTCGGGGTCGTGCCCCCACGATCCCGCAGCCGGGTGTACTGGACGGCCCGCACCACGCTGGTGGACGACCGCCACGACCTCGCGACCTTCGACGCGGTCTTCGCCGCCGTCTTCGATGACGCCGCCCTCGCCCTCGATCCCGCGGCCCGACGCAACGCGGGCCGAGTCGAGTCACCGGATGACGACCGGCTGGCCCCGATCGCGGGCCCGGGCCCGGATGACGCCGAGAGCAGTGACCTCCCGTGGGCCACCCTGCCGTCGGTGACGGCCGGATCCGACGACGACGACGTCGCCGACGTGTTCCTTCCCGAGCGGCTTCCGAGTGCGATGGCGGCGCTCGCTGACGTGCCCTTCGAGGAGCTCGACCCCGAGCAGCTCGCCCTGGTCGGATCGTGGTTGGACGAGGCGCTCATCGACTGGCCGATGCGCCGCTCCCGCCGCCGCCGGGCGTCGAGCTCGGGCGCCGACGTCGCGCTCCGTGCCACCCTGCACCGAGCCCGGCGGACGGGGTGGGAGGCGATGGAGCTGGTCCGGAGCCGACCGGTGCCCAAGCCCCGACGGTTGGTGATGGTGTGCGATGTCAGCCAGTCGATGCAGGCGTATGTCGCGGTGTACCTGCACCTCATGCGGGCCGCGGCGGTCAGCGCGCCGGCGGAGGTGTTCGCCTTCTCCACCACCTTGACCCGGCTGACGTCGGTGCTCTCGCAACGCTCACCCGAGGTGGCGTTGGCGCAGGCGTCGGCCAAGGTGATCGACCGGTACGGCGGCACCCGCATCGCCACCAACCTCGGCGCGTTGTTGCACTCGCACCAGGGGTCGGCCACGCGTGGCGCGCTGGTGGTGATCGCGTCCGACGGATGGGACAGCGACCCGCCCGATCGGCTCGACCGGGTGATGGCGGCCGTCTCCCGTCGTGCCCACCGCGTCATCTGGCTCAACCCGCGGGTCGCGGCCGAGGGCTTCGAGCCTCTGGTGGCGTCGATGGCGGCTGCCTGGCCCCACTGCGACGACGTGCTTCCCGCCCACGACCTGGCGTCACTGGCCGACGTGGTGCGGGCCCTCACCCGCTGAGCATCGGTCACGACGCGCCGTCGGGTGTCGCCGCGGGCTGGCACGATGGCGGAGTGCCGAGCTTCTCCAAGGTCCTGATCGCCAACCGCGGCGAGATCGCCATCCGCGTCGCCAGAGCAGTCCACGCCGAAGGGCTGACCGCGGTCACCGCGCACACGACCGACGACGGTGGTTCGCCCCACGTCGCGGCCGGCGACGAGTCGGTGACGCTCCCGGGGAGCGGACCGGCCGGCTACCTCGACGTGGAGGCGGTGGTCGGGGCGGCCCGCGGGGCGGGGTGCGACGCCGTCCACCCGGGCTACGGCTTCCTGAGCGAGAACGCCGTCTTCGCGCAGGCCTGCCGGGACGCGGGCATCGTCTTCGTCGGGCCCGGGACCAGCCAGCTCGAGCGATTCGGCCACAAGGTGGCCGCCCGGCGGGCCGCCACCGACGCTGGTGTCCCCGTCCTGGACGCAACCGAGGCCGGCATCGACATCGAGACCGCCCGGGCCTTCCTCGCCGATCACGGCACCGTCATGCTCAAGGCGGTCGCCGGTGGCGGCGGACGAGGGATGCGCCGGGTCAGCGATCCGTCGGAGCTCGACGAAGCCTTCGGTGCGTGTGCTCGGGAGGCGGCGGCGGCCTTCGGTGACGGTTCGCTCTTCGCCGAGGAGCTGCTCACCGGCGCCCGCCACGTCGAGGTGCAGATCGTCGGCGACGGCGTGCGGGTCGAGCACTGCCACGAGCGCGAGTGCTCGCTGCAGCGGTCCCGCCAGAAGGTGATCGAGTTCGCGCCGGCGTGGTGGCTCGACCCCGGCCTGCGGCACCGGCTCCACGACGCCGCGGTGCGACTGGGTGAGCACGTCGGGTACGACTCGATCGGCACGGTCGAGTTCCTCGTCGCCGGTGACCGCTTCGCGTTCATCGAGCTCAACGCCCGCCTGCAGGTCGAGCACACGGTCACCGAGGCCATCTGCGGCGTCGACCTCGTGCGGTTCCAGCTCCAACTCGCCGCCGGCGCCAACCTCAGTGCGCTCGACCTGTTCGCCCCGCCCCGGGCCCAGGGGGTTGCCGTCCAGGCGCGCATCACCATGGAGACGCTCGGGCCGGATGGGCGGATCGTGCCCACCGGCGGGACCATCACCCGGTTCGATCAGCCCGCCGGGCATCGCGTCGACACCTTCGGTGCGGTCGGGTACGAGACCAGCCCCCGCTACGACTCCCTCCTCGCCAAGCTGATCGTCCACGGCGACGATCCCGGGGCGACGTTGGCGGACGCGGCGGACGCTCTCGACCAGTTCGTGATCGAAGGCGTCGAGACGAACCGATCGATGCTGGCCGAGGTGCTCCGCGACCCGGACATCGCCGCCGGACGGTTCGACACCTCCTGGCTCGAGGCCCGGATGGAGCGGATGGCCCCTTCGGCCCGGTCGGGACTGGCCGGCGCCAAGCTCGACTCGTCCGACCCGTTGGCCGTGCTCGTCCACGGCAAGCAGGAACGCCGCACCGAGGCGCCGGCCGAACGGGCCGACGGCGCCATCGAGGTCCGCTCACCGTTGCAGGGCACCGTGGTGCGCCTCGACGTCGGGGTGGGAGACGAGGTCGCGGCAGGGGCGACGGTGGCGATCATGGAGGCGATGAAGATGGAGCACGTCGTCACCGCGGCGCGCTCCGGGATCGTCCGGTCGGTGGAGGTGGAACCGGGCGACGCCGTGTTCGCCGGGCATGCCCTGGTCGTCATGGAGCCGGCCGAGGTCTCCGCCACCGCCATCGCGGTGGCCGACGACGTCGATCTCGACGAGATCCGACCGGACCTCGCCGAGGTCTTCGAACGCCACGGTCACGGCCTCGACGAGAACCGGCCCGACGCGGTGGCGAGGCGGCGCAAGCTCGCCAAGCGGACGGCTCGCGAGAACGTCGCCGACCTGCTCGACGACGGGTCCTTCATCGAGTACGGCCCGTTGATGGTGGCGGCGCAGCGGAAGCGTCGCAGCGCGGAGGAGCTGCGCGAGAAGACGCCGGCGGATGGTCTCGTCGGTGGCATCGGCACGGTCGACGGCGTCCCGGTGGCGGTGGCCTCCTACGACTACACCGTCCTCGCCGGCACCCAGGGCCTGCACAACCACCGCAAGAAGGACCGGCTCTTCGAGGTCGCCGAGCGCCAGCGGCTCCCGTTCGTGTTCTTCACCGAAGGGGGCGGCGGCCGCCCCGGCGACACCGACGGCACCGGCGTGGCCGGCCTCGACTGCCTCGCCTTCGCCTACTGGGGCGGCCTGTCGGGCCTGGTCCCACTCGTCGGCATCGTCAGCGGCCGCTGCTTCGCCGGCAACGCCGCCCTGCTCGGTTGCTGCGACGTGGTGATCGCCACCGCCGACGCCAACATCGGCATGGGCGGCCCGGCCATGATCGAGGGCGGGGGCCTCGGCGTCTACCGGCCCGAGGACGTCGGCCCCATCGACGACCAGATCGCCAGCGGCGTGGTCGACATCGCGGTGGCGGACGAGACCGAGGCCGTGGCCGTGGCCAAGCGGTACCTCGCCTACTTCACCTCGCCCGCGAGCGGCGGTGACTGGGAGTGCGCCGACCAGCGGCTCCTCCGGCGGGCGATCCCGGAGAACCGGCTGCGCGTCTACGAGGTCCGGGCGGTCATCGAGACCCTGTTCGACACCGGCTCGGTGCTGGAGCTGCGCCGCGGCTTCGGGCCGGGCATGGTCACCGCCCTGGCCCGGATGGAGGGACGATCGGTCGGGGTCATCGCCAACGACCCCCAGCACCTGGCCGGAGCCATCGACTCCGACGGCGCCGACAAGGCGGCCCGGTTCATGCAGCTGTGCGACGCTCACGACATCCCCATCGTGTTCCTCTGCGACACGCCGGGGATCATGGTCGGCCCGGAAGCCGAGCGCACCGGTCTCGTCCGCCACGCCAGCCGCCTCTTCGTCACCGGCGCCGGCCTCACCGTCCCGTACATGACCATCGTGCTGCGCAAGGGCTACGGCCTCGGAGCCCAGGCGATGGCCGGCGGTTCCTTCCACGCCCCGCTGTTCATCGTGGGTTGGCCCACCAGCGAGTTCGGTGGCATGGGCCTCGAGGGCGCGGTGAAGCTCGGCTACCGCAACGAGCTGGCTGCGATCGACGATCCCGAGGAGCGCAAGCGGACCTTCGACGAGATGGTCGACCGCATGTACGAGATCGGCAAGGGGGTGTCGATGGCCGAGGCGTTCGAGATCGACGACGTGATCGACCCGGTCGACACCCGCCGCTGGATCAGCACCGGCCTCCGATCGGCCCCACCGCCACCGCCTCGCACCGGCAAGAAGCGCCCGAACATCGACACCTGGTGACGTAGGGTCCGCCGCCATGCCACGCGCCACGGTCACCGGATACTGCTGGCCCCAGTCGGTGGTGGCCGGCCAGCGGGTCAGCCTCCACCTCTCCGCCGACGGCGGACGGTGGCCGCGACCGCCAGGTGCGGATCGAGGTGGCGCGCGTCGGAGCCACGAGGGACGTGGTCCACACCGCCACCGTCGGGGTCGGAGACCACCCGACGCCGGCCGGCGCCCACGAGTCCGGCTGCGACTGGCCCGTCGCCCTCGAGCTCACCGTCGATCCGGGTTGGCCCTCCGGCTACCACGAGGTCGTGCTCGAGATCGACGACGGGTCCAAGCTGCGGCGCAGCCATGCCTTCTTCGTGGTCCGGCCCACCGAGCCCACTGGCGTGGCGCTGCTCCCCCTGGCGACCAACACCTGGCACGCCTACAACGATTTCGGCGGCCGCAACCTCTACACCGGCGGCACCACGGTCTCGCTGCAGCGGCCGATGGCTCCCGGCTACCTGTACAAGCCGCCCGGCGCCGGCCGGCGGGTGACCACCACGAACCCGCCCGACCCCGACATGGCGGCCCACGTCGGGTACCTGCGGCTGAACCACCTCTCGCCCTGGGCGGGCTCGGCGGGTTGGCCCGACTGGGAGCAGCCCTTCCTGGCCTGGGCCGAGCGCGAGGGCTACGCCGTGGACGTCTGCACCAACGCCGACCTCGAGGACCACCCCGAGCTGGTCGATGGGTATCCGTTGCTCCTGTCGGTGGGCCACGACGAGTACTGGTCGGCGCCGATGCGCGACACGGTCGAGGCCTTCGTCGCCGGCGGCGGGAACGTGGCCTTCCTCTCCGGCAACACCGCCTTCTGGCAGGTCCGCATGGAGCAGCCGACCGAGGCGGGCCCCGCCGGCGTGATGGTGGGCTACAAGGGCCGCTTCCACGACGATCCCGTGTACGGCACCGAGCGGCAGGGTGAGCTCACCAGCATCTGGTCCGACCATCTCATCGGCCGGCCCGAGAACCACATGACCGGCGTGAGCTTCAGCCGGGGCGGTTACCACCGCATCGGCAAGCGGGTCACCAACGGTGCGGGTGGCTACACCATCCACCGGGCCGAGCACTGGCTCTTCGAGGGAACCGGGCTCGGTTACGGCGACGTGCTCGGGGCCGGGGCCACCGTGGTCGGCTACGAGTGCGACGGTTGCGACTTCACGTTCCGGGACGGCCTCCCGTACCCGACGCACTCCGACGGCACCCCGGAGTCCTTCACCATCCTCGGCACGGCGCCGGCGGCGCATTTCACCCGGACCACGGCGGCCCGGCCGCCGAAGCCCGACGAGCCGTCCGAGATCGAGTTCATCGCCTCCCGGCTCTTCGGGACCCGCGACGCCGCCGGCGTGGAGGCGATCGCCCACGGCCACGCCGTGCTCGGTACGTGGACGTCCGAGGCCGGCGGCACGGTGGTCACGTCCGGTTCCACCGACTGGGCCCACGGTCTCGCCGGCCGGGATCCGCAGATCGAGCAGATCACCCGCAACCTCTTCGACCGCCTGGCGCGCTGAACCGGCCCGCTGCGCGGCGGCCGGTACGACGCGGGGTCAGCTGGTGGCCGTTCCGAGGTGCTGGGCCGGATTCGTGGCCAGGTAGTCGGCGACCGCGATGCGGTCGACCTGCTCGAAGCCGGTGGGAAGCCAGATGTCTCCCGCGGTGGACACGTAGATGACCTGCCAGTTGTAGAAGCCGTAGAACGCCCGGGGGTTCTCGGCCATGATGGCGGCGTAGAGCTGGACCCCCTGGACGTACTGGTCGCTGTGGTTGTAGTTCCACAGCGCACCGGCGACGTTGCCGCTGCCCCCACCGTTGTGGGCGAGGTAGCGGGCGGCGCCCATGATGGCGTCGTGGGGGTCGTTGATGTCGCCCTCCCCGAACGCGTCCCAGGTCGACGGCATGAATTGCATCGGCCCCTGGGCCCCGGCGATCGACGTGCCCCTGATGCGCCCCATACCGGTCTCGACCAGGTTGACGGCGGCCAGCACGGACCACGGGACGCCGAAGGTGGCCTCGGCCTCGTGGAAGTCGGCCAGCAACTCGTCGGCCGGGGCGGGATCGACGATGTGCCACGCGGGCAGGGTGTCGGAGAGCTTGGTGTGCATGCTCCGGAACTGCCGCCGGGCCTCGGCGTTGTTGCGGACGGTGAGCTGCAGCTCGGGCGGCGTGGTGGCGAGGACCTCGGGGTCCCAACCCGGCTCCCGGCCCAGCTGGCGGTAGAGCAGCTGGAGCTCGAACGCCGCGGCCGCGACGCGATCGGGAGCCGTCGCCGGATCTCGCACCAATTGCTCGGCGGCGATCACCCGGTGGGCCAGCTCGGCCGGGCTGGCGGCCAGCGGCGTGGGCTGCAGGGGCACCGGCTGGGGGTCGGGGACGGCGGTCGTACTCGGGGTCGACGGCGCGGGCGCGGTGGTGGTCGGTGGGGTGGTGGTGCTGGTCGTCGTGCTCGTCTCGACGGTGGCGGCGCGCTGGAGCGTGTCGGCATCCGAGCTGGCGACACACCCCATGAGCAGCAGTCCGGCGCCGATCGCGGCCCACCAGCAGCGCACGGAGATCGACGGGACAGACGCAGGCACTTCCCCATGGTACGAATTGCACCGAGTCGGGAATAGTCGACCCAGCGGGTCAGGTTTATGCTGTCGTGATGGCCCCCCGACCGATCGACCCCCGCGGACCCCGCTTCAACCAGGCAGTGCTCACCGTTGCCCTGCTGGCCGCCTTCGCCGCAGACCTGCGCCTGATCGTGCCGGTCTTCGGTGCCGTTCTCCTCCTCGGCGCCGCGTTCGGGCCCCGCTACGGACCGTTCCTCCGCTTGTACGCCGACGTGATCAAGCCCCGGCTCGGGCCGCCCGCCCACCTCGAGGATCCGCGACCGCCTCGCTTCGCGGCCGCAGTGGGGGTCGCGTTCCTGTCCGCGGCCACGGTGTCGTTCGCAGCCGGGGCACCCGGGCTGGCGTGGGGCCTCGCCCTGGTGGTCGCCGCCCTCGCCGGTCTGGCAGCCACCACCGGACTCTGCGTCGGCTGCGAGGTGTGGCTGTTCCTCGCCCGCCGCCGCGGCATCCCGGTGCTCGACGTCGCCGAGGTGGCCCGATGATCCGGGTCGCGGTCGTCGTCGCCCTCGGGGTGGTCTTCGCTTTGGCGAAGTTGCTCTACGACCGGCGAACCGCCGCCCTCGCCGATCGCTCCCGCATCCATCATCCCGCGCTGCCCCATCATCTGCGGGGCCCCGGGCGGACCTGGGTCGTGTTCGCCACCCAGTTCTGCGCCACCTGTGGCCCGGTTGCCGACCGACTGTCCCGCCTGCACCCCGACGAGACCGTGCACAAGGTGCTCGTCGAGGACGATCCCGGGCTGGCGGACACCTACTCGGTCCGCACCGCGCCGACGCTGCTCGAGGTCGATGCCTCCGGAACGGTGGTGCGATCGGTCGCCGGGGCGGTGCCCGTGCTCCGCTTCGTCGACTCCCTCGCCGTGGCCTAGCCGGCGGCTACGGTCCGGGCGATGCCCTGGGAGCACACGGTGGTGGCGTTCAACACCGCCACCGAATCGACCAATCGGATGCACGACGACACCGTGGCCGCCACCTACGGGTTCCGGGGCGGTCTCGTTCCCGGCGTCGACGTCTGGGCGTACCTGACCCGGCCGTGTGTCGACCGCTGGGGGCTCGAGTTCCTCGAACGGGGGATGATGGAGGCCCGCTTCCACCTTCCGGTCTACGACGGGGAGGAGGTGGTCGCCCGGCTGGACGACGACGGGTCGCTGGCGGCCATCGGTCCGGACGGGACGGTGCGGGCGTCGGGCGCGGCCCGCATCGAGCAGCCACCGCCGGTGCAGCACCTCGAGATCGCGGCGGTTCCCGATCCCGTACCCCCGGCCACGTCGGCTCGGCTCGCGCCCGGTACCGCGCTGGGGACGCTGCGCTTCCGGTACCGGCAGCCACCGGCGGCCCAGTACCTCGCCGACGTGCGCGAGACCAGCCCGCTCTACGTCGATGGTGCGGTGAGCCATCCCGGCTTCCTCGCCCGCCAGGCCAACTACGTGCTCTCGTCGACCGTCCGGCTCGGCCCGTGGATCCACGTCAGTACCCGGGCCCACCATAGGGGCGCGGTGCACGACGGCGAGGAGGTCGAGGTCCGGGGGCGCGTCGCCGACGAGCGCGAGCACAAGGGGCATCACTTCGTCGACCTCGACGTGGAGATCACCGCCGATGAGCGGCCGGTGTGGAGCGCGTTCCACACCGCGATCTGGCAACCCCGCCGCGCTCGCGCCACCTGACATCCACGTTCTGGTCGGCCATCGCGCCACCAGGAGCGACCGGTGGACCACCAGAACCTTGAGCGGGGCATTCTGGTCGGCCATCGCGCCACCAGGAGCGACCGGTGGACCACCAGAACGGGGTCTTGGCTACCAGAACGGGGTCTTGGCTTCCGGAACGGGGATCGCGGTGGGCTGCGTCAGTGGCGCATCCGGCGCAGGAGCCCCTCCTGGACGACGGACGCGGTGAGGTTGCCGTGCTGGTCCCAGATCAGTCCCCGGGCCAGGCC
>CAVSXR010000010.1:0-35981 GCA_963731885.1 uncultured Acidimicrobiaceae bacterium | reverse complement strand
GGTACCGCAACCCGCGTACGGTCGGCTTTCCGTGGCAGATGGCCTGGTCCGTGGTGATCCGATCGAGGCGCGTCATCTTGGTCAGCGTACCGGTGGTCCACGGAGCCGGGAATCGATTCCGTACCACTGTGGTACCACTGGCAACGGCAAATGTCGGTGAATCTCGGTCCGCAGCGGTCAATCGCCCGCCCGCAGAAAAGGGCCGCTGACCTGCGTTTTCACGCCAATTTCGGGCCTCCATTCAAGTGGCCGATCTTGCTCTTGAAAACCGTCGGGCCCCTCGCGGGTCCCGTGGGTTCGAATCCCACCCCCTCCGCCAAAGTGATGTCGCGATGGACGCCGCTCGTTGAACCCAGACGTGGGACGTACATGGCGCCACGTCGTAGCGACAACTCGCGAGCTGGCAGCGCGATCGCCGGTTCGGAGACACCCCGGCCTGTCCCGTTCCGGCCACAGCGCGCACTGATCGGTGCGGCATCTCGTGAACGTTCGCGACGTTGGTTGCGTACCCTGGTGACGTGGCGTTCGAGCGCATCACCGTTGATCCGGCACAGATGGGCGGTCGTCCATGCATCCGCGGCATGCGGGTCACGGTCGCGATGGTGCTCGGGCAACTGGCGGCCGGTCAGACCATCGATCAGATCCTCGCCGACTACCCGTACCTCGAACGTGAGGACGTCCTCGCCGCCCTCGAGTACGCGACGGCGATGGTCGACGAGCGCGAAGTGCCGATCACCCGACCAGCGTGAAGCTGCTCCTCGATGCCAACCTGTCGCCGACGATCCGCTCCGGACTCGAGGCAGCTGGGCACGAGGTCGCTCACGTCGGGGATGCCGAGCTGCTCCACGCCTCCGATCGGGAGATCTTGGACTACGCCGGGGAGCGCGACCTGGTGATCGTCACTGCGGACAGCGACTTCGCATCGATGCTGGCGCTGGCGGGTGCAGAGCGGCCTTCGGTCCTCCAGCTTCGTGGCGTCGCAGAGCGGAAGCCTGCCGTTCACCTCGAACTTCTCGTGCAGAACCTCCCGGCCGTCGCCGACGACCTCGACCGAGGTGCAGTGGTCTCGTTGAGCCCGACGCGGCTCGCCGTGCGCCGTCTGCCCATCCGCTGATCCGAGCGCGCACCGATCGACAGTGGCCGCCGTCAGTTCTTGGGCGGACCGGCACGTTGCAGAACGGCGCATACTCCTCGCTCAGGTGAACAGTTGGCCCATCCTGACCAGGGCGGCGGTTCCTATGTCCCCGTCGCCGCTGGTAGTGATGACGTCAGCGTTCTCCGTCGAGACGGGACCGCGAGAGAACAAGCGCAGGGCGGTCGGCGCGTGGATTGTGATCGTCGCCACTGCATCGTCCGCCAAGCCGGGGGTGAGATCCCAACGCGCATCTGAGGCCCGCCAGCTCAGCGTCCAACTTGCGGCGCCTGGAATTTCGAGGCCGATGTTGCTGCCGTCTGGGATGCCCAGATCATCGAGTCGCACGGCGATGCTGGTCACGAAGACGGTGGCGGCGGCGGCCAGCGCGTCGTCCCCGAGAGGTGCGACGTCGACGGCGCGACGAATTTGATGGTGGTGGACCCATCTCTCGACGAACTCCCGGCCTGCGATCTGCCAGTACGGGGAGGGGTCAGCTGATCCGAAGAATCCGACCGGCTCGCCGAGGCCATTCAGGTCGACCGTCTCGTAGTAGGTGGCAGTCCAGTCGCCAGTGAGATCCAGCAAGGTGATCAGCAGGTCGGTGCTGAGGAACGTTGATGCGGTGACCCACTGCTCGTTGAAGCCGTCCAGCAGCTGACGGAAATCTTTCCCTGGGTGCTTCTCGGCATACAGCAGCAGGCCCTGCGGAGCCGCATCTCGCTGTCTCGACAGAAGAGAGAGATCGTCGCCGAGCACGTGCAGCGCGACCTGCTTGACCGTCCACGCCGGGCACTCCGTGGGGCGAGTCCAGTGCTCCTCGGTCAAGGCCCGGAGAAGGCTCAGGAACTCGGAGCGTTCCCGGCGGAGCCAGCCTGTTTCGAGCATCGCGATGGTGAGCGCTCCCGCTTCCATGCTGAGACCGTACTGAGCGCCCATATCGCCCGCTCCGAATCTCGACAGGTGACCGGCCCGCGACCGCTCCGAACGGCGCTTCTCGGAGCCCCAGAACCGATCGAGACAGCAGCAGCTGGTTCCCCGTGTCAGCTGAAGTCGGGGATCTCCAGGCGGTAGCCCATGCCGGTTTCGGTGATGAAGTAACGGGGTCGGGAGGGGTCGGGCTCGAGCTTCTTGCGGATGTTGGCGAAGTGCACGCGGAGGTAGTTGGCCTCGGTGTCGTAGGAGGGTCCCCACACTTCGTGGAGGAGTTGTCGTTGGGTGATGAGCTTGCCGGCGTTGCGTACGAGGACCTCGACGAGGCGCCACTCGGTGGGGGTGAGCGACACTTCCTCGCCGTTCCGTGTGATGCGGGTCGCAGTGAGGTCGATGGTGAAGTCGGGCGTGACGACGACCGGCGCCTCATCGGCGGGTTGGTGGCGTCTGAGCGCAGCGCGCATCCGGGCGAGGAGTTCGTTCATCCCGAACGGTTTGGTGACGTAGTCGTCGGCGCCGGCGTCGAGAGCGTCGACCTTGTCGGATTCGGCGTCGCGGACCGAGAGCACGATGATGGGAACGGTGGTCCAGCCCCGCAGTCCGCGGACGACGTCGATGCCGTCGATGCCGGGAAGGCCGAGGTCGAGGATCACGAGGTCGGGGTGCTTGTCGGCGGCCGCGACGAGGGCCTGTTCACCCGTTTCGGCGAGCTCGACGAGGTAGCCGCGGGCTCGGAGATTGGTGGCGAGGGCGCGACGGATCTGCGGTTCGTCGTCGACGACGAGGATCCGCACGTCCGGTTCAGCAGGCATCGCGCTGCGCGGGCAGGGTGATGACCATGGTGAGCCCACCGCCGGGCGTGTCCTCGGCGTCGAGAGCGCCTCCCATGGCGTCGATGATGCCTTTGGCGACAGCGAGACCAAGGCCGACGCCGTCGGTGTTGGTGGTGTCGCCGAGGCGCTGGAACGGCTGGAACATCGTGGTCCGCTCGGGGGCGGGAATGCCGGGGCCGTGGTCGACGATCCGGAGCTCGACGTGGTCGCCGAGTTGGCTGGCCGCGATCCGGATCGTTCCTCGGGGATCGGCGCGGTCGGCGTTGGCGGCGATGTTGGCGATGGCCCGCTCGAGGAGCCCGGCGTCGGCGAGGACCAAGGGGAGGCTGGGGTCGATGTCGATGTCGATGCCGGCACAGAGGCCGCTCACCGACGTCAGGGCACTCGGGACGACCTCGTCGAGTGCGACGGAGGCAATGGCCGGTAGGAGCGCGCCGGCTTCGAGGCGGCTGGCGTCGAGCAGGTTTCCGATGACGTTGTCGAGCCGGTCTGCTTCCTCGTCGATGGTGGCGAGGAACTCGTCGGACTCGGCCCGGGACCAGTCGACGTCGCGTTGGAGAAGGCTCGTGACCGAGGCCTTGATCGATGCGAGTGGGGTGCGAAGGTCGTGGGACACCGCTCGGAGAAGCGCAGTACGGAAGCTGTCGGCCTCAGCCAGCGCGGCGGCATTGGCGGCTTCCTGGCGGAGACGACGTCGCTCGAGGACCGTGGCGAGCTGGGCGGTGAACGCCTCCAGTACGAGCTTGTCATCGGGGCCGAGTGCTCCCCGGATGGCGAGGCGGCCGTCCGGCAGGTCGATGGTGCTGTCGGCAGCCGGATCGACGCTATCTCCGGTGTGGGCAAGAGCGGTTCCGTCAGGGCCGTAGACAGCGATGGCGTCGAGGCCGAGGAGCGTCCGTACCCGTTCGAGCATGGGCGGGAGGGGATCGTCGGCGGTGACGAGCCCTCCGGCGATACGGGCGAGTGCTTCGGCCTCGGCGCGACCGCGGCGGGCGTCGGCGGTCTGGCGGGCGAGCGCGGTGACGAGCAGGCTGGCGAGCACGCCCACGATGAGGAAGACGACGAGAGCGAGGGCGTTCTCGGGGTCGTCGACGGTCCAGGTGTGGAAGGGCGGCGTGAAGTACCAGTTGAGCGCAGCCGACGCGAGCAGTGCGGCGGCGACGGCGGGCGCGGCGCCCCCGACCACGGCGGCGATGATCACCACCGCTTGGTAGAGCAGGAAGTGGCTGCCCTGACCGAAGGCCGAGCGGATGTTGGCGAACAGCACCGTGAGCAGCGTGGTGCCGACGGTCGCGACGACCCAGCCCGTCGCTCGTCGACGTCGACCCAGGACAGGCACTGGCGAGGATCGCGTGCGCGGAGCGTGCTCTGCCGTGTCCGGGGCGGTGGAGATCACGTGGACGTCGATGGGTCCGGCCTGGCGAATGATCTGGTTGATGATCGAGCCTTGGGACACCTCCGACCATCGGCTGCGGCGGGAGGCGCCGAGGACGAGCTGGGTGGCGTTCTCGTGGCGGGCGAAGTCGCAGAGCGTGCTGACGATGTCGGCGGCGACGAGCTCGTGGTAGGCGCCACCGAGGTCGTCGAGGAGTTGGCGGTGACGTTCGAGCAGCTCGGCTGGTGCGTCGGCGCGCCCATCAGCCGGTCGGACGTGTAGGCCGAGGAGGTCGCCGTGGCTGCGTTGGGCCATGCGGGCGGCCCGGCGGATGAGCTGTTCGCCGGACGGGGCGCCGGTGAGGGCGACGACGACTCGTTCGCGGGCTTCCCACGGTCGGTCGATCCCGTGTTGGTCGCGGTAGCGGAGGAGCGCCTCGTCGACCTGGTCGGCGACCCAGAGCAGGGCGAGCTCGCGCAACGCGCCGAGGTTTCCCGCTCGGAAGTAGCTGGCCAGGGCGGCGTCGACCCGGTCGGCGGCGTAGATGTTGCCGTGGGCCATCCGCCGCCGGAGCGCCTCGGGGGTCATGTCGACCAACTCGATCTGTTCGGCGGCGCGGACGACCTCGTCGGGAACGGTTTCCCGCTGTTGGATGCCGGTGATCGCTTCGACGACGTCGTTGAGCGACTCGAGGTGTTGCACGTTGACGGTGGAGATCACGTCGATGCCGGCGTCGAGCAGTTCCTGGACGTCCTGCCATCGCTTCTCGTTCCGGGAACCCGGGACGTTGGTGTGGGCCAGCTCGTCGACGAGCACCACCTCGGGCTGGCGGGCGAGGACCGCGTCGAGGTCCATCTCCTCGAACATGGAGCCGCGGTAGGCGAGCGTGACCCGGGGGACGATCTCGAGGTCCGCGATCTGCTCGGCCGTGACCTCCCGGTCGTGGGTTTCGACGTAGCCGATCACGATGTCGGTGCCACGATCGCGGCGGCGGCGTCCCTCGTTCAGCATGGCGTAGGTCTTGCCGACGCCCGGTGCGGCACCGAGGTAGACGCGCAGCTGGCCCCTGGTCATCGGCTCAGCGTGCCATCACTTCGGCCAGCGCGGCGTTGAGGCGGACGACGTTGACCCGGGTTTCGCCGAGCACGCCGAGCGTGCGATGTTCGGTGTTGTCATCCACGAGTCGTAGGACTGTGGCGAGGCCCAGGTCGCGGACGGCCGCCACCCGGGGGGCCTGGAGCCGAGCGTTGCGGGGGGAGATGTGGGGATCCAGGCCCGATGCCGACGCGGTGACGGCGTCTATCGGCACCGGGACACCGCCGTCGAGGCCGTTGCGGAGCCGGTAGTCCTGCGTCCGCTGCTCGATCGTGGCGAGCAGCGCCGGGTTGGTCGGCCCGAGGTTGGAGCCGCCGCTCGCCGTGGCGTCGTAGCCGACCGCCGAGGGTCGGGGTTGGAACCACTCGTCGCCGGTGAAGGGCTGGGCGAGCAGCGTCGAGCCGACGACGGTGCCGTCGACGGTGATCGTCGACCCGTTGGCCTGGTGGCCGAAGCCCAGCTGGGCCACGGTGGTGATCGAGAGCGGGTAGACGACGCCGGTCAGGACGGTGAGCAGCACGAGGCTGACGACGGCCGGGCGCAGTTGGCGCAGCATCAGTGGACTCCCAGGGCGGTGATGACGAGGTCGATGGCCTTGATGCCGGCGAAGGGAGCGACGAGTCCGCCGAGGCCGTACACGAGCAGGTTCCGTCGCAGCACCTGGGTCGCGCTCGTGGCCCGGAACCGCACGCCCCGCAGGGCGAGCGGGATGAGCACGACGATGATCAGCGCGTTGAAGATGACGGCGGACAGGATCGCGGACCGGGGCGACGCCAGGCCCATCACGTTGAGCGTGTCCAGCTGCGGAAAGGTGGTGACGAACATCGCCGGGATGATGGCGAAGTACTTGGCGACGTCGTTGGCGATCGAGAACGTCGTGAGTGCCCCTCGGGTGATGAGCAGCTGCTTGCCGATCTGGACGATCTCGATCAGCTTGGTCGGGTCCGAGTCGAGGTCGACCATGTTCCCGGCTTCCTTGGCCGCCTGGGTGCCGGTGTTCATGGCCACGCCGACGTCGGCCTGAGCCAGTGCGGGAGCGTCGTTGGTCCCGTCGCCCGTCATGGCGACGAGGTTCCCGCCGGCTTGCTCGGCCCGGATGAGGGCGAGCTTGTCCTCCGGGGTCGCCTCGGCGAGGAAGTCGTCCACGCCGGCCTCGGCGGCGATGGCCTTGGCCGTCCGTGGGTTGTCGCCGGTGACCATCACCGTGCGGATGCCCAGGGCCCGGAGCTCGTCGAACCGTTTCCGCATACCCGGTTTGACGACATCGGTGAGCTCGATCACACCGAGGACCCGGCCGCGGTCGGCCACCACCAACGGGGTCCCGCCGCCGTCGGCGATCCGAACCGTGACCGCATCCACCTCGTCGGGGAGCGCTCGGTCGTGGGTGTCGACCCAATTTCGCATCGCGTCGGCGGCGCCCTTGCGGATCGCTCTGCCACCGAGATCGAGCCCGCTCATCCGAGTCGATGCGCTGAACTCGACGAACGTCGCCGACGTCGTGTCGGGAAGGGCGGGATGCAGCGCGGTGGCGAGGTCGACGATCGACCGGCCCTCCGGTGTCTCGTCGGCCAGGCTTGACAGGAGGGCGGCCTCGGCCAGGGCCTCGGCGGCGATGCCGTGCGCGGGGTGCAAGGCAGTCGCCCGCCGGTTACCGAAGGTGATGGTGCCGGTCTTGTCGAGGAGGAGCGTCGAGCAGTCGCCAGCGGCTTCGACGGCCCGGCCGCTCATGGCCAGCACGTTGCGTTGCACCAGCCGATCCATTCCCGCGATGCCGATGGCGGACAGCAACCCACCGATCGTGGTCGGGATGAGGCACACCAGCAGGGCGACCAGGATCACGAGCGACTGGGCGCCGCCCGAGTAGACGGCGAACGGCTGGAGGGCGACCACGGCGAGGAGGAAGATCATCGTCAGGCCCGACAGCAGGATCGACAGCGCCACCTCGTTCGGCGTCTTCTGGCGAGCCGAGCCCTCCACCAGGGCGATCATGCGGTCCAGGAAGGTTTCACCAGGGCGGGCCGTGACGCGTACGACGATCTGGTCCGACAGCACCCGGGTACCACCGGTGACCGCGGACCGGTCGCCACCGGATTCGCGGATCACGGGCGCCGACTCCCCCGTGATCGCCGATTCGTCGACGGTGGCGATCCCCTCGATCACGTCCCCGTCCCCGGGGATGACCTCGCCGGCCGACACGACGCATTCGTCCCCGACGACCAGCGCGGTCGACGAGACGTCGTCGATCGATCCATCGGAGCGAAGCACGCGAGCGGTGGTCTCGCTGCGGGTCTTGCGGAGCGACGCCGCCTGCGCCTTGCCCCGTCCCTCGGCGACCGCTTCGGCGAAGTTGGCGAACAACACCGTGAACCACAGCCAGCCCGCGACGAGACCGGCGAACAGGTTCTCGCTCGGCGAACCGGAACCCAGGTCCCGGACCCACAGCACGGTCGTCAACACGGCGCCGATCTCGACCACGAAGATCACCGGGTTGCGGGCCAGCACCCGTGGATCCAGTTTGGCGACCGCATCGCGGACCGCCTGGCGCAGGATCGGCCGGTCGAGGATGGAACGGCGGGGCAGCGGGTGCCGATCCCGCGCGCTCACGCCGGGTTGGCCCTTGACGGGCTCGGTCGCGTTCGCGACCGGGGCGGTCATCGCAGCGCCTCCGCGATCGGGCCCAGCGCAAGTGCGGGGAAGAAGGTGAGGCCGGCCACGATCACGACGACGCCCGTGACGAGGCCCCCGAACAAGGCCGTGTGCGTCGGGAACGTGCCGTCGGTGGCCGGGACTACCTGCTTGCGACCGAGCGAGCCCGCGATCGCCAGCGCCGGGATGATGAGGAAGAACCGACCGACCAACATGGCGGCCGCGACCGTCGTCGAGTACCACGTCTGCCCGCTGGCCAGACCGGCGAAAGCCGACCCGTTGTTCCCGGCACCGGACCCGAAGGCGTAGAGGACCTCGGTCAACCCGTGCGGGCCGGGATCCTGGATGGCCGCCCGCCCCGCACCCACCACCACCGATGCCCCGGCCAGGCCGAGGATCATGGCGGCCGGGGCGAGTAGGAACAGCATCGCCAACTTGATCTCGGCCGCCTGGACCTTCTTGCCCAGGTACTCGGGCGTGCGCCCCACCATCAAGCCGGCGATGAACACCGCCAGCAACGCGAACACCAACAGGCTCATCAGCCCGACACCCACCCCGCCCGGGCTCACCTCGCCCAGCAAGATGTTGGCCAGTGGCACCGCACCGCCGGTCGCGGTCATCGAATCGTGCATGCAGTTCACCGATCCGTTCGACGTCCCCGACGTGCTCGCCGCCCACACGCCGCAACCCGCAGCTCCGAAGCGCAGCTCCTTGCCCTCGAGGTAGCCGCCACCCGACAGATCCGACGAGATCGCCTGGTCCACACCCGGACCGACCGCCGCGTTGCCACCCGTCTCCGCGAACGTCGCCACCGCCACGGTGACCAGCCACATGCCGGCCATCACCGCGAGCAGGACACGGCCCTGGCGACGATCACCGACCAGCCGGCCGAACGCGAGGGGGAAGGCCAACGGCAGGGCGAGGATCGCCCAGTTCTCGATCAGGTTCGACACCGGCGTCGGATTCTCCAACGGTGACGCCGAGTTCGCGTTGAAGAAGCCCCCGCCGTTGGTGCCGAGCTGCTTGATCGCCTCCTGGGACGCCACCGGTCCACCCGGGATCACCTGCGCCGTCCCGTCCAGCGCCGGCACGGGTTCGAAACCGCCGAAGTTCTGGATCACACCCTGCGACACGAGCGCCACCGCAACGACGAACGACAGCGGGAGCAGGACCCGCACGATCGTGCGGGTCAGATCGACCCAGAAGTTGCCGACCGTGTCCTGGCCCCGCCTGGTGATGCCGCGAATGATCGCCACCACGACCGCCATGCCGGCCGCGGCAGACACGAAGTTCTGCACGGTCAGGCCCAGCATCTGCGACAGGTGGCTGAGCGTCGATTCGCCTCCGTAGACCTGCCAGTTCGTGTTGGTCATGAAGCTGACCGCGGTGTTGAACGCCACACCCGGCGTCACCGCCCCGCGACCGGTCGGGTTCAGCGGCAGCACGCCCTGCAGCCGCAACAAGCCGTACAGGACCAGGACACTCGTGAGGCTGAACGCCAGCAACGACAGGGCATAGACGCTCCACCGCTGCTCACGCGACTCGTCCACCCCGGTCAGCCGGTACACCAGCCGCTCGATCGGGCCGAACCACCGGTCACCCCATCGGTTGCGATCGCCGGCCTCGGCCCCGTAGACGGCAGCCAGGTAACGGCCCAACAGCGGGACCGTCCCCATCAGTGCCACCCCGAGCAGCGCGAGCTGGACGAACGCAGCCGAACCCATCAGAACCGCTCCGGAAAGAGCAGCGCGACGATCAGGAAGAGCGCCAGCGCCACCGCCAGGGCCAGCCCCAGGGCATCGTCGAATGTCATGCCGAGCACCATCACCGCCGGTCCTTCGCGTCGTCCTCGATGAGCCGATCGCAGCCGCGCACGTAGAGCGCGCCCACCATGAAGAACACGATCAGCACCACGACGACCACCAGGTCAGCCATTCGTCCGGCTCCTCGCTCGAGTCCCGCTCATGCGCCCGGTGTATCGCCCCTCCGAGACCCCAGGGAACCGTCTTGACGAGACCTTGACGCGACGCCCCGAGACATTGACGCCGCCCATATGTCCATGTCGCCGGTTCCTCGGTACACCGGACATCGGAGGCGACACCGATGCGCGAACACCCATCCGACAACCGACTCAGTCCGGCCGACAACCGCCTGCTCCACCGGATTTGCGCCGCCTACGACATCGGCATCGTGCTGTTCGGGCTCGTCGCCGCGGCCCTCGGTCACGTCGCCGGCGGCCTGGCAATCGCCGGCATCGGCTTCGCGGTCCTGGCCAGCGTCTCGATCCTCGGAGGCGGTCGGTGACGTACGGCCGCCGCCACTGGCACCTGGCTGGGCCGGTCACCGCCGCCGGGCTCGGCGCCGCCTCCGCAGCCGGCACCGCGATGCTCCTGCAGCCCGCGAGGGACTGGCTGGGCAATGCCAACGTGGCCCTCGTCCTCGTCGTCGTGATCGTCGCGGCAGGCGCGATCGGCGGGCGCCTGGCCGGCGCCACGACCGCGGCGACAGCCGCGATCGCCTTCAACGCCATCCACACCCGGCCGTACGGAAGCCTCGCGATCGACCGGCGCGAGGACATCGTCTCGACCGTCCTACTCGTCGCCGTCGGTCTCGCCGTCGGCGAGATCACCCAACACCGCCTTCGCAGCCAGCGCGACGCCCGGCACCGTCGCTACACCGTCCAGCGCGTCCACCACGTCGCCGAACTCGTCGCTACGGGCGCGCCGCTGGACGACCTGGTAACAGCGATAGACACCGAGCTCTGCGCCGAGCTCGACTTGGCCTCGACACGGTTCACGCTTGCCACGACCGAGGGCGCCGGGGTCGCGCTTCATCACAACGCACAGCTGCTCGACGCCAGCGGTGACCCCACCGACCACCTCCCGCCCGAGGGAGCCGACCTCGCCGTCCACCACCACGGCCGGGTCGTCGGCCACCTCCGGCTGACACCTCGACGACGGACGCACGTGACCCACGAACAACGAGTCCTCGCCATCACCCTGGCCGACCTGCTCGGCGCCACCATCCCCGACCCGGGGAGCTTCGCGCCGGGTCGGCCACGGCAAACGCTCGATGCCGCGAGGAACGCCGCTCGTTGAACCCAAAACGTGGGACCTACGTGGCGCCACGTCGTAGCGACAGCTGCCCCGTACGGGTGGGCGACTGCGAGTTCAGTCTCCGGCGACCGGATGACGTACGGGGTTGTCGCCCCAGCCGTCGGTCAGGTCGAAGAGTCGCCGGCCGGCGATCAGCGCTCCGCAGCCCGACGTGAGCTCCTCCAGCATCGGGGCGCTCGCAGCATCGACCGAGAAGGTCATCGTGTCCTGCGCGCTCGGCACCGCGACATCGCCGCCCCAGTACCAGTCGAACAGCTCCGACGGATTGTCATCGTCCTGGGCGACGAAGCCGTCCAGCGACATACACATGTGGGTCAGGACCTTGGTCATGTCACCTCTGACGTACGTGGCACCGCCGAGTCATCGATCGACGGAGAGCTGGGCGCATCGTCACCCGGTCCACGAGAGTCTCCGGGGTGCTTCGGCGGCGACGGCATCGTCGGTCTATCGGGCGTTGACGCCGGAGCGGCGGACGAACAGCCAACGCCCACCGGCTGGCAACGTGCCCGATGGAGAGCACCCGTCCGCCGTCCCCTCGAGCGAACCAGACCCGTGTGACCTACTGTGCGACGTGGCGTCATGACCAGACGTCCGACACAACGGGGGTGTGCGATGACCGCGACGGATCCTGCTGGGACTGCAGGCCACTTCGATGCGCACGGGTGGGGGATCGCCTCACCGGCGACCACGATGTTCGATTGGGACTACACCGATGGCCGCGCGCAACTGCTGCGGCTCTACGACAAGGGCACCCGGCGCCAGTGGATCGGTAGCGACCGGCTCGACTGGTCACTCGAGGTCGATCCCGAGAACCCGGTCGGCATGCCCGACGACATCCACCCGCTGTTCGGCACACCGTGGTGGGACAAGATGACGCAGAAGGAGCGCAACGAGGCCAAACGCCACGTCGAGGCGTGGCGCTTCAGCCAGTTCATGCACGGCGAGCAGGGTGCGCTGATCTGCACCGCCAAGATCGTGCAGACGGTGCCCGACATCGACTCGAAGTTCTACGCCGCGACCCAGGTGATCGACGAGGCCCGCCACGTCGAGGTGTACAGCCGGTACCTGCACGAGAAGGTCCAACTCGTCTACCCGCTCAACAAGAACCTGCAGAGCCTCCTCGACGACGTGATCCAGGACAGCCGCTGGGACATGACCTACCTCGGGATGCAGGTGCTCATCGAGGGACTGGCGCTCGCCGCCTTCGGTGTCATCCGCAACATGGCGACCGAACCCCTCGGGCGGGCAGTGAACGCGTACGTGATGCAGGACGAAGCTCGTCACGTCACGTTCGGCCGACTCGCCCTTCGCGACTTCTACCCGCAGCTCACCCAACCCGAGCGCGACGAGCGCGAGGAGTTCTGCGTCGACGCCTGCTACCGCATGCGCGACCGCTTCCTCGGCGAGGAGGTGTGGGAACGGCTCGGCCTCCCCGATGAGGTGGCCGAGTACGTCGAGACGTCGGAGCTGCAACGCACCTTCCGCAGCTACCTGTTCATGCGGATCGTGCCCATCCTGAAAGACATCGGGCTGTGGGGGCCGCGGATCACCAAGGCCTTCGAGGACATGGGCGTGCTGGGGTTCGCCGATGCCGACATCGACGCCGAGATGGCCAGGGACGAAGAGGCCGCCGAGGAGATCGACGCTGCCCGCATGGCCCACATCGAGGAGGTCGCCGCCAGCGCCGACTGACCATCGGCTCTCGTGTCCTCGGCGACGACGTCAGTCCCAGCAGAGGCAGAACGGGTGACCCGCGGGGTCGAGGTAGACACGGAACGAGTCGCCGTCGACCTCGCCCGGCTGCACCTCGTGCTTCGTGGCCCCGATCGCCAGCACCGCAGGCTCGGCATCGTCGATGTCGTCGATCGTGACATCGAGGTGGAACTGCTGCGGCCGCTCGCCGGCGGGCCAGGTGGGTGGGGCGTACTCGTCGGCCCGCTGGAACGCCAAGCGACGGCCTGGCTCGGGCTCGAGCACGACCCAGTCGTCTGCGACGGACGAGATCTCGCCGCCGACGAGGTGGCGGTAGAACTCGGCGAGGGCGGCCGGGTCGGGGCAATCGATCACGACCGTGCGCAGGCGGGCGATGCCGGTCATTGGGGGTCCTCCTCGGGGTTGGGGCAGACCGCCAGTCTTTCAGCGTCTACCCGTCCTGGGCGGCGAGCAGCCGGGCGGCGATCGGTTCGAGCGTCGCCATGAGCTCATCGAGCTCGCCGGGCTCGAGGCTCTCGTAGGGCTTCGCCGCGAGGTCGTCGGTGAGCGCCTCGACCCGCTGTTTGACGGCGCAGCCCGATTCGCTCAGCCAGCCGTCGTCGATCAGGCCGCGACCGCGCATCCCGTCGATCACCGCGGCGAGCTGCGCCGCGGGGAGGTGGCCGATGCGTCCGAACTCCTCCGCCGGCATGCCAATGTCGAGGGCGAGGAGGACGTGCGCTTCGAGGCCGCCGATTCCTCCGGCCATCAGGGCCGCGATGTGGCCGTCGCCCCGGTGCTCGCGCAGCAAGGACGCGGCGTGGAAGAGACGGCCCACTACATCATCGGGGATCGGGATCGAGCGGAGCGCGGCGTACATCGGCCGGCCCTCGAACGGTGCGCTGGTCGCGGCCTCGAGCAACAGGTCAGCGGCGCGTGCGAATGCGGGAGAGTCGACGAGGTCGCCCAGAATTCGGCGCAACGCCGTGACACAGCCCATCTGGCGGGCGGCGATCGCCGCCTCTGGCGTGGTGGTGCGCCACACCTTCGGAATGTGGCGGGCCACCTCACCGGGAGCGAAGTTGTAGAAGAGCGCGTCGACCACCTCCGCCGGGGCGAGGCCCAAGGGTGCCGCCCGGCCGGCGAAGTAGGTGTCCCAGTAGTCGGTGAACCCCAGGGCATACATCGCCTCGTTCGGCTCGTCGGCCGAATAGGGGATCACACCGATCGGTTCGACCAGTTCGAACATCCGACGTGCCATCGAATTCATCGTTGACCCCTCCTTCTGCGACCCCGGCTCCGTCTGCCAGCCCTGCGCTCCGAGCGAACGTTCATGATCGATTGGACGACTGCGCACCATGAAACTCATCGCGGCCTCCGTGTCAGTCGGATCCGGTCACGCCGAGCGAATGCACGAGAGCCCGGGCGATGAGAGACCGAGGGCGGTCATCATCCGGCGCCGCCGCCTCGAAGATGGCCAGCACCCGCTCTGCGCCCGTGCGACGATCGGCACGCCGGGTCCACACGCCACTCGTGGATCGCCCGGAAGACCCAACCACCCGCCCTACCAAGGAGCGTGCGATGGCCGATCCGAATCGACCGCAACAGCACCACCCCGTCGTCCTCGCCCACCGGGCCCATCGGGGCGCCGACGTCCAGCTGCGCATCGCCGACGCCATCACGTCCTTCGCCGGCTCGATGACCTTCGTCTACATCCACGCGGCCGCGTTCGTGGTGTGGATGGTCCTGGTCGAGTCCGATCCCTGGCCCAAGCTCACCCTGGTCGTCTCGCTCGAGGCGATCTTCCTGTCGACCTTCGTCATGATCGGCCAGAACCGCCAAGCCGCCTTCCAGCAGGCCAAGGCCGACCACGACTTCGTCGAGCAGGAGCAGGAGCTGAAGCTCAACACCGACCTGACCCGAGCGATCCACGCCTTGGCCACCGAGATCCACGAACGGGTGATGACCGAGCACACCGACTGATCCCGACCCGTCGAGACCTCGACTCCGGGCACTTCGGCTCTGTTCGAACCGCAGGCGAGAAGCGCACAGTCTCCCCATGGCTGACCATCGCACGCATCCGACGACGGAGAAGAGTCAACGCAAGGCGCGGTTGCCGCCGCGCTGGTTCGTCGTGTTGTTCTGGCACGTCCACCGCGCGCTCGTGCGGCTCACCAACGGCCGAGCCGGGCTGTGGCGGCCGAAGCCCGACGGCTGGGGAGCACTCTGGCTCACCACCACCGGCCGGCGCACCGGAAAGCCCCGACGGGTCCTCGTCGGCTACTTCGAGGACGGCGACGACCTCGTCACCATGGCCATGAACGGCTGGGGCTCGGGCGAGCCGGCGTGGTGGCTCAACCTGCAGGCGCATCCGGACGCGACCGCCCAGACGAGAGACGGTGCCCGCGCGGTCCACGCCCGCAGCGCACACGGACCCGAACGCGAACGGCTGTGGTCGCGGTGGGCCGAACTCGACAAGAACCTCGATGCCTATGCGGCGCGCCGTCCCCACGAGACCGCTGTGGTCGTGCTCGAACCACGGCACTGACGTCGAGTTCGAGCCCGGTCCCGGTCCGATCGAACGCCTGGCTACTCCGCGAGATAGCGCTCGTAGACCTCGCGTGGCCAGTAGCGCACGACGTCGACATCGTCGGCGGCGACCAGTTCGTCCCGGACCCGGTCGTAGTCGTAGCAGTTGAGCTCGTACCGGTTCCCCCACGGGTCGGACAGATCGATCGCCCAGCACAGGTCGAAGTCGACGAGGTCACCGGTGCCGAGTGGATGGCCGTCCGGGTGATCGATCCCCCGAGGCAACGAGCGGAGGAATGCGATGAAGGTGGCGGCGTCGACACTGAACGCCACCCCGTTCCGTTGCGGGATCATGGGGTGGAGGTCGGTCGCCTCGAACAGCGCCAGGGTGGTCTGGCCGCCGTCGGCCGAGATCTGGAGCGGTCCGCCCTCGAACCCGTTCGCCCAGAAGTCGTACGCGTCGACGGGCTCGAAGCCGAGGTGCTCGGCGTACCACCGTGCGGCCTCGGCGCGATCCGGCACCCGGATGTGGACGTGGTCGAGCCGCCCCATCTGGAACGCTGGTCGCTCTGAAGGCACCCACCGAGCGTAGGTGCCCGGGGCGCACGCCACCGACGAATGCCGCGGCGCCGTCGCACCCCTACGCGAGCAGCATCGACGCGCGACTCCACGCCGCGGCCCGGGCCAGGTCGCCGTCCGCACCCCGGTGACCTGTCCACCAGCCGCGGTCGGCGGCCCAGAGACCGCACTCGACGCTCCGAGCGACACACCACGCGGCGACCCTCGCCGGGTCGAGCCCGGTCACGTCGGCGACCAGACGAGTGCGGTCGGCGAGATCCGCTGGTGTCGGGACGGCCGTGACCCAGTCACCGACCTGGGTGAGCAGCGGCCAAGGATCCCACGCCAGGTCCCCGTGAACCGGCTTCGGGTCGATGGCGACCCAACCGGCCCGGGCACCGGCCGTGCCGGGAGTCGTCTCGTCGTGGCGGAGGATGTTGCCCGGATTGAGGTCACCGTGGGCCAGGCCCCGGCGAGGGGCGTCTGCCGGCAGCTCCTCGAGCAGGTCGACGCCGTGGCGGCACAGACCTGCGTCGATCGGGATCGGGGCGGCCGGCGCCAGACGTTCGATGCGCTCCGCCGCGACCGTGGCGAGCGCTCCCGCCACATCGGCGAGGTCTCGGAACGGGCCGGCGGCATCGACCTCGACGGCCGCCAACCGACGCAGCAGCTCCGCCCCCACGGTGAGGTGGTCGACGGCGGGCAACTGGGCCTCCGCCAGGGTCGTTCCCGGGCGCAGCCGACGGAGGAGCAGGGCCCAGTCGTCCGCGTCAGCATCGAGCAGCACGACCGCACCCACCCCGTGCCACACGGCAAGGGCGGCGGCCTCGTCGCGGGCCTCGACATGGGGATACGAGAGCTTGAGGACAGCGTCTTCTCCTGCGGCTGTCGTGGCGGGTGCCGTCCATGCCGCCACGCCGGTCTCGAACGGCTCACCGAGTACGAGACCCCAACGATCCACGGCGCGTTCCGCCCGGGCGGGAATGGACTCGAGCCAGTCCGGCCCGGCGTCGGCGTCGACGACGGCATGATGCAAGCCAGACGGCACGGTGACACGCATGTCCCATCCTGCGTCAACCGACGCGAGCAGGGGTGCAAGGATGCAGGTCGTGACCGAGCAGCGCATCGAAGTCAGCCGGGCCATCGCGGCCACCCCCGCCGAAGTGTTCGCCGTCGTGTCGAGTCCCGAGGGGCACGTGGCGATCGACGCGTCCGGAATGCTGATGTCGGCGTCCGGTGATCGCGCCACCGCGGTCGGAGACGGGTTCACCGTGCACATGGACCGGGAGGCGCTCAACGACTACCCGTTGGGGCTCTATGACGTCGGCGTGCGGATCACCCAGTTCGAGCAGGACCGACGCATCGCCTGGACGATCGAGAGCGCGTTCCTCCAGCCGTCGATCGGGCACGTGTACGGCTACGAGATCGAGGAGATCCCCGAGGGCTGCATCGTGACCCAGTTCTACGACTGGTCGAACATCCACGAGCAGTACCGCGACTCGATCCCGTTTCCGATCGTTCCCGAATCTGCGCTGCGGGCGACGCTCGGGATTCTCGCCCGGACCGTCGCGCCCGGCAAGCCCCGGCCGGTTCTCGACCAGAGCGACTGAGCCGTCGACTCAGCTGATCGGACATGCGGCGCGACGGGGCGATCGCCGGATCGACGCGCTCCGCACGACGTGAGCAGCGATCACTCCTCGACGAGGATCACCAGCGATTCGGCCACCACGCCGTCGTGCTCCATCGCTTCGGCGGCGGCCTCGGATTGCATCGCGGCCATCAGGGCGTCCATGTCGGCAACATCCATCAGCACCGCCACCTGTGTCGGGTTCTCGGGGTTGACGAACGTCCTGAGGTTGGTGACTCCGAGGGGACCGAAGAGCTCTTCACGCTTCGGCGAGGTCAGCCAATGGTCCTTGCCCTTCGAGATGTCATGGTGTCCGATCACCGTCGGCATAGCGCCCCCTCGTTGTCGTGACCGCCAAGGTGGCGGGCATCGGTCGGATCCTACGCTCGGCGGGTGGTGTCAGGCTTCGGGGTGGGGAACTGCGGAGGGCTGGGCAACGTCATCCTGACCGGACCGTGCCCGGCGCTGGGCGGCCCGGATGGCCATCCCGCCGGAGAGCGCCGCGGTACCGAGTAGCAGGGTCGATCGCCCACCGGTCGCGGCCAGTTCGCCGCCGCCGCTACCGACGGCGCCGGGCACAGAGGTCGGTGTGATCGGATTCGTGGTGGCGGTCGACGGCGTGGTGGTGGTCGATGCCGACGCCACCAAAGGATCCGGAGGGTCCTTCGCGGTACTCGTCGGCCCGCACGGCGCGCTCACGAATCCCGTCGGCTGGGGGATGTCGGGGTCGTCGGTCCGAGCCAGACCGAAGTCGAGCACCTCGGCCAGGTTGCGGGCGTTGGCGTCGCGGGCGGTGAGCGGGTCCAGGCCCCAACGCCATTCGATCATCGACAGCACCGACGTGTGCTCGTACGGACCGGCGTGCACGACGCCGGCGGCCGAGAACGGCGACGCGACGATGCACGGCACCCGGAATCCGAGTTGCCGGTAGTCCGGTACGGGATCGCCAGGCGGGGTGAGGGCCGCCCGGACGGTGTCGTCGACCACCTTCGGCGGGTCGACGTGGTCGTAGAACCCGCCCCACTCGTCGAAGTTGACGACCAGGACCGTGCGCTCCCAGGCCGGTGACGAGCGCACGGCGTGGTAGATGAGCGACAGGAACGACTCGCCAGCACGGATGTCGCCGTGGGGGTGGTAGTCGCCCGATTGCCCCGGGTCCTCGTTGGCGAACGACGGGTCCACGAACGACACGTTGGGCAGCGTGCCGGCGGCGGCGTCGGTGAGGAACTGGGCGACGGGGTGGGCCAGGCTGGCGTAGGTGGTACCCCACAGGCCGATGAAGGGCTCGTCGACGAAGTAGTAGCCGCCGGTGAGACCGGCGTCGCCCAGGCGGTCCCAGATGGTCGGCGACAGATCGCTCATGGTGACGCCCATGTTGTGGTCACGGTCCGTCCGCGCCGCGTGCTGGTAGAAGCGGTTGGGGAACGTCTCTCCCATGAACGAGGAGAAGTAGCGGTCGAGCACCGTGTAGTTCTCGGCCAGGGCGGCCAGCGCGGGGATGGCGTCGGCCGTGTAGTACCCGACGGGGAAGGTGTCGGCGCTCCCCCGGTCGGCCGGGGTCTGCAGCCAACCGTCGAGGCGGCCACTGGCGTGCTGGGTGACGAAGCCCTCCCACGAGTGGTCGGGATCGAGGTAGTCACAGCCCTGGGTGTCGGCTCCCAGGTCGTAGGTGGGGTACACCGTCCCGGTCTGGTCGGCGAAGCGCAATCCGGCCTGGACGCCATCGGCCCCCGGCAGCCAGCCGAGGAGGTGGTCGAACGACCGGTTCTCGAACATGAGGACGACGACGTGGTCGAACGGTGCGGCGGCCGGGTCGGGCAGTGCGGCCGGCGACACCACGGCCTGGGCGAGCTCGGGCTGCAACCACAGCAACGCCCCCGCCCCGGTGATGCCCTTCAGGAAGCGGCGTCGCGTCGTCACGGTCGGCGACTTTATGCCGGTTCGTACCGACGACACCGAGGGTCGGTCGACGGGTAGCCGGGCCCGGTACGTTGAACGCGGTGAGCGACGGGGTGCTCCTCAGGATCGGGTTCGGCGTGCTGGCCATGGCCCTGCTCCTGACGGTCAGTACGGCGGGGAGTGTGCCGGTCGCCCAGCGGGCGCCGTCGCTGGACTGGACGTTCCGACCATTCGATCGGGTCGAGCCGGTTCCCGGGTCGGCCACCGCACCCGACCGACAGGCCACGCAACGGACACCGAGCCGATTCGACCTCGCCGTCGGACTCGTGCTCGAGGTCCTGCTCTCCATCGGGTTGGTCGTCGCCGTGGCATTCGGCCTCCGGGAAGGTTGGCGCCGTCGGCCCCACCTGAAGTGGCGGCCACCGAAGCGCACTGACTTCGAACCGGTCGATCGATTCGTGGAATCGGTCACCGCCCAGGCTGCGGCGCAGCGATCGGCCCTGGAGCACGGCACGGCCCGCAACGCCATCGTCGACTGCTGGCAGCGGCTGGAGACACTGCTCACCGCGAGCGGGACGCAGCTCGATCCGGCGGAGACGTCCACCGAGCTCACCATGCGCGCCCTCGAGCGATACGACATCGATGCAGGAGCGATTCGCACCCTGTCGTCGCTGTACCGAGAAGCACGATTCTCCCGACACGAGCTGGGTGAACCGACGCGCCGCGCCGCGCTCGTCGCCCTCGACGAGATCCACGACGGCCTGCGCCGGAGCGGCCGCGCCGGGACGATGGCATGACGAAGCCGTGGTCATCTCGTCTCGTTGCCCTCGGGGTCGGCGGAGCCTTCGTGGAGGCGTCCATGCTGGTGACCGACATGGGCCCTGACGTGCCGCTGGTCGCGGGGCTCATCGCGGCGCTGGCCCTGGCGGCGTGGACGGCTGCCGACCTCGACGGCGCGGTCGTCCCGATCCAGTTCGCCACCCGCCGATCCGAGCCCGGTTCGTCGATGGCCGCGGAGCGGGCCACGGCACCGTTGCGATTCCTCCTCTACGGCCGGCGAAACGCCGACGCCACCGAACGGCTCCACGACGCGCTCGTCGATCTCGTCGACCGGCAACTCCTCACGGTCCACGGCATCGACCGGCACGCCCACCCGGACGACGCCAACGACGTGCTCCCCCACACCTTGCGGTGGTTCGTCGAATCATCCCCGTCCCAGGTCGATCTCACCCAGGTCCCGGAGCTGGACCGGATCGTGTCCGAGATCGAATCGATGGCCCAGGAGCGACCCGCATGACCGAACCCGGACCGACGATCGACGGCCCCGCCGCATCGCGGCTCGCGGCCGAGGTCCTCGACGAGGTCGAACGAGCGGTGATCGGGAATCGGCCCGCCCTCGTCATCGTGCTCGCCGCCATCCTCGCCAAGGGACACGTGCTCCTCGAGGACTTTCCCGGCCTCGGCAAGACCCTGGCGGCACGATCGTTCGCGCAGACGCTCGGTCTGCGATTCGCGCGGGCGCAGTTCACGCCCGACCTGCTGCCCGCTGACCTCACGGGTTCGTTCGTGTACGACCAGCGCGACCGGGAGTTCGTGTTCCGTCGTGGCCCGGTGTTCGCCGGCCTCCTCCTCGCCGACGAGATCAACCGCACACCACCGCGCACGCAGGCCGCGCTGCTGGAGGCGATGCAGGAACACCAGGTCACGGTCGAAGGCGAGACCTTCGTGCTCGAACAGCCGTTCCACGTGCTCGCCACGGCGAACCCCGTGGAGTACGAGGGCACCTACCCGTTGCCGGAGGCCCAGCTCGACCGGTTCCTGGTGCGGACCAGCTTCGGCTATCCGACCGCGGACGAGGAGTGGGAGGTGTTGCGCCGGCGCGTGGAGCGCCAGCGCGAGGAGGTGAGTCTCCGCCCGGTCACCGATGCCCCCACCCTCGCCGCGATGCAGGCGGCCGTCGAACGGGTTGACGTCGACGAGTCGGTTGGTCGGTACTGCGTTGCGATCGCCGCGGCGACGCGTGACCACCCCCACGTGCTGCTGGGGGCGTCGCCCCGCGGCGCGCTGGGATTGCTCCTCGTGTCGCGAGCGTTCGCCATGATCGACGGCCGGGACTACGTGACGCCCGAAGACGTCAAGGCCACCGCGCTCGCCACGCTCGCCCACCGCATCACGGTGAGGCCCGAGATGTGGATGAGCGATGCCTCCGGCGAGACGGTCGTCGCCGACGTGCTCGGATCGGTCCCGACACCGCCCGCGCTCGAAGCGGCACCGCCGCCGTGAACGGCTCCCCGGCGCCGGGCGACCCCGGGACCTGGGGACCGACCGCCGCGCACGCCCGTGCGGTCGGGCTCGGCCTCGCGCTGCTGATCATCGGGGTTCTCGGGACGCGCCCCGATGCGCTCGTCCTTGCCACGCCGATGGTGGTCGTCGCCACCTGGTCGGCGCTTCGGCGCCCCAGTCGACACCCGAGCATCGACGATCGCCTGACCCACCACGTCACCCGTGAAGGCGATGGCCTCGCCTGGGGCATCCACGTCCGTGACCTGGACCGGGACCACCTGCTCTCCCTCGTCATCGGTGATGCGCCCTGGATCGAGCGCAACCCGGCGTCGGGGGCCGTGGTCACGTCGCCGGTGGGCGGATCCGCCGACTTGCACCTCGGCGTGCGAGCCACTCGTTGGGGCGTGCACGAGATCCCCGCCGGCACGGTCGTCGTGAGCAGCGTCTGGCGGGCGTTCGTGTGGACCGCCATCGTGCCGACCCGCGTGCTCACCGTGTTGCCGGACCACGCCCGGTTCCGCGGCATCGAGCAGCCGGCTGCGAGCCAGGGGCTCGTCGGCCAGCACCGATCGATCCGGCGCGGCGAGGGCAACGAGTTCGCCGGGATCAGACGCTTCGCGGTCGGTGACCGCATGCGACGCATCAACTGGCCCCGGTCGGTGCGGGGCAACGATCTCGTCGTCAACGCGACCTGGGCCGACCAGGACGCCCACGTGCAGCTGCTCATCGACGCCACCGACGAGTTCGGCACCAGCGGCGGTGTCGACGGACCGGCATCGAGCCTGGACCAGACCGTCCGCGCTGCGGCGGCTGTCGCCGAGTACTACACGCGACGAGGCGACCGCGTCTCGGTCCAGGGCTTCGGCGCGGTGCAACCCCTGTCCGTGCCACCCGGGACGGGGCGCCGCCACCTACGCCGGGTGCTCCGAGCGCTCACGCTGCTCCGGGCCGCCCATCGACCGGCCGTGGATCGACGGGGTCCCGAGACGCCGGCCCTCGACCGGCGCATCACCGTGATGCTGTCGCCGCTCATCTCGCCATCCGCCCTCGATCGCGCGGTCGAGCTCGGCCGGTCCGGCAATCCGGTCGTCGTGGTCGACACCCTCCCCGCCGGTCTCACCCCCGACGATCAACCCGTCGCCGCCATCGCCTGGCGGATCCGCCTCCTGCAACGGGACCACGAGATCAGCCGCGTCCAGGAGCTGGGCATTCCCGTCGTCGGTTGGACCGATCCGACCAGCCTGGATCGCTTCCTGGGCGACCTGGCCCGCCGAGCCCGTAGACCGCGACTGGTCCGCCGATGACCGAGTACCTGCAAGAACTCCTCGATCAGCTGGCCGCCACCAGCCGTCAACGCTGGATGCTCGGATCGGGCGTCGTCATCGCCGTCGTCACCGGCAGCCTGCTCACCACCATCCCGGCGGACCGTGGCGCGACGTTCCTCATCGTCGTCATCGCGATCTGGGCGGTCATCGCGGCGTTCATCCCGGACTCACTGGCCGGTCTGGTCGCGATCGGCGGCATCGGAGTCCAATGGCTCGTGACCGTCGACGACCCCACCACGCTGTGGTCGCTCGTCATCGCGCTCGACCTCCTCATCGTCCACGACCTGCTCGCGCTCATGGCGGTCACGCCGTCCACCGGGTCCATCCACCCCCGTGCGCTGATCGCGTCGCTGCGGGGCGTGCCCGTCGCCGCGCTCGCCACCTTCGCCGTGTGGACGCTGGCCGCTCTGCTCGACGGACGCGACGCGCCCGGGGACCCCCACCTGCTGCTGGCCGCGCTCGTGGTGATCGCCACCGGGGCCGTCCTCGTGCGGGCTCGGAGCGTGCGGTGACGACGTCCCGATGACCGACCAACGACCCTGGTCACGGCGCCCGGAGCCTGCCATGGTGGGGACAGGTGCAGACGAGCGCGGCCGCGGCCGTGCGTCAGGAGGTGGCGCGATGGAACCGGTATGGCGAGTGGAGATCCAGTTCGAACAAGGGGAGTTCGACACCCGGGCCGATGCGATGCTCGACGTGAGCGATCGGCACCTGCACGGTTGGGGTCGCGCCCTGCGCAACCCCACCGACGTCGACGTCCCCCGGATCGGCGAGGAGGTCGCCGCGGCCCGGGCCCTGATCCGCCTCGGGCACCAGCTGCTCGGTGCCGCCGAGAACGACATCGAGGACATCGAACACCACCCCGTCCGCGTCCACGCCTGACCGCCCGGGCGCTCCCGTCAGCCGGGGGGCGTGGTGTCCCGCAGCTCCTGGAGGAAGCCGACCACGGCGTCGTTGAACAAGTCGTTGCGGTCGCCGGCGACCATGTGACCGGCGCCCGCGACGTCGACGAGCCGGGCGTGGGGCACGAGGGCAAGCAGCTCGCGAGCCCCCTCCTCGCTCAGCAGGTCGCTCACGCGGCCCCGCACCAGCAGCGTCGGAACCTCGATGGCACGCGCGGCGCGGCCGAGGCGATCACCGTCGACCAGCGACGTTCGGGTCTCGTCCGACGCACCGAGGCGGCCGGTGACGAACGCCGGGTCCCAGTGCCAGTACCAGCGGCCGTCGTCGCGCCGGCGCAGGTTCTTGGTCAGGCCCGAAAGGTCGGTGGGGCGAGGCCGGTGCGGGTTGTACCGCTGGAGGGCGTCGGCCACCTCCTCCAGCGACCCGAAGCCGTCCTCGACGTGCTCGGACATGAACTGCCCGATGCGCTCGCGGCCGCGGACCTCGATCTTGGGGGCGACGTCGACCAGTACGAGAGCGCGCGCCACGTCGTCGTCGGGATGCTCGCCGATGGCAGCCAGCGACGCGATGCCCCCGAGTGAGGCCCCGACCAGGACCGGCGGTTCATCAAAGGAGGCGGCCACGGCCCGCACGTCGCCCGAGAAGGCGTCGAGCGAGTAGTCCCCGTCGGACGCCCACTCGCTGTCGCCGTGCCCGCGCAGGTCGAGGCTGAACGCCTGCCACCCGGTGGCGGCCAGCGCGTCGAGGGTCGTGCCCCACGAGTGGCGGGTCTGCCCGCCGCCGTGGAGGAGGACGACGACGGGAGCGCCGGCGCGACCGGCGACGTCGGCGACCAGCCGGTTGCCGTCTCGGCCGGTGAAGGTTCGGGTGTCGTGATCCACGACCGACGATGCAAGTCGATCCGATCGGCGTCGTCCAAGTGCCCGGACGCGCCGGTGGCGGGAGGGCCTGGCCCTCCCGCCACCGGGTCGCTGGGTCGATCATCGGGTCCTCGTTCACTCGGCGGCGATGGCCTCCAGGATGTCGAGCTTCGCCGCCCGCCGGGCCGGGCCGGTGGCGGCGAGCACGCCGGCCAGACCGGCCATCGCGGTGATCACGACCATCCGGGTGACCGGGACCGTGAACTCGGTGACGCCCTGGCTCCCCAGCGCCTCGACGATGCCCCACGCCCCGCTCACTGCGAGCAGGACGCCGAGGCCGGCGCCGAGCGAGGAGATCAGGAGCGACTCCCACCGCACCGCGCTGCGGAGCTGGCGGCGGTGCATGCCGATGGCCCGCAGCAGGCCGAGCTCCCGGGTCCGCTCGTGGATCGACAGCGCCAGGGTGTTGGCGATGCCGATCAGCGAGATCACCACGGCGAGGGCGAGCAAGCCGTAGATCAGGTTCAGGATCTGGCCGATCTCGGCCGTGACCGACTCCTTGAACTCGGCCTGGTCCTGGATCGAGGCGTTGGGCCACTGGCTGACCGCCGACTCGATCGAGGCGCGGGAGTCGGCGGCCGACACGCCGTCGGCCACGCCGACGTAGACCTCGCGGTCGTACTGGTCGGCGACGTGCGCCTCGAAGGTGTCGAGACCCACCAGGTAGGTGCCGTCGAGGTTGGGGAGCTGGGTGTCGAAGACGGCGGCGACGGTCAGCTCGGTGTCGGTGCCGTCGGCGAACCGGAACGGGATCCGGCTGCCCACGTGCAGGCCCTTGTCCTGCGCCGTCGTCGACCAGACGGCGACGGCGTCGCCGTGGACGTCGGTGATGGCGCCGTCGGAGACCTCGAGGTCGAACAGATCGTCGATGGAACCGGTGTCGACGGCGACCACGTCAGTGACGGAGCCGTCGATCTCGAAGGTCGCCACCCGGACCGGGGACAGGGCCGTCACCGCGGGATCAGCCGCGAGGTCGCCCTCGATCGTCGGGGCGAAGCCGTGCTCCCACGATCCGGACTCGACGACGTAGTCGGCCCGGAACGAGTTGTCGACGCTGGCCTTGATCGACGAGCTGGTCGACGAGGCGAGGATGGTGATGAACCCCACCAGCGCCACGCCGATCATCAGCGCCGAGGCCGTGGCGGCGGTCCGCTTCGGCGACCGCTGCGCGTTCTCGCTGGCATACCGGCCGGTGATGCCGGAGAACCGGCGAGCCGGGGCGCCGAGCACCCGCATGGCCGGGCCGACCAGGACCGGACCCAGCGTGAACACGCCGAGGATGGTCAGGACGGCACCGAGGCCGAGCAGTGACAGGGCGGACGAACCGCTGCCCACGACGCCGGCGGCGAAACCCGCGACGCCGAGGCCGGTGACGCCGAGACCGACGATCGCACGGGAGAGCGAGACGCCCGAGCGATCGAGGGCCACGTCGCGCAGGGCGGCGATCGGCTTGACCCGGCTGGCCCGCACCGCGGGCATGACCGCGGAGAGCACGCTCACCGTGACGCCGACGACGAAGGCGGTGACCACCGTGCTGCCGGCGACCACGATCGGACCGGACGGGATCTCGAGTCCGACACTGGCGAGCAGCGACCGGAGACCGAACGACAGCCCGATCCCGGCGGCGAGACCGATCCCGGACGCCACCACACCCACCAAGACGGCCTCGAGCACGATCGAGCGCAGCACCTGGCTGCGCCGGGCGCCGATGGCTCGCAACATGGCGAGGTCCTTCATGCGCTGGGCGACCACGATCGAGAAGGTGTTGTAGATGATGAACGTGCCGACGAACAGCGACACGTAGGCGAAGGCCATGAGGAACGTGTTGAAGAAGCTGAGGTCGGAGGCGAAATCAGCCTGCTGGTCGGCCGTGTCCTGCTCTCCCGTGACCACCTCGAGATCACCGCTGCCGGCGGTGGCCGCGGTGATGCGGTCGGCGAGCTCGGCCGAGGTGACGTCGGTGCCAGCCGAGACCAGCACGTCGTCGTAGCGGCCCGGTTCGGCGAACAGCTGCTGCGCCGTGGCGTCGTCGGTGCCGACCAACGTCACACCCGGCATGCCCTCGAGGTCGCCGTAGGTGGCGGTGCCCACGAGCCGCAAGGTGGCGGGGCCGGCCTTGGTCAGCACGCTGAACTCGTCGCCGAGGGCCCAGCCCTCGTGGTCGGCGGTGTACTGGTCCAGCACGGCCTCACCGGCCGCCTCCGGCGCACGGCCGGTGGCGAGGCTGAACGGGTTGAGTGCCTCGTCGTCGATCCAGTTGGCGCCGATGGTTCCGCCGATGCCGTCGGTCTCGGTGGCATCACCGTCGGCGTGGACGAGCTGCGTGAAGCCTTGGATGGCGCCGACCGCGTGGTCGACGCCGTCGACCGCGGCGACCTGGTCGACCAGCGAGGCGTCGACCCGGTCGCGGGCCTCGGTGAAGTCGCCGTCGATGGCCGAACCGTGACGGACGATGACGTCGGTGCCGGCGTTGGCCGAGGCGAAGACCCCGTTGAAGGTCTGCTCCATGGTGTCGGTCAGCACGGTGGTGCCGGCCATGAAGGCCACGCCGAGAACGACGGCGAGGCCGGTGAGCGCGTAGCGCAACTTGTGGGCCCACAGGCCCTTGACGGTCAGGGAGAACATGGCAGTCACCTTCCGAGGTGCTTCATGCGATCGAGGACCGCATCAGGGGTGGGATCGAGGATCTCGTCGACGATGCGACCGTCGGCGAGGAGGACGACGCGGTCGGCGTAGGACGCGGCCGCCGGGTCGTGGGTGACCATGACGATCGTCTGGCCGAGCGAGTGCACGGCCCGGCGCATGAACGCCAGGATCTCGGCGCTCGTCGTGCTGTCGAGGTTGCCGGTGGGCTCGTCGGCGAAGATGATCTCCGGTTCGCCGGCGAGGGCGCGGGCCACGGCGACGCGCTGCTGCTGGCCGCCGGAGAGCTCGCTCGGGCGATGCGACAGCCGATCCCGCAGGCCCACGGTGTCGACCACCTCGTCGAGCCATGCCCGGTCGGGCTTGCGCCCGGCGAGCCGCATCGGGAGGGTGATGTTCTCCAGCGCGGTCAGGGTCGGTACCAGGTTGAAGGCCTGGAAGATGAACCCGATCCGGTCGCGTCGCAGGGCGGTGAGCGCCTTGTCCTTGAGCTGGGTCAGGTCGGTGTCGCCGATGAAGACGCGGCCGGAACTGAGGTCGTCGAGGCCGGCAACGGTGTGCATCAGGGTCGACTTGCCGGACCCGGACGGGCCCATGATGGCGGTGAAGCTGCCGGCGGCGAAGTCGACCGAGACGTGGTCGAGGGCGACCACGGCGTTGTCGCCGGAGCCGTAGACCTTGGTGGCCTGCTCGGCCCGGGCGGCCGCCACGGGGGCGCTGACGACGGGCGGGAAGAACGTGGCGGTGGGGTAGGTGATGGTGCTCATGGGTGACTCCTCGGTCAGTTGCTGCGCCGGGCGCAGGTGGTGGGGACGGGGTGCTGGGTGGCGGGTGATGTCATGCCGCCACCATCCGCTCCCCACCCCCCTCCCGTCGTCGGCCTGGAGTCGCCGGTCGCTACGCCCCGGGTCGTCATGCGCGGCTCCGGCGCGTACATCCCGCACCCTCCCGAACGGCCCGCTCCGCAACCCCGCCTACATCCCGGGATGTACGGCGAGCACCATCCTCCGGCCGATGCGCGGCGGTTGCCCGCTGGTTACCGTCGTCACCATGCAGGTGGCGCCGCGGGCACGAGCGCTCTGGCGCCGGATCTCCAACGCCAGACCGGAAGTCGTCGATCCGGTGCTGGCCGTGGTCTTCCTCCTCGCCGGGCTGTCGAGCACCGCGGCCATCGATGCCGGCGACCGGACGCATCCCTACGAGCCTCGGAACGCACTGGCCTTCGCGCTGATCCTGTGCAGCACCGTCCCGTACGCCCTCCGCCGCCGGGCTCCGCTCCCGGTGTTCACCTTCTCGACCGCCGCCCTGGTGATCCTGTCGGCCAATGGTTACGCCGAAGGTGTCCTGCCCCTCGTGGCGTTGGTGGGGGCCTACACGGTCGGCGCTCACCGGCCGGTGAAGGAGGCGGTGATCGCCGGAGTGGTGATGGCGGTCTCGCTCACCACGCTCTTCTTCAGCGACAGCCGGGGGTTCGGCGCCGGCGAGCTGGCCTTCCAGTCCGCGCTGTTCGGCGCCGCCATCCTGCTGGGCTGGAACGTGCAGTCGCGTCGGATGCGGCTGAAGGCCCTCGAGCGGGGTCACGAAGAGGCCGCCCGGCGGGCCGCCTCCGACGAACGGCTCCGCATCGCCCAGGAGCTGCACGACGTGGTGGCGCACTCGCTCGGCGTGATCGCCGTGCAGGCCGGTGTCGGCAGCCACGTGTTGGACACCGATCCGGAGGAGGCTCGCCGCGCCCTCGACCACATCGCCGAGACCAGCCGGTCGAGCCTGGCCGAGATCCGCCGCCTCCTCGGAGTCGTCCGCGATCGCGACGGGGCGCCGGGCTACGGCCCCGCCCCCGGGCTGGCCGACCTCCCTCGCCTGGTCGACGACGTCCGCCATGCCGGGCTCGACGTCGACTTCGACCTGGCCGACGACCTCGGCGAGCTCCCCGCCGGCATCGGCCTGGTCGCCTACCGCATCGTCCAGGAGTCGCTCACCAACACCCTGCGCCACGCCCACGCCGTCCACGCATCGGTTCGGCTGGCCAACACGCCGGCGGGACTCGTGATCGAGGTCCTCGACGACGGTCGGGCCCCCACCGCTCCGGCCGGCCACGACGGCCACGGCCTGATCGGCATGCGCGAGCGCACCGCCCTGTACGGCGGGTCGATCGAGACCGGGCCTCGCGCCGGCGGCGGCTACCGCGTCGCCGCGGTGCTGCCCCTCGACGGACGGGCCCACGAACCCGAGCCGGTCAGATGATCCGCGTCGCAGTGGCCGACGACCAGACCCTGGTGCGCAGCGGGTTCTCGGTCCTGCTCCGCTCGGCGCCCGACATCGAGGTCGTGGGCGAGGCCGCCGACGGCGACGAGGCGGTGGCGCTGGTCCGGCGTGAGCATCCCGACGTCGTGTTGATGGACATCCGCATGCCCGGCACCGACGGCCTCGAGGCCACCCGGCAGATCCTCGCCGATCCCGCGCTGAAGAGCACCAAGGTGCTGATCCTCACCACCTTCGATCTCGACGAATACGTCTTCGACGCCATCCGGTCCGGAGCCAGCGGGTTCTTGCTGAAGGACACCATCCCCGACGACCTCCTCGCGGCCGTCCGGGTGGTGGCCGCCGGCGAGGCGTTGCTGGCGCCGAGCGTGACCCGACGGTTGATGGAGAAGTTCGCCCACGGAGCCACGGCGGCCGGGGCCGTCCCTTCGCCGGCGCTCGACACCTTGACCACGCGGGAGGCCGAGGTCCTCGCCGCCGTGGCGCGTGGCCTGTCGAACGCCGAGATCGCCGAGACCTTGTTCATGTCGCACGCCACGGCCAAGACCCACGTGAGCCGGGTCCTGACCAAGCTCGACGCCCGGGACCGGGCCCAGCTGGTGATGATCGCCTACGAGTCCGGCATCGTCACGCCCGGCATGGCCTGACCGGACGCCGCGCCGGCCTTCGTCGCGCCTGACAGGCGTTCGTAGCATGATCGGCGTCGTGCGAAGCCGAGCCCGAGACCTCACCGCCGCCGGCGCCGCCGCCGGGGCGGTCACCCTCGGCGCGTTCGAGGCTCGACGCGGGGCACTCCGAACCGTGGAGGCACGGATCTTCGCCACGGTCAACAGCCTGAGCGAGCGAGGCCGACGTCCAGCATGGGCGATCATGCAACTCGGCAGCCTCGGCGGCTCACTCGCGACCGGTGTGGCGGTGGGGGCATCGGGTCGTCCCCGTCTCGGTCGTCGCCTGGCGACGGTCGGTGCGCTGGCGTGGGCCGGATCGAAGCTGATCAAGCCCTGCGCCCGGCGGGGTCGGCCGGCGAACGTGGTGGACGAGACCCGGGTCCTCGGACGGGAGCAATCCGGTCTCGGCTACCCGTCCGGTCATGCCGCGGTCGCGTTCGCCATGGCCGGGGCCATCGGGCCCCACCTGGCCCGCCGCTGGCGGTGCCCGCTGTGGGCCACGGCGACCACCGTCGGGCTGACCCGGATCTACGTCGGCGCCCACCTCCCCCTCGATGTCGCTGGCGGCATCGCGCTCGGTGTCGCCACCGAACGTTCGGTCCGCGCCGTCAGGGGTCCAGCCTGACGCCGAGGTCGGCGTCGATGCCCTGACGCAGCTCGCGACGGGAGAACAGGCCGATCGCCTGTTGCATCTCGGTCACGAGCGCCACGTGCGGGCCGCGCACGAAGTCGTAGGTCGAGATCACGCAGCCGCCCGGGAACACGTCGAAGAGCCGCCCGGCGTAGCGGGGATCGACCGACTCGACCAGGTTGTACGTGCGCACGCCCTCGTCGCGGGGCGCGATCGGCGTGGCCTCGGCCACGTCACAGGCCGGCACCAACTCGACCCGCACGTCGCGATCGGCCCGATCCGACGTCAGGGTGAGCCGGGCCCCGCCGTCGGTCACGTCGAGGCCCTCGAACGACCAACCGGCGGGGAGGGCTTCGATGCACGGCACGTAGGCCGCATCGGGAACCGACTGGGCGAGGATCGCCAGGCGCGGGTCCGCCTCGCATCGGGGCATCGCCCGTTCGGGCAGCGAGGCGCAGCCCGCGAGCCCGACCCCGCTGACCACCAGCGCGACGAGCATCGAGCCCGTGCCGGGTCCGTCGGCGCCTCACAACAGACCCGCCGCCTGCAGGTTGGCCACGATCAAGCCCGAACCGATGACCACCCCGGCCAACACGGCAAGCGTCATGGCGGCACGACGCAGGGTCCAGCGCTGGATCGGCACCGGCGCGCGCGGGGCGCGAGGGCGCGGTAGGCGGCGGCCAGGTCGTCTTCACGAGCGCGGAGCAACCCCCGCAGCTGGGCGGGCACGGTCACGGCCCGGCTCGCCGCGAACGCCTCGGCCACCTCGTCCGGGCTGAACAGACGCATCGCCCGCTCGTAGACCCGGGCGGGCGGGGCGCACAGGCCCAGCGTGAGCATCATGTTGGCCAGATCGACCGCCTGCCGCCACGGACTCGGCCGCACCTCGGCGAAGGCCACGTCGATGAGCCGAACCCGTCCGGCGGCCAGCAGCAGGTTCGACGGCTTGATGTCCCGGTGGGCCAGCCCGGCATCCCACAGCGTGCGCACGACGCCGAGAGCCTGGTCGATCACCTCGTCGGGCAGCGGATCGCCGCCCCCGGCCCCGTCGGTGATGTGGCAGGCGTCGGGCACCAATTCGGTGACCACCACGTACTCGCGCTCCGGCGTGATCTCGACGATGCCCTGCGGAGCAGCCGTCGGCACGCCGGCGTCGCGGAGCACCCGGAGCATGTAGTCCTCGTACTGCACCAGACGCCGAACCGAGTTGAAGGGTCGTTCGTCCTCGAGTCGCCCGTAGCGGACGGTGCGGGCCAGCTTGTACCAGCGGTCGGAACGCATGTGGATCGACGCGTACAGCTTTCCGAACAGCACCCCGTCCGACGTGGTGATCCGCAGTGGCGTGGAGCCGGCGCTGCCGGGGAGCGCATAGGGCTCCACCTCGGTGACCTGGACGTCGAGCTGGTTGGCGAATGCCCGGCGGATCGCGATGCCGCGGCGTCCGCCGACGTCGAGATGGGCGCGCACGCCCCGGCGGTAGCTGACCGGGTACGCCTCCTCGGGGGTGGCCAGTCGCAGCACGAGCAACGGCGCCGCGACGCCGAGGGCGAGCGCCACGGCGACGTCCGACGGATGGTCGACCGCGGTGTAGAGCCGGGCGAGGACGAGGGCGGCGATGACGGCGGCAGCCGAACGGGCCATCCGCCGGCGCCACGCACCCTGGGGGGCGAGCACGAGCGTCGCGACGGTGAGGACGAGAGCGATCTCGGTGACCGGCCGAGACGGGTACGAGTACCCGCTCCAGCTGGCCGCGATGTCGACGCCGGCGGGGCGCATCCGCCCCAGCAGGTCGCGGACCACGGCCACGACCACCGGGACGACGACGAGCAGGACCAGGGTGGCGAAGAGGTGCTGGAAGCGCCGCACCACCAACAGAACGACCAGAGCGCTCCAGGCCAGCACGCGGAACACTCCGGCCGAGCCGGCGTCCACGACCACCCGGGCGACGTCGGTGAGCGGCCGCCACCGCAGCCGCTCCAGGCCCCGGAGTACGGCCAGATCGGCATGGGTGACGAGCCGCAATCCCGACTTCGTCACGAGCAGGGAGGTGAGCAGGCCGGCGAGAACGAGAACGGCACCGGCGACGCGCGTCGGGGTGTCGACCGGCCGTGGGAGTGGCGGCGGCTCCCCCGACGGGCGACGTCGTACCCCGCCGGAGCCGGGCGAGCCGGGCGTCGGCTGCGACCGCTGGGAGAGCATGGGCTCGGTGTCCATCCCTTCGCGGGCGATACTAGGACCGTGCGACGGTGGGTGCTGGCTGCGGCGACCGTCCTGGTCGTGACGGCGTGCACCGGTGGGGCCGCTCCCGAGGGCGCCACCGCCCGGGCCGACGTCGTCGTGGCGTCCTTCGACTTCACCGAGAGCCAGCTGTTGGGCGAGATCTACGCCCAGGCGCTGGAGGCCAGAGGACTCGTCGTGCAACGCGAGCTGGGTCTCGGGCAGCGGGAGTTGGTCCTCCCCGCCCTCCGGCGGGGGCTGGTCGACGTCGTCCCCGAATACGCCGGCTCAGCCCTCGACGCCACCGACCCCGACACCACCGTCGACCGTGCCGACATCGATGCCGTCGTGAACGCCCTGCGAGCTGCGGTGGCGCCGTGGGGTCTCACGGTGCTCCTGCCGTCGGCGGCGTCCGACCAGAACGTGCTGGCGGTCCCGGCCGGATTGGCCGACCGACGCGGGCTCCACGCCATCAGCGATCTCACCCCGCTGGCCGGGTCGCTGACCATCGGCGGTCCGCCGGAGTGCGCCCAACGACCCCGGTGCCTGCCGGGCCTGTCGGATCGCTACGGCCTGGAATTTGCCCACTTCGTGCCCCTGTCCGGTGCCGAGCTGGTCCGGCGGGCCCTCGACGACGGCGTGATCGACGTCGCCGTGTTGTTCAGCACCGACGCGGTCCTCGCCGGGGAGGACCTCGTGATGCTGGAGGACGACCGCCACCTGCAGCCGCCGGACAACGTCGTGCCCATGGTCCGATCGGCGAAGCTGGGCGACCACCGGATCAGTGCCGCCCTCGATCTGGTGTCCGCCCGGCTCACGACCGACAACCTGCGTTTCCTGAACTGGCGCCTGGCCAACGCCGGCACGAGCATCGGGGCCGAGGCCCGGGGGTGGCTGATCCGCCAGCAGTTGATCGCACGGTGATCAGCCGGTGCCCCAGGCCGCGTCGGCCGCGGCCTCGAGGCGGGCCATCGTGCCCTCGACGTCGGTCGGATCGGCGACGAACCGGGTCAGTTCGGCCCACATCCCCGCACCGGTGGTACCCCCGAACTCGACCGGCTGCAGATCGGAGAGATCGAAGCGGAAGCCGTCGCCGGCCTCCAGCAGCGATCGGGCGATGCGGCGGGTGGTCGCGTCGGGATACGTGGCCAGATCGGTCTCCTCGTTCGGGGAGAGGAACCCACCGAGGGCGGCCCAGGTTCCGGCCGCATCGGTCGAGGCCAGGTACCGCAGCAACGCGCCCGCCGCCGGAGAATCCCGCATGAGCACGGCGGCGTCGCCCGCGCCCACCACGTAGCGATCGGTCGCCGACTGGGAGGGGAAGTCGAAGACATCGACGTCGACGCCCACCTCGGCGTGGGTCGAGCCGGCAACCACGCCCGGAACGAAGTCACCCTCCATCACCATGGCCGCGGTGGGGCGGGTGGAGAACACCCCGGAGACCGACTCAGGGAAGGTGGTGTCGTCGCCGGCGGGCCGGATGGTGAGGTCCGGTCCGAGCAATGAGGCCATCGCCCGCAGCGCCTGACCGACGCTCGGGTCCGTCCACGCCAGTCGGTGATCGGCGAGGGCGTCGTAGCGCTCCGGGCCGGCGATGTGCAGGTACAGGTTCTCGAACCAGTCAGTGAGGGTCCACGCGTCCGAGGGGTCGCCGGTGAGGGAGAACGCCGGCATCCCGTCGGCGGCCACGGCCCGCGCGACCCGGCGCAGCCCCTCGAGGTCGTCCGGGGGGACGACACCGGACCGCTCGAAGGCGTGGAGCGAGTACCAGACCAGGCTCTTGTCGGCGGCCTTGAACCACAGCCCGTAGAGGGTCCCGTCGACGGTGCCGAGCCGTCGCCACACCGGAGCCCAGGAGGCCTCGACCGCATCGCCCACGATGTCGCCGATCGGTGTGATGGCGCGCGCCCGGGCGTAGCGCTCGAGCAGGCCGGGTTGGGGCAGCACGGCGATGTCGGGCGGATCGTCGGCGGCCAGGCGCCGATCCAACACCGCGGTGATGTCCTCGCCGGCCGTCGAGGTGAAGGTCACCGTCGCCCCTGTGGCGCGTTCGAAGGGTCGCAGCACGGCCTCGAAGGCCGCCGCCTCGGCGTCCTGCCACACGGCCACGACCTCCAGGTGCTGACCGTGGAGATCCTCGTCCCACGCCGCGGTGGCGCCCCCACCACCGCACGCGGTCGCCACCGCACCGACGGCGAGCACGAGGACGACCGCGGTACGGAAGGACCGCCGGTACCGGGGCGCGGTGACGTTCGGCCCTACCCCCCGTGGGCCGATCATGCGCATGTGACGAGAGGTAGCACACCGAACCCCGTACGGCCACCACTGGGAGGCCTCATGACGACGATCACTCCTCGTCTGGTGTCGGTCAGTCCCTCCGAAGTCTCCGAACCCGTCACCGCGGCGTCGACGGTGCACGCGACGAAGGTCTACGGGAAGGGCGCGACCGAGGTGAAGGCGCTCGACGACGTCACCGTCGGCTTCGAGGCTGGCCGGTTCACCGCCATCATGGGCCCATCCGGGTCCGGCAAGTCGACCCTGCTGCACTGCATCGCCGGCCTCGACACGCTCAGCTCGGGATCCGCCTTCATCGGAGACACGGACCTGAGCACGCTGGACGACAACCACCTCACCGTGCTGCGGCGCGACCGGGTCGGCTTCGTGTTCCAGGCGTTCAACCTCGTGCCCACCCTC
>CAVSXR010000009.1:0-96620 GCA_963731885.1 uncultured Acidimicrobiaceae bacterium | reverse complement strand
GATGGTGGTCGGGACCGGCGTCGATCCGGTGACCTACCGCTTTTCAGGCGGTCGCTCTGCCAACTGAGCTACCCGACCGAGATCTGAGGTTCTGTGGCGGTCCCGACGGGATTTGAACCCGCGACCTCCGGCTTGACAGGCCGGCGTGCACTCCAAACTGCACCACGGGACCAGGAACTGCTGTGCACCCCCAACGGGATTCGAACCCGTGTTACCTGCGTGAAAGGCAGGCGTCCTAGGCCGCTGGACGATGGGGGCTCATTCCCCGTTGTGGGCTGCGTGACACTAGCAACCCCCGCCCTGAGGTCGAAACCGGGAACCGCCGCGCCGGCGCTCACCCCTCAGGTCTCGGGCAGGAGCCACTCAGTGCCGTCGGGGGTGTCGCGGATCTCGATGCCGCTGTCGACCAGGGCGTCGCGGAGCTGGTCGGCGAGGTCGTACGCCTGGGCGTCGCGGGCCGCCACCCGGCCGGCGAGGACCGCCTCGACGTAGGGGGCGACCACCGACCGAGGGTCACGGGCACCGACGGCGGCCACCTCGCCGAGACGCACGATCATGCGCCGCAGGGCAGCCCGGGCCTGGTCGCGCTCGTCGCTCTGGAGCGTGTCGGCCGACCAGTCGACGATGGCCTGCTCGAGCTCGAGCACCGCGGCGACCGCCCCATCGGGATCCCGTTCGGCCACCGCGGCGTCGAAGGCGGCGGTGAGTCGCTCGACCGCCGCCAGCAGGCCGACGCCAGCGTTCGGTCGCGGTGCGGCCTCGGCCGCCGGCCCGGCCGGCCCGGACCCGGGTGCACCGGTTGCCACCGGCCGCCCTGCGCCGGGCCGCAGCGCTTCGACGTCGAGCACGGTGCCGACGTCGAAGACCTCCGAGGTCCCGTCGTGGCGAACGGTGACGGTGCCGTTGCCCTCCACGGTGGCGGTTCCGGCGTCGATGTCGATCACCAGGGCGGTGTGCTCGTCGACCCCGAGGACCCAGGCACCGTCGGGGAGGTCGGGCTCGAGCGCGGAGAGCCGCCGCTCCCCGAGGTAGCAGAAGCGGGTGTCGTGGCCACCTCCCTCGGCGTTGTCGTAGTGGGGGATGAGGGCCACGTGCAGCCCGACCTCGGAGAGCAGGTCGAGGCCCTCGGCCCAGAACGGCTCGGCCCCGACCTTGTACACCTCGTACACGGGCACGGTGGCGACACCGAGGGTGAGGGCCGCCGCGGAGGCGAACGTGACCGCGCCCCCGGACCGCAGCTTCTCGGCCAGGAGCTGGGGGAGCGGCGAGCCCTCCCACTGGCGCAACGCATAGGTGGGGCTGCCCGGGCCGGCGAAGACGTAGGAGGCATCGGCGATGGCGGCCAGCGCCCGCTCGCGGGTCACGGTGTCGTCGTCGGCGTGACGCCACGACGCCACCTCGATGGGGTGGCCCACCGACGCCCGGAAGAACTCCTTGGCCTTGGTCGAGATGTCGTCGGCGTTCTCCTGGAAGCCGTACGGCGTGTCGAGCAGGACGGCGTCACCGGGCCCGGTGGCTCCGACCGCCTCCATCACTCGGCGGTGGGTCTTGACCATCGTCGGGGCGGTCTCGCCCGATCCCATGATCGTCAGTACTCGGGGCATCGTCGTTCTCCGGCGCAGCGCAGGGGTTCAGTCAGCCAGGGTACGGAGGAGACCGGCCACCCGGACGGGGTGCTGGGCGTGGAGATCGTGGTCCCCGTCGATCCACTCGACCCGGACGTCGGCGAGTCCCGACAGGTCGACGGCCCGGCGGCCGGGATCTCCGGCGAACAGGAACAGCGCCGGCTCCTCGATGAGCGGGAAGCGTTCGGTCGGGCGGTGCTCCCACAGGCCGCGGAGCACGAGGAGGTGGCGGTCGAGGGTGAGCCACGGGGCGACCGTCCCGTCGTCGCGCACCTCGAAGCAGGCGAGGGCGCCCTGGATGCCGGTCTCGGGCCAGTCCGGGTGCATGCCGCGCAGCATCCGCTCCACCTCGGTCAGCGGTGTGCCCGCCAGCGGCGGAGGCCGCAGCGCCGTCGCGCACCCCTCCCAGTCGGGGAACTGGCGGCGGAGCTCGATGGCGCCACCGTCCACGCAACCGAGCGCCCGGGCGCGGCCCGGGAAGCGGGCGGCGAGCTCGACGACCACGTTGCCGCCCCACGACTGGCCCACCAGCACCGGTCGATCGAACCCGGTGGCAGTGACCAGCTCGGCGAGGTCGTCGGTCACCGTGGTCATGTCGTACCCGTCGTCCGGCTTGGACGACTGCCCGTGGCCGCGCTGGTCCACCGCCACCACCGGATGGCCGGCGGCGGCGAGCTCGGCGGCGACGCCGTCCCACAGCCGGGCGTTGGAGGCCAACCCGTGGACGAGCACGAACGGCGCGCCGTCACCACCGTCCCAACGCCGCGTGTGCAGCTCGACGCCGTCGGCGACGCGGATCCGTTCGGTCCGGTCCGGGTCCACCATCAGCCGTGAACTCGACGACATACGCCCCGGGGGGCGGTCGCGATGTCGTCGAGAACGGTCACGAGGCGGCTCGGATGCGGTCGCACAGCTCGGCGAAGGCCACCGACATGGCCGGCGGTCGTCGGGCCTCGGCCTCTCCCCGCACGACCGCGCAGAAGTGGTCGACCATCCCCCGGTAGGGGTCGGCTCCGGGCCCGGAGACCGTCTCGACCGAACCATCGCGGTGGTGGAGCACCAGGTCGGTGTCCGAGCGGCCGGGCGTGAAGCAGTGCTCGACCGTCACCCGGGCGTCGGTGCCCACCACCTCGATGACCTGCTGCTCGGGGGCGTCGAACGAGCACTGGAAGGTGGCGCAGAAGCCGTGGGGGAAGTGGAGCATGCCGATGGTGGTGACGTCGACGGAGCGGTCGGTGCGGACCGCATGGGTGGTCACCGAGTCCGGGACCGGTTCGCCCGCGGCCTCGGCCAGTTCGAAGAGCGGGGTGAGGGTGTAGATGCCCACGTCGGCGAGTGCCCCACCGCCGAGCACCGGATCCCAGCGGTGGTCGTCACGCGCGGCGAGCGGGAACGTGAACGACGCCCGAGCCGAGACCAACCGTCCCAGCCGGCCGGCGGCCACCAGGTCGACGAGCGTGACCGAGCGGGGGTGGAAGGGCGTCATGTACGCCTCCATGAGGACCACGCCGGCGCCGGCACACGCTGACGCCATGGCGCGGGCGTCAGCCGCGGTGAGCGCCAGCGGCTTCTCGCACAGCACGTGCTTGCCGGCCGCCGCGCATCGTTCGACCCACTGGCGGTGCATGCCGTTCGGCAACGGGATGTACACCGCCTCCACGCGCGGATCGTCGGTCACCGACGCGTAGTCCTGGCCCGCCGCGTGCGACGCGGTGGCGACGACCTCGGCCTTGGGCGACGCTTCCAGCGCGGGGATGACCGCGGCGCGGGCCACCATCGACGTCGGGGCCAGCACGCCGAAGCGGACGGGGTCGACCGCGGCGGCGGGATCCGCCGCGGTGGTGGGCCGGAACGTCCGCGTGGTCACCGGCGGACCCGGGTCGTCGCTGCGCTCATCGGCGGAGGTCGAGCGAGCAGGTCGCCCCGCCCTCGTCGCCGGAGCGCTGGGCCGCCTCGAGCACTCCGATGACGGCGCGGACGTCCACCGGATCGACGTCGAGCGGCTCGCCGAGCAGGAGGTGGTCGGCGATGTTGCGGTGGAACGGCCACGGGCTGGCCGGGAGCGGCGGCAGGGTCGTCTCGGTGAGGCCGTACCCGGCCTCGTAGCGGGCCAGGGTGAGCGGCACCGGCGCCTCGGCGTGATGCGACTCCCACCGCTGGTAGCCGAGGCCGTGCTCGACGGACTCGGTGACGAACGGGCGGTAGTGGGCGGCGATGGTGCCCTCGGTGCCCTGCACGTAGAACTTCGGCCGCCGCACCCCGGCGATGTCGGACTGGAAGAACTCGGCTTCGCGCCCGTCGGCCCAGGCCAGCCGGACCCGGACCTGGTCGTCGTTGGTGATGTCGTGCCAGACCCGCTTGTGGCGGGTGGTGGTGACCGTGACCGGGTCGTCGCCCATGAGCAGCAGGATCCAGTCGAGGTGATGGCTGCCCCAGTCGTAGATGGCGCCGCCCGAGATCGACTCCTCGGAGTGCCAGGCGCGACAGGGGTGCTCGAATCCGCCCACGAAGGTCTCGACGTTGAACACCTCGCCCAGCAACCCGGCGTCCACCGCGCGTCGCAGCGCCCGGAAGTCGGGGTCCCATCGGCGGTTCTGGTGCACGGTGAGCATGCGGTCGTGGTCTCCGGCCAGGTCGAGCAGGGCGTCGGCCTCGCCGGTGGTGATGCACAGCGGCTTCTCGACCGCCACGTGCTTGCCGGCCTGCAGGCAGGCGCGGGCGATCTCGGCGTGGCTCGCCGGCGGGGTGGCGACCACCACGATGTCGACCGCGTCGTCGATCAGGGCCTCGTCGAGGCTGGCGTAGGCGCTCACGTCGGGGAACTGGGCCTCGGCCGCCTTGCGTCGACCGGCATCGGGGTCGACCGCGGCCACCAGCGCGAGCCCGTCGGTCTCGGTGGCTGCGGTGCCGTGGAGGAAGCCCATCCCTCCGTGGGGTCCGTATCCGACCACCGCGAGCCCCAGCTCACGGCGAGCCGGGGTGGGGCCCGTCCGGCGAGGGGTGGTGATGGCGCGGCGCAGGATGCGGGCGAGCTCCTCGGTGCGCACCGCGTCGGGACCGAATCCGCTGGTCACGATGGTGCCGTTGCCCAGCCGTCGCTCGACGAGCGCGGGACGGTGGGTGAAGTGGATGCTCGACGTGAGCACGGTGGTGACCTCGTCCACCGGGTCGAGCGCGTGGAAGGAGCCGGCCACGGCGAACTCGCCCACCGAACGGGCGGTGAGCTCGGAGGGCTCGGCGCAGGTGGCGAACACCTCGGTCCCGCCGGCCGCTCCGCCGGGGCGCACCCCGGTGAGATCCTGGAGGGCGTCGTCGACCGGAGCCCCCAGCACCAGCACAGACGCGCCGTCGCAGACGAGCTCGCGGATCGTCCGACCGATCCCGGTGGGGACTGGGGCGGCGCCATCGATGACGACGGCGTCCGGGCCGTGGTCGAGACCGACCTCGGTGGCGTCGGGGGCGAGCCTGCGGACCTCCTCGACTGCCATTCTCGGAGGTACGAACGCAACTCTCACCCGGACGAGCCTACGAGGCGCGGGGACGGGCTCCCCCGGGGGCCGGCTGGTCAGTCGCTGTCGGGAGGTGCGCCGCGGTCGTCGCCTTCGGGGAGATCCTCGGCCAGGGCGTCGACGATGAACGACAGCAACATGGCGAGGTAGTGGTAGATCGCCCACGCCGGCCCGTCGGGAGCGTCCGGGTCGACGATCTCGTCATCGTCCTCGGACACGTCGAGGCGGGTGCCCAGCACCAGTCGCAGGTCGTTCAGCGCCCGCATCCACGCTTCGAGCTGGTCGCCGGTGAGCTCGGTCCCTGACTTGGTGGCCGCCGCGATGGTGGACTCGAGCACGTCGAGCGACGCGAAGCGCTTCTCGAGCAACTCGTCTCGCACGAGGGCCTGGTAGCCGGCGTCCCGCTCCGGATCGTCGGGGTAGGCGGTGGGGAACAGCCGGGTGAGCGAGGGGTCGTCGGTGGTGAGCAGCTCGCGGAGCTGGGGCACCAACGACCGCAGCAGGTCGCGTTCGGCCTCGGGCAGGACCACCCGGTACCGGTCGGCCCCGAGGCGCTTGACCCGCCGGGAGAACAGCGCCATCGCTACTGCTGCTCCATCGTCGCCCACAGGCCGTGCTCGTGGAGGCGGAACACGTCGAGCTCGGCCTTCTCGCGGGGCCCGTTGGACACCACGGCCCGGCCCTTCTCGTGGACGTCGAGCATCAGCTTGTCGGCCTTGGCCCGCGAGTAGCCGAACAGCTTCTGGAACACGAAGCTCACGTACGACATCAGGTTGATGGGGTCGTTCCAGACGATGACGATCCACGGCGTGTCGGTCTCGGGATCGTCGTCGATGTCGGGCTCGACGACCGGCGCGGGCATCGAGGGACCCGCCATCGACTCGGCCACCAATGGCTGCGGGCCGCGCACCGCGCTCACACCCCGGAGGCGACGGGCGAAGAGGCCGGACGCGGGGCAGGGGCGGCGTCGACGGTGGTGGTGCGCAAGAAGACGGTGATCGTGGTGATCCACACCGCCATCGCGCCGAACACGTGGATGGCGACGAGCCACTCGGGAACGCCCGTGAAGTACTGGGTGTAGCCCACCGCCCCCTGCGCCACCTCGACCGCCACCAGCGTCCGCAGGGCGCGCTCGACCACCGGTGAGGCGCCGCCGCGACGGGTGAGGTGCAGGGCCCACACCGTCCCCGCGAGCAGCAGCCACACGGCCAGCGAGTGGACCCGGGTGATGTCGGGGAGGAAGAAGTCGAGGCGGCGCACGTCGGCCGAGCCGCCGTGCGGGCCCGAACCGGTGACCGCCGTGCCGGTGACCAGCACGACGCCGGCGGCGACGAGCAGGGCCTTGGCCAGGTACCGGATCTCCGGGGTGGCCACGGCGCGGCGCTCGCCGGACTCGGGTTCGCCCGCCTTGTGGTGGAGGACCACGGCGCAGCCGACCAGGACCGCCGACACCAGGAAGTGGCCCATCACGAACGGCGGGGCCAGGTCGAACAGCACGGTGAGGCCCCCGAGGACGATCTGGCCCACCACGCCCGGCCACCAGCGACAGCGACCACCAGGTCAGGTCGCGGCGGCGGGGGACCCGGATCAGCGAGCCGAGGACGGCGAGGATGACCGCCACCGACACCACGCCGGTGAAGAGGCGGTTGACGAACTCGATCACGCCGTGGGAGCCGGTCTCGCCGTGGGGCACGAAGCTGTCGTGTTCGCAGCGCGGCCACGTGGAGCATCCCAACCCGGAGCCGGTGAGGCGCACGGCCGCGCCGGTCACCACGATGATCCCCAGCGCGACCAGGGCGAGCAGCGTGATCCGTCGGTACGCACGGGGGGTGAGCCGGAGTTGCCGCACCCCTCCAGCGTGGCCCGCCGCGCTGTCGGGATGCCAGCAGGGACGACCCCGCCCGCCGGGCTCGGTCCGCACCGTTGCGGGCGCTTGGTCCGATCAGCCGGGTGGGGCCTAGTCTCCACGAGTCATGCACGTGGCTGCCTCCCCTTCTCGTCACCGCAAGGTGCGCGCGCAGCTCGGTGCCTACGTCGCTCTCACGAAGCCCCGCATCATCGAGCTGCTGCTGGTCACCACGGTGCCCACGCAGATCGTGGCGGCTCGCGGGTTGCCGTCGGTGTGGCTCATGGTCGCCACCGTCCTCGGCGGCACCCTCGCGGCCGGTGGAGCCAACGCCATCAACATGTACGTCGACCGCGACATCGACAAGGTGATGAAGCGGACCCGGAACCGGCCCCTGGCTGCGGGCACCATCGAGCCCACCAACGCCCTCGTGTTCGCGATCAGCCTCGAGATCCTGGCGTTCGTCTTCCTCTGGACCACCGTCAACCTGCTGTCAGCCGTGCTCGCCGTCGCCGCCTGCCTGTTCTACGTCTTCGTGTACACGCTCTGGCTGAAGCGGACCTCCAGCCACAACATCGTGATCGGCGGGGCGGCCGGAGCCGTACCGGTGCTCATCGGCTGGTCCAGCGTCACCGATTCCCTGGGCTGGGCTCCGATCGTGCTGTTCGCGGTCATCTTCTACTGGACGCCGCCGCACTTCTGGGCCCTGGCCATCAAGTACAAGGACGACTACGCCGCGGCCGACGTCCCGATGCTCCCGGTCGTGTCCGACTACCGCACGACCTGCATGCGGATCATCCTGTACACCCTCGTGCTCTGGGCCCTCACCCTGGTGTTCGCTCCGGTGGCCGACATGGGGGCCACCTATCTGATCGCCGCCCTCTCACTCGGTGGCGTGTTCACGTTCCAGACCGTCCGGCTCCTGGGTGATCCGACCCCCGCCCGGGCCATGCGGGTGTTCGGGTATTCGATCACCTACGTGACCCTGCTGTTCGGAGCCATGGCCGTCGACCAGCTGGTGCGAACCGGCATCTGAGCCCCGCCTGCCCAATGACCACCCGTCCGTTTCTGACCCGTCCGTGGACGATGAGTAATGTCCGAGCGTCCACGACAGGAGAGTTCTGGCCAGCCAGGGTGACCGTGCACCGCCGCGTCCCCCCGGCCGGAGGAGACAGCAGCTTCGATGACCGTCACTGACACTGATGCGCCCGCCCCGGACACGGAGTCGTCGTCGACCTCCGGCACGGGTCACACCGCACTCGCCCCGCCGCGGCCGGCGACCGGGTTCGCGGCCCTGATCGGTACCGGCGATCACAAGACCATCGGCCGGCTCTGGATCGTCACGTCCTTGCTGTTCCTGCTCGTCTCGGGGGTCACCGGTGGCCTGCTCGGCATCGAGCGGATCGACACCAGCGGCCTCGGCGTCCTCGACACCGACACGGTGGGTCAGGTGTTCAGCCTCCACGCCGTGGCGGGCACGTTCCTGTTCCTGGTGCCCCTGCTGCTCGGCCTCGCCATCTACGTGGTGCCGCTCCAGGTCGGCGCCCCGGCCATCGCCTTCCCCCGCGCCGCCGCCGCGTCCTACTGGGTCTTCCTGACCTCGGGCGTGATCGTGATCGCCGCCTTCCTCGCCGACGGCGGTCCGGCCGGATCCGATGCCGACGCGGTCGCCCTCTTCGTCGTCGGCATGGTGGTCCTGCTCGTCTCGCTCACGCTGGCGGCGATCTGCGTCGGGACCACGGGCATCGCCCTGCGGGCGCCGGGCATGGGCCTGCACCGCACGCCCCTGTTCACCTGGGCCAACGTGGTGGCCACCGGCCTGTGGGTGCTCACCCTGCCCGTCCTCGCCGGCCTCCTGGTGCTCTCCTACGTCGACCTGCGCTACGGGCCGACCTTCCTCGGCGGCAGCGACCAGCTCTACCTCCGCATCGCCTGGGCGTGGAGCCAACCCTCGGTCTACGTCTTCGCCATCCCCGTGCTCGGGGTCATCGGCGACGTGGTCCCCGTGGCCGCCCGCACCCGGATCACGTTGCACCGGGTCGCCATGGGCTGCATCGTCGGCTTCGCGGCCTTCTCCTTCGGGGCCTGGGCCATGCCGGGGTTCGCCCCCACCGATCGCGCTTCGCTCCCGCTGGAGTTCGACAACACCGTCGCCTACGTCGGCTTCGCCTTCCTCGTGTTGGTCCCGCTGCTGGCGTTCACCGGCCTGCTGGCCGACACCCTGCGCCGGGGCTCGGTGCGCGTCATCAGCCCCCTGGTGTGGACGGTCAGCGCGCTGGTCATGCTGCTCGCCGGCGCCGTCAACGGCGCCCTGGTGTCGATCCACCCGCTCGACCTGCTGTCCACCACCGCGACGTCGGCGCAGATCCACTACGTGCTGCTCGCGGTGATGCTCGGTCTCTTCGGCGGCATCGTGTACTGGTCGCCGAAGATCTGGGGCCGGGTCGTTCCCGAGGGTGCCTCCACCGCGCTGGCCGTGGGTGGTCTGCTCGGCACGGTGGTGCTGGCCCTGCCCGATCTGGTCAGCGGCTTCCTCGACCAGACGGCACGCCTCGGTGGCCCGTCCTCCGGCCACGTCAGCACCATCGAAGCGCTCAACGTGGTCAGCGCCATCGGCGGAGGGATCCTGCTCCTGGTCGCCCTCGGCTTCCTGGGATTGGTCGCCCGGGCCGCGGCTGGGGCCAGCGATGCGGTCGACGATCCCTGGGAAGGGCACACGCTCGAGTGGGCCACCACCTCGCCCCCGGCCGTGGGCAACTTCGACGTGCTCCCCCCTGTCCTGTCCGAAGCGCCGCTCTACGACGCCCGCCACGCCGCGGAGGCTGATTCCTGATGGCCGGCACCACCACTGCCGCACCCATGACCCAGACGATCCCGCTCCGGCTCGGCGACGTCCCGGCGGCGCCGCCCCGCCGGCCGCGCGTCCTGCTGGTCGGCACCGCCTTCGCGGCCGCCGGTTCGGTCGCCGCATTCGTCGGCCTCCTCGCGGTGTACCTCTCCGTCCGCTCCCAGTACGTGGCGGCCAACGACGCCTGGCTGCCCACCGGTGCCGACATCCCGCTCTCGCCCGGGAACATGGGCATGATCACCCTGGTGATGTCGCTGGTCACCGTGCAGTGGGCGGTGCACGCCGCCCGCGAGCGCGACCGCCCCCACGCCTACATCGCGCTGGGGCTCACCATCTTCGTCTTCGGCCTGGCCCACATCACCCTCATCGGGTACCTGTGGACGCAGTGGGGGCTGCCACTCAACGGTGGGCCCACCGTGCAGGCCGTGCTGCTCTTCACCATCACCGGCATGCACATCGCCATGGTCGCCTGCGGCCTCATCTTCTTGACCCTGATGACCGTCCGCACCCTGGGCGGCCAGTTCACCGGGCACGACGCCGAGGGCCTGTCCGCCGCCGCGCTGTACTGGTACGCCACCGTCGCGGTCTACGCAGTGATCTGGTACGCACTGCTGGTCGTGAAGTGAGGATCCCCCGATGATCACCACCGCCTCCAAGTTCTTCTACGGTCTCGCCGCCCTGCTGCTCGTCGGTGCCGTTGCCTACGGCTACTCCACCGGGGGCAACAACGTGGGCCCGATCAGCCTCGGCTACAAGGGCGGCGTCGGCGACCTGCTCGGCTACACGTTGCTCATGGGCGGCGTCTTCCTGGCCGCGTTCCTCGGCTTCTCGGTCACCGCGTTCCGCGACGCCGACCCCGACGCCACCGCAGCCCTGCTCGGCATCGATGCTCCGCCCGCGCCCCTGGCGCCCGGGGCGTCGTACTGGCCCCTCGTGGGTGCCTTCGGCGCCGCCCTGGTCATGGTCGGTCTCGTCCTCAACAACGTGTTCTTCGTCGCCGGACTGATCATCCTCGGCGCGGTCGCCGTCGAGTGGACGATGCAGGCCTGGTCCGAGCGGGCCACCGGCGATCCCGCGGTCAACCGCGAGATCCGGAACCGGGTCATGTTCCCGCTCGAGATCCCCGTCGCCGGGGCGATGGTCGTGGCCACCCTCATCATCGGCTACTCGCGGGTCTTCCTCTCGATCAGCTCCGACTACGCCATCTGGGCCGCGCTCGCCGTGGCCGTCACCATCTTCGTCGTCGGAACGATCATGGCCAGCCGCCCGAAGCTGCGCACCGACGTCGTCGCCGCCGTGCTCGTCGTCGCCGCGGTGATCACCATCGCCCTCGGGGTCATCGGCGCCGTGTCGGGCGAGCGCAGCTTCGGCGAGCACGAGGGCGCGCCCACCGTCGAACCGGTCGACCACGCCGGTCACCCCGGCCCCGCAACTGGAACCGAAGGCGCCGCTGTCGCCGTCGAGGAGAGCTACTGATGTCCCGCTTGAAGCGACTCAGCGCCAGCCCGCGGGCTCGCCTGATCGGCTTGGTCACCGTTGCCGGCATCGCCCTGTCGGCGTGTGCCGGTCACGCGCCCCAGACGACGCTCCAGCCCAAGGGCCCGGCCGCGGACAAGATCAACAACCTGTCGACGATCACCTTCGCCATCGCCGGTGTGGTCTTCGTGCTGGTCGAGTTCGGCGTCTTGTTCGTGGCCTGGAAGTTCCGCAAGCGCAAGGACGACGACGGCACCGAGATGCCCCACCAGCTCCACGGCAACACCAAGGCCGAGATCGGGTGGACCGCGCTGCCGGCCGTGATCCTCGTGGCGCTCGCCATCCCCACCGTGGGCACGGTGCTCGACCTGGCCAAGAAGCCGACCAACGCCCTCGAGGTGCGGGTCGTGGGCCAGCAGTGGTGGTGGAGCTACGACTACGACATCAACGGCAACGGGATCCACCCCGACAACGACGTCACCAAGAAGGGCATCGAGAACCCCGAGGAGTACAAGACCGACGTCGAGACCGCGTCCGAGCTGGTGATCCCGGTCGGCCGGCCGGTGTACCTCGACATCACCAGCCGCGACGTGATCCACAGCTTCTGGATCCCGGCCCTGAACGGCAAGAAGGACGCGGTGCCGGGCCGGACCCACCACCTCACGCTCGAGGCCGACGCGCCGGGCACCTACATCGGTCAGTGCACCGAGTTCTGCGGTCTGTCCCACGCCTACATGCGCATGAGCGTGCGGGCCCTGCCGCCCGACGAGTTCGATCAGTGGGTCCAGAACCAGCTCAAGGACACCGACCCCGGCCAGCTCACCGGGCTGGCGGCCCAGGGCGAGCAGATCTTCGCCGCCCAGTGCACCACGTGCCACAAGATCGACGGCGTCAACGACAACTACAACGGTGCCGCCCAGGTCTCGGGCATGGCGCCCAACCTCACCCACTTCGCGTCCCGGGGCATCTACGCCGGCGGCATCTTCCACCTCTGGGCCGACCAGAACGGTGACGACAAGATCGAGACCAGCGAGATCGGCGGCCAACTCGAGCGCAACCAGCTCGAGGCCTGGCTCCGCAACCCGCCCGGCCAGAAGCCGCTCGCACCCACCCAGAACCGGGGCATGCCGAACCTCGGCCTCTCCGAGGCCGACATCGACGCCCTCGTCGCCTACCTCACCACCCTCGACTGAGGAGCCGCAGATCCATGGCCATCGTCGAACATCCCTCTCCGGAGACGGGCGGAGCCCTCGCCCTGACCTCAGGTGATGTCACGAGCTCGCCCGAAGCCGCCCTCGGCGTGTTCCAGCGACCCTCCGGGAGCACCGGCTGGCGCAGCTGGCTCTTCACCGTCGACCACAAGCGCATCGGCATCATGTACGGCGCCGCCGCGCTGTTCTTCTTCCTCATCGGCGGGGTCGAGGCGCTCATCATCCGGACCCAGCTGGCGGCCCCCGATCAGGAGATCATCTCCGCCGACCTGTACAACCAGGTCTTCACCATGCACGGCGTGACCATGGTGTTCCTGGTCGTCATGCCCATCGGCGCCGCCTTCATGAACTACCTGATGCCGTTGCAGATCGGCGCCCGGGACGTGGCGTTCCCCCGGCTGAACGCCTTCTCGTTCTGGACGTTCCTCTTCGGCGGCCTGTTCTTCAACTCGTCGTGGCTCCTGGGCGGCGGCGCCGACGGCGGCTGGTTCGCCTACGCCCCCAACACCTCGGTCATCTTCAGCCCGAGCCACGGCATGGACTTCTACGCCATCGGCCTGCAGATCACGGGCATCGCATCACTGGTCGGCGCCGTCAACCTGATCGTCACCGTGCTCAACATGCGGGCACCGGGCATGACCTTGATGAAGATGCCGGTGTTCACCTGGATGGGTCTGGTCACCCAGTTCCTGCTGGTGTTCGCCATGCCGGTGATCTCGGTGGCGCTGTTCCTGCTCACCTTCGACCGGCTCTTCGGCGCCAACTTCTTCAACGTGTCGAAGGGCGCCGATCCCCTGCTGTGGGAGCACCTGTTCTGGATCTTCGGGCACCCGGAGGTCTACATCATGATCTTGCCGGCCTTCGGGATCGTCTCGGAGACGATCCCGGTGTTCTCCCGGAAACCGATCTTCGGCTACGAGTTCGTCGTCTTCTCCGGTGCGGCCATCGGCTTCATGGGTTGGGGCGTCTGGGCCCACCACATGTTCGCCTCGGGGCTCGGCCCCATCTCGGTGGCCGCCTTCGCGGTGTCCACCATGTTCATCGCGGTCCCCACCGGGGTGAAGATCCTCAACTGGATGGCCACCATGTGGGGCGGCAAGCTCAGCTTCACCACCCCGATGCTGTTCTCCATCGGTCTGGTCACCATGTTCACCATCGGCGGCCTGTCCGGCGTGTCCCACGCGGTGGCGCCGGCCGACACCCAGCAGACCGACACGTACTACATCGTCGCCCACTTCCACTACGTGCTCTTCGGCGGTGCCCTCTTCGGGTTCGTCGGCGGGTTCTACTTCTGGTGGCCCAAGGCCTTCGGTCACATGCTCCGTGAGAGCCTGGGCAAGCTCCACTTCTGGATCATGCTCATCGGCTTCAACCTCACGTTCGGGCCCATGCACATCCTCGGCCTGCAGGGCATGCCCCGCCGGACCCACACCTACTTCGACGGCTACGGCTTCAACTTCTGGAACGCGGTGGCCACCGTGGGGGCCTTCCTCATCGCCCTGTCGTTCCTGGTCTTCTTCGTCAACATCTTCGTGTCACGGCGCGACACGAAGAAGCCGGGATGGATCCCGCCCGGTCCCGATCCGTGGGACTCCCGCTCGCTCGAGTGGATGACGGCGTCGCCGACGCCGGAGCACAACTTCGACCACGTTCCCGTCATCACCCACCGCGACGAGTTCTGGTACCGCAAGTACGGCGAGACCGACGACAGCCGACTGGTGCAGATCGCCTCGGCCGAGGAGGTCGCCCAGACCGGGGGCCGCAGCGATGTGCACCTGCCCTCACCGTCGTACTGGCCGATCCTCATCTGTGCCGCGTTCCCGCTGATCGGGTACGGCCTGATCTTCAACCTCGGCTTCGCCTTCGCCGGCGGGGCCTTGATCCTGGGCGCGCTCTACGGTCTGGCCCTCGAGCCGGCCGACGATCCCGAGGCCGGTCACGGCCACGGTGACCACGGGCCCGACCACCACACCGACGGCCCCGACGGCGACGATGCCGGCGAGACCGCCGATCCCGAGGAGGCCACGCTCGTTGACTGACACGATCGCCAACCAACCGGCCGCCCCGGCACCCACCGGGCCGGCGCCCGACCAGCTCGACGGGGTCGACCTCGAGACCTGGGGCATGGGCTCCAACAACGCCACCGGCATCACCAACAACAAGCTGGGGATGTGGCTGTTCCTCGGCTCCGACTGCCTGCTGTTCGGCGCCCTCATCTCCACCTACCTGCTGCTGCGCCACCGCGGCACCGGGATGGGCCCCACCGACGTGTTCGACATCCCCTACACCTCGGTGTCCAGCTTCGTGCTGCTGATGTCGTCGGTGTCGATGGTGTTCGCGGTGTCGTCGATCAGCCGGGGCGATCAGCAGAAGCTGCGGCTGTGGCTGTTGGTCACCTCGCTGCTCGGCGGGACCTTCATCGCCGGCCAGGTCTACGAGTTCACCAGCTTCTACCGCGAGGGCCTGGGCTACACCACCAACCTGTTCTCGTCCGCCTTCTACAGCCTCACCGGCTTCCACGGCGTGCACGTCACCGTCGGCATCGTCATGTTGATGTCGCTGTTCGTCATGTCGCTGACCGGACGCTTGACCGAGGAGCGGGCCGAGACGGTCGAGATCGTCGGCCTGTACTGGCACTTCGTCGACATCGTGTGGGTCCTGATCTTCACGATCGTCTACCTGATCCCGTGATGCCGAGGAGCATGTTCCGATGACCGTCACCCACACCGGACAGGACTCGAGCTACGAGGCCGCCACCGACGAGGAGCTCCACGAGCACCACCCGTCGGATGCCAAGTACTGGAAGGTCGGCGCCATCCTCGGCGTGCTCACGGCGATGGAGGTGTCGACGTACTTCATCGCCAACCCGCCCTACGACCACGACCTCGCCCCGCTGATCATCGGCGGACTGCTGGTGTTGATGGCGGCCAAGTTCATCACCATCGTCAGCTACTTCATGCACCTCAAGTTCGACAACAAGCTGTTCCGCAACGTGTTCGTGAGCGGGCTCGTCCTCGCCGTGTTCGTGTACGTGGTGGTGCTCTCGACGTTGCACTTCTGGAGCGGCGGCTACGAAGACGGGTTGCGCTTCCTGGGCTGAAGCCGCTGCCGTGCGCCCGCGGACTTCGTCCGCCGGCTCCGCCGCTGCGCCCGCGGCGCCGGTCGGCCAAGCGTGCAGCGACCAGAGCGATGAGGGACGATGGTCGGGATGTCCCGTCCCGACCCGGCGCCGGTCCGCCTCGCTGAACTGGTTGCGACGTTGTCGCTCGTCGCCGATCTCGGGATGGGCCGCCCGATGGAGCGCGTGCTGCGCCAGACCGTCATCGCCATGCGGCTCGGAGCCGAGGCGGCGATGAGCCCGGGGGTCCAGGAGGCGGCGTACTACACGTCGCTGCTCACCTGGGTCGGCTGCGCCGCCGACACCAGCGAGCTGGCCCACCTCTTCGGTGACGAGCAGGGTCTCTACGCCGACACCCACGACGGCGATCTCGCCGGCGTGACCATGGCGGTGTTCGTCGCTCGCCACCTGGGGCGGGGCAGCTCGGGTCTGCGCCGGATCGGGATGGTGGGCAAGTTCCTGGCCACCGCTGGTCGGTCGGTGCAACAGGTGATGGAGTCGCACTGCCAGTCGGCCAGCGAGCTGGCCGAGCGTCTCGATCTGGGACCCGCCGTGAGTGGGCCGCTGCTCCAGGCCTTCGAACGCTGGGACGGCAAGGGCATCCCCGGCGTCGCCGGCGCCGACGAGTTGGCCCCCGCCATCCGCCTCGTGCACGTCGCCGACAGCATCGAGGCGTTCCACCACACCGGCGGGATCGAGGCGGCCATCGACGTCACCCGGGAGCGGCGCGGGACCCAGTTCGATCCCGCGCTGGTCGACTGCTTCCACGAGCACGCCGCCGAGATCCTCGACGGTCTCGACGAGATCGTGGCCTGGGACGAGGTGATCGCGCTCGATCCCCGGCTCGGGTCCACGCTGACCGAGGATGCCCTCGACCGCGCCCTTCACGCCCTGGCCGACTTCGCCGACCTCAAGTGCCCGCTCCGCCTCGGCCACTCGCGAGGCGTCGCGGCCCTGGCCGCTGACGCCGGTGCGGCGTTGGGCCTCGCCGGCGCCGAAGTCGACATGCTCCGCCGGGCCGCCCTGGTCCACGACATCGGGATGATCGGGGTCCCGAGCGGCGTGTGGGACGAGACCCGTCCGTGGACGCTGGCCCAGCGGGAACGAGCCCGGACCCACCCCTACCTCACGGAGCGGATGCTGGCCCGCACCCCGACGCTGGCGGTCATCGGGCACTGCGCGTCCTTGCACCACGAGCGTCTCGATGGCTCGGGCTATCCGCACGGCCTCCGGGGCGATGCCATCTCGTTCCCCTCTCGCATCCTCGCCGCCGCCGACGTGTACCAGGCTCTGCGTCAGAGCCGGCCCCACCGCGAGGCCCTGCCGGCCGATCAGGCCGAGCAGGTGCTCCGCGAGGAGGTCCGCGCCGCCCGCCTCGACGGTGACGCGGTCAACGCCGTGCTCTCGGCGGCGGGTCATCGTGTCCGGCGGCGGGCGGAGTTGCCGGGAGGGCTGACTCCGCGGGAGGCCGAGGTGCTCGTGTTGCTGGGGCGGGGATGCTCCAACCCGGAGATCGCCGCGGCGCTCCACATCAGCCGCAAGACGGTTTCGTCGCACCTCGAACACGCGTATGCGAAGCTGGGCGTGTCGACCCGGACCGAGGCTGCGCTCTACGCCATGCGACATGGCCTGGTGGACGATCTGACCGAAACCTAGGGCAGCTGCCCGATTCGTGGTCGGTCGTCGTGTCGTACAACGGGAGCCATGACCACCACCACCCCAGCACCTGACCTCGTCGGCCCGCCCTCGGACGGGCCGCGATTCGCCGCGGCCGGAACCTTCCTCGAGGGCCTGGCCGCCCAGGACTTCGATCGGCTCGCCACCACCCTCGCGCCAGACGTCCACCTCCGGGCCCTCGTCCCGCCCGGGTTGCGGGAGTGGACGGGGGCGGCCGACGTGGCCGGGCAGTTCGGGCACTGGTTCGGCGACACCGAGCAGTTCGACCTGGTCGATGGGTCGATCGGCGAGGTGGCCGATCGCCTCCATCTGCGGTGGCGGCTCCGCCTGCGGGCCGAGCGCCTCGGCGATGGATGGTTCGCGGTGGAGCAGCAGGCCTACATCGACACCGATCCGGAGGGACACATCGCCCGCATCGACCTGCTCTGCACCGGCTACCGCCCGGCCGGCGCCCATGGCTGACGCGGCGACCGAGTGGGGAGGGTGGGGTCCCGAGGTCCGGGACGACCCGTTCCCGTACTTCGCGGCGGCGCGGTCGCGCTGCCCCGTCCAGCCGGTGCGGCTCGCCGACGGCCACGACGCCTGGGTCGTCCTCGGTCACGATGCGGCCCGGCAGGCCTTGAACGACAAGCGCTTGTCCAAGGACATGCTCGCCGCGCTCGAGGGCGACCCGGACGTCGTGGCCGAGGGTCTCCCCGGGCCGGCGTTCTCGCGCCACATGCTCAACGTGGACCCCCCCGATCACACCCGGCTGCGTCGGTTGGTCGCCCGGGCCTTCGTGCCGTCGCGGGTGGCGGCGCTGGAGCCGGCCGTACGCGGCAACGCCGAGGCGCTGCTCGACGACCTCGCGGCCGAGGGTCCCACCGCGGTGGTGGACCTGATCGAGGGCTACGCCCATCCGCTCCCGTTCCGCGTGATCGGGGCGCTCATGGGCATCCCGGAGTCCGACCGTCCTCGGCTCCACGCCTGGTTCCAGACCCTGCTCGCCCCGTGGGCCGGTGACCCCCCGCCCGAGGCGGTGGCAGCATCGGACGGCATCGTCGGGTACCTGGCCGAGCTGGCGGCGGCCAAGCGCGCCCAGCCGGCCGACGACCTGGTCAGCGTGCTGGTCACCGCGAGCGACGAAGGCGATCGCCTCAGCGAGCAGGAGGTCCTGTCGAGCCTGTTCCAGCTCATCGTTGCCGGCCACGACACCACGACGAGCCTGATCGGCAACGGCATGGTGGCCTTGTTCGACCACCCCGAGCAGCTCGATGCGCTCGCCGCCGACCTCACGCGGCTCCCCGGGGCGATCGAGGAGCTGCTGCGGTTCACCGCCGCGGTGCCCCATGCCACCTTCCGCATGACGACCGAGCCCGTCGATCTCGGCGGCGTCGAGATCCCCGCCCACCAGCAGGTGCTGGTCTGCCTGGGATCGGCCAACCGAGACGACACCCACGACATCGATGCCGACCGGTTCGACATCACGCGGGAGCCGAAGGCGCACCTCGCCTTCGGGCACGGCATCCATTTCTGCCTCGGTGCGCCCCTGGCCCGGCTCGAGGCCAGGGTGGCGTTCGAGACCCTGCTGCGCCGTCACCCCTCGATCCGGCTCGCCCAGCCGCGGGCCGAGCTGGCCTGGTCCCACGGCGATGGGCTGGTCCTGCGGGGCCTGGCGTCGTTGCCGGTGGTTCTCGGCGCCCCCGCCCCCTGACGGGCCCATCGTCCGCTCCTGGCGACTGGGACCGCTCCGGAGCCCCGACGTAGGCTCGCTCCGTGCTCCTGGCCGCCGAAGACTTCTGGCGCTGGCGACCCCATCCCGAGGTCTGGCTCCTGGTCGTGGGGCTCGTCGGGCTGTACGTCTACGCCCTCCGCGAGCTGGGGCCCAGGGTCGTGCGCGACGGTCAGCCGGTGGCGACCAAGGCGCAGAAGCGCTGGTTCTTCTTCGGGATCCTCGTCCTGTGGATCGCGGCCGACTGGCCCATGCACGACATCGGCGAGGACTACCTCTACTCGGTGCACATGATCCAGCACATGCTGCTGGCGTTCGTGGTCCCACCGATGATGCTGCTGGCCACGCCCGAGTGGTTGGCCCGCATCGTCCTGGGCGAGGGCCGCGTCAGCCGAGCCTTCCTGAAGCTGGCGCGGCCGATCCCCGCCGCCATCGTCTTCAACGTCGTGCAGCTGTCGATCCACTGGCCGGCGATCGTGCACCTGTCGATCGTGAGCGCCCCGTTCCACTACGGACTTCACACCCTGGTGGTGGGCACCGCGCTGGCCGTCTGGATGCCGGTCGTGTCACCGCTGCCCGAGTACCGCATCCGCCCGCCGGCCCAGTGCGTGCACCTGTTCCTCACCTCCATCGTGCCCACCGTGCCCGCCTCCTGGCTCGCCTTCGCCCAGGGGGTCCTCTACACCGACTACGACAAACCCGACCGCTTGTGGGGGGTCTCGGTCACGTCCGATCAGCAAGCAGCCGGGTTGTTCATGAAGCTCGGTGGTGGCGTGTTCCTGTGGGTGATCATCGTCATCATCTTCTTCCGGTGGTCGGCGAGCCAGGACCGGGGCACCAACGCCCGCCGGGTGGTGCTCGACGACGACGGCAACATCGTCTCGGTCGAGGACGCCGAGACGCTCACCTACGACCAGGTGAGTCGGGCGTTCCAGACCAGCGGACCGCCGCCGCGAGAAGCCGCGCCCTGACCGCCGTCGCCTGGGTGCCGATCGGCCGTCGGCGTTCAGCGGAGGGTCACGTAGTGGGAGCCGGCCCGATCCCGGCCGACCTCGTGCACCAGCTCGTTGGCCTTGAGCACGTAGGCCATCTGCTGGGCCGTGCGCCGGGGCAGTCCGCCCACGGTGGCCACGTCCTTGGTGGTCCAGGGGCTGGGTAGCCCGTCAGGGAGCAGCTCGACCAGATCCCGGGTGGTGCGCAGTCCGTGGGTGCCGATGATCCGGCGCAGGCGACGGTCCACCGTGCGCCAGCCTCCTCGCCGTCGTCGCATCGTCGGATCGGCGACCTTGACGACGTCGACGTCCACCAGGAAGATCTCGATGGTCAGGTTCGGGTGGTCGAGGATGGTCGGCACCGACACCAACTCGCCGAACACGTCATGGAGGCGGCCCCGCTTGGGCGACTTCCGGGTGGGGAGCTCCCGGCGCTCGATCCACGAGCCCACCGCGATGGGATGGACGATGTGGACGTGGTAGTCGGCGAGGAGGTGGTCGAGCTTGCGGCCCATGCTGGCGAACCCACCGGTCTGGACCTCGATGAGGGTGTCGCCCCGCATCACGTCGACGACGAAGCCGTCGAGCGGCACCTCGAAGCGGTCGCCGGGCTGGCTGACGTGGAGCTTGAGCGCGGCGTGCAGCGACCCTTCCGACTGGGTGCCGATGTTGTGCGCCCCCGTCTCCACGTCCCGAGTCTGCCCTAGCCTGACGCCGTGCTCCTGCGCCTCGGATCGTCCCCCCTCCCGTCCTCCAGCCTGCCGATGATGCGCCGGGCCCGCATCTACGTGTGCGGGATCACGCCCTACGACACCACCCACATCGGCCACGCCGCCACCTTCGCGTGGGTCGACGTCCTGGCCCGTGTCCTCGAGCACGTGGGCATCGAGCCCGAGGTGGTCCGCAACATCACCGACGTCGACGACGAGCTGCTCCGCGAGGCCGCGGCGCGGGAGACGTCCTGGCAGGCGCTCGCCACCCAGCAGACGTTCCAGTTCGAGGACGACATGCGCAAGCTGCGGGTGCAACGCCCCGCCTTCGAGCCGGTCTCGCGTGACTACGTCACCGATGTGATCTTCCTCGCCCGGGCCCTGCTCGACCGGGGCGTGGCCTACGAGCGCGCCGGCTCGGTGTACTTCCGGGCCGGCGATCTCACCGAGTTGTCGGGGCTGACGCGGGATGCCGCGCTCGCCGTCTACGACCAGCGCGGCGGCCGGGCCGACGACCCGGCCAAGGACGATCCCTTCGACGCCGCCATCTGGCAGGTCTCCGCCGCCGGAGAGCCGGCGTGGGAGTCGCCGTGGGGCCGGGGCCGCCCGGGCTGGCACGCCGAGTGCGCCGCCATGGCCACCACGCTGCTCGGGCTGTCGATCGACGTCCACGCCGGCGGTGCCGACCTCGCCTACCCGCACCACACCTACGAGAACGCCATCGTCGAAGCGGCCACCGGGGTCACCCCGTTCGCCCGGTCGTGGATGCACGTCGGCACGGTGACCAAGGACGGCGAGAAGGTGGCCAAGTCCACCGGCAACCTCGTCTTCGTCATGGACCTGCTCCAGCGCTGGGCCCCGCAGGCGATCCGCCTCCACCTGCTCGACCGGCGCTGGGACCAGTCGTGGGACTTCGTCGAGGCCGATCTGGCCGGTGCCGGCGCCAAGCTCGAGCAGCTGTGGTCGGCCACCGGGACCCAGGGCGGATCGGACGCCGCGGTGGGTGCCGCCATCACCGCCCTGCTCGACGACCTCGACGTGCCGCGGGCCCTCGAGATCGCCATCGACGAGGGCGGCGAGGCGGCCCGCACCGTCGCCAAGGTCCTCGCCCTGCTCTGAAGGGTTTCAGCGGGCGGGAGCCCAGCGGAAGGTTCGAGACGCGATCACGGGCGTCGCCACCGCCCACAGGGCGAGGACGAGCCACGCTCGGCCCGGGGCGCCGGTGCCCCCGAACCCGGCGGTCACCAGATCGGTGAGCGCGGAGCCGGGCAGGGCGAGGGCGACGTCGCGCAACGCTCCCGGGAACTCGGACAGCGGGATCAGGAACCCGCCGAAGAGGAGGAACACCAGGTACAGGCCGTTGGCGAGGGCCAGGGTGATCTCGGCTCGGAGGGTGCCGGCCATCCACAGCCCCAACCCGGCGAACGCGGTGGTGCCCAGCACCACGGCTCCCGCCAGCGGCAGCACAGCCAGTGACGGCCGCCATCCGAGGGCCAGGCCCACCGGGATGAGCACCGCGGCTTGGACCGCTTCGATGGCCACCACCGCGCCGATCTTGGCGGCCAGCAGCCGGGGCCGGCCCAGCGGCGTGGTCCCGAGCCGCTTGAGAACGCCGTAGCTGCGCTCGAACCCGGTGGCGATGGCCAGACCGGTCATCGCCATCGACATGATGGCCAGGGCGAGGACGCCCGGCGCCAGCACGTCGACCGGGTCGGTGACGTCGATGGGGAGCACGTCGACCACGGAGAAGAACACCAGGAGGCCGACCGGGATCCCGAGCGTGAGCAGCAGCGACTCCTTGTTGCGCAACGTGAGGGTGCACTCGGTGCGGAACTGGGCCACCAACGCGGTCACGACCGCCTCCGTCGTTGTCGTCCGCCCCGCCCGGCCGAACCGGTCGGCTGGTGGGGGAGGTCGGTGTCGCCGGTCAAGGCGAGGAACACGTCCTCGAGGCGCTGCCGGCCGGCCCGCAGGTCGCCCAGGGCGTGGCCGTGCTCGGCCAACCAGCCGGTGAGCTTGGCCGCCAACTGCGGATCGGTGGTGCCGGTCACCACGTACTCGCCCGGCGAGGACTCGGCCACGTCGGCGCCGAGCTGGTGGCCCAGCGCCCCCACGTCGATGCCGGCGTCGGACGAGAAGCGGACCGCTCCCGCGGTGGCGGATCGCAGCTCGGCCAGGCTGCCCGAGCCGACCACCCGGCCTCGATCGACGATCACCACCCGGTCGGCGACCTTCTCGGCCTCGTCCAGCTCGTGGGTGCAGAGCACCACCGCGACGCCGTCGTCGGCCAGTTCGCGGACGATCTGGCGGATGACCTGGCGGCCGCGGACGTCGACTCCCGAGGTCGGTTCGTCGAGGAATGCCACCTCCGGCCGGCCGACCAGGGCCATGGCGAGGCTGAGCCGCTGCTGCTCCCCGCCGCTGAGCTGGCGCCACGTGGTGTGGGCCTTGTCGGTCAGCGCGACGCGGTCGAGGAGGGCGTCGACGTCGAGCGGGTCGTCGTACATGGCGGCCAGCAGGCGCAGCATCTCGGGGGGACGGATGCCGGGGTAGACGCCGCCGTCCTGGAGCATGACCCCGATGCGGCCCACCACCTCGTCGTGCTCGGTGGCGGGGTCGTGGCCGAGGACGCGGACGCGGCCCGCGCTGGCCCGGCCGTATCCCTCCAGGACCTCGATGGTCGACGTCTTGCCCGCCCCGTTCGGTCCGAGGAGAGCGAGCACCTCGCCGGCGAACGCGGTGAAGCTGATGCCGTCGACCGCGGTCAGCGCACCGTGACGGACGACGAGGTCCTCGACCGCGACGGCTGGGGGTGCCGATGTCCCCACGTTCACAGCGAGAGCCGATCGCGGGCTCGGGCGGTCTCGACCATCAGCCGGTAGATGCCCAGCACCTTGCGGTCGTAGTTCGGGTCGCTGGCCCAGGTCCCGGTGAGCGCGGTCCAGCGTGGGCAGCATCCGCGGACGCCGACACGCTCGGGCGCGACCAACGGGTTGGGGGGCGCGGCCAGCTGATCGCTGGTCAGGCCGGGGTCGGCATAGGCCCGCAGCAGCTGGATGTGGGCGCGGATGCCGGACTCGAGATCGGGGAACCGGAAGGCACAGTCGGGTGCGCAGTAGTCGTAGGCGCCGATGCCGGCGAAGTTGAAGTCCCCGGCATGCCCGGAGCGGAAGCCGCCGGTCTCGAGGATGGCCTGGGCGAAGGCGATGTCGCCGGCGACGCCCTCGTCGGCACCGATGCGCAGGTAGGTGTCGATGATCGACTGGATCGGCGCCACCGGCGGATCGGCGGGGTAGTACGTGCGGTACCAGGCAACGAGGTCGGCCGATTCGAGCACCGACGGCCCCAGGATCGTCGGCCCGATGTGACGGCGGGCGTCCTCGGCGTTGTGGATGGCGGCGTCGAGGTCCTGGCGCCGCTTGAGGTACTCGGTCTCGACCAGCCGGTGGAACGCGGTGGCCCGCGACAGGTCGTGGGTCGCCCCCAGTTCGGCGGCGACCGCGTCGCGATACGCGGTCTTGGCCGCCGCCAGGTCGTCGAACACCTTCTGGGCCACCACGTCGCTGATGGTGAGGTCCCGCAACCGTTGCAGGCTCGGCGCGGTGAGGACGGGCTCGAGGCCGGCGACGTCGCCGTACATCACCGCGTTGACGGCCAGGTTGTCGACCACCGCCTTGGCCGCCAGCAGGTCGTTGCCGGCGGCCCGCCGGCTGGCCACCGCGTCGGCCCGGTGCGCGAAGGAGGCGTGGAGGGCGTCGTCGGCCTCGCGTCGGCCCGTGTCGGCCGCGTCGAGGGCGTCGCGGGCGCGGGTCACGTCGATGGCGGCGAGGGCGGCGTTGAGGCCGGGCGTGGGATCGGGGAGGATCACCACCGGGAGCTCGTCGGGAACCGGGAGCTCGCCACCGGCCGGCTGCGACCCGGCGCCGGGGTCGGATGCGGGATCGGGCGGTGGCGCGGAGGGGTCGGTGCCGCCGGGCGGGATCACGCCGATGTCGCCGTCGTCGAGGAGGACCGTGACGGGCGGTGCGGTGGTCGAGGTCGTCGGTGCCGTCGTGGTCGTGGTGGACGCCCCCGGCGCGGGCGCCTCCTGGCCGGCCGCCGCGGTGGCGGACGCGACGATTCCCACCGTCACCATCAGCACCGTGGTGAGGGTGACGCGGGCGCGTCGCGTCGCATCGGGGGGCCGAACCATTGCGATCACGTTACGCCCGACCGGTCCGGATCTCGATGTCGAGACGGCCTCGGTGACGCGATCGGGACGATTCCGGATCAGCCGGACAGTTCGCCCGCCCGCCACGAACGGGCCTGGCACTCGAAGACCCGTACGGCCGCGAGGTCGGCCTCGACGCCGTCCAAGGGCGGCCAGTCCCCGTCGAACGGGGGATCGAGCCGGCAGTCGAGCTCGTTGAGGACCACGCCGGGCGTCACGCCGGGGGCGAAGCGCCCGGTGGTGGCGGCATCGGCCACGTCGGGGGCCGCGATGCTGACCGACACCACGGCCAGCAGCAACTGGCACGCCACCACCACGGCGACGAAGCGGTTCGACGTGGACGGACTGACCGCGAGGAGGATGGCGACGCACACGGCCATCGGCAGCAGGTGCACCGGCTTCCACGGGAAGCGGAGGTACAGCACTTCGGTGGCGATGGCGGCGTAGACGGCGAACCGCACGAGGACGAGGTCACGGAACCGGGCGATGGCGGCGATCAGCACCGGGGTCCGGGCCACCAGGACGACGAGGAGGAACACCCCGAAGAAGGCGATGTTCTTCACGCCCCAGCGGGCGACCATGACGAAGAACTCCCCGGCCTCCAACTGGTTGTGGAGGAACTGCGTGGTCCGTCCCACCGACAGCCACGGGGGGATGAACCACACCACGGACGCGATCGCCGCCACCGCGCCGGTTCGCGCCACCGCCCACCGGTGAGCGTGGCGGGTGTCGGCCGAGTCAGTCGTCGGATCGTCGTCGATCGACGCACCGGTCAACTCGGCGAGCAGGTAGGCGGCCACCAGCAGGGCGGTGGCCGACCGGAAGCCCACCGACAGCCCGAATGCCAAGCCGGCCAGGACCCGGCGGTCTCGCTGGGCCGCCACCATGCCGAGCAGGAGGAAGGCGAGGGCGTAGAGGTAGTCCCCGAGTGACGTGGCCGCGACCCAGAACCACGGCTGGGTGGCCGCGATGACCACCGCGATCCGGCCGGCACGGGCCCCGTGGCGCCGTTCGACGAGGTCGGCCAGCGCCACCAGCGTGAGCACCGCGACCACGACGGAACCGAGGTTCACCAGGATCGAGCCACCGAGCCGGTCGAGGACGCCGGTGATCGCCTCGTGGGGGAAGGCACCCGGCGGTCGCGAGTAGCGGTAGTCCCCGGCCAGGATGCTGGCGCCGCTGCGGCGGATGTTGGTGATGTCGATGTCGGTGCCGTAGCCCATCCCGATGAAGGGGAGGTACAACAGCGCGGCCGCCATCGCGAGGATCCGCGGCGAGGGCATCCGTCGACCGATCGGTGGGTCGACGGTGGCCATCGCCTCTCACCGTAGTGGCGCGTCGTCCGGGATCATGACGCCGGCGCCGGGTCGGGCAGCGATGCCCTACCATCGGGCCCGCCCATCTTGACCGACCGGTCAAGTGGCCGGACGATCACGACAGGGGAGTGTTGAGCATGGAGCGGTTCGAGGGGCGCATCGCCGTCGTCACCGGAGGGGGGAGCGGCATCGGGCGGGAGCTCGTGCGGCAGCTGGCCATGGCCGGTGCGCACGTCGCCACCTGCGATCTCTCCGAGGCCAACCTGGCCGAGACGAAGGCGTTGGCCGACAAGGAGGCGCCTCCGGGGACGCGCGTCACGACGTTCGTGGCCGACGTGGCCGACGAGGCGCAGATGACGGCGTTCCGGGATCACGTCCTCGACGCCCACGACACCGACCACGTCAACCTGGTGTTCAACAACGCCGGCATCGGCGGGGGGAGCAGCTTCGTTGCGGGCGACCGTGTCGACTGGGACCGGACCTTCGGCGTGTGCTGGACCGGGGTCTACAACGGCTGCCGCGCCTTCGTCCCGCTCCTGGTCGCCTCCGACGAGGGGCACCTGGTCAACGTGAGCAGCGTGAACGGGTTCTGGGCCTCGATCGGTGCGCAGCTGCCGCACACGGCGTATTCGGCCGCCAAGTTCGCGGTGAAGGGGTTCACCGAGGCGCTCATCACCGACTTCCGCCTGAACGCCCCCCACGTGGGCGTCTCGGTGGTGATGCCGGGTCACATCGGTACCTCGATCGTGATCAACTCGGCCGAGATCCTCGGCCACCGGCCCGAGAACCTCTCGACGACCGAGTTGTCCGACATCCGGGCGATGGTCGCTCGATCTGGTATCGACGCGTCGGAGATCTCCGACGAGCAGCTCCGGCTCTTCATCGCGGAGCGGGGCGTCGCGTTCCGCGACAACGCCCCCACCTCCGCGGAGGAGGCCGCCGCCGTGATCCTCGCCGGGGTGCGCGAGGGACGGTGGCGGATCCTGGTGGGCGACGACGCCCACATCATCGACCGGCACGTCCGCGAGACCCCCGAGGAGGCGTATGAGGAATCCTTCCTGTCCCGCCAGCTCGAGTCGGGTGGCATCGCTCTCGAGCTGTGATCTGAGCGGGTCTCCGGCCCCGTCCACCGTGGCGTAGCGTCCCCGGGCGATGGAAGGAGCAGCCGATCTGGTGTCGCGGGCCCGGGCCTACGCGGCCGAGGTCCATGCCGGCGACGTGCGCAAGGGCTCCGGCGTCTCCTACTTCGAAGGCCATCTCGAGCCGGTGGCTCGCATCGTGCGCCGGGCCGGGGGCGATTCGGCCCAGGTGGCGGCCGCCTACCTGCACGATGCGGCCGAGGACCACGGCGGGCAGGGCCGCCTCGACGACATCGCGGTCCACTTCGGGGGCGACGTGGCCACCATCGTGCGCGACCTCTCCGACAGCCTGGTCGACACCCGCCACGCGACGAAGGCCCCGTGGTTCGAGCGCAAGCAGGCCTACCTCGACTCGCTCGCCACCAAGTCCGTCCGGTCGCTCGAGGTGGCCGCCGCCGACAAGCTGCACAACGCGACCGCGCTGAGTGCCGACTTCGAGCGGCTCGGACCCGCCCTCTGGGAGCGGTTCACGGTCGACGACCCCGCCGAGCAGCTCTGGTACTACGACCGCGTCGCCGACGTCATCGGGGCCCGTCTCGGTCCGTCATCGGTGGCGATGGCGCTCCGCCAGGTGGTCGACGAGCTGATCGCCGCGGTGGGCGTCGCGCCCGCCTCGCACTGATCGGAGCCGGCCTCGGGTCAGTGGCGAGGCGCGGCCGCGGTGGACCGCAGGGCCGCGATGGCGCCGGGGAGGACGGTGGCGATGAAGGCCTGGTCGATCTCGGTGTGCTGGACCATCCGGCGGTAGGTGAGCGGGCCGATCAGCATGGCCAGCGCGACGTCGAGGTCGAGGTCGGGGTCGATCTCGCCTCGGTGCTGGGCCAGCCGCAGGACGGTGCGCAGCGGGCGCTGGCGCTCGGCGAGCGCGGCGGCGACGACGGCGGACATCTGCGGGTCGCGGCGGGCTTCGTCGAGCAGGAGCGGGAGCAGCTCGTTGATCGCCTGGTTGTCGGGCTGGTCGTAGCGGGCGAACAGGTCGGCCAGGTCGTCGGCCAGCGAGCCGGTGTCCGGCGTCGGCACCTCGACGACGCACGAGCGCACCGCGTCGACGAGCAGCGCCTCCCGGGAGCCGAAGTGGCGGTAGATGGTCGACTTGGCCACGCCGGAGCGATCGGCGATCGCCTCGATGGTGGTGCCCTCCACGCCGAGCGCCAGCAGCGCATCGACCGCCGCGTCCACGACCCGCCGCCTGGCGTCCTCGCTGCGGGGCCGACCCATGGAACTCCAGCGTAGCGTTACCGGCTCGCACGGACCCGGTCCCTGGCGAGAGCCCGATAGGGGGCGAGGTGACCCATGACACAGCCGAACCCCGGGAATTGGTGGTGACAAGGCGGTGTTGGTCCTTCTATCGTTCCACTACGCAGTCGTAGCGTAACTCGTATCCCGGAGGAAGCCGTGGACGCCCCCGTCCCGAACCGAACCGAACCAGGGATCGACCCGGCCGTCTTCGAGCGTCGCTGGGCCATCCTGGCCGTGCTCTGCATGAGCTTGATGATCGTCATCATCGGCAACACGAGCCTGAACGTCGCCATCCCGACCCTGGCCCGCGAGCTCGATGCCTCCACCAGCGCGTTGCAGTGGATGGTCGACGCCTACTCGCTGGTGTTCGCCGGCCTGCTGTTCACCGCCGGCACGATCGGCGACCGCTACGGCCGCAAGGGAGCGCTCCAGGCCGGGCTCGTGCTGTTCCTCGTCGGGGCGGCGGTGGCGTCGACTGCCACCACGGCCGCCACCATCATCACCGCCCGGGCGGTGATGGGCGTGGCCGCCGCGTTCGTGATGCCCTCGACCCTGTCCATCCTGACCAACGTCTTCCCGGCCCACGAACGGCCCAAGGCCATCGGCATCTGGGCCGGCATCTCCGGCGGCGGCGCGGCCATCGGACCCATCGCGTCCGGTTGGTTGCTCGAGCACTTCTGGTGGGGATCGGTGTTCCTCGTGAACCTGCCGGTCATCGCCGTGGCCCTGGTCGCCGGTGCCGTGCTGGTGCCGAAGTCGAAGGACCCCGACAACCAGCCCCTCGACATCCCGGGTGCCCTGCTGTCGATCGTCGGGCTCGGTTCGCTGGTCTACGGGATCATCGAAGGCCCCCACAACGGATGGCTGTCGGGCGACACCCTGCGCATCTTCACCCTCGCCGGTGTGGCGCTCGCCGCCTTTGCGGTGCGGGAGGCCCGGACGAGGTACCCGATGCTCGACCTGAAGCTGTTCCGCGACCGTCGCTTCAGCGTCGCGTCGGCCGGGATGGCGCTGACGTTCTTCGCCATGTTCGGCACGTTCTTCCTCATCGCCCAGTACTTCCAGCTCGTGCTCGGCTACTCGCCGCTCGAGTCCGGGCTGCTCCAGCTGCCGTTCGCCTTCATCATGATGACGGTGGCACCCCGGGTGTCGACCTACGTGGCCCGCTACGGCGTGTCCCGGGTCGTGCCCGTGGGTCTCAGCGGCATCGCCTTCGGCTTGGCGGTGTTCTCGACCCTGGGCGTGCACAGCTCGCTGTTCAACGTCTACGTCGGGTTCGGGCCCCTCGCGCTGGGCATGGCCATCACCATGACCCCGCTCACCACGCTGATCATGTCGTCGGTGCCGCTCGGGCGGGCCGGCGTCGGCTCGGCCATGAACGACACCACCCGGGAGCTCGGCGGCGCCCTCGGGGTGGCCGTGCTCGGCTCGGTGGTGACGTCCCAGTACGCCAGCGGGATCAGCGCGACCCTCGCCGGCCTGCCCGACCAGGCCCGGGCCGTGGTCAGCAGCGGCCTCTCCGGTGGTCTCGCCGTCGGGGCCCAGATCGGCGGCCCTCAGGGCGAGGCGGTCGCGGCGGCCGCCAAGCAGGCGTTCGTCGACGGCCTCGGCGCCGCCGCGCTCGCCGGTGCCGCCCTCGTGGTGGTGGCCGCGCTCGTCGCCCGGTTCCTCCTGCCCCACGATCGCAGCCAGCTGGAGTCGAAGGTCCTCGACGAGGCCCGCCACGCGGTCGCCGCGGCCCACGACCTGGTCGTCGCCCGACGACCGGACCCTCGACCCGGCCGCAGCGCTCGACTGAGCGGGTGAGCGCCAGCGGCGCTCAGTCGCAGGGAGCGAAGCGACCGCAACAGCTCGACTGAGCGCCGGCGAGCGCCGATTCTGACGGTGCGTCAGAATCGGCCCATGCAGCGCAGCGACATCGATCTGCTCGACCGCGACCGGTTCATCGAAGGCATCCCGCACGAGTGGTTCGCGTGGATGCGGGCCAACGAGCCGGTGTTCCACCACGACGAGCCTGATGGCCCCGGCTTCTGGGTCATCACCCGTCACGCCGACGTCGTCACCTGCAACCGGGATGCCAAGGCGTTCTCGTCCGATTCGGACAACGGCGGCGTGCTCGACCTCGAGGAGCGTGAGCTCACCGACTTCGAACGCCAGCAGGGCGACGCCAAGTTGATGCTGATGATGGACCCGCCCGCCCACACCCGGTACCGGAAGCTGGTCAACCGGGGGTTCACGCCGAGGATGATCGGCCTGCTCGAACCGCACGTCCGTGAGCTGACGTCCGCCATCGTCGACGACGCCATCGCCAAGAGCGAGGCCACCGGCGAGTGCGACTTCGTGGTCGACGTCGCGGCCGAGCTGCCCCTCGAGGTGATCGCCGAGCTGATCGGGGTGCCGCACGAGGATCGCCACAGGATCTTCGAGTGGTCCAACCGGTTCGTCGGGTCGGACGACCCCGAGTTCTTCGTCGGTGAGGAGAAGATCACCGAAGCCCAGATCGAGATGTTCCTGTACGCCCAGCAGCTGGCCGATGCCCGTCGGGACGATCCGAGGGACGACATCATCACCCGGCTGCTGTCGGCGGAGGTCGACGGCGATCAGCTGTCGGCCATGGACTTCAACCTGTTCTTCCTGCTCCTCGCGGTGGCCGGCAACGAGACCACCCGCAACGCCATCGCCCACGGCATGAACGCGTTCCTGGACCATCCCGACCAGTGGCAGCGCCTGGTCGAGGACCCTTCGGGGCGCATCGAGACGGCCACCGAGGAGATCCTCCGCTGGGCGTCACCGGTGATGTACTTCCGCCGCACCGCCATGCGTGACCTCGAGCTCGGGGGTCAGCAGATCCGCGCCGGCGACAAGATCAGCCTCTGGTACGTGTCGGCCAACCGTGACGAGGCCGTCTTCGACGCGCCCGGCGTGTTCGACATCGCCCGTGACCCCAACCCACACATCGCGTTCGGTGGTGGTGGCCCCCACTTCTGCCTCGGCGCCCAGCTCGCCCGCCTGGAGATCCGGGTCCTGTTCGAGGAGCTCGCCCGCCGGGCGCCCGGTGCGACGAGGACCGGCGCCCCCGACCGCCTGCGTTCCAACTTCATCGGCGGCATCAAGCACCTGCCCGTGCGGCTGGGTTGAGGCGCGTCGCTCACGCCCGGCTCTGCCTGGCCGGCAATGGGCCAACTCCCCCCGATCCGGGACCTTCGGCAGTATCCACCGGCGCCGGACATCCTTAGGGTCGGGGCATGCTCGCCGTCCGCCGGATCGGAGATCCATTGCCTGCCCCGGATCTCCAGACCTTCTCCGTGGTCGCTCATCGGGTGGACGACGGCGCGCGGTGGCTCCTCGATGTCCTCGCGCTGCCGGGCGTGTCCACCGAGGTCCGGGAGCTCCGTGACGGTGCGGCCGCGGCCCGAGCGGTGATCGCTGCGCAGTTGGGCCGAGTGCAGGACGACGTGAAGGTGGCCATCGCCCTCAGCTGAGGACGATGGCCACGCGGTGAGATGCTCGATTGACCCGGCCCGCGGGTGCTGGCTGCCTCAGGACGGCGGGGCGAAGAACTCGAGTGCGATGTTGTCCGGGTCGCGGAACGACAGGCCCGAACCGTAGGGGGCATCGATGATCCCCCCATGGGTGAGGCCCAGCTCGTTCAGGCGCTGCTCCCAGCCCTCGAGTTCGCCGCGGTCGGCACAGGCGAAGGCCAGGTGATCGAGGCCGGGGCGGCGCTCGTCGAACGACGGCGCCGATGGGCCCTCCGGGAACTGGTGGAGACCGACCAGCGTGCCGCCGACGGCCCACACCACGTGGTGGAACGGGCCGGTGTCCTCGTCGAGGACGGGATCGGCGTCGAACAACTGCCGATACCAAGGCACGCTCCGCTCCAGATCGGTCACGGTCAGGGCGACGTGGGTGATGGTCGGGAACTCTGGCATTGCTCCCCCTCAGATTCTGCGGTTGTGGGCGCCGGACTGTAACCGGATCGGAGGTGGCGTGCGCCGGAATGTTCGGGTTCAGATGACGGGCGTGTCGCCGGTGACTTCGGCGAACTGCCAGGTATCGGTGTATTGCTGGAAGCGGACGACCTTGTCACCCTCGACGTCCCAGATGTGGGTCACCTGCGCGTCCAGATCCTTGCCGGTCGCCTGAACGACACCCTGATAGCGCCCCTGCATGACCACCGTCGATCCGCAGTCGAGCAGCCGGTCGATCTCGATGCGGAAGGTGTCGCCAAAGGTCTCCGGGATTCGGGCGAACACTCCTTGCGTCACCGCGTCTGGTCCCACGAACGCGTGTCCGGGCCAGAACGTCACGTGCTCGGCCTCGTTCCACTCGATCTTCGGGTCCATCGCAGCCAGAACTGCTGGAACGTCACCTCGTGCGAACGCGTTGTACAGCCCTTCGAGCATCGCTGCGTTGTCGGCCATGCCGGCCCCCCTCCTGAAGCCCGACCGCTCGGTTGCAGTCAGTGCCCCTCCACGTTCGCGCCGTCGGCCCGGCGGTGCCACCCAAACGTGTCAGGTGTCGGTGGGCAGCGTGTAACCCTCGAACTTCGAGCGCAGGTCCTTCTTGGAGAACTTGCCCACCGAGGTCTTGGGCACCTCGTCGATGAAGGTGATGTCGTCGGGCAGCCACCACTTGACGACCCGCTCCTCCAGGTAGGCGAGCAGCTCCTCCTTGGTGACCGACTCGCCGTCCTTCACCACGACGCAGGCCAGCGGCCGCTCCTGCCACTTGCTGTGGTGGATGCCGATGACGGCCGCCTCGGCCACTGCGGGGTGACCCATGAGCTCGTTCTCGAGATCGACCGAGCTGATCCACTCGCCGCCGGACTTGATCACGTCCTTGGTGCGGTCGACGAGGCGGATGTAGCCGTGCGCATCGATGGTGGCCACGTCGCCGGTCTTGAGCCAGCCGTCGTCGGTGAACGAATCGGGCGAGCGGGGGTCGTTGTAGTACTCACGGGCGATCCACGGTCCGGAGACCTGCAGCTCGCCCGACGTCTCGCCGTCCCAGGGCAGCTCCTCGATCGGTTCGCCCCGCTCGGTGGGTACCGCGATGCGGGCGGTGACGCACACCGACGGTTGGCCAACGGTGGTCCGCAGGTCGGCTCGGCCATCGTCGTCGAGTTGGGCGTCGAGGGTGGACTTGATCCGGCCGACCGACGCGATCGGCGAAGTCTCGGTCATGCCCCACGCCTGCATGATCGGCAGGCCGGTCTGTTCCCGGTAGGCCTCGGAGAGCGCGCGGGGCACCGCCGAGCCGCCGCAGGGGATGGCGCGCAGTGCCGACGTGTCGCGGCCCTTCAGCTCGGGCAACACCCCCATCCAGATGGTGGGAACGCCGGCCGCGATCGTGACCTTCTCCTCCTCGATGAGGGCGGCGAGCGACGGCGGCGACAGGTCGGGCCCGGGCATGATCAGGGACGCGCCCGCCGCGATGGCGGCATGGGCGAGGCCCCAGGCGTTGGCGTGGAACATGGGGACCACGGGAAGGATCCGGTCCGGCTCCTCGACGCCGAGTCCGCCGGCGAGCATGGCGCCCATCGTGTGGAGGAACGTCGAGCGGTGCGAGTACACGACCCCCTTCGGGTTGCCGGTGGTGCCGGACGTGTAACACATGCTGGCGGCCCGGTTCTCGTCGTCGACCCGGAACGGGACCGGATCGGCGGCGGCGAGCAGGTCCTCGTAGTCGTGGATGCGGGGGCCGTCCGACCCGTCGTTGCTCGGAACCTCGCCGGTGCCACCGTCGTCCATGATCACCAGGTGCTTGACCGTCTCGAACGTGGGCACCAGGGGCATGAGCAGACCGAGGAGGGAGCGGTCGACGAAGATCACCTCGTCCTCGGCGTGGTTGGCGACATAGGTCAGCTGCTCCGGGAACAGCCGGATGTTGAGCGTGTGGAGCACGCGGCCGGTGCACGGCGCGGCGAAGTAGAGCTCGAGATGGCGGGCGGTGTTCCATCCGAAGGTGGCCACCCGGCCGGCTTCGGAGATGCCCAGATCGTCGAGCACACCGCCGAGCCGGTGGGTCCGCTCGGCCCACGCGCCGTACGTCGTCCGCTCACGACCGTCGCGGGTGACGGTCACCAACTCCTTGTCGGCGAAGAGCCGCTCGGCGCGCTGCACGAAGTGCGGCAGCGTGAGCGCCCCGACCTGCATCAATCCATCCACGTCGCTTCCCCCCGGGTCTGGTGTGGCGTGTCCATGTCCGCCGGACCGTAGTCCGAGGTGCAAGCCGGTGCCCGACGCGACCGTGCTCCGTCATCCGGTGCGGGGTCGCAGCACCGTCTGGGTCTGGGTGACCTTGCCGACGAGCCGGTCGGCGTTGACCAGCTCGGTCTCGATCACGATCGTGCTCGACCCGACGTGGAGGGGTCGGGCGGTGGCGGTCACGGTGCCGCTCCTGACCGCCCCGAGGAAGTTCGTCTTCGACTCGCCGGCGGTGATCCCGAGCGTGGCGCACAGGGGCATGGCACCGTGGATGAACGCGGTGGGGTCCATGGTGTCGGTCATGCGATCTCCCGGTTGTCGGTGGCGGCGGCCCGCAGGCGTCGCTCGGTCGCCTCGTCGGCGGGGAAGAACAGCTCCACGGCGAGCTCGTCGAGCGTGATGTCCTGCGGCGTACCGAAGGTGGTGAGGGTGGTGAACAGCGACAGCTCCACGCCTCCGATGTCGAGTCGGCACGGGATCAGCAGGGCGGGAGCGGCCGTGGGGGCGGCCCAGTCGACGCGATCACGCAGCTCCACCACATTGGGGTAGGCGCAGACCTCGGCCTCGAGCGCAGTCAGCTCCGGGTCGTGGGTCACCGCGACGAGGCGATGGAGTTGGCCCAGCAGGTAGGTCGCCCATTCATCGAAGTTGCGCGTGTGCGCGGCCAGACCATCGGGGTGGAGGCTGACGCGGAAGATGTTGACCGGGGGGTTCGCCAGCTCGGAGGGGAGGAGGCCCACCAGGGTCCCGGCCGCCCGGTTGGCCAGCACCACGTTCCATTGTCGATCCAGCACCACACCGGGGTAGGGGTCGTGGGTGTCGAGGAGGCGCTGCAGCGACGCGGTGACCCGCGCCATGGCCGGGTCCTCCAGCCGGTGCTCGTGGAACCGGGGGGCGAACCCGGCCGCGAGCAGCAGCGTGTTCCGCTCACGGAGCGGGACGTCGAGGTGCTCGGCCAGCGCGAGCACCAGCTCCGGGCTGGGTCGCGATCGCCCGGTCTCGACGAAGCTCAGGTGCCGCGGCGACACCCCGACGTCGTGGGCGAGGTCGAGCTGGCTGCGAGCCCGCCGGCTCCGCCATTCCTTGAGCAGTCGGCCGACGCCGTTGGTGGTCACGGTTGCCATCGTAAGAAGGCGTCGGCGGGGTGACCATTACCTCTGAGGTCATGGGGATGGGCGTTCCGCTACCTCACGGGTAGTAGCGGCGCGGCCTGCTGGGGCTGACGATGCCGGCATCCGATTCCCGTTCCGAAGGAGCACCACCGATGTCCGTCACCGCCACCATCGACACCCATCTCGCCGCCTACGGCGAGCCCGACGCCGCTCGCCGGCGCGACCTCATCACCGCCTGCTGGGCAGCCGACGGCACGTTGGCCGACCCGCCGATGGACGCCACCGGCCACGAGGCGATCGACGCCATGTTCGACGCGGTCCAGAGCCAGTTCGCCGGACACCGGTTCCGCCGCTCCAGCGGTGTCGACGAGCACCACGGGGTGGCCCGGTACAGCTGGGAGATGGTCGCGCCCGACGAGTCGGTGACGCTGTCGGGCATGGACGTGGCCCGCATCGACGCCGACGGCATGCTGACCGGCGTCGTCGGCTTCTTCGGGCCGCTCCCCGAGGCGGGCTGAGCGGTCGGCGGGCCGGGGGGCGCCGTCGGGGACAGGATGGCGCCCCCCGCCCGTCGAAGATGCCACCCGTGACCGCTGATCCGGACCATCGCCGCCTCCACGACGAGGAGAACGCCGAGTTCTCGGCCCTCCTGCACGACCTCGATCCTGCGGAGTGGGAGCAGTCGTCGCTGTGCGAGGGCTGGCGGGTGCGTGATGTGGTGGGACACATCCTCTACGGCAACGAGCTCCGGCTGTGGACGCTGGCCTGGAAGCTGGGGCGATTCGGGTTCTCGTCCGATCGCTCGGGCAAGCACTACTCGATCCGGCGGGCCGAGGGGCGGTCACCGGAGGAGCTCGTCGAGGCGTTCGACCGTCGTGATCCGTGGGCTGGCACGTGCCGGGTGTTCCCGCCGCGGCTGACGTTGCTCGATCGGCTGGTCCACCACCAGGACATCCGGCGCCCGCTCGGTCGTGAGCGGTCGATCCCCGGGGACCGTCTCGTCGCGGTGCTGGATGCTGCACCGGAGCTCGGTTCGGTCTTCGGGTCCAAGCGTCGCACCCGGGGACTTCGCCTCGAGGCCACCGACGTCGCGTGGTCGTGGGGGCAGGGCCCGGTCGTCGCCGGCCCGGGTGAAGCGCTGCTCATGGCCATGCTCGGACGGGGCGTCGCACTCGACGATCTCGCCGGGCCCGGCCTCGACCGGTTCCGGCTGCAGAGCGGTACCTGAACCGGCGGGGTCGGCACCGATCCGACGCGGCCCCGGCCCCCGCTGCTACACCATCGGGGATGCTCCACCGTTCCCTGACCGCCGCCCTGCTCGGAGCGCTCCTGATCGCCGGCGCGTGCAGTGGGGACGACGACGCGTCCAGTTCCTCCACGACGGCCGCCCCGACCACCACCGAGGCGGCCCCACCGGCCATCCGGATGAACGAGATCCAGATGCTGGGGTCGCACAACAGCTACCACCTCCGCCCAGCCCCCGAGGTCTTGGCCGGCATCGCCGCCTTCACCGATCAGCAGACCGCCGACGAGCTCGACTACGAGCACCGGCCACTCACCGAGCAGCTCGAGAAGTTCGGCATCCGTCAGTTCGAGCTCGACGTCTATGCCGATCCCGACGGCGGCCGGTTCAGCCAGCACCCCGCCGCCGCGCTCGTCGGGCTGCCCACCGACAGCGGCGAGCCCGTTCTCGACCAACCGGGCTTCAAGGTGCTGCACCAGGTCGACGTGGACTTCCGCGCCACCTGCTTGACCTTCGTGGCCTGCCTCGACGAGATCCACACCTGGTCGTCGGCCCATCCCGACCACGAGCCGATCATGATCATGGTCGAGGCCAAGCAGCAGTCGCTGGCCGACGCCACCGGCGGCCAGATCGACCTGGCCAGCCTCGGCGTCGAGATCACCCCGGTGCTCCCGTTCGATCGCGCCACCTTCGACGCGCTCGAGGCCGAGATCCTCTCCGTGTTCGACCGAGGCGAGCTCATCACCCCTGACGACATCCGCGGCGACGCCCCGACCCTGGAGTCGGCGGTCCTCGCCGGCGACGCCTGGCCCACAGTCGACGAGGCCGCCGGCAAGGTGCTGTTCGCCCTGGTGGACACGGGCGCCACCCGTGACGTCTACGTCGGCGACGCCACCAGCCTCGAGGGGCGGCTGCTGTTCACCTCGTCCGAGGAAGGTCGACCCGATGCCGCCTTCATCCGGGTCGACGATCCCGTCGCCGAGGGCGATCGGATCCGCAGCCTGGTCCGGGCCGGCTACCTGATCCGCACCCGGACCGACACCCCGGGGGTGGATGCCCCCGCCAACGACACCACCCGGCGGGATGCGGCCTTCGCCAGCGGCGCCCAGTACCTGTCGACGGACTACTACGTCGCTGACCCGACGCTGGGCAACGACTTCGTGGTCGACCTCCCGGGCGACGGTCCCGCCCGCTGCGACCCGGTCAACGCGCCGCCGGACTGCGAGCTCGGTTAGGCGCCCTCGGGCTTGACCTTGATCTGGCCGACGTAGGCCCCGCGGAGGAGTCGCACCACCAGCTGCCCGTTGGCCAGCGTCGCCTCGACACCGGCCCCGAATCCCCCCGGGATGTCGATCTCGCGCTCGTAGCCGCCGAAGTCCCACTCGTCGATCAGGTACTCGCGGGGCGCGGCGCTGCGCAGGTGGGCCCAGAAGCGCACGGTGGTCTCCCGCATCTCGATGTGTACGTCGCTCGGTTGGACCGCGGGCAGCGGTGCGATGACCACGAGTGCCTCCGGGGCCTCGTAGACCTTCACCGGCACCTGCTGGGGGCGCATGTTGTCCTCGACCGAGACGGTCGCATCGACGACGTCGTGATGTCCGGGGCGGCTCATGGGCCCACCGTAACCCCGGCGCCCCCGGGTGTCACCGGGGTCGTTCCACGCCGACGTCCCAAAGGTGGTGGAGGGGATCGTGGATGAAGTAGCGGGCGAAGGAGTCGACCGTGAAGGACGCGCCATCGCTGCGGAAGCCCGTGCGCTCCCACTGATCGCCGGTCACGAGATCGAACCGCTCGGCAAGGGCGGAGGCGGCGATCGTCAGCTCGGCCGCCACCTTCGCCGGCTCGGCGAGGTCGTAGCGCTCCCGGACCGCGGTGGCGTCCTGGTCCCAGTTGTCGTAGTGGGGGCCGTCCTCGGCCAGCATCCGCTCGAGCCGGCCGAGGTAGATGCGGAACACGTCCCGCACGTGGCACGCGTACTCGAGCGGGGACCAACGGTCGCTCTGGCTGCGCACCGCGACGTCACTCCTCGCCAGGACGCCGTGCCACGCCGTTGCGACGGTGCGGATCATGGTCCCGCACGTCGTCACGTCGAACCCGGCGGTGTCGAACCCACAGTCCGGGCAGACCCGCTCGAGCACCCAGGTCCAATCCTTGTCGTCGGGCGGTACGGCCGGCGGGGCGTCGCTCATCTCGTGATGATCGCACGAGTGGCCCGCCACAATGGGCGGCTGTGAGCGAGATCCGCCGTGCCGCCACCGTCCGGGGCATCGTCCAGGGGGTGTCGTTCCGTTGGTACACCCGCCAGGAGGCCGGCCGCCTCGGCGTCACCGGTTGGGTCCGCAACCACCACGACGGCTCGGTGCGGATCGAGGTCCAGGGCCCGGTCGACGCGGTCGAGTCGCTCCTGGCCTGGGCCCGCCACGGCCCGGCCCACGCCCGGGTCACGACGCTCGACGTCGAGGACCGGGACGTGGTGGCGGGTGAGGTCGACTTCACCGTCGAGCATTGAGCCGCTGCGGCCGCCCCCCGAAAATTTGTCGTCAGCGCGTCCGCAACGTCGTGACGCGCTGACGAGATTTTCCGTGTGGACGGTTCGGAGGGCTACTCGGTGGTGATGGCTTGGAGCACGTCGAGCCGGGAGGCGCGGCGGGCGGGGAAGATGGCGGCCAGGAGGCCGGCCACGATGGCGACCACGATCAGGATGACGAGCGACCCGGTGGGGATGGCGATCTGGTTCAGGAACGAGTCGGGCAGGGCGGACGAGGCGGCCAGACCGAAGCCGATCCCGACCACGACACCGAGCACGGCCCCGAACAGCGACACGATCGCCGACTCCCACCGGATCATCCGCCGGGTCTGCCGGCGGGACATGCCCACCGCCCGCAACAGGCCGAGCTCTCGGGTCCGCTCGAACACCGACAGGGCCAGGGTGTTGGCGATGCCCAGCACCGCGATCACCACCGCGAGCAGCAGCAGGGCGTTGACGGTGATCAGCACCTGGTTGATCTGGTCCTCCTGGGAGGCGAGGAACTCCTGGCGGTCCTGGACGTCGACCTGGGGGTAGTCGGCGGTCACGGCCTCGACGGCCCCGGACGCCGCCTCCGGGGTGACACCATCGGCCGTCGTGGCGAACACGAACTGGTCGAGGTTGTCGGTGAAGTTGGCATCCCACGCGGCGGTCGAGATCAGGTAGTTCCCCGCGAACGTGGCGTCGCCGTAGATCCCCGCGACGGTGAAGGTCTGGTTTCCCGTGCGCCCGAAGGTCACCTGGACCGGATCACCGGGCTGCAGGCCGAGGTCCCGGGCGGGATCCTTGTAGATCATGATCTGGTCGGGACCCAGTTTCGACACCGGCTCGCCGGACAGCAGGTTGACGTCGATCACGTCGCCGCCGTCCTGGCCCACGGCGACCACCTGCTGGGTGGCGCCCTCGAACTTGAACGTCCCGAACCGGACACCGCTCACCGCCGAGAAGTCGCCGGTGGCCGAGAGCTGCTGGGCCAGGTCGGGGGAGAAGCCGTTGAACGACGGTTCGCTGATGACGAAGTCGGCGGAAACGGCCTGATCGGTGGCCGCGGCGAAGGTCTGCTTGACCGACGTACCGACGACCAGCGCCATGGTGACGAGCGCCAGGCCGATGACCAGGGCCGACGCCGTCGACGCCGTGCGGAACGGGTTCCGGGTCGCGTTCTCCCGAGCCAGCTTCCCCGGCTCCCCGAACACCTTGGCGATCGGCGCGCCGAGCACGTGGGCGACCGGACCGGCGAACAGCGGGCTGAGATTGGCGATGCCGAGGAACACGAGGACGGCGCCGCCGCCGAGACCGAGCAGCAGCGGTACCGCGCCGTCGGCGACGAAGAGGCCGAAGGCGACCAGTACCGCGCCGACGCCCGCCATGATCGCCCCCACGGCCAGCCGCAGGCGGCGCGAGCCACCCGAGACCGAGATCCCGTCCCGCAGCGCGGCGATCGGTGACACCTGGGCCGCCTTCCGGGCGGGCAGGATCGACGCCAGCAAGGTGACGCCCATGCCGACGACGATGGCGGCGACGATGGTCGTCGGCTTCAGCACCAGGGCGTCAGCGGGCAGGCCGAAGCCGCCGGCATTGAGCAGACCCCGGATGCCGAGCGCGGTGAGCAACCCGGTGCCGATCCCGATGGCCGATGACAGCGCGCCGATCACCAGCGCCTCGAGGATCACCGTCGTGCGGATCTGGGACGCGGAGGCCCCGATGGCACGCATCAGGGCGAGCTCCTTGATCCGCTGGCCGAGGATGATCGAGAACGTGTTGTAGATGTAGAACGCCGAGACGAACAGGGCGACCGCGGCGAAGCCGAGCAGGACGTTGCCGAAGACGGTGGCGAACTGACCGATCGCCTTCGATCCCTCATCGGCAATCGTCTGACCGGTCACCACCTCGGTGCCCGCCGGGATGACCTTCGCCACCGCGGTCCGCACGGTCTCCACGTCGGCTCCCGGTTCCACCGCCACGTCGATGGCGTCCCACTGGCCCTCGCGATCGAAGATGCGCTGGGCCTCGGAGGGGTCGAACAGCGTGAGGCGGGCCCCGGCCAAGCTGTTCGAATCCCCGAACTTCGCCGTGCCGACCAGGGTGAAGGTCTCGGTGCCATGGGGGAGGAGGACGTCGACGGACTGCCCGAGCTCGAAGCCACTGTCGTCGAAGGTGCCCTGGTCGAGGGCGATCTCGCCGGGTCCGGGTTTGTGCCCCGATTCGAGCGTGACCGGCGACAGCTGGTCGTTCGGACCCCAGCTGGTGCCGATCAGCGGCGCCCCCGTCGTGGTGACCGGGTCACCGTCGGGGGCGATGGGCTGAGCCGTGCCGGAGACGGTGCCTTCGGCGTCGGCCACCCCGTCCACCGTGGCGACGGTGTCGACGATGCCGGCGGGCAGGGGGTCGCGGTCGGCATTGCCGGGGTCGTCGGCGAACGCCGACTCGGAACGGACCTCGAGGTCGATGCCCTGGTTGATCTCGGCGAACAGCGTGTCGAAGCTCTGGCGAACGGTGTCGGTCACCACCAGGGCGCCGACGACGAAGCTCACGCCGAGGACCACGGCGAAGCTGGTCATCACGAAGCGGATCTTGTGCGCGAGGAGGTTGCGCACACTCAGCTTGAACATCAGTGGGCTCCGAACTGCTTCATGCGATCGAGCACGCGGTCGGCGGTGGGTTCACGCATCTCGTCCACGATGCGCCCGTCGGCGAGGAAGAGGGCCCGGTCGGCGTAGCTGGCCGCCGCCGGGTCATGGGTCACCATCACGATGGTCTGGCCGCGCTCGCGCGCCGCGTTGCGCAGGAAGGAGAGGATCTCGGCCGAGGTGACCGAGTCGAGGTTTCCGGTGGGTTCGTCGGCGAAGACGATCTCCGGACCGCTGGCCAGCGCCCGAGCGACGGCCACCCGCTGCTGTTGTCCGCCGGAGAGCTCGCTCGGCCGATGCGAGAGGCGGCTGCTCATCCCGACCGCAGCGACGACATCGTCGAGCAGCGCTCGATCGACATCGCGTCCCGCCAGGCGCATCGGCAGGGCGATGTTCTCGGCCGCGGTCAACGTCGGCACCAGGTTGAACGCCTGGAAGACGAAACCGATGCGGTCGCGGCGCAGCTGGGTCAGCTTCTTCTCCGACAGGGTCGACAGATCGACGGCGGCATCGCCCTCGCCGATGAGCACCTGTCCGGACGTCAGGGTGTCGAGGCCGGCGAGGCAGTGCATCAGCGTCGACTTGCCCGAGCCCGACGGGCCCATGATGGCGGTGAACTCGCGGGCCGCGAGATCGACCGAGACGCCGTCGAGGGCGGTGACCTGGGTGGAACCCGATCCGTAGACCTTGACGGCATCGATGGTGCGGGCGGCCAGCGCGCCGATCGGGCGAGGTGGGGTGATCGTCATGGGCCCACCTTGGCACCGGCAGCTGGCGGCGTCGTCCCGCTGGGGAACGATCCGTGGTCCTCCTGCGGTCTGATGACGGCGGTCACACCCCGGGGCGGACCGTCATTCCCGGGGCGGACCAGGCATTCCCGGGGGCGGACCAGGCATTCCCCGGGGCGGACCGTCATTCCCCGGGGCGGACCGTCATTCCCCGGGGCGGACCAGGCCGGACTCGTAGGCCGTCACCACCGCTTGGACGCGGTCGCGCACGTCGAGCTTCATCAGCACCCGTCCGACGTGGGTCTTGACCGTGGTCTCACCGACATAGAGCTGCTCGGCGATCTCCCCGTTGGACAGACCGCGAGCCATCAGCACCAGCACCTCCCGCTCGCGCTCGGTGAGACGTTCCACCCGGGGGTCCGGCTCCGACGGCGCCGCCGGCGTGGACCGGCCGAACTCCTCGATGAGGCGGCGGGTCACGGTGGGTGCGAGGAGGGCGTCGCCGCCGGCCACGACGTGGACGGCTCGGATCAGGTCCTCGGGCGGCGTGTCCTTGAGCAGGAACCCGCTCGCCCCGGCCCGGACGGCGTCGAACACGTACTCGTCGAGGTCGAAGGTGGTCAGCACCAGCACCCGGGCGGCGAGGCCGGCCTCGTGGAGGCGACGCGTCGCCTCGATGCCGTCGACGTTCGGCATGCGGATGTCCATCAGCACCACGTCGGCACCGGTGGCGCGCACGAGATCGACCGCCTCCGAACCGTCGCCCGCGGCCCCGACGACGTCGATGTCGTCCTCGGCGTCGAGGATCATGCGGAAGCCGGCCCGTACCAGCTCCTGGTCGTCGACGATGACGACGCGGATCGCGCCCCGGTCGGGTTCGCTCACGGCGCGGCGACCGTCGAGGTGACGGGCAGCGTCGCCCGCACCTGGAAGCCGCCACCGGGTCGCGGCCCCACCGTGAGGACGCCGCCGAAGAGCTCCACTCGCTCGCGCATGCCGATCAGGCCATGACCGGCCGAGGGGACCCGGTCGATGTCGGCGGCCGGCCCCCGTCCGTCGTCGGTGACGATGATGGTGACCGCCTCCGGTCGGTAGCGGAGATCGACGGTGGCCGTCGCCGGGCCGGCGTGCTTCATCACGTTGGTGAGCGCCTCCTGCACGACGCGGTACGTGGTGAGTCCGATTCCCGGGCCCAGGTCGACCGGGGTGCCGTCGACCCGCAGCTGCACGGGGTGGCCGGCACCGCCCCATTCGCTGACCAGACCGGCGATGTCGGCCGCGGTGGGCTGGGGCTCGGTGGAGGCGCGCGCGTCCTCCGACCGCAGGACCCCGAGCACGCGCCGCAGCTCGTCGAGCGCGCCGCGCCCGGTTCGTTCGATGATCTCCAGCGACTCCTCGGTCTGGTCGGGGTGGCGGTCGAGGACTCGCCGGGCCGCGCCCGCCTGCACCACCATCACGCTCACCGCGTGGGCCACCACGTCGTGGAGCTCGCGGGCGATGCGGTTGCGCTCCTCCTGCACCGCCCGCCGAGCGGCGGTCTCCCGCTCGGCCTCGGCCCGCTCGGCGCGGGCCTCGACCTCGGCGAGGTAGGCGCGGCGGTTCCGTACGCTGTCGCCCAGGATCCACGCCGTGGCGAAGACGACCACGTTGCCGACCACCGCGATGGCGGGGAGGTCCTCCGCGGACGCGATGACACCGGCCACCATCACCCCGACCAGGAGCACGGTCACGCCCAACACATGGGGCAGCGCCCGGTCGCGCTCGCAGTTGGCGGCCGCGGTGTAGAGGAGCAGGAGCATGATGATCGTGGCGCCGGTGTCCACGTAGTCGAGGATCCAGTACGGGATCAGGACCAACGCGCCGAGCCACAGCACCGGGATGGGCCAGCGGCGCCGCAGGGCGAGCAGGGCCCCCTGGGCCACCAGCAGGAGCACTCCGAGCGCGTCGGCGTCGCGGTTGCTGGCCGACACCGTGTCGGGATCGATGGTCAGCAACCCGACCACGGCGATGCCGCCGAGCACGGCGCCGAGTAGGGCGTCGGCCGCGACCGGGTGCTCACGCAGCCACTTCACCGGTGCCAGGGCTCGCATCGTGGATGACGGTACCGGGGCCAGGTCGGCCGGGCGTCCGACGACGGTGGGATCTCCGGGTCCTCCTGGGGGATGACCCGTCCCGCATGCGGCGGAGGCCACCGTGCGGTTCAATCATGTGGGTCCATCATCACCAGGGGGCCCTGTACACGTGTCGACCATTTCCACCACCGCCGAGCTCATCCGCACCCATGCGGCCGAGCGCGGAGACAAGCCAGCCATCGTCCAGGGCGATTTCAGCGAGACCTGGGCCGAGCTCGACGAACGTTCGAACCGCGTCGCCAACGCCCTCGCCGCCGCCGGAGTCGCCGAGAACGACCGGGTCGCGTTCCTCGACAAGAACGGCTACGAGTACCTCGAGGTCTTCTTCGCCTGCGCCAAGCTCAACGCGGTCACCGTGAACATCAACTGGCGGCTGGCGCCGCCCGAGGTGGCCTGGATCGCCGACAACGCGGAAGCGGAGGTCTTCATCTTCGGCCAGGAGTTCGCCGACACCATCGCCCAGATTCGCGACGACCTCTCGTTCGCCTCCACCTTCGTGTGCCTCGGGGACGACGAGCGCTTCGAGTCCTACGAGTCGTGGTTGAGCGACGACGCCACCGATCCGGGCGTCGTCCCGGGACCCGACGACATCGCGTTCCAGCTGTACAGCTCGGGTACCACGGGGCTGCCCAAGGGCGTGATGCTCTCCAACCGCAACATGTTCACGCTGATGGACGACGCCGCCGACATCTGGGGCTTCGACGAGTCGATGGTGTCGATGGCCGCCATGCCGCTGTTCCACATCGGAGGCGGGGGCTGGGCGGTGGCGAGCATGGCCTACGGCGCCACCATCGTGATCGTCCGCGAGATCGATCCCGCGGCGCTCATCGACCTGATCGGCAAGGAGAAGATCACCCACGCGTTCCTCGTCCCGGCGGTCTTCCAGTTCATGTTGATGATGCCGAACGTGAACGACGGCGACTACTCCAGCCTGGAGCTGCTCGTCTACGGCGCCTCGCCGATCAGCGAAGAGGTCCTGGCCAAGAGCATCGAGACCTTCGGGTGCAAGTTCGCCCAGGCCTACGGTCTCACCGAGACGACCGGCGCCATCGTCACCCTGCCACCCGAGGACCACGACCCGACCGGACCGAACCGGCACCGCCTGCGTTCCTGCGGCAAGGCGAACGCCAACGTCGAGCTCAAGATCGTCGATCCCGACAGCGGGGAGGAGGTCCCGGTCGGAGAGGTCGGCGAGATCGTGACCCGTTCGGGGCAGAACCTGGTGGGCTACTGGCGCAACGAAGCGGGCACGGAGGCGGCCTTCACTCCCGACGGGTTCTTCCGCACCGGCGATGCCGGCTACCTCGACGAGGACGGCTACCTCTACATCCACGACCGGATGAAGGACATGATCGTGTCCGGCGGCGAGAACGTGTATCCGGCCGAGATCGAGAACGCCCTGATGAAGCATCCCGGTATCGCCGACGTCGCGGTGATCGGGGTGCCGGACGACAAGTGGGGCGAGGTGGGCAAGGCCATGGTCGTGCGCGCCGATGGCGAGGACCCCACCGAGGACGACATCCTCGCCTTCGCCCGCGAGCACCTCGCCGGGTTCAAGGTCCCCCGGTCGGTCGAGTTCATCGACGAGATCCCCCGCAACCCCACCGGCAAGATGCTCAAGAAGGACCTGCGGGCGCCGTACTGGGAGGGCCGCGACCGCCAGGTCAACTGACGCGACGTCGCCCGACGCGCCGGGGCCGGGCCCCAACGGCCCGGCCCCGGTGCGCGATCGGGTTCGTCACCCGGTCAGCGGGTCATCCCACCTCGGGGATCGGCGGCTCCTGCCGGGCGATCTGGGCCCGGGCGGCGCGCTGGCTGCTCCGGCGCTTCCAGAACTTCTGCTTCCAATGTCGGAACTCGCGTCCGCCGGCGGCGATGACGCCCCCGGATCGCTCGTCGGGCTCGACGTCCACACGGGTGTGGTGGGGGCGGGGCGGGACGATCTCCTCGCCCATCTCCATGTCGGCCTGGGCCAAGATCTCATGCGTCTTGTGGCGAGCCTTGCGGTTCTCGGCTCGCCGCTGGTCCTTGCTCGGCGCGGGATGGGCCGCACCAGGCGAGGCCTGCTTGGACGAACGATGGCGGTTGGACATTGCGCTCCTCGTCGTTCGAGGCACCAGGGTCAGGGGTGCCGGGAGGGTGAAGCTACGGACGCAGTGACCAGCGCCCAGCGATGGTCGCGATCCCTCGCCGAAGGCCCCCGGGGGGTCGATTTCGGCGGTTTCGGCCGCACGGCCGTGATCAGCGGTCACTGCACTTGCCAGAGTGGACCAGCGGGTTGGTTTGCGCAACCCTTTCCGCGAGGCCGCGGCGGGTGGGCTCCACTACCGTCGCCCCGTGCTCGACATCCGTCGCATCCGAACCGATCCCGACGGCGTTCGCGCCGGTCTGGCCCGCCGGGGAGCCGATCTCGACGTGCTCGACGCGGTGCTCGGCCTCGACGAGCGGCAGCGCACCATCGGCGCCGAGCGCGACGATCTGCGGTCCCGGGTCAACGCCACGTCGAAGGAGATCGGCGGGCTGTTCCGCGAGGGTCGGGGCGACGAGGCCGAGGCCCTGAAGGCGGAGTCGAAGCGGCTGGGCGACGAGGAGAAGGAGCTGGCCGCGCAGGCCGATGCCGCGGCCGAGGAGCTCCACCAGCTCCTGCTCCGCATCCCGAACCTGCCCAGCGACGACGCCCCCGACGGCGATTCCGAGGCCGACAACGTCGTGCTGCGCATCCACGGCCCGGGCCCGGAGACCTTCGCCGACCACCAGCGGGTGCCGCACTGGGACATCGGCGAGCAACTGGGGATCATCGACGGCGAGCGAGCGGTGAAGATCAGCGGTTCGATGTTCACCATGTACCGGGGCTGGGGTGCCCGGCTGCTGCGTGCCCTCATCGGCTACAGCCTCGACACCAACGGCGACCTCTGGGAGGAGATCCGGCCGCCCACGCTGGTGCGCACCGAGACCATGATCGGGACCGGGCACCTCCCGAAGTTCGAGGAGGAGGCGTACCACGTCGAGCGCGACGACCTCTGGACGATCCCCACCGCGGAGGTGCCCCTCACCTCCATGGCCAGCGACGAGATCCTCGACCACGCCGATCTCCCGATGCGGTTCATGGCCTACACGTCGTGCTTCCGGCGCGAGGCCGGCGCCGCCGGACGAGACACCCGAGGCCTGCTGCGCAGCCACGAGTTCGACAAGGTCGAGCTCATGGGATACGCCGACGGGGCCGAGCAGGCCATCGGTCTCCAGGAGGAGGTGCTGGCCCGGAGCGAGGCGATCCTCCAGGACCTCGGCTTGACCTACCGGATCCTGGACCTGTGCGCCGGCGATCTCGGGGGCTCGGCCGCCCGGACCTGGGACATCGAGGCCTACGCGCCCGGGGTGGGCGATTGGCTCGAGGTGTCGTCGGTCTCGTGGTTCACCGACTACCAGGCCCGGAGGGCCAACGTCCGATACAAGCGGGCGGGCGAGAAGGGGACCGAGATCTGTCACACGGTGAACGGATCGGCCATGGGCTGGCCCCGGACGGTGGCGGCCCTGCTCGAGACCCACCGCCAGCCCGACGGATCGATCGCCATCCCCGAGGTGCTGCAGCCACGGCTGGGCGGCGCCACCCACATCCCCGCCCCATCCTGACCGCCTGACCCGCGCCTGACCCGCCGCACCCCACGGATTCTGGGACGCGGGACACGCCGCAGGCTCGTCGCACGCGGCCCGGAACGGAGAGGCGGTGGTCGGCCTACCATCGGCGCCATGGGGCCGCTGTGGACACCGTCACCCGACCGGGTCGCCCGAACGCGCCTGGCCGGGTTCCTCCGCCGGACGGGCCACGACTCCTACGAGGAGCTCCACCGCTGGTCGATCGAGGACCCGGGTGCGTTCTGGCTGGCGGTGTGGGACTCGTGCCACGTGCTGGGCGAACCGGGCGACGTGGTGTTCGAGCGGGGTGCCACGATGCGCGAGTCGCGCTTCTTCCCCGATGCCCAGCTGAGCATCAGCGAGAACGTGCTGCGCCACAGTGGTGCCGGGCTGGCGATCATCGCCGTCGACGAGCACGGCACCCGGTCCATCACCTGGGACCATCTCGCCGACGAGGTCGGGGCCATGGCCGCCGCGCTCGGCGAGCTGGGGGTGGAGGAGGGTGATCGGGTCGCGGCGTGGCTCCCCAACGGCATCGAAGCCGTGGTGGCCATGCTGGGCGCCGCCAGCATCGGGGCGGTGTTCTCCTCGACCAGCCCCGACTTCGGGGTGACCGGTGTCCTCGACCGGTTCGGCCAGATCGAGCCTTCGGTGCTGTTCGCGGTCGATGGGTACGACTACGGCGGCATCCACCACGATCGCCGGGCGGTGAAGGAGGAGATCGAGGCGGGGTTGCCGACCCTGCGCCGCACCGTCACCCTCGGCGCCGACTGGGACGCGTTCCTGGCCCCGCACCGGGGGACGCCGGCCCCGAGTCAGCGGCGCAACTTCCACCACCCGTGGTACGTCCTGTACTCGAGCGGGACCACCGGCCGGCCCAAGTGCATCGTGCACGGCACCGGTCGGGTGCTGCTCACCCACATGAAGGAGCATCAGCTCCACAGCGACCTCTCACCCGGCGACCGGCTGCTGTACGTCACCACCTGCGGGTGGATGATGTGGAACTGGCTGGTGTCGGCGCTGGCGTCGGGGGTCACCATCGTCACGGTCGACGGCAACGTCATGTATCCCGGGCCGGCCTGGCTGTGGGAGCTGGTCGACGAGCACGGCATCGCCATGCTCGGGGTGGGGGCCAAGTACCTCGACGCCCTGGCCAACCGGGTCGCCGGGGGTGGTTCCTACCGACCTCGCGAGCACCACGACCTGTCGTCGCTGCGAACGCTGGCCAGCACCGGATCGCCCCTCAGCCCCGAGCGCTTCGAGTGGGTGTACGACGCGGTGAAGACCGATCTGCACCTGGCGTCGATCAGCGGGGGCACCGACCTGTGCGGCTGCTTCGTCCTCGGCGATCCCACGAGCCCGGTGTACGCCGGTGAGATCCAGCGCCCCGGCCTGGGCATGGCGGTCGACGTCTGGTCGAACGACGGCGAACCGCTCCCGCCGGGTGAACGGGGCGAGTTGGTGTGCACCGAGCCGTTCCCGAGTCAGCCGCTCGGGTTCTGGGACGACTGGGCCGCCGGCACCGACGACGCGCGGTACCGGGCGGCGTACTACGAGCGCTTCCCGGACGCGGCCGGGGGCTTCGGCGTGTGGCACCACGGCGACTTCGCCTCGTGGACGGACCACGGGGGCGTGATCATCCACGGCCGGAGCGACACCACCCTCAACCCGGGGGGCGTCCGCATCGGCACGGCCGAGATCTACCGGGTGGTCGAGAGCATCGACGGGGTGTCGGAATCGCTGGTCTTCGGCCAGGAGGTGGGCGACGACGTCCGGATCGTGCTCCTCGTGGTGCTCGCCGAGGGTGTGGCCCTCGACGACCGGTTGCGCGCCGCGATCGCCGACGCGGTCCGGTCGGGGTGCTCGCCGCGCCACGTGCCGCGCCTGATCGTGCCGGTGGACGAGTTGCCCCGAACGCGCTCGGGGAAGCTGGTCGAGCTCGCGGTGGCGGATGCGGTCAACGGCCGCGGTGTCCGCAACGTCGAGGCGTTGGACAATCCCGACGCCCTGTGGGCGATCCGCGACCATCCGGCGCTGTCCTGAACTCGGTTGGAGGATTCGCACCCCCGTCGCCCAGGGGACGACGGGGGTGCAGGGTCCGCAGGTACGGGCAGCCTACGAACCCGATGCTGCCGCGGCGATGGCCGGCTGCAGGCCGGCCAACGCTTGCTGCGCGCGAGACGTGGTGTCGGCGCAGATGCGGGCGAAGGTGTCCTCGGTACCGGTGGAGTCGCCGGGGTCGGAGAGGCAGGAGTCGCCGCACGTCGTGGCCGCGATGACCACGTCGTTCAATGCGTCGATGGCCACCGCGAGCGCGGCGTGGTCCACACCACGGGCGTCGGGTCGAGCCTCGAGCATCGGGGCGGCAACGTTCATGGCGGGTACGTAACCGATCGCGGATCGTCATAGAACCGCAATGTTCAGATTTTTCCGGAAACCGTCAGATCAGGCGGTCGAACACCCCGGTGAGGTCTCGCTCGACCTCCCTGGTCTGGCCGCCGGCGGCCAGGAACGCCTCCATCCGCCGGACGGCCTCGGGCTCGGCGAGCAGCCGGTTGAACCGCTGCTGCTCCTGGCGCAGCCCGGGCACCGGGTCGGGGAGGCCGGCGATCACCGACGCCTTGGCCTCGGCGATGGCGCGGGACGGGAACGAGGCGATCCGTCGCGCGATCCCGCTGACGAAGTCGTCGAGCGCGTCAGCCGGCAGCGAGCGGTTCACCCACCCCCACGCCGCGGCGGTCGGACCGTCGATGTCGCCGCCGCCGAGCACGATCTCGAGCGCCCGCCCCCGGCCGACGAGTGCTCCGAGGCGCTGGGTGCCGCTCCCCCCGGGCAGGATGCCGAGCGCGACCTCGGGCTGGGCCAGCACGGCCGTGTCGGCGACGAAACGCATGTCCATGGACGCGGCCAGCTCGGCACCGCCGCCCCGGACCGCTCCGGTGATCTTGGCGATCGTGGCCTTCGGCATCACCCGGAAGCGCTCGACCATGCGGTGGAAGAAGGACAGCTCGGTGGGCGCCTCCTCGCCCTGATCGCGGGGCAGGCCGAGGATCAGCCCGACGTCGGCGTGGGCGATCCAGAAGTCCGGGTCGGCGGACGCCACGACGACCGCCCGGACGTCGTCGTCGACCGCGAGGCGCTCGCCCAGCTGGTCGAAGGCGACCATGAGGTCGAAGTCGAACAGGTTGATCGGAGGATGGTCGATCACGACGTCGGCCACGCCCCCGACGACCTCGACTCGCAGCCCGGTGAGATCGGAGTAGTCGTGCATGGCCTGCACCGTAGGCAAGCGGTAGACATCGAGTTCGATGGACATCGACGAGATCGCCCAGCGCCGGATCCAGTACGAGACCGCGGGCTTCGACGTGGCCGACGCCCTCCCCGATCCCGGGACCCAGTTCGAGGCGTGGTTCGCCGACATCGCCCCCCACGTCCCGCAACCGAATGCCATGGTGATCGCGCTGGCCGACGGCAGCGGGCATCCCAGCGCCCGCACCGTGCTGCTCAAGGGCTTCGAGGACGGCGGTCTGGTCTTCTACACCAACCAGGAGTCGGCCAAGGCGAAGGCGATCGCGGCCAATCCCCGCGGTGAGGCGCTCTTCGCCTGGATCGAGGTGCATCGCCAGGTCCGGGCGTCCGGGTCGGTGGAGACGGTGGACGCCCGGTTGGCGGACGAGTACTTCGCCACCCGCCCCCGCGATTCACAGCTGGCGGCGTGGGCGTCGCCCCAGTCGCAGGTGGTGGCCGACCGGGACGAGCTCGAACGCCGACTGGCCGAGGCCGGGGCCCGGTTCGAGGGCGTCGAGGTGACCCGCCCCCCGTTCTGGGGCGGCTACCGGCTCGCTCCGGAGACGTGGGAGTTCTGGCAGGGCCGACCCGGCCGTCTCCACGACCGCGTGCGCTACCGGCGTGACGGGACGGGCTGGATCAGGGAGCGCCTGGCGCCGTGACCCAGGATCCGATGCCGGCGACGAGCCCGTCGATCAGCGCCTCGGCATGCGGCGGGGGCCACGCCCCGTCCCAGGCGTTCCAGAACGGCCCGTTGCCGCGCACCCGGGGCGGCAGCTCGATCTGTACGCCGAGCCCGCGAGCCCGGTTCACCGGGTTGTCGGCGTGCACGCCGCGGAGGGCCGGCGGGATGTCGTCCAGCTCGTCGATCACCTCGTAGCCGGGCAGCGAGATCCGCAGGTGGCCGGCCAGGTGGCGGGCGAGCCGCCGGTGGCGGCCACCGAGCAGCAGCGTCGTGAACATCGACCGCCGGCCGTAGCCGTGGATGGCGATCACCTCGTGGACGTGGTCCAGGAAGGCAGCCAGCCGGTCGGACTCCTCCGGCCGGAAGTGGCGCGAGGGGATGTGCCACCGCAGGCCGTCGGGCTGACGGACGACGTAGCGCGATGCGCCGGTGCGCTCGGCCACGAGGTCGGCGATGCGGTCGGTTCCGACCTCGAGGTTCCCGCCGTGGAACGCCATGATGCCGAGGCGGTGCCCGATGGTCACCTCCTCGTCCACCCCCGGGTGGGAGAGCAGCTCGGCCAGCAGGGGGCGGGTCAGGAGACCGCCTCGGGTCGCCCCGGCCGGGAGCCGACGTCGTCCGTGGTCTCGGCGCGGTCCGACGTGGGCTGGGCCCGGTCGGGTCGGGCGGCGGCGACGAGGACGCTGAGGCAGACCATGGCCACGGTGATCCCGAGCAGGTAGAGGCCGAGCGTGGTGGCACCGACCCGGTCGACGAACTCTGTGGCCCGGGCCGACCACTCCTCGACGAGGTCGACCGGACCGGCCGTCGTGGTCGGATCGTTGCGGACCCGGAGCGAGAAGACGCCGTACCAGGCGACGTAGATCCCCATGACGACCATGAGTGCGGCCGCCACCCGGTTGGCGTGGCGCATCCCCGACCGCAGGAAGCGCACGACCGAGTCACGCGCCAGCGCGATGGCCACGGTGAGCGCGGTGATCACCAACCCCATGCCGGCGGCGTAGACGACCAGCACCGACACGCCGGACACGAAGTTGGTCCGGGAGAAGGCGTTGACGATGTTGGCGATGAAGATCCCGATGGTGCACGACAGCGACGCGATCGCGTAGGACACGCCGTAGAGGAACATCGATCCGAGGCCCTGGCTGCGGCCGCCCCGGTCGAGCTTGGGCACTCGTGCCGACAGCTCGAATCCGAACAGCATGGCGACGCCCAGGGCCGCGAGGCCCAGGCCGATGACGATGGTGGCCCACGGCGCGTACTCCTGCACCGTGGACGACACGGGTCGGAGCGCGATGCCGACCACGCCGAAGACGGCGACGAAGCCCAGGCTCACCGCCAGCGCGACCGGGATGGCCCGGACGACCGACTCACCCCGTGACGGGACGTGGTCGCCCTCGCGGCCGAGGAAGAAGGTCACGTACGCCGGCAGCATGGCGAATCCGCACGGGTTCACCGCGGCCACCATGCCGGAGGCGAAGGCGAGAGCGAGCGGTGCGTCGATCACGACGCCACCCCGAGCTTGTCCTCGATCAGCTTCCGCAACCCGGCCTCGTCGAGGGCACCGATGTGGGTGGCGGCGATGGTGCCGTCCGGTTCGATCAACACGGTGGCGGGCAACGAGGAGAGGTTGGCCGCGTTGGCGATGTCGCCGCGGATGTCGCGCGACCACCTGTAGGTGATGCCGGTCTGCTCGACGATGCCCTGGGCATCCTCGGGGCGGTCGTTCACGGCCAACCCGAAGAACTGGACATCGCCGTCGAGTGACCGGGCGACTGTCTCGAAGTCGGGCATCTCGGCGATGCACGGGCTGCACCACGAGGCGAAGAAGTTCACCACCGTCGGCTGGCCGTCGACCACGTCGCGCAGGGTGCCGGTGGTGTCGTCGACGTCGGTGAACGCGATGTCGAGTGGATTGCCCTTGGGAACCTGGTCCTCGGGCGTGAGGGTGAACCCGCCGTTGTCGGCCGGCGCGGCGTCGTCGCCCCCTCGGCTGCTGGCGTAGAGCAGCACGAGACCGGCGGCGGCGAGCGCGAGCACGGTGGCCGCGACCACGACGTGCCAGGGCAACGTGGGTCGCGTGGCGGCGGGGGCCTCGTCGGGCGCAGACGTCTCGGACATGGTGATCTGGGTCGCGACGGTATCGCCGGTGGAATCGGATCACCCAGGCACCCGGCCCCCGGGGGGAGGCGGGGGCCGGGTGCGGAGGATGGGCCGCAGGCGGGCCGGAGCTCGACGACAGTCGTCACTCCGGCCCGCCTCCCAGCGGCGGTGGGATCTCGCCGACCGTGGAACGGACGGCTCAGGGAGTTGCTCGCCCTGCGAGACTCTCGAAGGGCGAGCAACTCTCGAAGTGAGCGCCGCCGAACGGCTCAGGCGGTGCGGCGCTCCACCAGGGGACGGAGCGTCGCGGGGACCTCGATGTGGACGAACTCGTCCTCGGGTCGAGGCTGCTTGGGCGGCCGGCCCCGCCGGCGCTTGGCCTGCAGGATCCGTCCGTTCTGGAACAGCTGGCCGCCCCAGACGCCGAGGGGCTCCTTGCGGGCCAGGGCGCCCTCGAGGCACTGCTCCAGCACCGGGCACTCGGCGCAGATGCGCTTGGCGGCGGCGATGTCCTGGAGCTCCTCGGAGAAGAACAGCCGGGCGAATGCCCCGCCGGCCTGGGCGCATGCGGCGTCGGTCCAGAAGGACGTGTCGACCTCGATGGAGAGGTCGAGGACCGGGTTGACGGCCCCGTCGTCGACCCGGTGGGTCCGCTCGATGGTTTGGGTGTCGAGTCGAGCGAGCACGGCTCGCTCCCTTCTGTGAGGATTTCGTGCAGGGGTTGGGGACAGGGTCAGGTGGGATGGGGTGGGTCGAGGGCCGAGAACGAGAAAGGCCGCCGGGAAGTGATCCCGACGGCCTCTGCGTCCTTGCGTCCTGACTGTGGAGTCAGGATGTGGATTGCAGAGGCCATCGATCAGGGTGGAGGTTGACCTTCGGCATCGGCTTGCGCCCGATGAACGACCACGAACCGTTGGCAAACGTGGAGCCGGCGGTGGCCCGGCACACGGCCGCGGCGGTGGTCTCGGAGGTCGCGAAGGGACGGGCCACGGCGCGCGTCACACCGGTGGTGGGATCGAGCGCTTGCGTGGTTCGCAGGTTGGTCGTGAGCACCGGTGTCACCTCTTTCGTCGTGAGTGGGCGGCCCGCGTGGGATGCGCCCCAGCGGAGTCGTGCGTGGGCAATGCCACCACGGTCAGGGACCCACGTCAACCGATTTACCGAAACTTTCGTCCCCGGTCCGGCACGATGTCGGCATGAACGGCCCGGAGGCGGACGATCCGCTCGACATCGAACCCCCGGAACGGGGGCGGATCTACGGGCATCGCCGGAGGGTGAACCTCGCTGACGGCTCGCCGAGGGGTCGCACCCGTCTCGACGCCCTCGCCCGCATGCTCCAGGACGTGAGCGACGAGGACACCACCGATGCCGGCTTCCCGGCCGACGAGCCCTGGGTGGTGCGCCGGGTCGACATGGGCGTGCGCTCGTTCCCCGAGTTCCGCGACACGGTCTCGGTCTCGACGTGGTGCTCCGGCGTCGGAGCCCGGTGGGCGGAGCGCCGGGTCCGGATCGTCGGCGACCGTGGGGGCGCGGTCGACGCGGCCGTGCTGTGGGTCCACCTCGACCCCCAGGGCCGCCCGGCCCGGCTCCCGGACCGGTTCGGGACGCGGTACGCCGAGGCCGCTCGGGGTCGGAAGGTGCGGGCCCGCCTGCGCCACGAGGCGCGACCCGACGGCATCGCATCGGCACCGTTCCCCTTGCGCTTCTGCGACTTCGACCTGATGGAGCACGTCAACAACGCCGTCTCGTGGGAGCCGGTCGAGGAGGCGCTGGCGACCCGCCGCGACCTCCGGGCCCCGTTGCGGGTGTCGGTGGAGCACCCCGCCTCGATCGAGATGGACGCCGAACCGGAGGTCTCGGTCCGGGACCTCGGAGAGGTGGGCTTCGATCTGTGGATCAGCGTCGACGGTCAGACGTGTTCGACGGCCCAGGTCCGCCGCTGGGCGTGACGCCGCGATCCACGGAGCGCGCGACGGTCAGGGTTGGGACCGTTCCGCGGGCTCCGGGACGAGGGCGTAGTGGAGCTCGTCGCCGATCCGACGGGACGTCATCTCGCCGCCCTGGCGGAGGTGCTCGAGATGGGCATAGGTCTCGGATTCGGCCATGCGGCCCCAGGAGCGCTCCCGGAACAGCTCGTGGGACAGATCCACGACGCTGGCCTCCCCGAGGGCCGACGACGCGGTGCGCAACGTGTCGAGCCGATCGGCGTGATGGGCCTTGATCTCACCGCACCGGCCGGCCAGGTCCTTGAAGGGATGGCCGTGGGCCGGGAGGGCCAGGGTGACGTCGGTGAGCTCAGCGACCCGGTCGAGGCTGGCGAAGAACTGCGCCAGCGGGTCGGCGCCGGCGATCAGGCCCGAGATGTGGGGCGTGATGGTGGGTAGCACGTGGTCGCCGGCCAGGAAGATGCCGTCGGCGGGCGAGTAGAGGCAGAGGTGGTCGTTGGTGTGCCCCGGGGTGTGGATCGCCACCCATTCGCGGCCGGCGAGGGTGACGACCTCGCCGTCGACGACCCGGCGACTCGGCTCGGGGGCTCGCATCCACCGCCGGCCGAACGTGCGCATGAGCCGCATCCCGAACCGACGCTTGATCGGCGGCTTGAACTTGCCGCCGCCCCACGGTTGCTCGACGTCCCACGGACGTCTCGACGTGGTGGTGGGCTCGTCGCCGACCGCCTCGGGCCGGTCGTCGGAACGCTCGCCGGCGTCGACGTCGTCGCCCTCGGAGGGGTCGAGCCAGGTGCGGAACGACTCGTGGGTCACCACGTCGGCGCCGGCCTCGTGGCGCAGGGTGCCGGCCCCACCGAAGTGGTCGGGGTGGCTGTGGGTCACGATGACGGTGTGCACGTCGTCGATGCGATAGCCGGCGGAGTCGAGCCGCGAGACGAGGGCGTCCCAGGACGCCTTGCCGGGCAGACCCGGATCGACCACCGCGACACCGTCCTGGTCGCACAGCGCGTAGGTGTTCACGTGCCCCAGCCCGGGCATCGAGATCGGCAGCTGCATGCGGAGGATGTCGGTGGCGACCTCGACGACCTCGGTCGACGCCGCCTCTTGCTCCTCTCGCATGGCCATGGGTTCCGAGCGTACTTGACCCATCGGTCAAGAGCGACGTGACGATCGCCGACGTCGTCCTCGTCGCCGCTCGCCTCGCCATCGGGTGCTGGTTGCTGTGGTCGGTGCCGCGGGTGGCCGCCCGGTCGGGTGCTCGGGACGGCACCGACGGCACCGACGGTGCCGCTGGTGTCGCCGTGGTGGTGCCGGCGCGCGACGAATCGGCCTCCATCGGCACGCTGGTCGACTCGCTCCCCGACGGCGTCGAGGTGATCGTGGTCGACGACGACTCGTCGGACACGACCGCGGCCGTGGCCCGGGCCGCGGGCGCACGGGTGCTGGCGTCCGAGCCGTTGCCGCCCGGCTGGATCGGCAAGTCGTGGGCCTGCGCGCAGGGGGTGGCGGCCACCACCGGCGACCCGGTCGTCTTCGTCGACGCCGATGTCCGCTTCGCGCCGGGCGGGCTCGCCGCGGTGGTGGACGAGCACCGCCGCCGCGGTGGCCTGGTCAGCGTCGAACCGTTCCACGAAGCGGGTGCGCCGGTGGAGTCGCTGGCGTCGATCTTCAACATCATCGGCTTCGCCGGGACCGATGCCGCCTCACCCCTCGGTCGACGCCGCGGGACCAGGGGGGCCTTCGGTCCGGTGCTGGTCACCAGCCGGGCGGATCACGCTGCGGTGGGCGGCCACGAAGCCATCCGGGCGTCGGTGGTGGACGACGTGGCCCTGGCCGAGCAGTTCCGTTCCGCCGGACTCCCGGTGACCATCCTGGGAGGCGGCGATCTCGTCCGGTTCCGCATGTACCCCGGCGGGTTCCGCCAGCTGGTCGACGGCTTCACCAAGAACCTGGCCGCGGGGGTCGCCAGCGTCCGGCGCTCGACCACCGCACTCGTCGTGGCGTGGGTGACGTTGCTGGTACAGGCCGCGGTCGCTCCCGTCGTCGCGTCGGCCCGCGGCGAGGGCCTCGCCGCCGCCGTGGTCCTCTACGGGTTGGTCGCGTCGCAGCTGTGGTGGATGGGGCGACGGCTCGGGCGCTTCGGACCCGCGATCGCCCTGGCGTTCCCGGTGTCGGTCGGGTTGTTCCTGGTCGTGTTCACCCGCTCGGTGTGGGCGACAGCCACCGGGTCGGTCAGGTGGCGGGGTCGTCGGGTGTCGACTCGTCGTCGGTGACCGGCCGGTTGTCGAAGAGGTGCTCGCGGTAGTAGCGCAGCTCGGCGACCGATTCGCGTATGTCGTCGAGTGCCCGGTGGCTCCCGGCCTTGGTCGGCGCCTTGCGGATCACGTCCGGTGCCCACCGCCGGCCCAACTCCTTCAGCGTCGACACGTCGACGCTGCGGTAGTGCAGGTACTCCTCGATCTCGGGGAGGTACACGGCGAGGAACCGGCGATCGGTGCCGATCGAGTTGCCGCACAGCGGGACCGAGCGCGGCTGGGGGATGTGCTCGCGGATGAAGTCGAGGGTCTGGCGTCCGGCATCGGCGAGCTCGACGGTGGAGCTGCGGATGCGGTCGAGCAGCCCGGACTCGGTGTGCATCCGGACCACGACCTCGTCCATCTCGGCCAGTTGCTCCTCGGTGGCGTGGACCACCAGATCCGGTCCCTCCGCCACGACCTCGAGGTCGTCGTCGGTGATGATGGTGGCGATCTCGACGATGACGTGGCGGGCGGGATCGAGCCCCGTCATCTCCAGATCCATCCACGCGAGCATCCGGCGACCGTAACATCGGCCGTCCGTGGCCGCCCTTCAGATCCTCGTCCGCCGGCTCGACCCGGACCTCCCGCTGCCCGCCTACGCCCATCCGGGTGACGCCGGCGCCGACCTCGTCGCCCGCGAAGACGCGCTGCTCCGGGCCGGGGGAGGCCGGAGCCTGGTCCCCACCGGGGTGGCGATCGCGCTGCCGCCGGGTTGGGCGGGCTTCGTGCAACCCCGGTCGGGCCTGGCGCTGCGCCACGGTGTGACCGTGCTCAACAGCCCGGGGCTGATCGACTCCGGCTATCGGGACGAGCTCAAGGTCATCCTGGTCAACACCGATCCCACCGACGACTACCAGGTCCACCGGGGCGATCGCATCGCGCAACTCGTGCTCCGGCCCGTGGCCGAAGCCGACTTCGTGGCGACGGACGACCTGCCCGACAGCGCCCGGGCCACCGGCGGGTTCGGTTCCACCGGTCGCTGACCGGGTCGGGGGCGCCCTGGGGCGCCGGCATCAATCGGTGTCGAAGATCTCGTCGGCCGCCGTCTTCTCGAACGCGATGCGGCGTCCCTCCTCGGACACCTCGACCCGGCCGACGGTGGCCTGCAGGATCTGCTCGGCGAGACGCTCGGCGCTGCCGTCGTTGCGTCCTGCCGGCCCGTCCGACGTGACCTCGACCCCCATCCGCCCGCGCTCCACCGTGAACGCGATGGTGAGGGTGCCCTCGCGGTCGGCGCCGTCGAGGAGCACCTGGCAGACCTCGCCGACCGCGAGGCGGAGATCCTCGACCTCGTCGTAGCTGAAGCCGGACCGGGTCGCGAGACCGGCGATGGCCACGCGCGGGAGCCGGACGAAGGCCAGCACGGCGGGGATCGTCAACCGGATGACGTCTCCGCTCACGCTGGCTCCTGTCCCTGCATCAGCTCGTAGCATCGCGCACGCTCACGGCTCGGCGGTGACTGCGCCGGGGTCGACGTCGTCCCGGCGGCCGGCGTAGGAGGGGTGGCGCAGCCTTCCGTCGCCGGTCCACTCGGCGAAGGCGACCTCGACCACCACGCTCGGCTGGACCCAGACCGCGCCGCGGGCGAACAGACGAGGGGGTGGCGGATCGAACGGGCACTCGTCGACGACGGTCTGCGCGAATCGGTCGCCGAGCAGCTCGATCTCCTGGTCGGTGAGGCCACTGCCGACCCGTCCGGCGTACCGGAGGGGACCGGGGGTCGCGCCGGCGGGCGTCGGCTCGTCGTGGTAGCCGACCAGGAGCCCGCCGATCCGACCGCCCCGACCGCCCTCGCCCGGTGCCCAGCCGCCGACGACGAACTCCTGGCGTCGCCGCACCTTGACCTTCACCCATTCCCGGGTCCGCGTGCCCGGCCGGTAGGGGGACGTCCGGCGCTTCGACACCACCCCCTCCAGGTGCCGCTCGGTCACGGCGTCGAGCAGCGCCTCGCCATCCGGGTAGGCGGCGGGGACCTGCCAGTGGGGGCCGGGTTCGACCAGTTCCTCCAGCAGGCGGCGCCGCTCGGTGAGGGGGAGGTCGCAGACGTCGGTGCCGTCCAGCGCGAGCAGGTCGAAGAGGATCAGTACCGCGGGCACCGCCGCGGCCCGCTCGGCCGCCTGGCGCCCATCGGTGATGTGCATGCGCTGTTGGAGACGACCGAAGTCGGGTCGACCCGAGTCGTCGAAGGTGACGACCTCGCCGTCGAGGACCGCCGATCGCACACCGAGCGCATCGCCGAGCCCGGCCAGCTCGGGGTACGACGCGGTGGCGTCCTTGCCGTTGGCCGAGGTCAGGCGCACGTGGGGGTGTCCGGCACCGTCGTCCTCCACCGACACGATCAGGCGCATCCCGTCCCACTTGAGCTCGTGGAGCCAGTCGTCGCCGGCCGGGAGGTCGCCAGCGGTCGCCTTCATCGGCAGGGGTGGGGTGCCCACGTGGCCGGAACCGGTCAGCGCGGTCGCGGTGGCCGGGACACCAGCGCGCCGGAGGCCTCGAGCTCGTCGATGGCGTCGTCGGCCAGCCCGAGGAGGTCACGACAGACCTCGCGGTTGTGCTCGCCGCGCCAGGCGGGCGGGCCGGCGATGCCGCTGGCCGACTCCGAGAACCGCCACGGGCCCTGGGGGATGGCGAAGGTTCCGCCGGTGCGGTCATCGACCTCGACGATCGAGCCCCGGTGGGCGACGTACTCCGAGTCGGCCAGCTCGTTCACACTGCGCACGATGCCGGCGGCGAGGCCGGCCTCGTCGAGGAGCTGGAGGAGGCGGTCGGCGGTGGCGATGGTGGCGGCGAAGGCTCGGAAGTCGGCCCGCAGTTCGGGGCCGCGCGCGGTGCGGCCCTCCCAGGTACGCATCACCGGATCGGCCAGGAGGTCGTCGCGGCCCATCACCCGGAGGAAGTTGTCGCAGGCGACCCCGCCCGGGTCGCCGGCCACGCTCACCCGGACGCCGTCGGCCGTCTCCACCACGGGGGACCAACCACTGCCGAGGATGGCGGGGTCGCCGATCTCGGTCTCACCAGCCAGACGCTCCTGGACGTGCTCATTGACGAAGAGCATGGTGTCGACCATGGCCACGTCGAGGTGCTGGCCTCGGCCGGTGGTGTGGCGGGCATGGAGGGCGGCGAGGATGCCCGAGAGCGCCACCAGCCCGGTGTAGACGTCACCGTGCGACCAGGCATCGTTGGCCAGCACGCTGCGGCCGGTGACCTGTTGCTGGTGCTCGAGCTGGTTGGCGGTCAGACCGCCGACGGCGTGGGCCACCACCGCGTAGGCCCGCTGGTCGGCCCACGGGCCGCTCTGACCGAAACCGGTGATCGAGGCGTAGACCACCCCGGGGTTGACCGCCGCCACCGCCTCGTAACCGACGCCCAGACGGTCGCACACGCCGGGCCGGAAGTTCTCGAGCAGCACATCGGCCCGGCGGGCGAGTTCGAACAGCAGGGTGCGCCCGGCTTCGGTGTCGAGATCGATGGAGACGTTCTGCTTCCCGCTGTTCTGCTGGGCGTAGTAGCCGCTGATCGCCCCGTGGCGGGGAACGGAGAACCGGCTCAGGTCGCCGGCTGGTGGCTCGACCTTCACGACGCGGGCGCCCATGTCGGCCAGCGACCTCCCGCAGATGGGTCCGGACAGGACGCGCGACAGGTCGAGCACGACGAGTCCGTCCAGGGGTCCGCGCCCCTCACCTGCTGCGGTCACCTTCCGGACTCTAGGTTTCCCGGCCATGTCGACTCCCCCGAAGCAGTTTCCCCCCAGCAACGCCCTGGCCGGCATGGCCGGTCTGGTCACCGGTGGGGGCAGTGGCATCGGCTTCGCCTGCGCCGCCGCCCTCGTCCGCGACGGGGCGTCGGTGACCATCGCCGGCCGCACCGAAGACCGTCTGCTGGGCGCGGTCGACGAGCTCCGGGAGCTCGCCACCGACGGTGCCGTCGTCCGTCACGCCATCTGCGACGTCGCCGACGAGGACCAGGTCGCGTCGGCGGTGGACACGGCCACCGAGGCGACGGGAGCGCTCCAGCTGTGCGTGGCGGCCGCGGGGAACGGCACGCTCGCCCCGGTGGTCGCCATGTCGGCCGAGCAGTGGAACGACATCATCGGCAGCAACCTCACCGGCGCCTTCTTCACCCTCAAGCACTCCGCTGCGGCCATGGTGCGGGCCGGTGGCGGCAGCTTCGTGGGCATCTCGTCGATCGCCGCTCCGCTGACCCATCGCTTCATGTCGGTGTACTGCGTCTCGAAGGTGGGCCTGGAGGCGTTGATCAAGACGGCCGCCGACGAGCTGGGCCCGGCCGGCGTCCGGGTGAACGCGGTCCGTCCCGGGCTGGTGCCCACCGAGCTGGCCGCCGCGCTCGACGGCGATCCCGACGTGAAGGCCGACTACCTGGCCCAGATGCCGCTGGGCCGGGTCGGCGCGGTCGACGACGTCGCCAACCTGGTGCGCTTCCTGCTCGGCCCGGAGTCGGCATGGATCACCGGTGAGGCGATCGGCGTCGACGGTGGCCACCACCTGCGGCGCGGCCCCGACGTGGAGGCGTGGAGCCGGGCCTTCTTCGGCGATGACGTCACCGAGGGCCGCGTCGCTCCTCGGCCCTGAGGGCCTCGTCGCTTCCGGAGTTCCTCGGCTGGGCCTCGGAACTCCCCCGTTCTGGCTCGGCCCTGAGGGCCTCGTCGCTTCCGGAGTTCCTCGGCTGGGCCTCGGAACTCCCCCGTTCTGGCTCGGCCCTGAGGGTCGCTAGCCGGACTGGAGGGCGGCGGCGACCTGACCGATGTAGTCGACGTGGGCGGCGGTCGAGTCGAGCCCGAGCCCCATCGTGATCACCGATCCATGGGTCCCACCGTGGTCGGCCCAGTCGCGCAGCTTCCTCGCCGCGTCCTCGGGCCCCTTCCTGGTCAGGACCATGGCCTCGAGCCCGACCTCGTCCGCCGACCGGCCCTGCTCGTCGAGCAGCTCCAGCAGCCGGGCGTGCATGCCGTGGATGAAGTCGGTCGACCCACCGAAGATGAAGCCGTCGCCGTGCCGGGCGCACCGCCGGAGGGCGGGTTCACCGAAGCCACCGATCCAGATCGGGATGGGTTGGCTCGGCTGGGGACGCAGCGCAGCGCGCTCGATGGTGTCGAACTCGCCGTCGAAGTCGACCAGTTCCCGGGACCACAGCTGGCGCAGGACCTCGATCTGCTCGTCGGCCCGCCGGCCGCGGGTCGAGAAGTCCTCGCCGAGGGCGTCGTACTCGACCCAGTTCCACCCCACGCCGATGCCCATGCGGAACCGGTCGCCGGACAAGAGCGCGAGGTCAGCGGCCTGGCGGGCGACGAGCACGGTCTGGCGTTGGGGGAGGATCAGGATGCCGGACGTGAAGCGCAGCCGCTCGTGGCGTCCGGCCAGGTAGGCGAAGAGCACGAACGGATCGTGGAACGGGTCGTTCTCGTCGTAGGGGCCGGTGAGCGCCGGCTCGCGGTCGCGGTGCACGGCCCCGAGCACGTGGTCGTAGGCGAGGAGGTGGTCGTAGCCCAGGTCGTCGGTGGCCGCGCCGATGGCGCGGACCGCCTCGGGGTCACCACCGAGCTCGATCTGGGGATACACGACGCCGATCTCGATCTCCGGGTGCAGCATGGCCCCACCCTGGCCCATCGACGACCATCCCGCCACCACCCATGGAATCTGTCGTCGTTCCGTCAGCGCAGGGGTGACGGGGCGACGAAATTTTTCGGGTTCGGTGCGGGCACGGGCGCGCTGCGAACATGGCGACGTGTCGTTCACCGAGCCGGACCGGGCCACCTTCTTCGAGGTCAACCGCACCCGGCTGCGGGCCTGGTGCTGGGGTGACCCGTCCGACCCGCCGGTCCTGCTGGTCCACGGCGCGCACGACCACGGTCGGATGTGGGACGACTTCGCCCCCCGCTTCGCTGCCCTCGGCTTCCACGCGGTGGCGATCGACGTCCGAGGTCACGGCGACAGCGGCCGATTGTCGTCGGGGATGATGTGGTCGACGGCCACCCTCGACCTCTGCGAGCTGGCCCGGGTGCTGTCGCCCGCCGGGGACCCCATCGGGATGATCGGGCACTCGATGGGCGGTGGCCAGGTGCTCACCGCGGCGGGAACGGCTCCCGAGCGGGTGGCGTGGATCGTGAACCTCGACGGGTTGGGTCCGCCCCCCGACGCTTTTGCCGAACCCGACCTGGTCGCGGCCGCGACCCGGTCGATCGACCTCATCGTGCGAGCGGCCACCCGGCCGCCGAAGCTGTGGCCGTCGCGGGAGGCGATGGCCGAGCGTCGCGGCTCGATCAACGTGCGCCTGCCCGAGCGCTTCCTCGACCACCTCGTCGAGCACGGATCGACCGAGACGGAGGACGGCTTCGTCTGGAAGACCGATCGGACCTTCGACCTCGGTCTGCCGGACGGCTTCTCGCTCGAGATGGTCCTGGCCTCGTACCCCGACGTGGTCGCCCCGGTGCTGGCGCTGGTGTCGTCCGAGGAGGACGCCTGGACGGACGTCCACGACGACGAGGTCGAGGAGCGCGTCGCGCTGTTCGCCGACGGTCGGTGGTGCAGCGTGCCCAACGCCGGGCACTACGTCCACATCGAGCAACCCGACTTCGTGCTGGCGCAGATCGAGTCGTTCCTGACCGACATCGGGGTGCTCGGGGTCCGAGCGTGACCGATCTGCTGGTCATCCACGACGTCGGCGCCAGCGGCGGTGCCGAGTGGGCCGACGCCTTCGCGGCCTGGCCCGGGACCGTCCATGCCCCCGACCTCCCCGGTCACGGCACCGCGCCCGCCCCCGTCGGCGGGCACTACGAGCTCGGCGACGCGGTGTTCGCCGTGGCCCCGCTGCTGGACGGTCCGGCCCGCGTCGTGGTCGGCGTGGGCACCAACGGCCACGCGGCCCGAGTGATCGCCCTCGGTGGGCGGGCAGCCGGTCTCGTCCTGGTCGACGGCCTCGGCGGGCCGTGGCTCGAGGTGCCGGCGCGACACGCGGCGCTGCGCGACCTGCGCCGGCGGATCCTGTCCACGCCCGCGGCTCTCACCGTGCCCCCGCCCGGGTCCCCTGACGTCCGCGCCACGATGGTGCTGGGGATGTCGGACCGCGACCACGTCGTCCGAGTGAGCTCGCACATCACCGTGCCGACGTTGGTGATCGAATCGCCGTCGTCTCCGACTCCCGACGCCGAGGACATCGTGGCCGTCTTCCCGTCGGCAACGCTCGTGCCCATCGCGGCGGCGACGCCGGCGGCGATCGCCGAGGTCGTCACCGACTGGTGGAGCCGGTCGAGGTCGACCTGAGCGGAGACGCGCCCGGCGGCGGACCGGTCACCACCAGATCGACGGTTGTCCGGCCGGGCAGTCGGCGGGAACCCGCTCGGCATGTCCCAGTGCGATGCGCATCGCCGACCAGGCCAGGGCGCCGGCATCGATCAGGTCGTCCGCGGCAACCGAGCCGGCCGGCCCGACGTCCACCGGGAGATCGATGCCGGCGGCGCGCAGGAGCTGGAGCCGGGAGGCCATCCCGGTCCAGGTCCGCTTGGGGTGCGAGAGCGGTTCGTCACCGTTCATCGCCCGGAAGGCGAGCTCGGGGAACGTCTCGTACAGCGGCAGCTGGCCGAGGGCCGCCAGCTCCCGCACCTCACGGATCTTGGGGACGAGCATCCAGGCCTGCTTCGAGATGCCGCGGCCGAGCGTCGCTTTCGACCACGCGTTGGCCGATGCGTAGTCCTCGAAGTCGAGCGCAGCCGGCGCCGGCGGGCTGAACAGGCTCGAGCGCCGGGGCCCGAGCAGCGGACGGGCCTCGTCGTCGCAGCGCCGTGCCTCGCCATGGGTGAGTTCGATCGGCATGTCGACCGCGACGGTGGCGAGGTCGGCACCGGCGAGGGTCGCGGCCTGGTCGCACAGGGCGCCGAGCCCGGTGTCGAACACAGCCCGAGGTGTCGCCCCGTCCCACAGGACCCCGACCCAGCCGGCGCGAGCACCGTCGACACCGAGGACGTTCACCATCTCCCAAGCATGGACCAGCCTCCATGTCGTCGCCTGGACTGATGCGCTAGGACTTCGGTCCTGAATCGACGAAGGGACCGGCGATGACCGACGTGCAGGGACAGCTCGACGACGATGCGGTCCGACTGATGGCGTTCCAGGTGTGGAACTACAAGCAGGGCGAGATGGTGTCGCTGCTCATCCACCTGGGCGATCGGCTCGGTCTGTACGGGGCCATGGCCGGTGCCGGCCCGCTGACCTCGGCCGAGCTGGCCGAGCGGACCGGGCTGGCCGAGCGCTGGGTCCGCGAGTGGGTGTCGGCCCAGGCCGCCGCCGGCCTGGTGGATCACGCCGTCGACGGTGGGGTCGACCGCTTCGAGCTCACGCCGGCCGGCCGGGCCGTGCTCCTCGACGAGGGGACGTCGCTGTTCTCCGCGGTCGGCGCGTTCACCGGGCCCACCGAGCCGGATCTCGTCGACGATCTCGCCGAGTGCTTCCGCACCGGCATCGGCCTGCCCTACGAACGGCTCGGTCCCCGGGGTGCCCACCGCACCGAACGGATGCTCGGTCCCTGGGCCCGCCTCGCCCTCGTCCCGGTGATCCTGCCGATGTTGGAGGGCGTGGTCGCCAAGCTGGAGGCGGGGGCCAGCGTCGTCGACGTCGGGTGCGGCGCCGGCGTGGCGTTGGAGGCCATGGCTCGAGCCTTCCCGAACTCGCGCTTCGTGGGATACGACCCGTCGCGCCACGCGGTCGATCGGGCGCGGGCCAAGATGGCCGACGCCGGCCTCGACAACGTCGAGATCGTCAACGACCGGGGCGAGGACCTGCCTGCGGGCGCCGGCTTCGATCTCGCCCTCACCTTCGACTGCCTCCACGACATGACCCACCCCGACGCCACCCTCGCCGCCGTCCGGGCCGCGCTGGCCGACGACGGCACGCTGCTGGTCAAGGAGATCCGCTGCGCCGACACCCTGACGAAGAACATGCACAACCCGATGCTGGCGATGATGTTCGGGTTCTCGTTGACCGCCTGCATGTCGTCGGCCACCAGCGAACCGGGCGGGATGGGACTGGGAACGGTCGGCCTCCCGGAATCCAAGCTGCGCGAGCTGGCCACCGCCGCCGGCTTCTCCTCCGTCGTCGCCCACGATCCGGGTGAGCCGTCGAACGTCTACTACGAGGTCCGCCCGTGACCCCCGCCCGTCCCCGATCCGGTTCTGGTGGGTCGACGGTCCTGCTGGGTGGCGCGATGACCGACCAGAACGATCGGTGTCTGGTTCTGGTGGGTCGACGGTCCTGCTGGGTGGCGCGATGACCGGCCAGAACGGGTTGGGGGGTGGGCCGTCGGCGGGGAGTCGGGCGTACGAGGGGTTCCGGGGTCGGGTCGGCCGGACCTTCGCCGGCTCCGAGCCCGAGCACCAGACGCCGCCGCAGGCACCACCCGGCGCGCCCAACGTCATCGTCATGCTCGTCGACGACCTGGGCTACTCGGACCTCGGGTGCTTCGGCTCCGAGATCGCCACTCCCCATCTGGACGCGCTGGCCGACCGGGGCGTGCGGTACACCAACTTCCACGTCACCCCGATGTGCTCACCGACCCGGGCCGCGCTGCTCACCGGGCTCAACTCGCACCTGGCCGGTGTCGGCCACGTGGCCCACTCCGATCCCGGCTTCCCCGGCTACGCCATGGAGCTGACCGAACGGGCGGCCACCGCGGCCGAGATCTTCCGGGACAACGGTTGGGACACCTTCATGGTCGGCAAGTGGCACCTGACCAAGGACTCCAACTGCTCCGACGCCGGGCCGCGCGACTCGTGGCCGTGCCAGAAGGGCTTCGACCGCTTCTACGGGATCCTCGACGGGTTCACCAACCTCCACCACCCCCACCGGATCGTGCAGGACAACAGCCCGGTCGAGGTCGACACCTATCCCGAGGGCTACTACTTCACCGACGACATCACCGACCGGGCCATCGACATGATCCGCTCGGCCCGGGCATCGAACCCCACCAAACCGTTCTTCTGCTACTTCGCCCACGGGGCCGTCCACGCGCCCCTCCACGCCAAGGCCGACGACATCGCCCGCTACGCCGACCGCTACCACGGCGGCTGGGACCTGCTCCGCGAGGAGCGCTTCGCCCGGATGAAGGAGCTGGGCATCGTCGATCCCGACACCGTCCTGCCGCCCCGCAACTCCGAGTTGGGATCCGACGTGGTGGCCTGGGCCGACCTCACCGACGACGAGCGCACGATCTACGCCCGGTACATGGCGGTGTACGCCGCGATGGTCGACAACGTGGACCAGAACTTCGGCCGCCTGGTCGACGAGCTACGGGCGATGGGTGAGCTCGACAACACCATCATCTTCTTCACCTCCGACAACGGGGCGTCGCGGGAAGGCGAGGTCGAGGGCACCACCGGCTACTACGTGCACCTCCTCGGGGAGACCGACGTCGACGCCGACCTGGCTCGCATCGACGAGATCGGTGGGCCGACGACCATCCCGCACTACCCCCGGGGGTGGGCGATGGCCTGCAACACGCCCTTCCGGCTCTACAAGATCAACACCCACGCCGGCGGGCACCAGGTGTCGACGGTGTTGTCGTGGCCGGCCCGCTTCGCCGGTGGGGGCGAGCTGCGTCGCCAGTACCTCCACGTCACCGACGTCATGCCCACCCTGCTGGAGCTGGCCGGCATCGAGGCGCCGACCACTCGCGACGGTCAGGAGCTGCTCCCGTTGGCGGGGAGCTCCTTCGCCGACACCGTGGCGGAACCCGGCGCCGGCTCGAAGCACACCGAGCAGTACTACGAGATGCTCGGCCACCGCGGCTACTACCGGGATGGGATGGAGATCGTGTCGCTCCACCTGCCGCTCACCGAGTTCGGTGACCACGAGTTCGAGCTCTACGACCTCGCGGCCGACCCGACCGAGACCACCGACCTCGCCGGCGAGCGACCGGAGCTGGTCGCCGAGCTCTCGGCGGCGTGGCAGCAGGCGGCGTGGGACAACCAGGTCTTCCCCCTCGACGAGGGCAGCGGCTTCAAGTACCTGAACCGGCCGCAGTGGGTGGAGGACGCGTTCGACGGCCCGGTGACCATCCGTCCCGGAACCCCGACTCTCGAGCGGTGGCGATCGCAGCGGCTGGTGTTGATCCGGTCCTTCGACCTCGAGATCCGCGGCTCGTATCGAGTGGGTGACGAAGGCATCCTCGTCGCCCACGGTGACCAGGGTGGCGGCTACCTGGTGTGGGTCGAGGACGGGGCGCTGCGGGTGGGCCACAACGACGGTCGGGGAAGGTTCTCGTCCACCCCGCCATACGCGCTGACGCCGGGGGTCCACACGATGACGGTGCACTTCACCGCGCCGGGCGGCAACGTGTGGGACGTCGCGCTGTCGATCGACGGTGCGACCATCGAGGGTGTCACCGCGTCGGGTTGGGGCGTCCTGTTCCCGATGGCGCCGTTCGAGGGCATCGACGTCGGTGCCGACCGCCGGTCACCCGTGTGCTGGCGGCTGTACGAGGCCCACGGATCGTTCCCCTACACCGGGACGATCGAGTCGGTCACCTACCGGCCCGGAGCGTCGGCGCCCGACGCCCCGATCAACCTGCTGGAGATCCTCCGGGAGATGGGCGCCCGCTACGAGTAGCCGTTCTCGACGAAATGGGACCCGCCTGTTGATCAGGATCTCGTCGGGCTCCGACGGGGCGGCCGCTTGCGGTAGCGCGAGCGGTCGGCGCTGAGCACCCAGACCGGCTCGTCGGTGGGGATGCCTTCGGCCGGCAGGGTGTCGGTCCGCACCCGGTACCAGGTGGTACGGGGGATCTCGTCGACCACCCGCACGTAGCGCGGGCGGTCGTTCGGGGGGAGCTGGGCCACCGCCTCGGTCAGGTCCCGGCTGCGCAGCGACGCGCCGTCGAGCAGCGTCACCGCGGCCGCCACGGCCGGGGTCCCGTCGGGTTGCTCGACGCGGTAGGCGACCGAGAGGTGGACGCCGTCGATCGAGCTCACCGCGTCCTGGACCGGGATCGGCGGGGTGGCGCCGTCGGGATGACGGATGAGCGAGTGCACGCCACCGACCAGCCAGTGGTCGCCGTCCTCGTCGACGGTGAACAGGTCCCCGGTGGCGAGCCAGGCATCGCCACCGGCGAACATGGCGCGCAGCGACTGGTCGGGGTAGGCGCCGTCGCGTCGACTGAGCCGGGCGAGGAGCATGCCGACCTCGCCCGGCTGGCACTCCACCGCGAACCCGTCGGCCCCCTCGACGAGTCGGCCGGCGTCGATGTCGTACCGGGCCACCTTCAGCTCGGCGCTTCCCGGCAACCGCTGGCCGAGCGAGCCGACCTTCTTCCCGGACACGTTGACCAGCACGGCGTCGCCCTCCGTGGAGGCGTAGAACTCGACGACCTTGGCCGGGTCGAAGCGCTCCTCGGTGCGCTTCCACAGGCTGGTGGGCATGCCCGATCCGATGAACACCCGCACCGGGTGATGGATGTCGCGGCCGGCGGCCGGTGCCAGCAGCATGTCGGCGGCCATCGTCCAGGTGTAGGTGATCGCGGTGGCCCCGTACCGGCGGATCTCCGACCAGAACGTCTCGGGGTCGAAGCCGGTGGTCATGGCCAGCCGGGCCCGCCCCGCCAGCGCGCCCCCGATGCCGGTGAGCAGGGCGGACGGATGGTGGATCGGGGTGAGGCTCAACACGGTGTCGGACCGGGTGAGCGATGCGGCCGCGGCGGTGCCGAACGCCGACAGTGCCCATCGCCCGTTGGAGATGCGGTTGACCCGGGTGCCGTCGCCGCTCCCGGTGAACATGATGAAGGCGAGGTCCTGGGCCCGGCCGGGATTGGGTTCGTACCAGCCGGGCAACGTGACCTGGCCGGGGTCGATGGCCTCCATGTCGTCCACTGCCGAACCGAGGTCGCGGGGACCACCGCCCCCGCCCAGGATGTGGACCCGCACGTTGCGCACCGCGGTGGCCTGCGCACGGTGCTCCGGGTCGGCGATGATCCTCGTGACCTTCCCGAGGGGGATCTCGCGCTCGAGCGAGCCGTCGGGCCGCAGCAGCACGGCCACCGCGCCCAGCCGGTTGAGGGCGGCCACGATGCCGAGGGCGCTGGGCCGGGTGTCCATGAGGACTCCGACGTGGGCACCGCGCCGCACGCCGATCCTGATCAGGCCCCGCACGACGTTGTCGATGCGCTCGTTGGCCGCGGCGTAGGTGTGACCGCGGCCCTCGAAGAGGAAGGCGGTGTCGCCTGGTGCGGCCTGGGCCTGCTCGGCGAAGAGCGCGCCGAGTGAGACCCGTGAGGTGGGCCGGACCTGGTCGAGGCGGTTGAGGCGTCCGAGTTGGTCCACGGCGTCGATCGCGAGGTCGCGGGCCATGCGCAGGCCCCGGCGGGTACCGGTCATCGCCGCCCGACCCACGCCGGCGCCGATGTTGACGGCGAGATCGATCGATCGCTCCAGGTCGCTCTTGTCGCGCACCGTGTTCTCCTCGTCGGCCCGCAGCCGTTGCACGCCGCGGGGGAGATCGCCGCCGTCGCGCCGCCACGACGTCCACTCGATCACCGTGGGCCAGGTGGTCTCGACCGACGTGGAGCCGACGACCAGGCCGAAGTGTCCGGCATCGAGGGTGGCCTCGTAGACCTCGGCGGCCGGAGCGGCCTGGGCCACGGCCCGCACCACTTGCGGCGGTGCGATGTCGTCGCTGGTGCCCACGAAGCACAGGATCGGGCAGGCGATGTCGGCGAGTGTCACCGGGCGACCGTCGATGACGAAGCCGCCGGAGAGCATCCGGTTGGACACGATGAACTGCTTCACCAACTCGGCCAGCGCCGGGCCGGGCCAGGCGACCCAGCCTTCGTCCATGAGGAACCGGCGTTGCCCCTCCCGGGGCAGCAGCGAGTCGCGGTCGTGGAGCTGGCGGGCGAACTGGACCTGGTTCCGGAGGGTGCCGATCGGGTCGAGCATCCGGAACCCGGTTCGGCTCGCCCACGCGGGCAGGCTCACGTGGGGGAGGACGTGGTCGGCGACGAAGTCGATGGCCTCGACGATGAGCTCGTCGTCGATACCGAAGGGCACCGCGCCGTGGGTGTCGACCGGGCTGCCGTAGGTGATCAGGCTGGCCAGACCAGCTCCTTCCCGGTAGGCCGCGGCCTGGTAGCAGAACATCCCGCCCTGGCTGTAGCCGCTGAGGTGCACGGGCCGGCCGGTCACCTCGATCACCTCGTCGACCGCCTGGCTGAGCGCGACGACGTGATCGGTGAGGGTCCGTTCCAGCCCGCCCTTCTCGCGCTCGGGGGCACCGAAGTCGACGACCCAGGGGTCCACCCCTCCGGCCGCGAGCTGCGCCACCGCGCTGGACTGGGGCGACACGTCGTAGACATCGGCGGCCAGCATCATCGGCGGCACCAGGACCACTGCCGGCCCGCCGTCCATGTCGCCGTAGCGGCGGAGCTTGTAGAGCGGGTGCGACCGGACGACCTCGAACGGTGTCGGTTCCTCGTCCGTCTCCAGACCACCGAAGCGGGCGACCTCGAGCGCGTTCTGCGCGGCCTGGCCCAGCCGGACGAAGCTCCGGCCCAGTCCTCGCGGAACGATGTCCATGGCAGTTGCCCCTCGCGCTGGATTCCTCAGCTCTGGGAAGGGTACACATCGGTCATCGCGGCACCGGATCGAGCGATCGGGGACACTGTGTCGATGGTCGCGATGCCGATGGACGAATCACACCCCGATCTCCCTTCGTTCGCGGCGTTCGGGCCGTGCAGCGAACTGGGAACGCCGCCCGTCTCGGTGGTCAACCCGGAGGGCATCAGCATCGGCGCCTTCGTCAAGATCGGTGCGTACGCCGTGCTGGAGGCACTGGTCCCCGAGCGGGGGATCACCCTGCGGGTCGCCGATGGTGCCTACATCGGCAACTTCGCCCGCATCACCGCGGTGGGAGAAGTCGTCATCGGCGAGGAGGCGATGCTGGCCGACCGGGTCTACGTGTCGGACACCGGCCACATCTACGAGGACGTGACCGAGCCGATCAAGCGCCAGGGGCTGCGCGACGGGCGCCGGGTCGAGATCTGCCGCGGCGCCTGGCTCGGCATCGGGGCGGTGGTGTGCGGCAACGTCCGGATCGGTGAGAACGCGGTGGTCGGGGCCAACGCGGTGGTGCGCGACGACGTCCCCGACTTCACGGTGGTGGCCGGGAACCCGGCCCAGGTGGTGCGGCGCCACGACGGCGAGCGGTGGGAGTGGGAAGGACCCCGCCCCGGGCCCCACTGACGTCAGGCGCGGGGCACGTCGGGGAGGGGGCCGGTCAACGACGCCCGCTGCGACAGTTCGACCCAGTCACCGTCGGGCAGCCGGACGAACGAGACGTAGGCCGTGTCACCGAGGCGCAGCGGCGCCAGACCCTCGACGAGCCCGTGGTCGAGTGCATGGGCGTGGGCCGACTCGACGTCTCGCACCTGGATGGTGAGGTAGCGGATCCCGGTGCCCTCCCGGACGGTGGTGGCGGCCCGGTCGGGGACCTCGACCACGTCGATCACCGTCTCGCCGACGCGGCACTGGTCGTGGGCCCGCCGGGCGCCGAGGCCGGACGCGATGGTGGCCGCGGTGTGGGCGGCGTCGGTGGCCTCGAGGCGGATCACGGTCCGGATCCCGGACTCGATGCTCGACGCCAGCAGCACCGGGGTGCCGTCCGGGGTGGTCAGCTCCGTGTCCTCGCGGCCCTCGACCACGGTGGTGAGCGCGGCGAACCCCGTCGGCGTGGCGGTCAGGGTCTGGCGGTGGCTGTTGAGCTTGAGCACGGCCCCGTGGAGGTCGTAGCGGTGCTGGTGGATGCCGCCGCCGACCTTGAGCAGGTGGTCGTACCGGAGTCCGACGGTGTCGCCCCAGAACGCCTGGCTCGCCTCCAGCTGGTTGGTGGCGACGCCGACGTCGATCGCGTCCTTGACGATGGTGATCCCGGGCACCGGGCCACGCTGCCACACGGGTCCGCGTCGCGGCGGGTGGCTCGAGGTGGCCGGCCCGGTGATCCGATCGTCCGTACCCGTCAGGCGCTGGTGAGGACCACGGCCACGCCATCCGCCCCGAGGACGAGGTTGCCGCCATCGGAGGTGGCGTCGTGCGCCACCACCGTCGAGCCGCCCACCTGCACCCCGGCCGGCTCGTGGCCGAGGTTCGCGGCCACCACCACGGGCCCGCGCCGCTGGACCACGACCGAGCCGTCGATCTCCAGCTCGACGAGACATGCGGGGTCGGTGAGGGCCGGCGTCTCGTGCCGGAGGGCGATCAGCGTCCGGTGCCACTCCAGCATCGACGCATGCTCCGGGGCCGCCCGTTCGTCCCACCGCAGCACTGAGCGCCGGTGGGTCTCGGGCGCCTGGGGGTCGGGGATCTGCTCGGGATCCCAGTCGAAGGCGACGAACTCGCGCCGGCGCCCCTCGGTGACGGCTCGACCGAGGTCGGGTGCGTGGTCGGTGAAGTACAGGAATGGCGTGCTGGCCGCCCACTCCTCGCCCTGGAAGAGCAGGGGGACGAACGGCGAGGTGAGCAGCAGGGCGGCGGCGATGCGTTGGCGGCCGGGCGACACCAGGTGGCACAGCCGATCGCCGGCGGCCCGGTTGCCGATCTGGTCGTGGTTCTGGGCGCACACCACGAAGGCGGCGGGCGGGAGTCCGGCCGGGGAGCGACCGTGGGTGCGGAGCCGGTGCGGCGACCACCGCCCGGCGTACACCCACGCCTGGCGCAGGGCGGTGGCGAGGTCGGCCAGCGAGCCGAAGTCCGCGTAGTACCCGTCGGTCTCACCGGTGAGGGTGGCGTGGAGGGCGTGGTGCCACTCGTCGGCCCACGCCGAATCGAGCCCGTAGCCGCCGAGGTCGGCGGGACGGACGTACCGGGGATCGTTGCGATCGGACTCGGCGATCAGCCACAGGCGGCGGCCGAGGTCGGATTCGAGGGCGTCGACGGCGGTCGCCAGTTGCTCGAGGACGTGGACGGCCGAGTCGTCGGTGATGGCGTGCACGGCGTCGAGCCGCAGTCCGTCGATGTGGTGGTCGACGAACCAGTGGCGGGCGTTGTCGACGATCCAGGCGCGGACGTCGTCGCTCCACGGTCCGTCGACGTTGACCCCCTGCCCCCAGTTCGTGGGGTGCCGGTCGGTGAAGTAGGGGCCGAAGCCGGCCAGGTGGTTGCCGGCCGGTCCGAGGTGGTTGTACACCACGTCGAGCACCACGCCGAGGCCGCGCCGGTGGCAGGCGTCCACGAAGCGTCGGAAGCCGTCGGGCCCGCCGTAGCCGTGGTGGGGGGCGAACAGGTCGACGCCGTCGTAACCCCAGCCCCGTTCGCCGGCGAACTCGGCCACCGGCATCACCTCCACCGCGTCGACGCCCAGATCGACGAGCTGGTCGAGATGGGCGATGGCACCGTCGAAGGTGCCCTCGGCGGAGAACGTCCCGATGTGCAGCTCGTAGAGGACCGCGCCGGCGAGATCGAAGCCGTGCCAGGTCTGGTCGGTCCACGGGAACCGATCGTGGTCGACGACCTCGGAGCGGCCGTCGACTCCCTCGGGCTGCGACGGGCTGCGGGGGTCGGGCCGGAACGGACCGCCGTCGACCGAGAACCAGTAGCGGCTTCCGGGGCCGGCCTCGGGGACGTCGACGCCCCACCAGCCCCGGGCGGGTTCGGTCTGCATCCCGTGGCGGTGACCGTCGACCTCGACCTCGACCGTCGTTGCGCCCGGAGCCCAGACCCGGAACCTCATGAGTCGGCCCGTTCCATCAGCACCATCCCGTCCACGGCGACCGATCCGGCGGTGACGGTGCCGGTCAGCACGTCGACCCAGGTACCGGGGGGCAGCTCGACGGCCGCCGTCGCCGCGTTCGGGTGGCGCAGCGCGGCGACGACGACATCGTCGCCGCGCCGGAACGCGACGCAGTCGGGGCCGGCGTCGATGGGCTCGTAGCGTCCCGCCGGCCCCGGCCCGAAGGTGGAGGGACGCCGCCGGCGCAGGTGCAGCGCCTGGCGGGTCAGCCACAACTTGTGGACGCCGATCTCGTCGTCGGCCAGCGAACGGTCGGGTCCACCGTCGGCGACCAGCCGGTCGGTGAGCTCGGCCCGCAGGTCATGGTCGACCGGGCGGCGGTTGTCGGGGTCGACCAGGTGGAGATCCCACAGCTCGCTGCCCTGGTAGCAGTCGGGGACCCCGGGGCTGGTGAGCAGCAGGAGCTGCTTGGCACACCCGATGTGTCGTGCGGCGGGATCGAGGTCGGCGACGAACGCCTGCACGTCGGCGACCAGGTCGTCGTCGGCGAGCGCGGCCCGGGCCAAGGTGGCGACGGCATCGTCGAACGCGGTGTCGGGGTCGGTCCAACTCGTGCGTCGCTTGGCCTCCTTGGTGGCCTTCTCCAGGTAGGCGGTGAGCCGTTCGGGGGTGATGGGCCAGGCGCCGACGATGGTCTGCACCAGCAGCTGGGTGGTGGTGGGATCGGGGTCGACCGACCAGTGATCGTCGGCCCACGCCGACCAGCGTTCGACGAACGCCAACCAGCGGTCGGGTACGGCGGTGAGGGCGTCGAGTCGGCTCCGCACGTCGGCGCCGCGCTTGGTGTCGTGGGTGGACAGCGTGTTCAAGGTGGCGGGCCAGTCGCGCTGGATGCGGCCGTTGTGGGCGTGGAGCTCGGCCACCGACACCACGGGCGCGCCGGGCTCGCCGCCGACCTCGTTGGCGCCCGGCACGGCGAGGAAGCGGTAGAACGACGTGTCCTCCACGGACTTGGCCATGGCCGGGCCGGTGAGCTGCTGGAACCGCTCGACGAACTCGTCGGCGAGGAGGTCGCCGTCGTGCTCACCGCAGAGCACCGAGTGGAGGAAGGCGTACAGGTCGGAGTCGACGTCGGGGTCGCGCTCGCCGGCATCGGCCACCGCGGCTCCCACCACCTCCCGGTCGACGGCCGTGGCCGGGACGCCGGACCGGACGTAGGTGCGGTAGACGCCCATGGCCGCCACGATGGCCCGGATGGCGTGGGTGACGTCGTGGCGGGTGTGGTCGCGGTGGCGGCGGTGCCGCTCGCAGAGCCGGAGGCCCACGTCGGCCAGCCGGGCCACGTCGGCGGCGAGGACGGTGTCGAGGATCTCGGCCTTGGCGGCCGCCACGGTCTCGTCCCAGGTGGTCGCGTCGACGTGTGCGGCCCACCACTCGGTCAGGGCCTCGACACCCTGGGGGGCGCGGAAGACGCCGTCGGCGACCCGGAGGAAGTCGTACCCGGTGGTACCGGCCACCGGCCAGGACGCGGGCAGCTGTTCCCCGGCGGCGAGGATCTTCTCGACCACCGTCCAGGTCCCGCCGGTGCGTTCGGCGAGGCGCTCGAGGTAGCCGGCGGGGTCGGTGAGCCCGTCGGGGTGGTCGATGCGCAGCCCGGTGACCTGGCCCGAGGTCACCAGCTCGATCACGAGGGCATGGGTGTCCTCGAAGACCCGGGGGTCCTCGACGCGCAACCCGATGAGGGTGTCGATGTCGAAGAAGCGCCGGTAGTCGAGGTCGCGCTGCGCCCGGCGCCAGTGGCACAGCTGGTAGTGCTGCTGCTCGAGCACGGCGTGCAGCGCGTCGGGGTCGGTGTTCAGCGCGGCGAGGCGCTCGTCGAGCAGCTCGGGCCCCTCGGTTGGCCCGCGCACCGTCAGCAGCGATCGGGGTGACAGGGGCAGCACGTGGTCGGCGTAGCGCAGGAGGACGTCGTCGTCGCCCTCGCGCTCCAGCACCAGCTGGCCGGCCTCGAGCACGACGCCGTAGTGGTCGCCCAGGATCGGCAGCAGCACGGTGTCGAGCTGGCGGACCTCGGAGGAGTCCCACGTGATGTCGAAGTGGTCGGCGAAGGCCGACGTGGGACCGTTCTGGAGCACGTCCCACCACCACCGGTTGGCCCGCGGGACCGCGATCGACATGTGGTTGGGGACGACGTCGACGACCAGGCCCATGCCGGCCCCGGCCACGGCTGCCGCCAGGCGGTCGAAGGCGTCGCGCCCACCGAGCGTCTCGCTGATCCGGCCATGGTCGACCGTGTCGTAGCCGTGGGTCGAGCCCGGTGTGGCCTGCAGGATCGGCGACAGGTAGAGGTGGCTGATGCCGAGCCGGGCGAGCCGGGGAACCAGGGCGCGGGCGGCGTCGAGGTCGAGGTCGGGGCCGAGCTGGAGCCGGTAGGTGCTGGCGGGCGGGCCGATGGGATCAGGCGGGCCGATGGGGGTCACGGGCTCTCCGTCGCCTCCAGCAGGATCAGGGTCCGGGCCGGCACGTCGAGGCGGGTGGTGCGACGGGTGGTCCGGCTGGGGCGACCGTGGGCCATGTCGGTGCGCAGCACCAGCTCCCACGCCGGTGACCACATGCGGGGCAGCTTCCAGTGCACGCTCTCGTGCCCCGCGTTGGACAGCAGGAGGAAGCTGTCGTCGGTGATGCGCCGGCCCCGCTCGTCGCGGCTCGGGATCGCCTCGCCGTTGAGGAACAACCCGAGCGCCATCGCGTCGGAGAAGTCCCAGTCGTCGTCGCTCATCTCCTCGCCGTCGGGGCGGCACCACCCGATGTCGACCGTCCCGCGGATCGGCCGCCCGAAGAACCACCGGCGCCGGCGGAACACGGGATGGTCGCGCCGGAGGTGGACCAGGTTGCGGGTGAACTCGAGCAGGTCGGCGTCGACTGCGCTCCAGTCGAACCAGCTGATCTCGTTGTCCTGGCAGTAGGCGTTGTTGTTGCCGCCCTGGCTCCGACCGATCTCGTCCCCGCCGAGGAGCATCGGCACGCCCTGCGACAGCAGCAGCGTGGCGAGCATGTTGCGTTGCTGGCGGGCTCGGAGGGCGAGGACCTCGGGGTCGGTGGTGGGGCCCTCGACGCCGCAGTTCCAGGACCGGTTGTGGCTCTCGCCGTCGTTGTCGTTCTCGCCGTTGGCCTCGTTGTGCTTGTCGTTGTAGGCGACGAGGTCGGCGAGGGTGAAGCCGTCGTGGGCGGTGACGAAGTTGATGCTGGCCGACGGGGCCCGGGTGCTGTTGTCGTACAGGTCGGACGAGCCGGTGAGCGACGACGCCAGGTCGGGCACCGTGGCCCGTTCGCCCCGCCAGTAGTCGCGCACCACGTCGCGGTAACGGCCGTTCCACTCCGACCACACCGGCGGGAAGTTGCCGACCTGGTAGCCACCGGCGCCGAGATCCCAGGGTTCGGCGATGAGCTTGACCTGGGACACGATCGGGTCCTGTTGGACCAGGTCGAAGAAGGCGGACAGCTTGTCGACCTCGTAGAACTGCCGGGCCAGGGTGGCGGCGAGATCGAAGCGGAACCCGTCGACGTGCATCTCCGACACCCAGTACCGCAGCGAGTCCATGATCAGCTGCAGCGTGTGGGGATGCGCCATGTTGAGGCTGTTCCCGGTACCGGTGGTGTCGTAGTAGAACTGCCGCTGCTCAGGCACGAGGCGGTAGTAGGCCTGGTTGTCGATCCCCTTGAACGACACCTGCGGGCCGAGGTGGTTCCCCTCGGCGGTGTGGTTGTAGACGACGTCGAGGATGACCTCGATGCCGGCGTCGTGCATGGCTCGGACCATGGCCTTGAACTCGGGCACCTGCTGGCCGTGTGAACCGCTGGCGCTGTAGCCGTCGTGGGGGGCGAAGAACCCGATCGAGTTGTAGCCCCAGTAGTTCGACAGCCCCCGCTCGACCAGGTGGGAGTCGTGGAGGAACTGGTGCACCGGCAACAACTCGATGGCGGTGACCCCCAGCGAGAGGAGGTGGTCGATCACCGCGGGATGGGTCATGCCGGCGTACGTGCCCCGCTCGTGCTCGGGCACGTCGGGGTGGGTGGCGGTGAAGCCCTTGACGTGGACCTCGTAGATGATCGACTCGTGGAGCGGGACCATCGGTGGTCGGTCGTGACCCCAGTCGAAGTACGAGCTGTGGACCACCGACTTGGGGACGTGTGGGGCGCTGTCGAGGTCGTTGCGCCGGTCGGGATCGTCGAAGTCGTAGGGGAAGCAGGCCTGGTCCCAGTCGACGCGACCCGAGATCGCCTTGGCGTACGGGTCGATCAGCAGCTTGTTGGGGTTGCACCGCAGCCCGTTGGCCGGATCCCACGGACCGTGGACCCGGAGCCCGTAGAGCTGGCCGGAGCTGACCCCGGGCAGGTACTCGTGCCAGCAGAACGCGTCCACCTCGGTGAGCTCGACCCGCTCCTCGTGGCCGTCGTCGTCGAAGAGACAGAGCTCGACCCGCTCGGCGACCTCGGAGAAGATGCTGAAGTTGGTGCCGGCTCCGTCGTGGGTGGCGCCGAGTGGGTAGGCGCTTCCTGGCCAGGTCTGGCGGTCAGACAAACGGAACTCCTGTGATTTTTCCCCGGTGCGAGGAATGATTGGGCAGTTGTTCGAGAAAGAGTGTGCCTGGAGGGAGACCCGGTCCGGTCCGGTGTCGCCTGATCCGGAGTCATCACGTGAGGAGCATCATGCTGACCAAGACCTGGAACCCGGAGGCCGAGAACTACGACGTCACCTTCGATCTCCCCGAGGGGCTCGACATAGACCGGGCGTCCGTCTGCGGCGAGTTCAACGACTGGGACCCCAGGATCGACCCGATGACGCGCACCGAGGACGGGCGCTGGACGGCCACGGTCCCGCTCACGCCCGGCAAGAGCTATCGGTTCCGTTACCACCTCGGCGACGACGAGTGGGAGAACGACTGGAGCGCCGACGACTACGTGGGCAACGAGTACGGCGGTGCCGATTCTGTCGTGACCGTCCCGGAGATCCCCACGCCTCCACCGGCGGCCAAGAGGGCGACCTCCAAGGCGTCGGCGCCGACGAAGGCGGGAGCGGCGACGCCGGCCGCGCCGAAGCAGGCTGCACCCAAGAAGGCAGTCAAGAAGAAGGCGGCCGCCAAGAAGAAGGCGGCGCCCAAGAAGGCAGCCAAGAAGGCAGCCAAGAAGGCGGCACCGAAGAAGGCGCGTCCCGAATAGTCCTCACCCGCGAGAAATCTCGTTGGCGCGTCAGCGCAGGTGTGACGCGCTGACGACACATTCGAGGGGCGGGGGTCAGCTGCCGCGGCTGTGGGTGGACGGCTGGCGGCTCGGCGCCGAGGGCACCGCCGGCGTGGACCAGGTGTTGGTCGAACCGAACGAGTCGTCGGGTTCCGGGAGCCGGTCGGGCGGGTTGGCGAACGGCCCGGAGTCGCCGGGGCCGAGGGTGGGTGACGTCGGGACGTTGCCGCTGGTCGGGTTGCCACTCGCGCCGACATCGGTGGTGACGGCAAAGGTGCCGACCAGGCCGATGCCGGTGACCGCGGCGCCGATGGCGATGGCCTTGCGAGCCCGCTGGGCGGGGTGACGGGTGGCCGGCCGGGGCGCGGGGGTCCTCGACCGGGCCGTCGAGGCCGCGGCGCGGAACGGTGGCGGTGGCGGCGGGGGTGGTGGCGGCGGGGAGGCCGGTGGGGCGGTTGATGGAACGCGGGTCGGGGGGTGTTCAGGGAACACGGGTCAGCTCCGATCGGATCGAGCGCGAGGGAGACGGGGCCGCAGGCGCGTCGACCTGGGCGACGCGCAGCACGGTGAGGCCGGCGACGGCGGCGACCGACAGCCACATGGCCAGCACGAGGAAGCGGTTGCCCGAGTCGGTGCCGGCGGTGAGGCCGTGCACCGTGGCCGAGACGTAGAGCGGGAACGACGCGAAGTGCACCAGCCGCCAGGTCTTCCGCGGGATGCTGCGCCGGAGCAGTGACGTCACCTCGACGGCGACGAGCAGCTGGAGCGCCACGACCCCCCAGGCCACCGCGGTCGGCCGGTAGCTGCTGGTGAAGGGAACGAGGATCTGGGTCAGGCCGAAGTCGATGTAGTTGTCGAGCACCAGCGCGGCCACGTGGATGCCGGTGAACACCAGCCCGAGACCGCCGAGGAACCGGTGCAGGTCGAGCAGCCAGTTGGGTCGGGGTCGTCCGCCGAGCGCCTTGGTGCTGAGGGCCAGCCCCCAGAGCACGCTGGCGGCGAGCAGGGTCCAGGCAACGATGCCCCCGGCCCGGGCGACGTACCACCAGAGCTGTCCGTTCACGACGCCACCTCGAGCGGCGAGCACTCGGACAGCGACGTCGGGACGGCGGCGTCACCCAGGTGGGCGGCGAAGCCGGGGGTGGCGGCGATGGAGCCGTCGACCCCGACCGAGAGGGCTTCGGCCCCGGTGCCGCCGACGATGTCGAACTGGTGGGGCCGGCCGCGGAGCAGGACCGCCTTGGCCATGATCTCGGCCATCCAGCCGTGGCCGGCGATGGCCACGGCGTGGTCGATGTCGGAGGTGGACGGCCGGCCGGTCCGGGGATCGATGAGGTGGTGGGCGGGCCCGTCGGGACCGATCCACCGACGGCGCAGCGTGGTGGAGGTGGCCACCGCGCCGTCGGCGAGGCCGATCCGGGCCAGGGGGCCGTCGAGCCGCTCGTGGTCGAGATCGACGGTCCACCCGGTGCCGTCCGGGCCGATGCCCCGGACCCGGAGGTCACCCCCGAGGTTCACGAGGACGCCGTCGGCGCCGGCTCCCATGAGCTCCTCGGTCACCAGGTCGGCGGCGAAGCCCTTGCCGATGCCGCCCGGATCGATGGTGAGTCCGGCGGGGAGGCGCACGACGTCGCCGTCGATCTCGATGTCGGTCAACGCCGGCGGGGGCGTCCATCGTGCCCGCCGTCGCGACACGGGGGCGGCCGCGCGTTCCAGCTCGTCGAAGGACCGGTCGTAGCCGGCGTCGGTCATCGCGGCCAGCACGCCGGCATCGACCAGCCCACCGGTGACCCGCCAGGCCTCGATGGCCAGCGCGACCAGGGTGCGGGTCGACTCCGAGACGCGACACGGCGCGCCGGCGGCGGTGTTCAGCCGGCTGATCTCGCTGTCGGGGCGGAAGCGGCTCCACCGCGCCTCGAGGTCGTCGAGACGGTCGACCGCCCGGGAGACGAGGTCCCCGCCGCTGCCGCCGGTGACGATGACGTGGGCATCGGAGCCCATGACCCGGAAGTGGCGCGCGGCGCTCATGGATCCCAGCGTGCGCCGCCAACCTGGGAAAAGGCTCAGAACCGCCCGCGGGATGCCCGGGAACGTCGCACAGCCGCGCTCGGATTCTCGGGTCATCACGTTGCGCTGGCGCAACATTCCAGCCCCTGAGGGTCGGTCCCGCCGTCCCTCGACCCCGACATGGTGTTCCGGGACGGCGGGTCGCGCGTCCCGGAACCGTCCTGGCCCCAGAGCGGGCGGCGGGCGGTGGGCCGAACGGCCCGGTGCCGATGAACCAATCGGGCCGGGTCGAATGGGCCGGTGAAGAAGAGCGACGCTGATCTGCGCCCTGGCCCGATCGGGGCCGATGTCTGGGTCCATGATCGGACAATCACCCCGAAACCGGACGATTCGGCTCCTAGGCTCGGCCTGCGGACTGCTTCTCGGCGCCGGCGTGGTGTCGGCGGTGGACGCCACGGTCGCCCGTGCGGACACCCCACCGGTGCTCTCCGGCGTTCCGGCCGGGGCTCCGGCGACGCTGACGCCGCCCGCGGTGCCGGTGAGCGCGGCGCCGGGCGTGCCCTCCGACCTCGGGGCCCCGGCGACCACCGTGGCACCGACCACGGTGCCGCCGCCGGCGCTGCCGCCGACCACGCCGCCGCCGACCACCGTGCCGCCGACCACCGTGCCGGTGCCGTCGACGGTTGCACCGACCACCGTGCCGGTCACGTCGCCCCCGCCGGTGACTGCTCCCCCCGCGACGACCCCCCCGCCTCCGCCCCCGACCACACGGCCGGCCCCCTCCCGTCAGGCGCGGGTCGAACAGCGCTACGCGGCCTCGGTGCCGGCGGCGTGGCGGGCGGCGTTCGCGGTCCGGTTCAGCATCATCGACGGGGACACCTCCTGGTCCCATCCGGACGGACGGATCGAGATCGCGGCCACCCATGCCGATTCCAGCGATGCCCATCTCGCGGTGGTCATCACCCACGAGTTCGGTCATCTCATCGCCTATCGCTACGGATCGGGCGCCTACGCCGGCGCGGCGCCGCAAGGATGGCCGGAGGCCACATCCAACCCCGCCGAGCACTGGGCCGACTGTGTGGAGCAGGTGTTCACCGGCACGGTCGACCCGTCGCACGGACTCCCGCCGTGCGCCGGCGACCAGCTCGCGTGGGCCCGCCAGTACCTGGCGGCCGGACCACCGGCGGCGTGAGGGCGATCGGTCTCAGTCGTCGCCGAGCAGCTCGTCGACCGCTTCGATGAGGGCGAGCTCGTCGTCGAGCGGCACCTGCCCGCTCCCGGCGACCGGCCGGTCGCTGACCACCACGGTGGCGACGCCGTCGAGGATCCCGGGTCGGCCCGACGACGGCAACAGCGAACCGTCGAGAACCACGAGGTCGATCGGTTCGGTCTCGAGGCTGAACGACATCGCCTCGAGATCGCCCGCCGCGACGAGCTGGTGGTCGAGGTCACCGAGCGCGGCGAGGAGCCGGTCGCGCCGACCGTCGCCGGCGGCGACCAGGACGCGGGTGCGGCGGGAGCGGCGGGGCGATCGGACGCGCTCCGTGGCGGCGCCGGCGCTGGCCGGCAGGAGCAGCGACATGGTGGTGCCGGCGCCGGGCTCGCTCGCCACCAGCAGGGCGCCGAGGGAACGGTCGGCGAAGCCGCGGGCGTTGGCCAGGCCGATGCCGGAGCCGGTGCGGGCGTCCTTGGTGGTGAAGAACGGCTCGAAGATGTGGTCGAGGGTGGTGGCGTCGATGCCGGAGCCGTCGTCGATCACCTGGACCATGCCGTAGGTCCCGGCCGCAATCCGACCGTCGACACACGGGGGATCGGTGTGGGTCAGGTGGCGGGACTCGAAGCGGAGCCGGATGCGGTGGGCGCCTGCGTCGCGGGCATTCAGAACGAGGTCGATGACCACCTGGTGGAGCTGGTCGACGTCGACGAGGACCTCGGTGGAGGACGCGGTCTCGTCGACCTCGACGTCGAGCGCGACGTCGGCGTCGAGCGTGGGGCGGACGAGCTCGGCGATACCCCCCAGCAGCTGGTCCGGTGCCACCCGGACGGGTCGCACCTCGTCCTGCCGGCCGAGGGCCATCAGCCGCCGGGTCACGGTCGAGGCCCGCGCCCCTGCCCGGCTGATGGCCTCCAGGCTGGCCCGGGAGGGATCGTCGGCGTCGGTCTGGGCGAGGAGCAGGTCGGCATGGCCCCTGATCACGAGCAGCGCGTTGTTGAAGTCGTGCGCCAGTCCGCCGGCCAGCAGGCCGACGGCCCGCATCTGCTGGGCACGGTGCACCTGCTGCTGCAGGACCCGCGTCTCGGTGACGTCGATCATCGTGCCGAGGAGGCGGACCGGGTGGCCGTCGCCGTCGGCGATCGACTGCATGTGCTGATCGACGGTCCGCACGTCGTCGCCCCGCCGGATGCGGTGGGTGAGGCGATATGGCCCGGGCTGTTCGAGCACCCGACTGGTCACGTGCTCGACCAGGGGGAGGTCGTCGGGGTGCACGACGGCGAAGAACGCCTCGAGGTCGCACTCGTCGACGCCGAGGATCTCGTAGACCTGGGTCGACCAGTAGACCGCGTTGGTGGCGAGATCGATCTCCCACACCCCGAGGTTTCCCCACCGCTCGACCCGAGCGAGGGTCTCGGCGATGTCGCCGGGAGTCGCCCCGCCAGCCACCTGACTGCCCACCGGCTTGCCCTCCCCAGAGTCACGCTCCACGCTGTGCGTACTACGCAGAGTAGCGCATGATCGGCAAATCGTCATGAATGTTCGCTTCAGTCCCGAACCGGATGAACCGATGGATATCGGGTGATGCCGCAGTCGGGCTCGACGATCGATGCCGTCGTGCCAGTCACCCACCGGGTGCTGGTCGTCGACGACCACGAGATGGTCGGCGCCGCGCTCTCGGGTGCGTTGGCGCTCGAGCCGTCGATCGAGGTGGTGGGGATCGCAACCGACGGTGCCCAGGCGACCGGAATGGCCGGGCGTCATCAGCCCGATGTGGTCGTCACCGACTTCCAGCTGCGAGACGAGCAGGCCCCCGACTTCTTCGACGCCTTCCGCGACGCGGCCGACGGGTGCGCCATCCTGGTGCTCACCGGATGGCCCACCGAGCGGTCGATGCTGCTGGCGCTGGACGCGGGGGCGACCGGGTACTTGTCGAAGGACCAGCCGATGAACGCGCTGGTGGACGGTGTGCGCCGGGTCGCCGCCGGCGAGGTGGTGGTGACCCCCGCCCTGGTCTCGGTGCTGGCCCGCCGGAGCATCTCCACCCGGACCGACCGGCGCCAGCTGTCACGACGCGAGCTCGAGATCCTCGACCAGCTGGCGGGCGGCGCCGACACCGCCGCGGTGGCCGGCGAGCTCGGCATCAGCCCCCACACCGTCCGCAACCACGTGGCGAGGTTGATGGTGCGCCTGGGCACCCATTCCCGGCTCGAGGCGGTGAGCGAGGCGGTGCGGCAGGGGATCATCGCCCCTCCCTCGCCGCGCTGAGGCTCAACCCAGGACCGTGCTCGCCGCGGTGTAGAGAGCCACCACGCCGAGCATGACCGCGAACCAGCGGGTCAGGCGGTCGGCATGGATGCGGTGCGCAACGCGGGAACCGACCAGGACGCCGGCGGTGACGGTGCCGAGGAACGGCAGCACCAGCGCCCAGTCGAAGTCGAGTTGGCCGTGGCGCATCCCGAGCGCGATGACGGTGTTGATGGCGATCACGACCAGCGACGTGCCGATGGCGTCCTTGGTCTCGAACCCGAGGAGCAGCGTCAGGGCGGGAACCACCGCGAAGCCACCACCGACGCCGAACAGCCCGGTGAGCAGCCCGACCGCGGTGGCGGCCACGGCGAGCTTCGCCAGTGCCGTGGCCGACAGGTCGAGCTCGGCTCGAGCCGGGGTGGCGACGAGCACATCGCTCGGGCCGGAGGCGAGCACGGCGTCGTCGGTGACCGGCACCTCGGCTCCGGTGTACGGCCCGACGCTGCGGTACATCCGGACGGCCACGAACAGGATCAGGGCCGAGAAGGCGAGCAGGAGGGCGTTCTCGTCGAGCCGCTGGTTGAGGAGCGTCCCGATCCGCGAGCCGACGATGCCCGCCGCGCCGAACGCGAGGCCGGCGCCGAGGCGGACATGTCCGTTGCGGAAGTGACCCCACGCCCCGATCGCCGCGGCCACCCCCACGACCAGGAGTGACGCGCTGGTGGCCTGCTGGGCGCCCATCCCGGCCACGAACACCAGGATCGGAACGGCGAGGGTCGATCCGCCGCCGCCCAGGGCGCCGAGCGACAGGCCGACGGCGAGTCCGAGAACGATGGCAACGAGTTGGGCGATCATGGTTCCCCGGAGGTCATGTGGATCGGACCTGAATATCCGTACATTCGGATGTTAGCATGTACGGCCTCGAATCCGGTAGGTTCGGCCCATGCCGTCGATCGACCGATCCAGCCCGATGCCACTGTGGGCCCAGGTCCTGGACGACCTCCGACACCGGTTGGACACCGGTGAGTTCATGGCGGCGTTCCCCACGGACAACGAGCTGATCGGTCAGTACCGCGTCTCGCGTCACACGGTCCGGGAGGCGGTTCGTCACCTCCAGGACGAGGGGATCGTGAGCCGGGAACGGGGCCGGGGGACGTTCGTGACCGGGCCCAACGTCGAGCAGGCGACCGGGGCCATCTACAGCCTGTTCCGCTCGATCGAGTCGCGCGGGCTCGAGCAGCGCAGCGAGGTCCTCGACCTGTCCGTGGGCACCGACAGCCGTGCCGCGACCGAGCTCGGCCTGCGGTCGAACACCAACCTCGTGCGGCTGGAGCGGCTCCGGATGGTGGAGTCGCATGTGCTCGCCCACGACACCGCGTGGCTGCCCGCGACCATCGCCCGCCCCCTGCTCGACGTCGACTTCACCCACACCGCGCTCTACGACGAGCTCTCCACCCGGTGTGGTGTCCGCCCGATCAGCGGCACCGAGTGGATCACCACCGAGCTCCCGTCGACGCGCGAGCGGGAGCTGCTGGGCATCGGGGCGCGCCAGCCAGTGTTCCGGATCACGCGGCGCAGCGAGGCCGATGTGGGCCCGATCGAGTGGCGCGAGACCGTGGTGCGGGGAGACCGCTACACCCTCGTGGCCGACTGGTCGCCGACCGACGGCTACACCACCACGCTGCGGCCGAGCGAGGCGGACCTCACTCGGTGACGACCGCCCGGAGCACGTCGAGCTTGGCGGCCCGACGAGCCGGGAGGATGGCGGCCACGACACCGGCCAGCGCAGCCAGCAGCACCACCGTGACCAGGTTGGCGACCGGGATCGTGAAGGAGGTCAGACCCTGGTCGGCCATGGCCAGCACCAGCGCCCAGCCGAAGAAGATGCCGATGGCCAGGCCGAGGATGGCGCCCTGGACGGCGATGATCACCGACTCCCACCGGATGGTGGAACGCAGCTGGCGGCGGGTCATGCCCACGGCGCGGAGGACACCCAGTTCGCGGGTCCGTTCGAAGATCGACAGCGCCAGCGTGTTGCCGATGCCCAGCAGCGCGATGAGGATGGCCAGGGCGAGCATGGCATACACCAGGCCGAGCATCTGGTCGACGAACGCCAGCTGCTCCTGCTTGTACTGGTTCTGGTCGAGGACCTTGGCGCCGGGATAGGCGTCGGCTTCGCGCTCCACCGCGGCCAGCGCGGCCTCCGGGGTCACGCCGTCGGCGTCCTTGATGAAGATCTGCATGTCGAGCTGGTCGACGTAGTTGGCCTCGTAGGCCTGGATCCCGAGGAGCCAGTCGCCGGCGGGCACGTTCTCGCCGTAGATCATGCCGACGGTCAGCAGCTGGTGCCCGGTCTCGACGAAGTCGGCCGGAACGGTGTCGCCGATCGACAGTCCCTCTGACTCGGCGACGTCTTTGTAGATGGCGATCGAGCTCGGGCCGAGATCGGCCGGCGTGCCCTGCAGCGGCTGGATGTCGAAGACGTCGAAGGTGGCATCGTCGGCGGCCAGCACGAACTGCGGGGAGCCGTCGATCTGCGCCACGCCACCACGGATGCCGGCCGCGGTCTCGACCTCGGGGAGCTCGTTCAACCGCCGGGTGAGGTCCGGCGAGAGACCGCCGCCACCGCCGAACTGCAACGGGGAGGTGATCACCAGATCACCGGTGAACGCCTTGTCGACTGCCTTCTCGAACGACGTCTTGGTCGAGGCGGCGAAGATGGTGATGAACGACACCAGACCGACGCCGATCATGAGCGCGGCGGCGGTGGCCGCGGTGCGCTTCGGGCTGCGCATGGCGTTCTCCCGGGCCAGGTGCCCGGCGATGCCGCGCGCCCGCGGGAGCGGCCAACCGATGAAGCGGCTCATCGGCAGTGAAACGGTGCGTCCCAGGACGGATACCCCGAAGAAGACGATGATGGCCGATCCGCCCACGATGGCCAGGGCGTTCGACGGTGATCCCAGGAGGCCGTAGAGGAGACCGGCGACGCCGGTGGCCAGCACGAGGATGCCGACGATGATGCGTTCCTTGGAGCCGTAGCCGCTGCTGGTGGTCTGGATGTCGCGCATGGCGGCGATCGGCGGCACCTTGCCGGCCTTGCGGGCCGGTGACACGGCGGCGCCCACGGTCACGAGGACGCCGGCGGAGAGCGCGATGACGGCGGTGCTCGGTTGGAACACCACGCCGCCGGCGGGCAGCGCGACACCGAAGACAGTGAGCAGGACCTTGAGCCCGGCGGCCACGCCCACGCCCGCGGCCAAGCCGATGAGGGACGCGACCAGGCCGACGACGAGGGCCTCGACCAGGATCGAGACCAGCACCTGTCGCTTGCTGGCTCCGACGGCGCGGAGCAGCGCGTGTTGCTTGGTCCGCTGCGCCACGGTGATGAAGAAGGTGTTGAAGATGGTGAACCCGCCCACGAGGAGGGCGACGACGGCGAAGACCATCATGAACGAGTCGAACATCGACATGGCCTGGGCCATGGCGTCCTGGTTCTCGGCCACGAAGGCGGCGCCGGTGATGGCTTCGGTGCCCTGGGGCAGGGCCTGGCTCACCCGCCGGACGAGCTCCTCCTGCGACACCCCACTCTCGGCCGCGATCGACACGCTGTCGATCCGGCCCACGGCCCCGAGGTGGGCCTGGGCGGCCGGAAGGGTGAACATCGTGAACGACGCTCCGCCGGGCGATTCTGCGCTGCCGAAGGACGCCACGCCCGTGATGGTCACGTCCAAGGGCGCGCCGTTGAGGAGGATCTGGGCGCGGTCACCGGCGGTGTAGCCCGCGGCATCGGCGGTCTTCTGGTCGATCACGACCTCGTCGGCGGCCTGCGGCGGCCGGCCCACGTCCAGGCTCCACGGGTTGAACTGGTCGGTCGGCCAGCTGGTCCCGATCGTCGGCGGTCCCATCTCCGGATTTCCGACCGGTTTCCCGTCGCGTCCGATCACCTGAGCGGTGCCCCAGATGTCGCCTTCGGCGGATGCCACGCCGTCCACGGCCGCGACGGTGTCGATCATCGACTCGTCGATGCGCGGCCGCACCGCCATCCCCTCCGGCGTCTCGAACGTCGACTCGGCTCGCACCAGCCCGTCGACGCCGTCGTAGGCGGTGGCGAACATGTCGTCGAAGGTCCGGGCCATGGTGGCGCTGAGGATCAGGGTGCCGCTCATGAAGGCCACGCCGATCGTGACCGCGAGCCCGGTGGTCAGCAGCCGCAGCTTGTGAGCGAGCAGGTTGCGGAGCGCGGTGCGCAGCATGTCAGTCTCCGAACTGCTTCATCCGATCGAGCACCCGGTCGGCCGTGGGTTCGAACATCTCGTCGACGATCTGGCCGTCGGCGAGGAACACGATCCGATCGGCGTACGAGGCCGCGGAGGGATCGTGGGTGACCATGACGATGGTCTGGTCGAAGTCGTCGACCGCGGCGCGCAGGAACGACAGGACATCGGCGCCGGAGCGGGAGTCGAGGTTGCCGGTGGGCTCGTCGGCGAAGATGATCTTCGGCTGGCTGGCCAGCGCCCGTGCCACCGCGACCCGTTGCTGCTGGCCGCCGGAGAGCTCGCTCGGTCGGTGCTTGAGGCGATCGGAGAGGCCGACCGTGCGCACCACCTCGTCGATCCAGTCCCGGTCGCCCTTCCGGCCGGCCAGGGCGAGGGGGAGGGTGATGTTCTCGTCCGCGGTGAGGGTGGGCACGAGGTTGAACGCCTGGAACACGAAGCCGACCCGGTCGCGCCGCAGCACGGTGAGGTGGTTGTCGTCCAGCGTGCTCAGGTCCGTGTCTCCGATGAAGGCGGATCCCGAGCTGAGCGTGTCGAGGCCGGCGATGCAGTGCAGCAGGGTCGACTTGCCGGACCCGGATGGGCCCATGATGGCGGTGAACCGGCCAGCCTCGAAGCCGACGGTGACGTCGTCGAGCGCCTTCACCTCGGTCGCGCCCTTCCCGTAGACCTTCGTCGCGTGCACCGTCGACGCCGCGGTGACGGGTTCGGAGACTTCGGAGGGACTGACCGACACCAGACGAGGAGTGATCGTCGTCATGAGGCCTCCCAGTGGTGGCCGTACGGGGTTCGGTGTGCTACCTCTCGTCACATGCGCATGATCGGCCCACGGGGGGTAGGGCCGAACGTCACCGCGCCCCGGTACCGGCGGTCCTTCCGTACCGCGGTCGTCCTCGTGCTCGCCGTCGGTGCGGTGGCGACCGCGTGCGGTGGTGGGGGCGCCACCGCGGCGTGGGACGAGGATCTCCACGGTCAGCACCTGGAGGTCGTGGCCGTGTGGCAGGACGCCGAGGCGGCGGCCTTCGAGGCCGTGCTGCGACCCTTCGAACGCGCCACAGGGGCGACGGTGACCTTCACCTCGACGGCCGGCGAGGACATCACCGCGGTGTTGGATCGGCGCCTGGCCGCCGACGATCCGCCCGACATCGCCGTGCTGCCCCAACCCGGCCTGCTCGAGCGCTACGCCCGGGCGCGCGCCATCACACCGATCGGCGACATCGTGGGCGATGCGGTCGAGGCCTCCTGGGCTCCGGTGTGGCGACGGCTCGGCACCGTCGACGGGACCCTCTACGGGCTGTGGTTCAAGGCCGCCGACAAGAGCCTGGTCTGGTACTCGCTCCACGCCTTCGAGCGGTCCGGTGTCGTCCCCCCGGACGACCTCGAGGGGCTGCGCCGGGTCGCGCGGGCCGTGGCCGCCGACGGGATGCCGGCGTTCTCCCTCACCGGCGACCCCTCGGACGCGTGGACCCTCACTGACTGGTTCGAGAACCTGTACCTGCACATCGCCGGCCCGGAGCGCTACGACGCCCTCGCCGATCACCGACTGGCGTGGACGGACCCGAGCGTCGGTCAGGCGCTGCGGGCGATGGCCTCATTGCTCGGACCGGACCTCACCATCCGGCCCGCCGGCGACGACACCACCTTCCCTGAGTCGGTCTCCGGGGTGTTCTCCACCCGCCCCACCGCGGCCATGGTGATGGAGGGTGACTTCGTTCCGGGCGTGGTTGCCGGCTCGACCCACGCCGAGGTGGGCGTCGACGTCGATGTCTTCGACTTCCCCTCCCAGTCGGCGACCGATCGCTACGTGGTGGGCGCGGGCGACGCCGCCGTGCTCATGCGGGATTCTCCGGCGGCGGGCGCGTTGCTGCGGTACCTGGCCTCGACCGATGCGGCCGGAACCTGGGCCGCCCTCGGTGGGTTCCTCTCCCCGAACGAGGAGACCGATCTGGCCACGTATCCCGACGCGACCACCCGCCGCATCGCCCGATCGCTGCTGGAGGCCGGCGACGGCTTCCGCTTCGATCTCTCCGATCTGCAGCCGGTCGAGTTCGGGGGTACCACCGGTGCGGGGATGTGGGCCGAACTGACCCGGTTCGTCGCCGATCCGACCGACGTCGAGGGCACGATGGCCCGCCTCGAGGCCGCGGCCGACGCGGCCTGGGGCACCGGCTGATCACCGTGCGATCAACTGCTGGCGGATCAGCCACCCCCGGGCCTCGGCCCCGATGCTCGTGCCGGCGTTGGCCAGGCGCCAGTTCAGGAAACGCAGGTTGTCGGTCGTGAGCCGGGCGGACACCAGATCGAGGGCGGCACTGATCCGGTGGTCGCCCAGCTTCGCCGATCGGACCATGGGCACGACGTTGTCCGGCGGCTGCAGGTGGCGGTCGTCCTCCAGCATCACGAGGTCCTCCCCGGCGAGGACCGCGTCGGTGCTGAACAACACGGCGACGTCGATCACGCCGTCGTCGAGGGCCCGCCGGACCAGCTCGGCACCGGACAGGGGCACGAAGTGGGCAAATTCCAGGCCGTAGCGATCCGACAGGCCCGGCAGGCACCGGGGTCGTTGGGCGCACTCCGGCGGGCCGCCGATGGTCAGCGACCCGGCCAGCGGGGTGAGATCGCTGATGGCGTGGAGCCCGCGTCGGTCGGCCAATCCGGCCGGGACCGCCAGCACGTTCTGGTCGGACGCCGCCGACGGCAGGAGCACCGTGAGACCCCACGGCGCCACCGCAGCTCGCAGGGCGTTCACGACGGCATCGATGTCGGCACGGTCGACGGTGGTGTCGGGGTCGGTGGCGTCGAGGGCTGAGCCGGCGTATTCGGGGACGACGTCGACCAGCCCCCGCCGGAGGGCGGGGAGGACCAACTCCCGCTGCCCGAGACCCAGCTCGCGTTGCACGACAGTCCTCTGGCCTCCAGCGCCTGGGCGTAGATCTCGCCCAACAGCTGGCTCTCGGTGAAGTCGAAGGACGCCACGACGACGTCGGCCCGGGCGGTGGCGCCCTCGGGAGCGGCCCCACCGGTGCACGCCGTCACGACCAGGACGGTCGCCGCAGCCAGCACCCACCGTCGCACGGTCCTAGTATCGCCCGCGAAGGGATGGACACCGAGCCCATGCTCTCCCAGCGGTCGCAGCCGACGCCCGGCTCGCCCGGCTCCGGCGGGGTACGACGTCGCCCGTCGGGGGAGCCGCCGCCACTCCCACGGCCGGTCGACACCCCGACGCGCGTCGCCGGTGCCGTTCTCGTTCTCGCCGGCCTGCTCACCTCCCTGCTCGTGACGAAGTCGGGATTGCGGCTCGTCACCCATGCCGATCTGGCCGTACTCCGGGGCCTGGAGCGGCTGCGGTGGCGGCCGCTCACCGACGTCGCCCGGGTGGTCGTGGACGCCGGCTCGGCCGGAGTGTTCCGCGTGCTGGCCTGGAGCGCTCTGGTCGTTCTGTTGGTGGTGCGGCGCTTCCAGCACCTCTTCGCCACCCTGGTCCTGCTCGTCGTCGTCCCGGTGGTCGTGGCCGTGGTCCGCGACCTGCTGGGGCGGATGCGCCCCGCCGGCGTCGACATCGCGGCCAGCTGGAGCGGGTACTCGTACCCGTCTCGGCCGGTCACCGAGATCGCTCTCGTCCTCACCGTCGCGACGCTCGTGCTCGCCCCCCAGGGTGCGTGGCGCCGGCGGATGGCCCGTTCGGCTGCCGCCGTCATCGCCGCCCTCGTCCTCGCCCGGCTCTACACCGCGGTCGACCATCCGTCGGACGTCGCTGGCGGCGCTCGCCCTCGGCGTCGCGGCGCCGTTGCTCGTGCTGCGACTGGCCACCCCCGAGGAGGCGTACCCGGTCAGCTACCGCCGGGGCGTGCGCGCCCATCTCGACGTCGGCGGACGCCGCGGCATCGCGATCCGCCGGGCATTCGCCAACCAGCTCGACGTCCAGGTCACCGAGGTGGAGCCCTATGCGCTCCCCGGCAGCGCCGGCTCCACGCCACTGCGGATCACCACGTCGGACGGGGTGCTGTTCGGAAAGCTGTACGCGTCGATCCACATGCGTTCCGACCGCTGGTACAAGCTGGCCCGCACCGTCCGCTACGGCCGGCTCGAGGACGAACGACCCTTCAACTCGGTTCGGCGTCTGGTGCAGTACGAGGACTACATGCTCCGGCGTGCTCCGCGACGCCGGCGTGCCGACGCCGCACCGCTCGGGCATCGTCGAGATCACCCCGGAGCGCGAGTACCTGCTGGTCACCGAGTTCGTGCCCGACGTGCCGCGACATCGGCGACGCCGCGGATCCGCTACCCGACGGGTGATCGACGAGGCGCTCGGCGTCGTGCGCACGCTGTGGGATGCCGGGCTCGCCCACCGGGACATCAAGCCGGCGAACCTGCTGGTGCGCGACGGCCAGGTTCGGCTCATCGACGTGGCGTTCGCCGAGGTGCGGCCGAGCCCGTGGCGGCAGGCGGTCGATCTGGCCAACATGATGCTCACGCTGGGCCTGTGCGCCCCGCCCGACCGGGTCTACGAGCGGGCGATGCGGCTGTTCACCCCGGACGAGGTGGCCGAGGCGTTCGCCGCGACCCGGGCCGTGACCGTGCCCGCCCAGCTGCGGGGCTGCTCCGCGCTGCGAACACGACCTGGCCGCCGCCTACCGGGCCCGCGCCCCGCGTCGGCCGGTGCCGATCCAGCGCTGGACCCTGCGTCGTGCCGCCATGACGCTTGCCGTGTTGGCCGGGGTGGTCATCGGTTCGGGCTTGATCGTGGCCAACCTG
>CAVSXR010000008.1:0-13640 GCA_963731885.1 uncultured Acidimicrobiaceae bacterium | reverse complement strand
CGGAACCGGCCCTGGTCGTCCTGGTCGGCGATCGGGGTGGTGAGCAGCCGGCCGCCGAACACCGACACGTCGGCGGCGTCGCACCCGGCGCCACGAAGCCAGGCCCATCACCGCCGCCGCCACGGCCTCGGGGTCGGGTGAGCCGGCGCCGACGAGGTCGAGGAGATCGAGGGCCCGCAGCCCGAGCCGCGCCTCGGCGTGGACCGCGTCGAGCCACGGCTGGGCCTCGTCTCCGAGATCACGGCGCGTCGCAGCCGGCGACCGCCTCCAGCCACGGACGCAACGCGGCGTCATCCTCGGGTGCCCGGCCCAGCACCCCCTCCACGAACGGGCGCAGCTCCCGCCGGTCGATCTCGGCCGACCAGGCTGCGACGGGATCGTCGCCCGCCGCCCACGCGGCGCACGATCGCAGGGTCAGCAACGACGCCTCGGCCTGCTCCATCGGGTTCCACAGGACACCCGAGACCACGTCGAGCAGCTCGGGGTAGCGTCCGGTCAGGGGCCCGACGTGCAGCCGATCGGCCATCAGCAGGTCGTTGACCGGCACGTTGTCCCACAGCATCGGCGCGCGGCCGCCGGTGGCCCGGGCCCGGGCCTCGGCATCTGCGGCCGTGATCGACTCGGTCACCACCGTCGGGCCGGTCCACATGACGAGGACCTCGGCCGGCAGGTCGTCGCACAGCGCGTCGAGGTACGGCGACGACTCGCCGCCGGCGTAGTGGGTGGGCACCACCCACACCTCGGTACCCAGTCGCTCGAGCACGGCCCGGGCTAGTTGTCCGTGGCGGGCGCCGTGGGTCAGCTCGGCGAGGTCGTCGAACGACAGCACCAGCACCGATGCCCCGGCGTCCACCGCTGGGCCGAGCTTGGCCACGATGTCGTCGGCGGTCGCCGTCGGGCCCAGGCGTGAGGGCCACGCCCAGCGAGACACCGGGCCGGTGGGCGGCCAGCTCGGCGAATTGGGCGAGCTCGTCCGCGGTGAACGGATCGGCCCACTCGTCGCGGTGGCGGGGTTCGAGCTTGGCCGCCCACACGTAGTGGGTCATGCCCCACTCGGCCAGGTGCTCGACGCAGCGCAACCGCGCCTCGTGCGACCACGGTGGGCCGTAGAACCCCTCGATCACCCCGGCGGGGATCGGCCCCATCAGTCGCTGAATGCCCGACGGTTGCCGTAGGTGTTCCAGCTGGTGACCGATTCGGCTGGACGGCGGGGCGGGGTACCGAACCGCCCGAGCGGCCGCCCCACCGGGACGAGGGCGACGATGTCGTGGTGGGCCTTGATGCCGCAGATCGCCTTGATCTCGTCCTCGTACACCTTGACCAGCGTGGTCAGCGTCGTTCCCAACCCGATGTCGCGTGCCGCGAGGAGGAAGTTCTGGACCGCCGGGAAGATGGAGGCTTCGAGCCGTCCGATCTCGATCGGCCCCTCGTCGTCGGTGAGGATGTTGGGGTAGGGGGTCAGCACGAACAGCACCATCGGCACCTCGGCCAGGTGCTCGGCGAGGTGCCGGGTCAGGGCGGCGCCCCGGCGCCACGATTCCTCGGCGGCCTCACTGTCCGAGGGCGTGCGCATCGCCTCGACCGCGTCCATGTACCGGGTCGTGGCCCGCTGGATCACCTCGGCCACCCGCTCGCGCTGATCGGGGTCGGTGAGCACGACGAACTGCCACGGCTGGACGTTGCCGCCGTTCGGGGCCTGGACCGCGGCCCGCAGGCAGTGCTCGATCTCGGCGTCGGTGACCGGCGGGTCGTTGCCCAACCGTCGCATCGACCGGTTGGTCATGATGGCCTCGAACAGCTCCATGTCACCGTCCTTCGAAGTGGGGAGTGCGCTTGTCGGCCAGGGCGGCCAGCGCCTCGCGGTGGTCGTCGGACCGGAACGTGGTCATCTCCAACGCCTGGGCGAGGTCGAACGGCACCCCCGCCGTGGCCTTGACCCAGGCGTTGATGGCTTGCTTGGTGAGCTGCACGGCCAGCGGGGCGCCGGCGGCCAGCCGGTGGGCGAAGGCCAGGGCCTCGCCGTGGAGGGCATCGGCGGCCACCGCCCGGTAGGCCAGACCGAGCTGCACCGCCTCGGCGGCCGACACGGGATCCCCGGTCAGGAGGAACCGCTTGGCGAGCATGGGGCCCAGCGTCAGGGGCCAGACGATGGTGCCGCCGTCGCCGGCCACCAGCCCGACCGACACGTGCGGATCGCCGATCCGGGCCGACTCGGCCACGAAGACGACGTCGCAGAGCAGCGCCACCGAAGCACCCAGCCCCATGGCGTGCCCGTTGACGGCGGCGACGATCGGCAGGTGGACATCGAGCAGGTCCCAGATCATCGCCTTGGCATCGAGTCGCAGCGCCCCGAGGGCGGCGGGATCCTGCAGCGTCGGGAACCAACCGAAGTCGCCGCCGGCGGAGAAGGCAGGACCACGACCGGTGAGCAGCACCGCCCGGGCCTCCCGCTCGGCTTGCAGGCGGGGGAACAGGGCGGTGAGGTCCCGGTGGAGATCGTGGTCGACCGCGTTGATCGTCGATGACGGGTGGTCGATGGTCACGATGAGGACGTCGTCGTCCCGGGTGAAGTCGATGGTGGTGAATTCGTGGGTCACGGGCGCGCCTCGGGCTGGGGTTCGCGGGGAAGGCCGAGCAGCTGCTCGGCGATGATGTTGGACAGCACCTCGGTGGTGCCGCCGCCGATGGTGAGCGCCCGGCTGAACAGGTAGGCCCAGTGCCAGACGTCGTGCTCCTCGGCGTGGCTGTCCTGGACACCCAGCGTCCCGTACGGACCGCGGAGGTCCTTGACGAGGGTGAGGATCTCCTGGCCGTGGACGTCGGCGAGTCGCTTCTTCAGCGACGCCACCGGTGTCGGGTCGTCGCCCCGCTGGACGGCGTCGACCACCCGCTGGCCGAGGAACTCGAGCAACCGGGTCTGGGTCCACAGCCGGGCGGCCTCCTGGCGACGGACGGGGTCCCGGAGCGGGCCGGACGAGCGGAGCAGCTCGAAGGCGTCGGCGCTGGTGGGACCCATGCCCCAACACACGCCACCCTCCGAGAGCGACACCCGTTCGTTCCCCAGCGTCACCTTGGCCAGGCGCCACCCGTCGCCCTCGGCGCCGATGCGACAGTCGGTCGGGACCGAGACATCGGTGAGGAACACCTCGTTGAAGTGCGACTGGCCGGTCATCTCGGTGATGGGCCGCACCTCGATGCCCGCGCTGGCCATGTCGAGCACGAAGTAGCTGATCCCGCGGTGCTTGGGGGCCGACGGATCGGTACGGGCCAGCAGGATCCCGAACGCCGACCGGTTCGCCCACGTCGACCAGATCTTCTGGCCGTTGACGACGTAGTGGTCACCGTCCCGGACCGCGCTGGTCCGCAGCGAGGCCAGGTCCGAGCCGGCCTCGGGCTCGGAGAAGAGCTGGCACCAGAAATCGTCGCCCGAGAGCAGGCCCGGAAGCCAGCGCTGCTGCTGGTCGGGCGTGCCGCCGGCCACGAGGGTCGGACCGGCCCATCCCACCCCGATCGGGTTGTCGGGGAGGGTCACCCCGGCCCGGGCCAGCTCCTCGTCGACGGCCAGCTGCAGCGCGGGGTCGGCACCGAGCCCCCACGGCGGCGGGTAGTGGGGTGCGACCAGCCCGGCGTCGGCCAGAGCGGTGGGCGACGGCTCGGGGTTGGCCGCCAGCCAGGCTCGCACCCCGGCTCGGTCGGCGATCGGGGGAGAGGTCACAGCTGACGGAGATCGGTCGGGAGCCCGAACGCGGCCCGCCCGACGACCTCCATCGTCCGGGGGGCGACCATGGCGTGCTGGGTGGCGACGTGGACGTCGCGGAGGAGGCGTTGGAGCGGCGACGTCTCGTACACCGCCGCGCCGCCGCCCGCGGTGTAGCAGGCATCGACCGCGGCAGCGGACGCGGTCATGGCATGGGTGGCCGCCTGCCGCAGGCCGATCCGGATCGCGGCCTCGTCGGCCGCCCGCCCCGACGCCAGCTCCCACGCATCGGCGACCGCGTGATCGAGGAGGTGCCGAGCGGCCCGGCGTCTGGCATCGGCCGTCGCCAGGGCTTCCTGGACGACGGGGCGCTCGGCGAGCGTCTTCGACGAGCCCTGGGGACGCTTGCCGCCGGCCAGGTCGATGAGTTCGTCGACGGCGCGCCGGGCCAGCCCGAGCCCCACGGCCGAGATCCCGACGGCGAGCGCACCGAAGAAGCTGAAGCGGTACAGGGGGCGATCGAGGCGGGGTGTCCCGCCGACCTGGACCCATCGACCGTGGGGCACGATGGTGGTCGGGACCGAGTAGTCGCCCGAACCGGTGCCCTTGAGCCCGGCCACGTGCCAGGTGTCGTGGAAGGTCACCTGCTCGGCCGGGAACAGGACGAAGGGGGCGACGGTGCCGTCGGGGAGCGGCGCCGGTCGGCCGTCGTCGTCGACGATCAGTGCGCCCCCACCGATCCAGGTGCAGTGGTGGGTGCCCGATCCCCACTGCCATCGACCGGACACCTCGAGATCGTCGGCGACGGCGCGGGCCCGGCCGACGGGCGCGGCGAAGCCGCCGGTGTGGGCGCCGGGATCGCCGTAGATGGTCTCGGCCCAGTGCTCGCTCAGGTGGCCGGAGATGAGTGAGGTGGTGGCGGCGATCATCCCGCACCATGCGGTGGCCCCGTCGTGATAGGCGAGTCGCTCGATGGCGTCGACCGCGTCGGCGATCGTCCACTCCCCGCCGCCCAGCTCGCGGGGCACCATCGCCCGCGGGAATCCCACCGCGCGCAGACCCTCGGCCAGCTCGTCCGGGAGCCGGCGCAGCGCTTCGGTCTCCGACGCCAGCGCGTCGGCCCGCCGGCCGAGCTCCTCGATGGTGGACGCTGTCATGACGTCCAGCTGTTCACGTCGCGGATGATGCGGTGGATCGAGCTCTGTTGCCACTTGTCGTAGCGCATGGCGAGGCGGGGCAGCTCGAGGGCGTCGTTGCTCGATCGTTCGGCCGGTGTCGGCTCCGTCAGCTCGATGGAACCTTCGGTCAGCAGGCCGGAGTGGGCGTCGTTGAGGGCGGCGAGCTGCGCCGCGGTCGGTTCGTGCCGCATCCGGATGATCAGGGTCTCGCCCACCCAGCGGATCGATTGGTAGTTGCGGTAGAAGCCGACGATCTCCTCGCACGCCGCATCCACGTCGTCGGTGACCAGGAACAGGTCGAGATCACCTGGACTCACCAGGCCGTTGCCCACCAGCTCGGTGCGCACGAAGTCGAGCCAGCCCTCCCAGTAGGTCCCGTGCGGCGTGTCGAGCAGGACGACAGGGGCGGGCACCGACTTGCCGGTCTGTTGCAGGGTGAACAGCTCGAAGGTCTCGTCCTGGGTGCCGAAGCCCCCGGGGAGGGCGACGAAGCCCGCCGACTCCTTCACCAGCATCAGCTTGCGGGTGAAGAAGTACTTCATCGCCACGAGCTTGACGTCGCCGTCGATGAACTCGTTGGCCGCCTCCTCGAACGGGAGCTGGATGGTCACGCCGAAGGAGTTCTCCCGCCCCGCGCCCTCGATGCCGGCGGCCATGATCCCCGGACCGGCGCCGGTCACCACCATCCAGCCCCGGCCGGCGAGCTCGGAGGCCAGCCGCCTGGCCTGGTCGTACAGCGGATCGTCGGGCCGGGTTCGCGCCGACCCGAACATGGTGACCTTCGAGGTGTCGTGGTAGGGCCGGAACATGGCGAACGCGGTCCGCATCTCCCGGAGCGCGGATGCGGTGATCTTCAGGTCGAGCCGTCCGACGTCGTCGCCGGCGAGACCCAGCGCGGTGCGGAGGATGTCGACGAGCAGGTCCCGGTTCCGCTGTGCTCCGGCGAGGTCGAGGAGCTCGTCGAGCTGGGCTCGGCTGACGGGGTGATCGGCCACGGCTCCGAGCATGGCACGCGGTTCGGGACCAACGGTGCCGTACGATCGAGCGATCGTCACCTGCACCTGTCGCCGTTGCGGCACGACCGCCGAGTGCGCCGAGGGATCGGTGCCGCTCACCTGGTCGAGCGTGGCCCGTGACGGAGCCATCGATCTGCTGTGCGCCGATTGCACCCGCGACAACGTGCGGTCGATCGAGGGCAAGCTCGACGAGGAGTGGTGGTGAGCGGGGCTCAGCCGGTGGCGGCGACCCGTCCGTAGAGCGTGGTGCGCTGTTCGAGCGTGCGGCCGAGGGGCTCGACGATGTGCCGGAAGTCGTCGGCCTGCATCATCTGGCCGTGGCTGGCGCCGGCGGCTCGGCTGATGTTCTCGTCCATGAGGGTGCCACCGAGGTCGTTGACGCCCGCGCCGAGGCACTGGGTCACCCCGGAGCGGCCCATCTTCACCCAGGAGACCTGGATGTTGTCGATGGCGCCCCGGTAGGCGATCCGGCCGACGGCGTGCATGAGCAACGCCTCCCGGAAGGTGGGGCCGCGCCGGGCCTTGCGTTGGATGTACATGGGGGCGGCCATGTGGACGAAGGGGAGGGGGACGAACTCGGTGAAGCCGCCGGTCTCGTGCTGCAGGTCGCGGGTGCGCACGATGTGGCGGGCCCAGTGGACGGGGTTCTCGATGGCCCCGTACATGATGGTGACGTTGGACCGGAGGCCGACCGAATGGGCGGTGCGGTGCGCTTCGAGCCATTCCTCGGTGTCGATCTTGTCCGGGCACAGCAGGGCTCGCATCTCGTCGTCGAGGATCTCGGCCGCCGTGCCGGGCAGCGTCTTGAGCCCGGCGGCCATCAGGCGCTGCAGGTACGCGGCGAGCGGCTCGCCGAGCCGCTTGGCCCCCTCGGTGACCTCGAGCGCGGTGAAGCCGTGGACGTGGATGTCGGGGGCGGCTTGCTTCACCGCCCGGGTCACGTCGATGTAGTAGTCGCCGTCGAAGTCGGGATGGATCCCGCCCTGCAGGCACACCTCCGTGGCACCCAGCTCCCAGGCCTCGCGCACCCGGTCGGCGATCTCGTCGAGGGTGAGCAGGTACGGGTTGCCCCGCAGGTTGAGCGACAGCGGACCCTTCGAGAAGCCGCAGAACCGGCACTTGAAGGTGCACACGTTGGTGTAGTTGATGTTCCGGTTCTGGACGTAGGTGACCACATCGCCGACGTCGGCCCGCCGGAAGTCGTCGGCCACCTGGGCGACGGCCGCCACCTCGGGACCGCGCGCCTCGAACAGGGTGGTGATCTCCTCGACCCCGAGCTCCTGTCCGAGGAGGGCGCCGGCCAGGACCTCGCCCACCGGCCCACCGGCGGAGGGGCGGCCCGGAACCAGCAGCGGCGGTGGGTCCTCGTGACCCGAGTACCAGCGGTCGTCGCGGGCGAGACCTTCGGCGTCGGAGCGGTCGAGGACGGGGAAGCGCAACGCCTCGTCGAGAAAGGAGTGGGGTCGGAGGGCGAACTCGGGGTAGATGGTCAGGCGCGGCGCGAGGGCGAACCCCCGGGCCTCGGTGACCTCGCGGAGCCGTTCCAGCGCGGGCCACGGTCGTTCGGGGTTGACGTGGTCGGCGGTCACCGGCGAGACGCCACCCCAGTCGTCGATGCCGGCGTCGAGGAGCACGCCGAAGTCGTCGGAGAGGTTCGGCGGCGCCTGGACGTGGACGTCGGCGGGGAGGATGAGCCGGGCGAGGGCGATGGCCTGGACGTAATCGTCGTGCGGACAGGGGGGCTCACGGTGCATCCCCGTCCCCGGCTTGGGCAGGAAGTTCTGGACGATCACCTCCTGGACGTGACCGTGACGAGCGTGGCTCTCGGCGATGGCTTCCAGGGCCCTGACGCGATCGATCGCGTCCTCGCCGATACCGACCAGGATCCCGGTGGTGAACGGGATGGCCAGCTCGCCGGCCGCGTCCAGGGTGGCGAGGCGGCGAGCCGGCGTCTTGTCGGGTGAGCCGCGGTGGCACTCGAGGTCGTCGCGGAGGGTTTCGATCATCATCCCCTGCGAGGGCGCCACCGACCGGAGGCGGGCGAGCTCGTCCGGGAACAGGGCACCGGCGTTGGCGTGGGGGAGCAAGCCGGTCTCGTCGAGCACGAGCTGGCCCATGGCGGCGAGGTAGTCGATGGTGGAGCCGTACCCGTTGGTGGCGAGCCACTCGGCCGCGGCCGGGTACCGGAGCTCGGGCCGCTCGCCGAGGGTGAACAACGCCTCGTGGCAACCCGCCTCCGCACCACGACGGGCGATGGTGAGGACCTGCTCCGGGGTGAGGTAGGGCGCGTCGAGACGGGCGGGCGGTTGGGCGAACGTGCAGTAGCCGCACTTGTCCCGGCACAGCATCGTCAGGGGGATGAACACCTTGGGGGAGTAGGTGATGCGCGAGCCGGTGGTCGCGTCGCGCACGGCACGGGCTCGGGCCCGCAACTCGTCGAGGGGGAGGTCGAGCAGGGCTGGTCCCGGGCGTGGTTCCACCATGCGCGCACCCTATCGGGGCCTCTCAGCGGAGCGGTTCGACCGCGGTGACCGCGTCGGTGGGCAACGGACCGTAGATGTGCGGGAACCCACCCTCGACCCGGATCTCGGCCGGGACGCGCCGCGGATCGATCGTCAACAGGACCAGCTCGTCGGGGCAATCGGAGTAGAAGCGGGCGAGCGTGTCCCGCCACTGGGCGGCCGTCGAGCAGTGGATGAATCCCACCTCTTCCAGGGACTGATCGCGCGTCGAGCGCCGATACGACCCCCGTTGTCGCGCCGCTTCCCACTCGACCACGGAGGCGATGTGGTGGATCGGCGTGACGGCGGGGTCGGGCATGGGATCACGGTAGGACCGACGTAGCCTCGCCGGGCATGGGGACGGGTGTCGTGACGATCGAGCCGGTGGAGTCGAAGACCGCGCTGCGGCGCTTCACCGACGTCCCCTACATCCTCCACCGCCGGGATCCCCGGTGGTCCCCCGAGGTCCGGGCGTACGAATCGTGGCGGCTCGACGCTCGGCGTCACCCGTACTTCGATCGGGGCGACGCCGCGTACCTGCTCGCCAGACGGGACGGTCATCCGGTGGGACGGATCGCAGCCCACCGGCAGCGGGCGGGCGACGTGGCGGGTTGGTTCGGTTTCTTCGACGGGCCCGACGACCCCGAGGTGACCCGCGCCCTGCTCGACGCCGCCCGGACCTGGCTGGAAGGGGAAGGGGCGACGTCGATGACCGGGCCGGTCAGCTGGCAACCCGACGAGGAGTTCGGGGTCCCGGTCGACGGCGTCGAGCACCGGGGCCTCACCGGGCGGCCGTGGCGGCCCGGCTGGTACGCCGAGCAACTCGCTGCGGCCGGCCTCGAGCCCGGCGCCGTCCGCCACACCTACCGGCTGGCCGTGTCGGAGTCCGGTGTGGCGCCGGTCGAGCCGGCGGGGACCGAGCCGCCACCGCACGCCGGCCGGTACGCCGATCCCGCGCTGGTGCTCGACCGGATCGCCGCCGTGCCCGATGTGTCCGCGCTGCTCTCGGATGCCTCGATCCGCTCGGCGTGGCGGATCGCTCGCCGGGCGAAGGAGCGGCGGTTCGAGACCGCGGTCTGCGTGCGCTGCGACGGTCCCCCGGATGACCTCGTACCGGGGCTCCTCGCCACCGCCGAGCGCGCCGGTTACCGCTGGGTCGTGGCCCCCTGGGCTCCGGCGGGTCATGCGCCCGAGACGACGCACCAGGTGTTCAGTCTGGTGTTCTGACCGTGGTCGACGGCTCGTAGATCACCGTGGGCTTCTGCTGGCCCCGCAGGCCCACCCGACCGCGATCGGACCAGTGGGCGGCCTCGGGCCCCGCGTCGCGTATGGCAGACCCCGATGCCAGCACGCGGCCGCTGTGCCGCTTGGCCAGGTCGGAGAGGCGGGCGGCCTCGTTCACCGCTCGGCCGATGACCGTGTACTCGAAGCGCTCCTCGGCGCCGACGTTGCCGGCCACCACGGTGCCTGACGAGACGCCGATGCCGGCGTCGAGGCCGGGATGCTCCGATGCGATGGACCGAAGTCGCTCGCGCAGCGCGCGGCCGGCGCGGAGCGCACGCGCCGCGTGGTCGGGTTGGACCCCGGGCACGCCGAAGAGGCAGAGCGCTCCGTCACCTTCGAACTTGTTCACCCATCCACCCTCGGCCTGCACCGTCTCGACGACGGCGTGGAAGAAGGCGTTCAGCGTGGCGACGACCTCCCCCGGAGGCAGGACCTCGGCCATCGCGGTCGAACCGATGAGATCGACGAAGACCATCGATGCCGCCCGGGACTCACCGCCGAGGGCGGCGCCCCGCTCGAGGGCCTGGGCAGCCACTTCCTGGCCGACGTGGCGTCCGAACAGGTCGGCCAGCTCGGCTCGCTCGCGCAGCCCGGTGACCATGCGGTTGAACCCGGCCTGGACCTGACCCACGTCGCCACCGTCGTCGACGTCGAGATCGCTCGTCAGGTCACCGAGACCGACCCGGCCCAGCCCGCGCCGGAGCTCGTCGAGCGGCGCGGCGATCGAGTTGGCCGCCACCGACATGGTGAACAGGCCGACGATGAGTCCGATGAGGGCGAGGGCGGCCATGGTGCCCGGCGCCTTGCCCGTCTCCCGCAGCGGCGCCAGCGTCACCCCCAGCAGCGGGATGCCCGAACTGGCGGCCCACGCCAGGATGAGCCGGGGTCGCAGCCCCAACGAGGCCGGCCGGGGCGGGGCCTCGCCGGCGAGGGCGAAGCGGAACAGGGGCCGGTAGGTCTGCTCGAGGACCAGGTACGACACCGCGCTCACCGCGATGCCTCCGATGATCATGATCTGGGCCAGATCGGCGATCTGCGCCGCGCTGTACGTGCCGCGAAGGGCGATGCCGGTGCTGATCGCGCTGGCGGCGACGAGCCACAGGACGAACGGACGCACCGCCATGCGCCACGGCTCCTCGAGCACTTGACGCCGCTCGTCGACGTCAGGCAGTCGCCCGTCGAGCGCCCACCGTCCGGTGTGCTGGAAGTGCCAGCCGACCCAGGTCCACGCCACCGGGGCGAGCACTGCCTCGGTGATCACCAGGAGGGCGAAGTCGTTGAGCCACGGGGTCCGGAACGCCTCGGACGCGGGGTAGACCTGCTGGAGGTAGGAGAACACGATGAGCCCGCCCACGGCGTGGAGGGCCGACAGCCGGAACAGCAGCCGCATGCGCACGTCGCGGGCGGCCCGCCGCAGGGTCATGGCGCTGACCGGGTCGAGGAGGGCGCCGTCGTCCATGGTCGATCAGGTTACGGAACCGGCCCCCGGAGGCCGGGATCCCGGCGGGTCACTCCCCGGCGGCGGCGTGATCGACGAGCCAGACCAGATCGTCGGCCCAGACGTGGGCGGCCGGCAGGTCGGCGCCCTCGCGGATGGCGGCGAACGCCTCGTGCTTCTCCTCGCCGGCGACGGTGACGACCGCATGGCGGGCGCGTGCGATGCCCGCGAACGTGAGCGTCATCCGGGGATGCGGGTTGTGTCCGGTGGGATCGACGTTGCTCACGACGAGCCGCCCGGGGTCGGCGAGCAGGGCCGGCGAGTGCGGGAACAGGCTGGCGGTGTGGCCGTCGGTGCCGAGGCCGAGGTGCACGACATCGACGGCACCGAGCGACGACCACAGCAGGTTGTAGGCGTCGTCGCCTTCGTCGCAGCGCATCGGGAAGAGGGCGTGGACGCCGCCCACCTTCGACAGCAGTGCCTCACTGGCCAGGCGGTAGTTGGAGTCGGGATGGTCGAGGGGTACGCAACGCTCGTCGCCCCAGTAGATCTCCGTGTTCATCCAGTCGACCGGTGAATCGGTCCAGTCGGCGATGCGCTCGTAGCAGCGACGGGCGGTCTCGCCGCCCGACAGGGCGATGGTGAAGCCGTGCCCGACGCGCTGGTGCCAGGCGCCGGCCACCACCTCGCAGAACGCGGCGGCGACGTCGTCGACGATCCTGAGCTCACCGTGCATGTCGACTGGCCTGTCCGATCACGCCCGGTCGTCTGCCTTCTGTTGCAGGGTCTCGAGCAGGTCGTCGAAGGACTTCTCGAACGCCGCGACACCTTCGGTCTCGAGCACCCGGGCCACGTCGTCCATGTCGACGCCGACCGAAGCGAGCTGCTCGAGGACCGACTCGGCGCCAGCAACGTCGGCGTCGACGGTTCGAGCGACGGTTCCGTGGTCCTCGAACGCGTCGATGGTGGCCGTGGGCAGGGTGTTGACCGTGTCGGGGCCGATGAGGCTGTCGACGTACAGCGTGTCGGGGTAGGCGTCGTTCTTGGTCGACGTCGACGCCCACAGCGGCCGCTGGACCTTCGCGCCCGAGGCGGCGAGCGACTCCCAGCGAGGTCCGGCGAAGACGTCGCGGAACCGCTGGTACGCGAGCTTGCCCTGGGCGACGGCGGCCTGGCCCCGCAAGTCGAGGGCGTCCTCACTCCCGATCGCCTCGAGGCGGTGGTCGACCTCGGTGTCGACCCTGGAGATGAAGAACGAGGCCACGCTGCGGATCCCGGAGAGGTCGTCGTGGCCCGCGTCGCGGTAGGCCTCGAGGCCCGAGAGGTAGGCCTCCATCACGTCGACGTACCGCTCGATGGAGAAGATGAGCGTGACGTTGATGCTGCGGCCCTCGCTGATCATCTGGCGGATGGCGGGTACGCCCTCTGCGGTGGCCGGGATCTTCACGAACAGGTTGGGTTCGTCGATGCGCTGGTGCAGGTGGCGTGCTGAGGCGATGGTGCGGTCGGTGTCGCGAGCCAGGCCGGGATCGACCTCGACCGAGACGAAACCGTCGATCCCGTCCGAGTCGTCGTACACCGGCCGGAGCACGGTGAGGGCCTCGCTGATGTCGTCGGACACCATGGTCCAGTAGATGTCGTCGATCGAGCGACCGTCGGTCCGCAGCGCGTCGAACTGCTCGTCGTAGTCGTCGCTGTCGGCGATGGCCTTCTGGAAGATGGACGGGTTGGAAGTGATGCCTCGGATGCCCCGGTCGACGTAGGCCTGGAGCTCACCCGACCGCAGGTACCCGCGGCGCAGGTTGTCCAGCCACGGCGACTGGTCCTGGAGATCGTGGAGGTCCTGGAGGCGTCCCATCGGTGCTACTGCTCCTTCGTCATCCGGCCGATCAGCGTACGGGCGCGATCGGCGACGTTGTCCGCGGTGTACCCGAACTTCGCCAGCACCACATCGCCCGGTGCCGAGGCACCGAAGTGGTCGATGCTGACCGAGTCGTCGGCGTAGCGGTTCCAGCCCAGGCTGACGCCCGCCTCGACGGCCAGGGTGGGGACGCCCGCCGGTAGGACCGTGGTCCGGTACGACTCGTCCTGGTCCTCGAAGTGGTCCCAGCTCGGCAGCGACACCACACGGGCATGAACCCCGGCGTCGGCGAGGAGCGCGGCGGCATCGACGCAGACGTGGACCTCCGAGCCGGTGGCGACGAGCACGACGTCGGGGGTCTCGCCACCATCGTCGACGAGGACGTAGCCGCCACGGGCGACGCCGGCGGCCGATGTGCCCTCGAGCACGGGAAGCCCCTGGCGCGACAGGATCAGGGCCGTGGGGCCGTCGCCACCCACCGCGATCTTCCACGCCGCGGCGGCCTCGTTGGCGTCGGCGGGGCGGATCACGCACAGCTGGGGGATCGCCCGGAGGGACGCGATCTGCTCCACCGGCTGGTGGGTGGGGCCGTCCTCGCCGACCCCGACGGAATCGTGGGTGAAGGAGTAGATGACCTTGGCCCCCGACAGGGCGGCGAGGCGGAT
>CAVSXR010000007.1:0-25282 GCA_963731885.1 uncultured Acidimicrobiaceae bacterium | reverse complement strand
GCCGCTCCGGCCGGGAGGTGCACCTCAGCAGCACCCCCTCCCCCACCCGCGGTCAGCGGGGTCTGCTCGACCGAGCCGTGACCAACCTCCTGGGCAACGCCCACAAGTTCTCACCACCGACCGAGTCGATCGACGTGGTCGTCGAGTCCGGCCGCGTCATGGTGCGCGATCGCGGTCCCGGCATCCCCGCCGACGAGCGAGACCGCGTCTTCGACCGCTTCTACCGGGGCGCCACCGCCCGGTCCGCACCCGGCTCAGGGCTCGGGCTGGCCATCGTGGAGCAGATCGTGCGTCGCCACGGCGGCACCGTCCAGGCCGGCGACGCACCCGGCGGCGGGGCAGAGGTCGGCTTCACGGTGCCGACCCCTCCCGCCTGAGGCGGGGGACGGCGAGACGCGAAGCGTGGCGCGATGCGCTAGCAACGGTGGCATGTACGACGAGATCATCTACGAGGTCGACGACCCGGTCGCCACCATCACCCTGAACCGGCCCGAGGCGCTCAACGCGTGGACCAACCGCATGGCGGCCGAGGTCCGCGATGCGGTGGGCCGGGCCGAGCGGGACCGCAACGTGGTCGGCATCGTGTTGACGGGCGCGGGGCGGGGGTTCTGTGCCGGCGCCGACATGAACATGCTGCGGGACATCAGCAGTGGCGAGGGTGGCGGGGGCGATCCGACGACGCACGATGTACTCGGCGACGCCGGGGACCCGAGCTGGGGCGACGACTTCCGGGGCGAGTACACGTACCTCATGTCGGTGCCCAAGCCGATCATCGCGGCCATCAACGGACCGATCGCCGGGATGGCGGTCCCCATCGCCCTCGCCTGCGACCTGCGGTACATGGCCCCGGACGCGGTGCTCACCGTCGCCTTCTCCCAGCGCGGGCTGATCGCCGAATGGGGCATCGGCTGGCTGCTCCCCCGCCTCGTCGGCACGGCCGCGGCGCTCGACCTGCTGCTGTCGTCGCGGAGGATCGACGGGACCGAGGCCGAACGGATGGGGCTGGTCAATCGGGCAGTCCCCCTCGACGACCTGCTCCCGACGGCGCGCGCCTACATCACCGAACTCGCCGAGCGCTGCTCCCCTGCCTCCATGGCGGTGATGAAGCGGCAGGTGTACCAGGGCATGCACGCCGGCCTGGGCGTGGCCGAGCACGAGGCCCGCCAGCTCATGGTCGAGAGCTTCGGTCGGCCCGACTTCGCGGAGGGCGTGCAGTCGTTCCTCCAGAAGCGCCCGCCCGAGTTCGACCGCGTCGGCGACGACTGACCCTCCTCTCCCCAAACAGATTCGTTCTGGCACCACGATGCCCGGTCAGCGACCACTACTTCAGGTGCCAGAACGGGGTTGTGGAGGGCCGATCAGGCCGGACGCGGTGCCCGCCACATGCCCCAGACGGACGGGCCCCCGGGGAGGGGGATCTCCTCGGTGACCTCGAAACCGTGGCGGGCGTAGAAGGCGATGTTCGATTCCTTGGACGACTCGAGGTAGGCGCCGATGCCGTCGCGGTCGCACTCCCCCAGCACCGGGGCGAGCAGCGCGGAACCGATGCCCCGTCCCTGCTGCGCCGGATCGGTGCCCAGCACGCCCAGGTACCAGTGCGGTTCGTCGGTGGGATGGCGGGCCTCGATCTTCGACAGCACCTGCAACCCGCGTGGGAAGCGCCCCGAGAACACCCTGAGCATCGTCGGTGCACTGGCCAGGACCTCGGTGATCCGCAGCTGCCAGTGCCCTGGTTCGGCCCACAGGGCGGCACCGGCGCGATCGGCCGTGGTGTAGATCCGCCCCCGGGGTCGGATCGATCCGATCTCGAAGCCGAAGAAGCGCTCCATCCTGGCCTCCCGCCGACGTTCCGGCACCAGGTGCTCCATCAGCGGGTCGTCAGAGAACGCCCGGGCCAGCGCGCTGCTCACCGCCGGCACGTCGTCGCGGATGGCGAACCGAACATCGGGGGTGCCAGGCATGGGCGTGATGGTACGGGGCGGCTCAACCGAGGTGGGCAAGCACGTCGCCGGCGAGGGCGACGGTGGCGTCGGCCACGTTGCCGGGTCCGTTCGGGATGTAGCTGACCTGCACGAACAGGGCACCGACCTTCATGGCGACCAGGCTCCCCTCCGTTGTCCGGTAGGCCGCATCGGCGAGATCGACGTCGACCGCCGGTTCGCCGAACGCGTCCTCGACCGATGCCCGCTGCTCGTCGAACGATGCCCCGTTGTCGTTGACCAGCACCTGAGCGGTCGACAACGGACCCTCGCTCACCCAGTCGCAAATGACCTGCGACTCGTTCGACAACGCCTCGTTGCGCACGCCCTCGGGGAAGTCGACGCCGGTCGCTTGCCGCAGCTCGTCGACGGTCAACAGTCCGCATGGGTCCGGCAGGGAGGACGAACCATCGTCCGGAGCCGTGGTCACGGCCGGATCGGTGACCGACGTGTCGGCCGCATCCGGCGAGGCGCCACCGCTGCTGTCGTCGTCACCACCGCACGCCACCAGCCCGCACGCCACCGCGAGGAGCACTGCGATCAACGGGATCCGACGACGTGGGGTCATCTGTGACACCTCCGGGGGTCCGGGGCCGGACCATACCTGCCATCCGCGCCCTGGAGCGAGGCAAAAGACACACTCTGGTCACGGGTCTCGGGTTGTCGTTCGCACGGAATGGCGGCATCGTGACTGGGCACAACTTCGAGGAGGACCAGATGCACGTGCTGACCACCGCCAAGACGCTCGGACTCGTTGCCGACGAGCGCGGTGAGCTCTCCGGCACCATCGAAGAAGGTGTGGTCCTCGCGGCGTTCGAGGAGATGTCCGCCGCCCTCCCCGACCATGCCGACCTGTTCATCGTCGCTTCCGACCGGGTCCGTTCGTCCCGTTCGGCCGGTCTCGAGATCCTCGAGGCCAACAGCGTCTTCGGTCGCTACCGCGACTCCAACGAGATCCAGCTGCGGTATCGCGGCGAGATGTCCGAGATCTTCACCGATCTGGCCATCGATCTGGCGCTCCGTGGTGTCGCGGTCACCGAGCCGGACGTCGCCGCCGACGTCACCACCACGGTCTGAGCCGCTTCGCCGGCGGACTTCGTCCGCCGGCTCCCCTTCTGCAGTTGCTCGCGCCGGCGCCCTCTCAGGGCGCCGTCTTCCGGTGGCGCTTCACCTCGCTCATGTGGCGAGCCGCGGTGGCCAGCACCTCGTCCACGTCGTTGCCCGGCGCGACGATGGCCCGGCCCACGCTCAGCCCGACCTCGACGGTGAGATCACCGAGCCCGATGGGGCGACGCAGGGCCTTCACCAGCCGCTCGGACAGTTCGTCGACCGTCGCCGGATCGGTGGTCCCCGGGCAGTAGACGACGAACTCGTCGCCGCCGTAGCGGGCCACCAGGTCACTCGGGCGGACCGCCTGGCGCAGTCGCTCGCCCACCACCTGGAGCACGGCGTCCCCCATCGAGTGGCCGTGCTCGTCGTTCACCGGCTTGAAGTCGTCGACGTCGCAGAACAGCACGGTGCCCGAGGGATCGTCGGACGACGGCCCCCGGAGCCGGTCGAGCAACGTCCGCCGGTTGGCCAACCCGGTCAGCGGATCGTGGCTGGCCGCGAACCGGAGCGACTGCCGGCCGCGGTGCCACTGGTGGGTCAGCGAGATCAGGTCCCCGATCCGGTCGATCTCGTAGCTCGGGAAGAACATCCAGTCGCCGGGTCCGGTGCGCCAGATGAGCATCACGCCGACCGGTGACTCGTCGTGCACCGAGCGCACCGGCTGGGCCCAGCAGCTGGTGAGTCCCAACCGGGCGGCCCAGCGACGCACCGAGGCGGGGAACTCGTCGATGGCGTCGAATCCCGCGCTCTGACCGCCCTCCACCGCAACCTGCCACGGCCGGACCCCCGGTTCGTCGGGATCGTCGGCGGCGACCGCGCTGTCCTCGTCGCTGCTCGCCGAGGTGTCGAACCGGGCCCCGTTCCATCCGAGATGGATCTCGGCCCGGGCTCGGGCGATGTCGGCGGCGAGACCGGCGGCGATCCGCTCCAGGACCTGGTCGAGGGGAAGGTCCTCGGCCATGTTGACCAGCGCGGCTTCGAGGTGCACCACCCCACCCAGGCGGCGGAGCTGGAGGGCGAACTCGGTGAATCCGGTGCGGCGCGGCGTGGCGACCGCCACGTTGCAGGGAACGACGCTCCCGTCGGCGTGCCACAGGTCGAGCAGAATCCCCGACCCGACCCAGCCGGATCCCATCCCGGGGCCACCGTCCAGGAACCGTTCCAGCATCTCGGCGGCACGAGCCAGCGACTCCGGGTGGAGCACGTCGGCCATGTTGCGACCGACCATCTCCTCTGCCGTCCAGCCGAGCAGTTCGACGATGCTGGCACTCGCCCAGGTGATCTCCCCCGCAGGCGTCATGGTGCAAAACGGACTGATCGCCGTTTCCACGAGCGTCCGCGCCCGATCGGCCTCTGGGTCGCCCTCCCCCATCACGAGCACGGTAGCGCGCTCGTCGAATCCGCCCCCCGCCGGAACATCAGGTGCCGGCCAGCAGTTCGGGGCGTTGGAAGGTCGACGCCCAGTCGTCGCACACCGTCACCACCGTGGGGACCGCGTCGGTCAGGCCCAGCGCTCGGAGCTCGTCCGCCCAGGGATGATCGCCGAGCTCGAGCGCGTAACCAGCGGCACCGAAGGCCATCCGCAGTGACCCGGTGGGTTCGGACACCGAGACGGCTGGCGTGCCGTCGATGCGGCTGAGGCACACGGTGGGCGTCGGCATCGGCACGCCCTCGACATCGGCGAGAGTGGGAAACGTCTGGCGGAGCACCAACTGACCGTCGCTGCGCAGGGTGCACGTGGTCGCCGCGTCGGTCCTGGTGACCTCGATGTCCTCGACGGTCTTGGGCAGCCCGAGCATCCGCACCCCGGCTTCGCAGGTGAACGCCTGGTTGACCGGCAGGCGCCAGATGAACGTGCCCTCCCGCTCGGGCTGGGGGCCTCGGGTCCTGGCCATGGTGGCCAGCATCACCTCGTCGTAGTCGCCGAGGTCGTTGTCGATGTAGTCGACGAAGCCCACGACCACCGTTGCGGCGCCGTGCACGTCAGCCGCGACCTCGAAGGCGGGGTCCACCAGCGGCTCGACCACTTCGGCCGGCACGGTGTACACGGCGTTCGCCATCCGGGCCCGGCGGACCTCCACCGGGAACGACACCGTGCGGCCCTGGATCTCGAACGTGGCCGGAACCGACTGCAGGGGGTTGGTCATGCCCGCAGTCTTCCAGGACACCGATACGGTCGCGGCATGCGCCGTGCCGTGTGGACAACCGATGGCCTCTCGCTGACCGAGGTCGACCCGGGGCCGCTCGCGCCCGGTTGGGTGCGACTCCGGGTTGCCGCCTGCGGGATCTGCGGCTCCGACCTGCACACCTGGCACGGCTCCGCACCCCGTCCGCTCGGCACCGCTCCGGGCCACGAGCTGGCCGGCACCATCATCGACGGTCCCGCCGGTCTCGCCGACGTCCTGTACGCCGTCTCGCCGAACGTGAGCTGTGGCGAGTGCCCGTTCTGCCGCACCGGCCAGACCCAGCTGTGCGACCGGGCGGCCGGCCGCGGGCTGGGCCTGGGGGCCGACGGTGGCCTGGCCGACCAGGTCGACGCGCCGCGGGAGAACCTCGCCCCGGTGTCCACCGACGATCCGGTGGTCGCCTCGCTGACCGAGCCGCTGGCCGTGGCGCTGCGAGGCGTCTCGCTGGCCGATCCCCGGCCCGACAGCCGGGTACTCGTGCTCGGCGCGGGGAGCATCGGCCTGAGCGCGGCGATGCTCGCGCGGGACCGGGTCACCGAGGTCGCCATCACCGCCCGGCACCCGCACCAGGCCGACGCGGCCCGGTCGATGGGCGTGACCGTGCTGGGCGAGCACGAGGGCATCGCCTGGGCCAAGGATCGAGGCGCCGACGTGGTGATCGAGTCGGTGGGAGGCGCGGCGAGCACGCTCGACGACGCGGTCAAGGCGTGCCGCAAGGGCGGGACCATCGTGCTGCTGGGTGTGTTCACCGCGCCCCGACCGGTCGATCTCACCAAGCTCATCCTCAAGGAGCTCCGTCTGCAGGGTTCGTTCTGCTACGGCTCGACCCTGCGTGGTCCGGAGTACGACGCCGCGGCCGCACTCACGGGCCGCCATGCGGACGAGTTGGGGACCATGGCCACCCACCAATTCGATCTGAGCGACGTGGCCGACGCCTTCGCCACCGCCGACGACAAGACGAGCGGGGCGATCAAGGTCAGCGTGGTGCCGAACTGATCACCCGTCGAGACGGCCCTTGACCGCATTGATCACGCCGCCCTCGAGCACCGCGGCCACCTGCCGGTCCGACAGGCGGTGCCGCACCACCACGACGCCGCCATCGGTCTCGACGGTGATCGGCGTGCCGGCCCGCAGCTCGGCCCGGACGTCGGGTAGCCGCAGCACGGTCCCGACCGTGAGCCGCTCACGGTCGGACGGGTCCTCGAACTCGAGCGGCAGGACGCCGTAGTTGGCCAGGTTCTGCCAGTGGATCCGGGCGAAGCCGGCGGCCAGCACGACCCGCAGGCCCAGCGAGCGCGGCGCGAGCGCGGCGTGCTCCCGTGAGGAGCCCTGGCCGTAGTTGTCACCGGCGACGACCGCGTGCGGACCACCCACCTCGGCGGCCCGGGTGGGATAGGTGGGGTCCACGGGGTCGAAGCTGAACTCCGCCAGCCTGGGCAGGTTCGAGCGGAACGGCAGCACCCGCGCCCCGGCCGGGCTGATCTCGTCGGTGGAGATGTCGTCGCCCATCTGGAGCAGGACGGGGCACTCGAGGCCGTCGGGAAGGGGGTCGAGTTCCGGGAAGCTGGCGATGTTCGGCCCCTTGAGCAGCACCACCCGGGCGTCGGGGTCGGGCGCCACCAGCATGTCGGTGTTCACGTAGGTCTCGGCCGGCGGCGTGTACGTGGGATACGCCATGTCGAGCGTGCGTGGATCGGTGATGACGCCCGCGAGCGCAGACGCGGCGGCCGTCTCGGGGCTGCACAGGTAGACCCGGTCCTCCTTGGTCCCGGACCGGCCCGGGAAGTTGCGCGGCATGGTCCGCAGGCTGATGGTGTCGGTCGCCGGTGCCTGGCCCATCCCGATGCAGCCCATGCAGCCGGACTGGTGCACGCGGGCGCCGGCCGCGATGAGATCGAACAGGTAGCCCTCTCGCGTCAGGGCCTCGAGGGTCTGCCGGCTGGTGGGGTTGATGTCGAAGCTGACCCGATCGTCGGTCTGGCGGCCCTTGACCATCAACGCGGCGATGGCGAAGTCGCGGATGCCGGGATTGGCAGATGAGCCGATCACCACCTGGGCGATCTCGGCCCCGGCGACCTCCTCGACCGGGACCACGTTCCCCGGACTCACCGGCTGGGCGATGAGTGGCACCAGGCTCGACAGGTCGATCTCGTCGGTGACGTCGTAGATGGCGCCTTCGTCGGCCGAGATCGGGACGAAGTCGTCGCCCCGGCCCTCGGAGGTGAGGAACCGCCGCACCTCCTCGTCGGCCGGGAACACGGTGGTGGTGGCCCCCAGCTCGGCACCCATGTTGGCGATCACGTGGCGGTCCATGGCTGACAGCGTCTCCACCCCGGGGCCGTGGTACTCGATGATCCGGTTGATGCCGCCCTCCACGCCGTGACGCCGGAGCAGCTCGAGGATGACGTCCTTGGCGCTGACCCAGTCGGGCAGGGCACCGGTCAAGCGAACGCCCCAGATCTCGGGCATGGTCACGTAGAACGGTTGGCCGGCCATGGCGAGCGCCACATCGAGGCCGCCGGTGCCGATGGCAAGCATGCCGAGCGACCCGCCGGCGCAGGTGTGGCTGTCGGATCCGAGCAAGGTCTTGCCCGGCACCCCGAAGCGTTGCATGTGGACCGGGTGGCTGACGCCGTTGCCCGGCTTCGAGTACCACAGGCCGAACTTGCGGGCCGCGCTGCGCAGGAACTGGTGATCGTCGGCGTTGCGGCTGTCGGCCTGGAGGAGGTTGTGGTCGACGTACTGGGCCGACAGCTCGGTCCGGACGCGGTCGAGACCCATGGCCTCGAGCTCGAGCATCACCATCGTGCCGGTGGCGTCCTGGGTGAGCGTCTGATCGATCCGCAGACCGATCTCGGTCCCCGGTTCCATCTCCCCCTCGACCAGGTGGGCGTCGATCAACTTGTGGGCAGCGGTGTACGGCATCACCTCCATGTGTACCCACTCCGGTCGTCGAAGTGACGACGAGCGGACGACCGCGATCTGTGGTTGGGTTGGGACACACACACCGAGAGCCCGGGGGGATCCATGGCATCTGTCACCGTGACCGTCGACGGGACGGCCTACACCGACGAGGTCGAGCCGAGGGTGCTGCTCGTGCAGTACCTCCGCGAGCACCTCGGACTGACCGGCACGAACGTCGGGTGCGACACGTCGAACTGCGGGGCGTGCACGGTGCATCTCGACGGCCAGAGCGTCAAGTCGTGCACCGTGCTCGCGGTCCAGGCCAACGGACACGAGGTCCTGACCGTGCAGGGCCTGGCCGCCACCGCGGGTGCCGATGCCACCTTCCACCCGCTGCAGGAGGCGTTCCACGAGGCCCACGGGCTCCAGTGCGGCTACTGCACACCGGGGATGATCATGGCGTCGCTCGATCTGCTCAACGAGAACCCCGACCCCACCGACGACGAGATCCGTCACGGGCTCGAGGGCAACCTGTGCCGCTGCACCGGCTACCAGAACATCGTCAAGGCCGTGCGAATCGCCGCCACGAAGATGAACGGGAGCGCGTCATGACCGTCACCGAGGAACCCATGGCCGGCACGATCGGCACCGCCCCGCTGCGCAAGGAGGACGCCCACCTCGTCACCGGCCAGACCCACTGGACCGACAGCATCACCGCCCCGGGCATGCTCACGATGGTCTTCGTCCGCAGCCCGCTCGCCCACGCCCGCATCAAGTCCATCGACGTGTCCGGCGCGGTCGACACGCCCGGCGTGATCGCGGTGTTCACCGGCGCCGAGTTGGTCGACGAGTGCCCCAGCCTCCCGTGCGCATGGCCCGTCACCGAGGACATGAAGCTCCCGGCCCACCCCCCGATGGCGGTCGACAAGGTCCGCCACGCCGGCGATCCCGTCGCCGTCGTGGTGGCACGCGACCGCTCCGTGGCGGTCGACGCCGCCGAGAAGGTCGTGGTCGACTACGACCCACTGCCCGCGGTGGTCGATCTCGAAGACGCCCTCACCGACGAGGTTCTCGTCCACGACGACCTCGGCACCAACAAGACGTACTTCTTCTCGATGCCCACCGGTGCCGACATCGACGAGACCTTCGCCGGAGCCGACGTGGTGGTCAAGCGCCGCTTCCTCCAACAGCGCCTGCTGCCCACGCCGCTCGAACCGCGGGCCACGGCCTGCATGCCGTCGGCGGCATCGGGCGAGTTCGTCCTGTACTCCTCGACCCAGGTGCCCCACATCCTGCGGCTCATGATCGCCGCCACCACCGGCATCCCCGAGCAGAAGATCCGGGTCGTCGCCCCCGACGTGGGTGGGGGGTTCGGGTCCAAGCTCCAGGTCTACGGCGAGGAGCTGGTCTCGGTGCTGGTGGCCCGTCGGCTCGGTCGGCCGGTGAAATGGACCGAGACCCGTAGCGAGTCGTTCCTGACCATGCACCACGGCCGCGGCCAGATCCAGGACATCGAGATCGCGGCCACCAACGAGGGCAAGCTGCTCGGTCTCAAGGTCGACCTCATCGCCGACATGGGCGGCTACCTGATGCTGGTCACTCCCGGCATCCCGATCCTCGGCGCCTTCATGTACCCGGCGATCTACAAGATGGACGCGTACCGCTTCAATTGCACCGGGGTGTTCACCACCAAGACCCCGACCGATGCCTACCGCGGCGCGGGGAGACCCGAGGCCACCTTCGCCATCGAGCGCATCATGGACGAGCTGGCCGTCGAGCTCGGCATGGAACCGATGGAGCTGCGGCGCAAGAACTGGATCACCCACGACGAGTTCCCCTTCGAGACGGTGGCCGGGCTCACCTACGACTCCGGCAACTACGAGGCCGCCACCGACCGCGCCATGGAGCTGTTCGACTACGCCGGCCTCCGGGCCGAACAGGCCGAACGTCGGGCACGCGGCGACAAGGTGCAGCTCGGCATCGGCATCTCGACCTTCACCGAGATGTGCGGCCTGGCACCGTCCCGCGTGCTCGGCAACCTCAGCTTCGGATCGGGCGGTTGGGAAGCGGCCACCGTGCGGGTGCTGGCCACCGGCAAGGTCCAGGTGGTCACCGGCACCTCGCCCCACGGGCAGGGGCACGAGACGACCTGGTCGCAGATCGTGGCCTCCGACCTCGGCATCCCGTTCGAGGACGTGGAGGTCCTCCACGGCGACACATCGGTCTCCCCGATGGGGCTCGACACCTACGGGTCGCGTTCCCTGGCCGTGGGCGGCATCGCCCTCCACAAGGCGACCCAGAAGGTGGTCGCCAAGGCCACCAAGCTGGCCGCCCACCTCCTCGAGGCGGCCGAGGAGGACGTCGAGTTCTCCGCCGGCACGTTCAGCGTCAAGGGCTCACCGAGCGCGTCGAAGACGTTCCAGGAGCTGGCGATGGCGGCCTTCGTGGCCCACGACTACCCCACGGACATGGAGCCCGATCTCACCGGCCACGCCGTCTTCGACCCCGAGAACTTCTCGTTCCCGCACGGCACCCACCTGTGCGCGGTGGACGTCGACACCGAGACCGGCCGGCCCACGATCCGGAAGTACGTGTGCGTCGACGACGTCGGCAAGGTCATCAACCCCCAGATCGTCGAGGGCCAGGTCCACGGCGGGCTGGCGCAGGGCATCGCCCAGGCGCTGTACGAGGGGGCGGTCTACGACGAGGACGGCAACCTCGTCACCGGCACCCTGGTCGACTACCTCGTCCCCGCCGCGCCGGATCTGCCCGAGTTCGTCACCGACCGCACCGAGTCGCCCGCGGCCAACGACCTCGGCGTCAAGGGCGTCGGCGAGGCCGGCACCATCGCGTCGACGCCGGCCGTGGTGAACGCCATCATCGACGCCATCCGGCACTTCGGCGTGAACGACGTCGAGATGCCGTGCACGCCCGAACGGATCTGGCGGGCGATCAACGAAGGGAGCGCATCATGATCCCCGCCCGGTTCGAATACGTCGCTCCGACCACGGTCGACGAAGCGGTCCAGGCCCTGGCCGAGTACGGCGACGACGCCAAGGTCCTGGCGGGCGGCCACAGCCTCCTGCCCCTCATGAAGCTGCGGTTCGCAGTTCCCACCGCCGTCGTCGACATCGGCGGGATCGCCGAGCTGAAGGGGGTGACCGACGCCGGTGACCACCTCGCCATCGGGGCCGGCACCACCCACTACGCGGTGATGCACGATCCGTTGGTGCGCGAGCACGCCGGATTGCTGGCCGAGGCCACCGCGATGGTCGGCGACGCCCAGGTCCGTCATCGGGGCACGGTCGGCGGCGCCAACGCCCACGGCGACTCGGCCGGCGACCTGCCGGCCGTGATGAGCGCGCTCGATGCCACCTTCGTGGCCCAGGGCCCGGGTGGTTCCCGGAGCATCCCGGCGAGCCAGTTCTTCGCCGGCTACCTCGAGACCGCGCTCGAGCCCGGTGAGGTGCTGGTGCGCATCGAGGTGCCGAAGTACGACTCGTCCTGGGGCCACGCCTACGAGAAGTTCAACCGGGTGGCTCAGGCCTGGGCCGTGGTCGGGGTGGCGGCGATGGTCAAGCGCGACAACGGCTCGATCGCCGAAGCCCGGGTCGGGCTCACCAACATGGGGGCCGTCCCGGTGCGGGCCGGGGCCACCGAGGAGGCGCTCGCCGGCGCCGGCCTCGATGCCATCGGCGAGGCTGCCGGTCATGCGGCCGACGGCACCTCGCCCCCCGCCGACCTCAGCGCGCAGCCCGACTACCGCCAACACCTGGCCCGGGTACTCACCGGACGGGCGCTCACCCGCGCCGCGGGCTGAAGGCGCACCCCTCCAGCACTCCTCCAGCGCCCCTCCAGCGCCCCTCCAGCGCCCCTCCAGCGCCCCTCCAGCACCGCGCCCGGCTCCCCGTTCTGGCACCACGATCGTCGGTCAGCAACCGCACGACGTGGCACCAGAAGGTGGATGAGTTCGGTTCTGGCACCACGATCGTCGGTCAGCAACCGCACGACGTGGCGCCAGAAGGTGGATGAGTTCCGTTCTGGCACCACGATCGTCAGTCAGCAACCGCACGACGTGGCGCCAGAAGCAGGAGGTGGGCGCGACGACGGTGAAGTCGGACCGATGAGCGCCGTGCTGCACACACCGTTGACCATTGGGAGCGCGACCATCCGCAACCGGCTCTACCGGGCTCCGGTACTCGAGGGAGCGGGCGACGGTGACGATGCCGCCGAGACCTACGCCCGCCACTTCGTCGAGAACGCCCGCCACGGCGTCGGGCTGATCATCCAGGGATCGTCGTGCCTGCATGCCGAGGGCCGCACCTCCCCCGGCATGACCTGCGTCGACACCCGCGAGAAGGTGCTGCGGCTGGCACCGATGGTCGATGCCGTCCATGCCGAAGGCGCCTCCATCTTCCTCCAGGTCGGCCACGGGGGCCTGTACGCGATGGAGGCCTGGCACGAGCCCTATGCCAGCTGGCGACAGAGCCCACTCGTGGCCGCCGGTCCCCTCCCCTGGTACCTCCGACCGGTGTTCCGGGGCACCCCGGTGCACGCGATGACCACGGACGAGGTGCGCGCCATGGCCACCCGGTACGGCGAGGTGGCGGCCTGGGCGCGCGAGGCCGGCTACGACGGCGTGCAGCTCGGCTCGGCCAACGCCAAGCTCCTCGACCAGTTCCTGTCCCCGTTCTACAACCGCCGTACCGACGAGTTCGGCGGTTCGTTCGAGAACCGGGCCCGGGTCCTCCGCCTGATTCGTGACGCGGTGGCCCAACGGGCCGGCGCCGACTTCCCGTGCACCGTGAAGGCACCGGCCGAGACGGCCCCGCCCGGGTTCCCGCGCTCGACCGCCGACGAGGCCATCGCCCTGTGCCGGCTGGTGCAGGAATGGGGCTTCGACGCGGTCACCCCGGTGGAGGTGTCGGTGTTCCCCGACACGACGCTGTCTCGCGGGGGCGTGCCGGACTCCCTGTGGACCAACCCCGGCATGGCCACCCGCCTGGAGAAGGCGTCACCGTCCCGACTGCGGCGGGGCGTGGTGAAGGCCGGGGCCTGGTGGGGCGGCAAGACGGCACCGTTCGAACCGGTCTGGAACCGCGACCTGTTCCGCCGGGCCAAGCACGCGGTCGGGATCCCGGTGTTCGCGGTCGGTGGCATCCGCACGGCCGACGAGGTCAACGGCATCCTCGACCGGGGCGAGGCCGACATGGTCGGCATCGGCCGGCCGTTCTACGCGGAGCCCGACCTGGCGTCCCGGATCCTGGGCGACGATCCCGCCCCGCGCCTGTGCCGGAACTCCAACCGTTGCGTCCCGGCGCAGATGCTGGGAATGAAGGGCGCCTGCTACAACCCTGAGGTCCGCAAGTCACGCTCCGCCTGACCCGGAGCCATCGACCCGCCCTCCGATCAGGGACGGCGAGCGGCGCGCTCGAGCGCCTGGTCGACCAGCTTCTCCGCCGCCGCACGGTCGAGGTCACCGAGGCGGAACCGCTTCTGGCGGCTGGTCTGACCCGAGGTGAGGACGAGGGCGCCGGGGTCCACGCCGAACAAGTCGGCGACCAGCGTGCCGACGGCATCGTTGGCCCGCCCACCCGTGGCCGGTGCCGCGACCCGGATCTTGAGGGCGTCCCCGTGCCGCCCGACGAGCTCGGTCGAACCCGCGCCCGGCTGGACGTGCACGGCCAGGAGCACACCATCCTTCGAATCGATCAGCTCGGGGTGCGAGGCCACGACGGCAGCCTAGGCACCGGGCCCTAGGTTGCCGGTGTGACCGCACCGCGGATCGTCACCGTCGACGACCCCGACGACCCCCGCCTCGTCGAGCTGACCGGGCTCAAGGACGCCGCAGCACGCACCCGACTCGAAGCCGAGCACGGATGCTTCGTGGTCGAGGGTCTCCTCGCCCTGGAGGCCGCGGTGGCGTCTCCGTACCCGTTGCGGTCGGTGCTGGTGTCCGAGGGCAAGCTCCCTCGCGTGCTGCCGTGGTTGGAGGGACTCGCGGTCGACGTCTTCGTCGCGTCGGCCGCGCTGCTCGAGACCATCACGGGCTTCGCCATCCACCGGGGCGTGGTGGCCTCGGCCGCCCGCCTGCCCCTGCCCGATCCAGCCGAGGTGATGGATGGCATCCGGCCGGTCGCGGTGGTGGAGGGGCTCAACGACCACGAGAACCTGGGGGCGCTGTTCCGCAACGCCGCCGCCTTCGGCCTCGGCGGAGTCCTGCTCGACCCCACTACGGCCGATCCGCTCTACCGCCGGTCGGTGCGGGTGTCGCTGGGACACGTCCTGCACGTGCCGTGGACCCGCCTCGACCCGCTCCCCACCGGCCTCCACGCCGTCGCCCGGGCCGGTTATCGCGTGGTGGCTCTCACTCCGTCCGCAGACGTCGACGTCCGGGATGTGCCCCGCGACCGCCCGATCGCGTGGGTGCTGGGCGCCGAGGGCGCCGGTCTCACGCGCGGCGACGCTCGCCACCGCGGACGTCCGCGCTCGCATCCCGATGGCCCCGGGCGTCGACTCCCTCAACGTGGCCACCGCGGCGGCCGTGGCCTTTGCCCTCACCGCGCCGTGAGGGATGCCCTCAACCCTCTCGCGCTCCCAGCGAGCCCCGGAGCCGGGTGTTGGCCACGACCAGACCGATGCAGGCCATCGCGGCGCCACCGAAGAACGCGGCTCGCTCGGTGCCGAAGACGCTCACCAGGATCCCGAGCACTGGTGCGCCCAGGCCCTGGGACAGGTCGAAGAAGAGGGAGAACGTCCCCACGGCGTGGCTGCGCTCGTCGGCGGGGGCGTTGTTCACCGCCAGGATGAACAGGGCGGGGAACAGCAGCGACATGCCGAGCGACAGCAGGACGGTGCCGATCCACAACCCGGTCACCGATTGGACGACCGCCACCGTCCCGATTCCCGACGCGATGGCCAGCAGCGCGAACGTCGACGTCCGGACCGCGCCGAAGCGATCGGGGACCTTGGCGCCCACGATGCGCACTGCCAGCACGATGAGTCCGTAGGCGAGGAAGAACGGCCCGGCGTCGGCCACGCCGATCGAGTCGACGTACAGCGGCACGAACGAGGCGAAACCGGCGAAGCCGATGAGGCCGAGGAGCAGCACCGATCCGGGCAGGATGGCCGCGGGATGGAGGATCCCACGGCGTGGCGGTGGGTTGGTGGCCCGGCCGAGGTCGCGCGGGATGAACAACGCCAGCACCAGCGAGAGGGTGCAGGATGCGGTGGCGAAGGCCCACTCCGTGCCCGCACCGTGGCTGCGGTAGATCCATTCGCCGGCCGCCGGGCCGAACGCGAGGCCGCCGTAGATGGCGATCGAGAAGAACGAGGCCGCCTCGCCGCGACGGTGATCGGGCGAGAGGTCCTGTGCCGCGGTGGCCGCCCCGATGAAGAACGCGGCCTCGCCCACGCCGGTGACCAGGCGGACCACCACCAGGAACCACACGGCGTGGACCAGACCGAGCGGGGCGATCGAGGCGGCCGCGACGGCCGATCCCATCACCGCCATCTTCCGGCGCCCCACCAGGTCGCCGATGCGGCCGGCGTTGGGGCGGATGAGCGCGGCCGACACCGCGAAGGCGCCGACCACCAGGCCGACCTCGAACCCACCGCCGCCGAGCTCGTTCTCGACGTAGCGAGGCAGGGTGGGGAGCAGCGACCCCATGGCGAGGAAGTAGAAGAGCCCGGACGCGGTGATGAGGGCGAACAGGGGCGTGACCAGCCGGCCGTCCTGGGGCTCCGTCACGGATGTGGTCATCGACGGCCGACCATCAGTGCTCGGCGATCCACTCGTCGATGAGGCGGCGAGCGATGGACAGGCGAGGAGGAATGGGGGGCAGGTCGTCGGTGTCGAACCAGGCCGCCTCGGCGATCTCGACCCCGTCGACCTCGATGTCACCTCCGGCCCACTCGGCCCGGAACCCGATCATGAGCGAGTGCGGGAACGGCCACGGCTGCGACGAGCGGTAGCTGACCCGACCGACCTCCACGCTGACCTCCTCGCGCACCTCGCGTGCCACCGCCTCCTCGAGCGTCTCGCCCGGCTCCACGAACCCGGCCAGGCAGGAGAACATCGGCACCGGGAAGCTGGCGTTGCGCCCCAGCAGGGCTCGCCCGTCGTCGCGCGTCACCAGGGTGATCACGGCCGGGGCCAACCGGGGGAAGGCGAGCAGCCCACAGTCGGGGCAGCGCATGGCCCGCTCGCCCGGGACCTCCTCGGTGGCCACGCCGCAACGGCCGCAGAACCGGTGGGTCCGTCGCCACTCGAGCAACTGCACGGCCCGGCCGGCGATGACCCACTCCTGCTCGGACACCGTCGCGTGCAGGGCGAGGAGCGGGGTCACCATCACATCGGGTTCCTCGTCGCCGTCGAGATCGACAGCCCAGCAGTCGGTGTCACCGAGCCGGCCGAGGTACACGTCGGCCTGTTCCGGGTCCGCCGCTCCGTCGCTGACGTGGACCGCGCTCCCCTTCACGGAGAACACCAACGGTGCGCCCGGCGCGGCTGTTCCCTCCGGCGGTTCGAGCAACGGGGTGAAGGTCATCGAGCCGGAGGTCTGGGAATCAGCCAAGTGGAGCTCCTTCCACGGTTCGTCGAGCGATCGTCTGGCGGCGACCGGAGCGGATGACGAGGACGACACCCACGACGATCAGCGCCGCGGCCGGCGCCGCCGCCGCGGGCGGAGTCTCATCGAACCAGATCGCGGCGATGACCGACGCACCGACGACCTCGAACAGGATGGCGACCGACACCGCCGTCGCGGAGATCGAGCGAAGGACGCGGTTCACCAGGGTGTGGCCGAGCAGCTGGGGACCGAGCACCAGGGCACCGATCGCCAGCCAGGTCCCGGCGCTGTATCCGACCATCGCACGCCCGCTGACCAGGCACGCCACCAGCAAGGCGATGGCCGCCACGCCGTAGCAACCGGTGGCGTACACCGCCGTGTCCACGGTGCGTCGCACCTGCGAGCCCACCGTGACGTAGGCGGCGGCGAAGACGCCGCCGGTCAACGCGAGGAGGTCTCCGAACGCGGCGCGCGTCGACAGCCGGAGGTCGACTCCCGACAAGAGGAGCACACCGGCGAACGCCACCGCGATCCCGACCCAGACCTGCCGTTCGACCGGCTCACCACGCCACCGGGCGAACAGGGCGGCCCATGCCGGCTGGGTGGCGACCAGGGCCACGGATGACGCCACCGTGGTGTAGGAGATCGAGGGGATCCACGTGGCGAAATGGGCGGCCAGCAACCCGCCGGCGAGCGCGATGAGCCGGCGCTCCCGGGGGGCCGGAAGCGGGCCCCGCCGGGCGAACGAGAACAACACCGGCACGGCGAGCAGGTTCCGCCACATGGCCACCGCCAGGGCGGGCGCCACCGCGTACCGGATCAGCGGTGCCGACGTGGAGACGGCCAGGATGGCCACGCCCAACAGGGCGAGATCGATCTGGCGCGGGCCGTCGTCGACGTGGGTGCTGGCGGACATGGAGCCGTCAGGCTCCCACACCACCTGGGGCGGCCCCAACGGGTCCCGGGGAGCACTACCGTCGGCGCCAGACGACGCCGTGCAGCAGGGGGCCTCCGATGACCGACACCGCCGATCCGATGCTCTTCAACCCGTTCGAACCCGGCTACACCGAGTGGCCCTACGATCAGTTCGCCCGCCTGCGGGAGGCCGGCCCGGTCCTGCCCAGCCCGCTCGGCGGGTGGCAGCTGTTCAGCTACGAGGACTGCTTCCGCCTGCTCCGGGAGCCGGGCATGAGCGTCGAGGACCGCAACGTCACCAACCCCACGTTCCGTTCCGATGCCTTCGAGAAGCTGGCCGAGGAACTTGGCGCCGACCAGTTCGAGAACCGGTCGATCCTCAACCTCGACCCCCCGGACCACACCCGCCTGCGCAAGCTGGTCGCCCGGGTGTTCACCCCTCGGGCCATCGACGGGCTGCGACCCGAGGTGCAACGCCTGGTCGACGAGGCCCTGGCCGACGTGGGGCCCGGCGAGCGTTTCGAGCTCATCTCGACGTTGGCCTTCCCCTTGCCGTTCCAGGTGATCTCGTTGATGCTCGGCTTGCCCGACGGCGACGACACCGACCAGCTCCGGGAGTGGTCACACACCCTGGCCGGCACCCTCGACCCCACGTTCGACGACGAGCAGTTCGTCCGCGCCTTCCACGCCTCGCGGTCGCTTCGCGACCATCTCACCGGCGTCATCGAGTGGAAGCGTCAGCACCCGGGCGACGATCTCCTCAGTGGCATGATCGCCCAGCACGAGGACGGCGACGCCCTCACCGACGAAGAACTGCTCGACCAGCTGGTGCTGTTGTTCATCGCCGGCCACGAGACCACCGTCAACCTCATCGGCAACGGCATGCTCGCGCTGCTCGAACACCCGGACCAGCGCCAGCGCCTCCGCGAGGAACCGTCGCTGATCGCCAACGCGGTCGAGGAGTGCCTCCGCTTCGACCCGCCGGTGCAGATGACCCGCCGGATCACCATGGTCCCCTACGAGGTCCGCGACCAGGTCATTCCCGCAGGCGAATTCGTCATGGCGATGACCGCGGCGGCCAACCGCGATCCCGAGCGCTGGGGCGACGACGCCGACGCGTTCGACATCGGCCGGCAGAGCGCCAACCACCACCTCAGCTTCGGCTCCGGGGTGCACCACTGCCTGGGTGCGGCGCTGGCCCGGATGGAGGCCCAGGTGGCCATCGGCACGCTGATCGATCGTTACCCCGACGTCGGCATCGACGGCGACATCGTCCGCAACCACCGCATCGTGCTGCGCGGCCTCGACGCCCTTCCCCTCCACACCTGACCCCAACTCCCGTTCTGGTCGGTCATCGCGCCACCGGGAGCGACCGCTGACCGTCCAGAACGGATGGGTCAGCGGTCGGCGCGGAACTCGGGCTCGGTCCACCACGGGTAGTGCGGGGGCATGTCCCGGCTGACGGTGTCGGTGAATGCCGCGGGCCGCTTCTCGAGGAACGACACCACGCCCTCCCGAGCATCGGCGCTCTGACCCAGGTAGGCGATGCCCGGAGAGTCGACCTCGTGCGCCGCCATCGGGTGGCTCTCCCCCAGCATGCGCCACAGCATCGCCCGGGTGAGGGCCACCGAGACCGCGGAGGTGTTGTCGGCGATGTCACGGGCGATGTCGTGGGCGGCCGGCAACAGGTCGTCGGGCTCGTGCACCGACCGGACCAGGCCGCCGGCCAGGGCCTCGTCGGCACCGAAGACCCGGCCGGTGTAGCACCACTCGACCGCCTGGCTGATCCCGACCAGGCGGGGCAGGAACCACGACGAGCACGCCTCGGGCACGATGCCGCGCCGGGCGAACACGAACCCGAACCGGGCGCTGGTGGACGCCAAGCGGATGTCCATCGGCAGGGTCATCGTCACGCCGACCCCGACGGCCGGACCGTTGATGGCCGCGATCACCGGCTTCGTGCTCTGGAAGATCCGCAGGGTGAGCAGGCCGCCCTCGTCGCGGTGGCGCATCTCGGAATCACCCTGGCTCACCGCTCCCGATCCGTCGGCGGGCTGCGACGACATGTCGAACGTCCCGCCGCCACCCCCGAGATCGGCCCCGGCACAGAAGCCCCGACCCCGACCCGTGACGATCACCACCCGCACGTCGTCATCGGCGTCGGTGCGGTCGAAGGCATCGCACAGCTCTTCCTGCATCGTCACCGTGAACGCATTCAGCCGGTCGGGGCGATCGAGCGTGATGGTGGCGATTCGTTGGTCGATCTCGAGGTCGATGTCGGTCATGCCCGCATCGTGACACGCGGCGGATGTCCCCTGATCCGCCCGGCACGGCCCTGTCCGCTTCGCCGGATTCCGACTCGGCTGCTCCCGCTGCAATTTCTCTTGATTTGTGCTCAAGTTCCCTGCCGGCGAGGGCGATCACACCTGTCAGAGACGGTGGCGTCCCGAGGTGCACCCTCCCAACTCCCAGCTCCTCGGGCGTCATCGTCTCTCTTCAGCAGATCGTCGGTGGGGCGGCTGGAAAGCCCTCCCTCTCCCGCTCACCCAGTCGTCTCACCGGCGGATCTGCTCACAGGATGGTCTTGGCCAGCACGGAGACGGCCGCCAGGGCAGCGACGACCAGCACGGCCGGTCGGGTGTGCCCGGCATCGAGGCGCCGAGCCCCGGCCGACGACGCCAGGAACCCGACCACGACGCCGGGCACGACCAGCAGGCTGAGACCGAGCTCGGTGGTGCCGAAGCTGCCGGTGGCGGTCAACGCGGCGATGCTGAACAGCGAGCCCACCAGGAAGTACCCGGCCAGCGTCCCGCGCATCCGCCGACCCTCCTCGTTGGCGTACAGCATCGCCATCGGCGGTCCGCCGATGGAGGTCGAGGTGGCCATGTAGCCCGACAGGGAGCCGGCGACGAGCAGGGTGCGGCGGGTGGGCCGGAGGTGCACGCCGGACGCGGTGATCGCCACCGCGATCAGGACCAGGGCGGCGAACAGGATGGCGAGTGGCCGCTTCGGCAGCAGTGCGACGGTGAGGGCGGCGAGGATGGTGGCCGGGATCCGCCCGACCAGCGCGATCCGGATCTCGCCGAGGTGGAGACCGCGGCGATCACGTATCGCCATCAGGAGCGTGAGCACGGTGGCGCCGGCGATGGCGGGACCCGGCACGAACCGCTCGTCGACCAGCGCCAGCACCGGGGCCGCGATGAGGTTGTGGCCGAAGCCGACCGAACCCTGGATGAACGCGCCGATGGCCGTGCAGGCGAAGATGGCGGCCAGCTGCCAGGGACTCACGGGGACGGGGTCACGTGCCGGCGGCCGCGGCATCGACGTCGGCGGCCGGCGCCCCGCTGGCCTGGGACATCCACGTGTCGTGCAGCGCGGCGTACCGACCGTCCATCGCGACGAGCTCGTCGTGGCGGCCGAGCTCGACGATCTCGCCGTCGTGCACGACGGCGATGCGGTCGGCTCGCATGGCCGTGGCCAGGCGGTGGGCGATGATGATGGCGGTCCGTCCCTCGAGCACGGCGTCGAGGGCGAACTCGATCCGCGTCTCGCTGGCCAGGTCGAGGTTGGACGTGGCCTCGTCGAGCACGAGGACACGGGGTTGGGACAGGAACGCCCGGGCCAGGGCGAGGAGCTGGCGCTCCCCGGAGCTGAGGGACGAGCCTCGCTCGTGGATGATCTGGTCGAGCCCGGCCGGCTGACGCTCGACGAGATCGCGCAGACCCACGGCGTCGACCGCCGCCCACAGCTCGTCGTCGCCGGCGTCGGGGGCCGCGAAGGTGAGGTTGTCGCGGATCGATCCGGCGAACAGGAACGGCTCCTGGGGCACGACGCCGATCTGACGGCGGATCGACGCCAGGGTGACGTCGCGCAGGTCGTGCCCGTCGATGCGCACCGTGCCCTCGGTGGGGTCGTAGTACCGGTTCACCAGCTTGGCGACGGTGGACTTGCCGGCCCCGGTCTCGCCCACGAAGGCGACCGTCTCCCCGGCGGCGATCCGCAGGGTGACGTCCTTCAGGACCAGCACGGTGGGGTCGTAGCCGAAGGTCACGTGGTCGAGCTCGATGCGGCCCTCCATCGTCGGCAGATCGGGCGCGTCGGGACGCTCACGCACGTCGGGTTCGGTGGCGAACAGTCCGTCGAGCTTGCGGACCGCGGCCCGTCCCTGCTGGTACGTGTTGTACAGCTGCACCAGCTGCTGGATCGGGGCGAAGAACATCGTGAGGTAGAGGAAGAACGACGCCAGCTCGCCGACGGTCAGGCTGCCCCGGCTGACGAGCCACCCGCCGAGGCCGAGCAGGAGCGCCTGGGCGAGGTACCCGAGCAGCTCGGCGCTCGGCCCGTAGATGGCGCCGATCACCGCGGTGGTGTCGTTGGCATCGCGGTAGGAACCGAGGATGTTCTCGTGGCTGACCACGTTGCGCTTGGCCCGGTTGGTGGCGGTGACCACCCGGATGCCGCCGAGGTTCTCCTGCAGGTCCGACATGACGTCGGCGATGCGGTCCCGCACCGCGAGGAAGGCGATGTCGGAGGCCTTCCGGAACCACAGCGTGAGCACCAGCATCACCGGCACCACACCGAGGAACAGCACGAGGGCCAGCGTGGGGCTGACCGCGAACAGCACCACGGCGACGATGGCGAGGGTGAGGAACTGGACGAACATGTTGACCAGGCCGTCCTGGAACAGGGCGGTGAGCGACTCGATGTCGCTCGTCATGCGGGTCATCAGTACCCCGCCCTTCTCGGCGGTGAAGAAGCTGAGCGACAGGCGCTGGAAGTGGGAGAAGATCCGGATGCGCAGCGTCTCCATGAGCGCCTCGCCCACGCGGCCCGTCCAGGCCACCCGGACGGCCGACAGGACCGTGCCGATGACGACCGAGGCGACGTAGATGCCGGCGATGGCCAGCAGTTCACCCCGGTCGCCCGCGATGATGCCCTTGTCGATGGCCTTGCCGGTGAGGAACGGACCGACCGTGACCATCAGCGTCTCGAAGACGACCAGCACGAACGCGAACGCCACCGCGACCCACTTCTCGCCGATGAAGCGCCACAGGGTGAACCGCCGCCGATCCCACTCGGCTTGGGAGAACTCGACCACGGGCTTCTCGTGCTCGGGCTCGGAGGCGAGCAGATCGTCCACCCGAGCCTGCAGCTCGGCGGGAACGCCGGCGAAGGGCAGGCCGGTGGCTCCGGGCTGGGCGAACGGCGAGCCGGCGGGGGGACCGAAGCCACCCATCAGTCACCCACCTCCGGGTCGGGGACCACTGCGCTGACCGCATCCTCGGCCGCTTCGACGCTGGCCAGCACCTCGCGGTAGTGCGGCTCGTCGGCCAGCAGCCGCTCGTGGGTGTCCAACGCCAGGACCCGGCCGCCCTCGATCAGCGCGACCCGATCGGCCAGGGCGATGGTGGACAGCCGGTGGGCCACCACGATGGTGGTCCGATCCTGGGCCAAGCGCTCGATCGCCTCGTGGATCTCGGCCTCGACCCGCACGTCGACCGCGCTGGTGGCGTCGTCGAGGATCAACACCGCGGGATCGGCCAGCAGCGTCCGGGCGATGGCGAGGCGCTGGCGCTGGCCGCCGGACAGCGTGAACCCCCGCTCGCCCACCACCGTGTCGTACCCCTCGGACAGGGCGACGATGAACTCGTGCGCGTTGGCCGCCTGGGCCGCGGCGACGATCTCCTCGTCGGTGGCATCGGGGCGGGCGTAGGCGATGTTGTCGCGGATGCTGGACGAGAACAGGAACGGCTCGTCGGTGACCATCCCGACGTGGTGGCGGATCGATGCCATGGTGAGGTCGCGCACGTCGTGGCCGTCGATGCGGACCGCCCCGTCGTTCACGTCGTAGAAGCGCAGGAGCAGCCGGGCGATGGTGCTCTTGCCCGAACCGGTTCCCCCGACGACGGCGACCGTCTCACCGGCCTCGATGTGCAGGTCGAAGTGGTCGAGCACGTCGGCGCGGTCGGTATCGGTGTCGTCGCCGTAGCGGAACCGCACGTCGTCGAAGCGCACGTCGCCGGCGGGATCCTCGAGGTCGACGGCGCCGGGTCGGTCGACGATGTCGGCCGGGGTGTCGAGGATCTCGAAGATGCGCCCCGCCGAGGCCGCCGCCCGCTGGCTCATGATCATGAAGAAGCCGAGCATCCGGAACGGTGCCTGGAGCAGCAGGACGTAGGCCGAGAACGTGATGATGGTGCCGACGGTCACCCGGCCGTCGATGGCCAGGTAGCCGCCGTAGAGCAGGGTCAGGGCCATGCCGAGCCGGGGCAGGTTCTCCATGATCGGCGCGTACTTGGCCCGGCTGTCGTTGACCTTCACCGATGCCCACCGCAGCCGGCGCGCCTGCCCGGCCAGTACGTCGATCTGCCGGCGCTCGCCGGCGAAGGCCTTGACGACCCGCACACCGGTGACGTTCTCCTCGACCGTCGTGGCCACCTCGGCGAGCCGTCCCTGCACCACCCATGACAGGGGGAACATGACGTTGCGGAGCTTGACGCCCACCAGGAAGACGAAGGGCAGGGTGGAGATCGCCACCAGGGTGAGCAGCACGTCCTTGGTGAGCATGAAGCCGAACGCGAGGGCGAACGTCATCATCATCATCGACATGAACGGGGCGAAGGCGAGCAGCATCTGCACCGAGCGGATGTCGCTGTTGGCCCGGCTGACCAGCTGGCCGGTCTGCACCTTGTCGTAGAAGCCGTGCGACATCGACGCGAAGTGACGGAACATCAGCGAGCGCAGGTCGTACTCGATGGCGTAGGCGAACTTGTAGAGGCGGCTGCGGTAGCCGTAGGTGAACACGGCGCGCAGCAGCGCCAGCACCAACAGGGTGATCACCCAGACCGACGTGCGGTCGCCGCCGGCGCGGATCTCGTCGATGCCCGAGCCGACCACGGCCGGGATGGCGACGTTGGCCAGCAGCGCCACCACCGCCATCGCCATCGCGGTGAGGAACGACCGCTTGTGACCCCACACCACCGGCCGCAGGCGACGGAGCCAGCCCAGCGACTGGTCGGGGTCGATCCGGCCCGACGGCGCCTCGTAGTGGGCGGCGGGGGGCATCGGCTCGTACAGGGTCGGGGGCGCGTCGACGTCGACGGCCACCGCTGGCGGTGCCGTGGACGCCGGTACGGCCCGATCCTCGGTGAGGCTCACGAGGTGACCGCCTCGCGGTGGCGCCGCATGGCCACACCGAGCTGATCGAGTCCGTCGAGCGCTCGCGCCCGCTCGTCGGCGTCGAGATGGTCGAGGAGGGCGTCGAGGGTGTCGTCGAGGCAGCCGCTGGCGGTGGCCAGGGCGGACTGACCCGAGGGGGTGATCTGGTGCAGCACCCGGCGGCGATCGTCCGGGCTCTCCCGGCGCTCGACCCAGCCCCGTTCGACGAGGCCGTCCACCAGCGCGGTGATCGACGGGCGGGACACGGCCAGCCAGTCGGCCAGCGCCGAGGCGGCCCACTCACCCTCGGAGAGGAAGGCGAGGAGCCGGAACTGGGGCAGGCTCATCGACTCGGCCCCGAGGCGGGTCTCGAACACCCGGGCCATCCGGGCGATCACCCGAACCGCGACATCGTTTTCTGACATGAATGATTAGTCAATCGAACCATCTCGGTGCTCGC
>CAVSXR010000006.1:0-14064 GCA_963731885.1 uncultured Acidimicrobiaceae bacterium | reverse complement strand
CCCGACCGCGCGCACGGCGACGGCGACACCCAGCGAGATGGCCTTGGCGATGAGCAGACCGCCGACCGTGGTGTAGCCCGCGGCGGTGAACGCCAACCGCAGGACGAGGGCGTCGGCCACCGCGGCGACCGCGGCGATGACGGCGAACACCCACGGGTAGCGGACCCACCGGAAGTACGGGTTGGCGCGGTACGTCGCGATGCGGTGCAGCGCGTAGGAGACCACCGACGCGACCCCGATGGCCGCGAGGTCGGCGAGGAGCAGCGGCCAACCGAGGCTCTGGCGCAGCACGACGAGGAGGCCGACGTCGATGGCGGTGGGCACCATCGCGACGGTCGCGAATCTGCGCAGACGCTCCCCCACCGTCGACTCAGTCGCGGTTCGGTTCGAACGGCACCTCGGGGTCGCGCAGGCGCGGGACGGCGACGTCTCCGGCGCGGACCAGCGCCACGACCAGTCCGATCCCGATCAGGGTGAGCAGGATGGCGAGGTAGTCGACGCCCGTCCGTCCGTACGTGAGGGTGACATGGGTGTCGGTGGGCACCACGACCATGAGGTTCGGCGCCACTCGGTACGGCCCGTCGGCGCCGCTCACCCGCCAGTTGGGGAAGTACGACTCCTTGACCAGCACCGGCGTACCCGGATGGTCGACGGTGAAGGAGATGCTCTCCCGACCGAAGGTGACGTCGTCAACGGTGGCCGGGGCCACCGGGCGGCGCTCGGGCGTCTCGCCCGGATCGACCCGCTGCCAGTCATCCGGGCCGTTGGCCGCCAGCTCCACGTCCCACTGCGACGGGTCCTGGAACCAGTCGAGCGCGACGCCCGAGCAGCGGCCGTCGTCGCCCTTGGTGGCACAGAGCCACTCGTCCTGGTGTTCGCTCGCCGTGGTGACCGCCGGTTGGTACGCCAGCGGTGCGACCCGCGGGGCGTCGGCCACCTCGTAGACCACCCACGGGCCCGAGGCGGCGATGCGGGACAGGGCGGGATGGGTGTCGGCGGCGGCGATGGCCTCAGGGCTGCGAGCCAGGTAGTACTTCACGCCCATCAGTTGCAGGTGCTGCACACCGGCGTCGAGGTCGAGGTCTCGGTACGGCAGGTCGCGCTGCGCCCGCGACGGCGACTGCGACAGCTCCGACTGCATGAGGAAGTGGAACGGCGTGGTGGACGAGGCCTCGAAGTAGAGACCCTCCATCGAGCCGATGCAACCGTCGGTCCAGTGGGGCAGCAGCATGAGCGCCATCGGGGTGCCGTAGTCGTTCAGCTTCGAGCTGTACTCCCACAGGGACATGCCACAGCCGTGTTGCTCGCCGACCTGCTCCATGGTGGAGACGATGGCCCGGTACTCGGGGTAGGCGTCCTTGCGCTCGTAGCCGCTGTAGTTCCAGCGCGACCAGTCGGTGACGAAGTTGCGGCCGGCGACGTCGACGCCCAGCGCGTCGGGGAGGTCGAGGGAGAACACCCCGGGAATGCCGATCGACGAGAGCAGCCGGTACGACCCGTCGGCGTTCTGGCGTCCGCCGGGGAGGTTGTGGAGCTGGCCCCCGAGGAAGACGCCCAGCGCCAGCAGACAGACCGGAGCCGCCACCCAACCCACGGCTCGCACCGGTCGCTCGGGACGGGCGGCGAACACCTGGCCCAGCGCCCGGGCGACCTCGCCGACACCGACCGCGGCCATCAGGTACACCACGAGGTACCAGAAGGGCAGCAGCCGAGCGTTCCAGAGCCGGCCCTGCGGGGCGAACACGAACGCGGCGGCGAGACCGAGGCCGATGATGACGAGCGCGGAGCCGATCCGGTTGCGGAACAGGATCGACAGCACCGCACCGACGAGCGCCAACGCGGCCGGGATGCGCAGGTCACCCGGCACCAGCAGCGACCACACGTCGGACGTGAACCAGTGCCACAGCGCGGTGCCCTCGTGGTGGACGGCGATCTTCTCCCAGCCCATGTCGTTGAGGTAGGTGGTGCGGGCGTAGAAGGGCAGCACCCACCACGCCGCCAGGAGTGCACCGACGACGCCGACCGACGCCAACCACCACACCCGATCGATGCCGAATCGCCGGACCCGGGGACGGCCGAGCTCACCGGCGAGGTGGACGGCCAGCATCACCGCCGTGGCGCCGATGGCGAAGAAGGCCGGGATGAGGTGGCACAGCCCGACCAGGGCGAGCAGCACGGCCGCACCGGCCCGGTGCTGCCCGGTGCGCAGACCGTGGGCGAGGACGCCGAGGTAGGCGACCGCCAGGGTGAGGCTGATCGAGAAGGCGAACTCGCCGGCCATCGTCGACGCGATGTTCCCGCCGTAGATGGTGAAGTCCTTGTCGAACAGGAACCACACCGACGCCACCGCGAGCAGCGCCGGTGTGGGATACGGGAACCGGCTGAGCTTGCCGAACACGTAGGCCGAGACCGGGAGGCCGACGACCCCGGCCACGGTCACGATCTTGAACGATGGTCCGAACGGGAGGGAGATGCCACCCAGGGCGACGACCACGGCGCCGGCGACCAACCACCAGCGGTGCGGCGACGCTCCCGACCAGCGCGCGCCGCGCCGACCGACGGTGATCGCCGCAGTGACGGCCACCACGCCCAGGACGAACCGGAATCCGGTGGCGTACCCGCTCCACACCCCGCCGACGAGGGCCACGACGGCGACGACGCCGAGACCGGCGGCCAGGGGGCGCACGCGCCGCGCGCCCGCCGCTCGGGCCGTGATGCCCAGCGACGCGAGTGCGGCGAGGATCGAGGCCACGCCGGACAGCCCGGCGTTGACCACCACCATGACCAGGAACGGGACGACCATGTAGTACTGGAAGACCGGGAATCCGGCGTACCAGTCGGGCGTCCAGCCCACCAGCCGACCGGACGGCAACAACACGTCGCGGAGGTACCCGAACGCCCACACGTGGGCGCCCATGTCGCCGCCCGCCGGTGTGGTGTCGGCCAGCAGCAGTTGGGGATGGAGCTGCCAGAAGACGAAGGCGGCGCAGGCCGCCACGACGGTGACGTCGATGGCGGCCCGCAGCGACCCGTCGTCCCGGCGCGGCGGGAGTGGTTCCTCCGGCGGGACGTCGCCGGTCTCGACCTCGGGGAGATCGAGCACCTCGGGTCCGCCGCCGACGGATCCCGGCTGGTCGAGCACACTCATGGAGGCGTCATCCTCGCATCCCGGACGGGGTCGACGGTGGTCAGGCGGCGCTTCAGCGTTGCACGAACAGGATCAGCACCGTGGTGGCGTTGAAACCCACGTGGGCCCAGGTGTCGAGCCCGAGTCGGCCGGTTCGGTGGGCGCAGTAGGACAGCACCAACCCGAACGCGGCCAGCGCCGGGAACTGCAGGAGCTCGAAGTGGCTGGCCGCGAAGACGATGGACGTCACGATCATCGCGGGCCAGATCGGCCACGATCGGGCCAGGGTGCGCTGCAGGAGGCCGCGGAAGAACACCTCCTCGGCCAGCGGCGCCGCCACCACGACGACGAGCACGAGGGTCAACCACCCCACCCCCGAGGACGCCTTGTCGGTGAGCTCGCGAGCCGGCGCCTCGAGAGCCGAGCCGTCGGCGTTGGTGAGCCAGAAGACCGGCAGGGTCACCAGCGGCACCAGCACGAACTGACAGGCCACGCCGATGGCGATCCCGAGGGGCACGTCTCGCCACTTCATCCACCACCCGAGATCGACGACCGGTCCGTTGCCCCTCCACCACGTGGACACCAGCGGGACGCCCAGCAGGCCCATCCACAGCGGGATCTGCAGCAAGGCCACCTCGCCGATGGTGAGGGTGTCGGAGCTCAGGTCGGAGGCGGACACGCCCTTGACCGCGGCGAACACCGCGAAGCCGATCAGCGACGCGACCTGGGCGAACAGGAACGCCACGACCACGTCGCCGAGACCCCAACGGGGGGCGGGTGCCTCGTTCGGGGGATCGGTCCGGCTCGGGGCGGCGTCTGGGGGAACGGCCGTCACCGGGCCGAATGTACCCGTCGGGTCAGGACGCCCGGCGGTCGCCGAGCTCGAGCACGGGGGCGATCACCCGCTGGTCGACCAGGGCCCAGCCGTTGGGAACCGAGAGCCGATCGGTGTGCAGATCGCACAGGTCGTACTGCATCGGATGGGGCGGGGCGAGACGGTCGACGGTGGCGACGCGTCCCTCGTAGTCGTAGGTCAAGGTGGCGGACGGTGCCCGCTGGCACCCGGGACGGCTGCAGCTCGCGCTCACCCTGGCGAGGATACCCGGGGCCGTGGGCCGTATCGTGGAGGCATGCAGCCGCAGTCTCCTCCCCCGCCGCCGCCCCCGCCGGGCCGCCAGCCCAGCGGCGGGCGATCCGGCCCCAGCGGTCTGCTCGGCGGTCTGCCCCGCTGGTCGATCTGGGTGCTGGTGGGCATCCTCGTGCTGGGGTTCGGCGTCGCCGGCCTGTTCCCGGGGACCAGCAGCAAGGACATCACCTACAGCGAGTTCCGCCAGGACGTCGTCGACGGCAAGGTCGGCGAGGTCACCATCGACAACAACAACGGCGACATCTCCGGCACCTTCGACGACGGCTCCGACTTCCACACCACCGGCCCGCTCAACGGCGGCATCCCCGATTCCGACATCCAGCTGCTGCGCGACAAGAGCGTCAAGGTCAGCTACGAGACGCCCCAGCCGAGCTTCATCTCGGCGATCCTGCCCTACATCATCATGATCGGGCTGTTCGTCCTGTTCTTCCTCTGGATGCAACGCCGAGCCCAGGGCCAGATGAGCGGGGTCATGAACATCGGCCGGTCGAAGGCCAAGACCTACGACACCGAGCGGCCCGGCACCACCTTCGAGGACGTGGCCGGCTACGAGGGCGTCAAGCAGGAGATCACCGAGGTGGTCGACTTCCTGCGTCATCCGGAGAAGTTCGCCGAGATCGGTGCCCGGATCCCCAAGGGGGTCCTGCTCGTGGGCCCGCCCGGCACCGGCAAGACCCTCATCGCCCGGGCGGTGGCCGGTGAGGCCGGCGTGCCGTTCCTGTCGGTGACCGGCTCGGACTTCATGGAGATGTTCGTGGGCGTCGGCGCCAGCCGCGTGCGTGACCTGTTCCAGACGGCCAAGAAGCTGGGCAAGGCGATCATCTTCGTCGACGAGATCGACTCCATCGGCCGCAAGCGCGGCGCCGGTCTCGGAGGCGGCCACGACGAGCGCGAGCAGACGCTCAACCAGATGCTGTCGGAGATGGACGGCTTCGAGGCCACCGAGGGCATCGTCATGATGGCCGCCACCAACCGGCCCGACATCCTCGACCCCGCCCTGCTGCGCCCCGGCCGCTTCGACCGCCAGGTGGTGGTCCCCCTGCCCGAGCTCGAGGAGCGCCTCGCCATCCTCGGCGTGCACGGCAAGAACAAGAACCTCGCCGCCGACGTCGACCTCGTCACCGTGGCTCGCGGCACGCCCGGCATGAGCGGCGCCGACCTCGCCAACCTGGTGAACGAGGCGGCCCTCTACGCGGTCCGGGCGGGCGACGAGCAGATCCACATGCGCCACTTCGAGCAGGCTCGCGATCGCGTGCTCATGGGCCAGCGGCGCGAATCGATGGCCCTGTCCGATCCGGAGAAGGAGGTCATCGCCTACCACGAGGCCGGCCACGCGGTGTGCGCCGCCGTGCTCCCCAATGCCGACCCGGTCCACAAGGTGACGATCCTCCCCACGGGGATGGCACTCGGCGTGACCCAGCAGCTCCCCATGGAGGAGCGCCACATCCACCGCCAGGACTACATCGAGGACACCCTCGTCGTGCGCATGGGGGGCCGCATCGCCGAGGAGACCATCTACGGCGTCTACTCCACCGGCGCCAACAACGACCTCGTCGGTTCCACCGAGCTCGCCACCAAGATGGTCCGCGAGTGGGGCATGTCGCCCAAGATCGGACCGCAGGCCTGGAGCGGCCACGACCAGGTGTTCCTCGGCGAGAGCCTCATGAGCAACCGCGAGTACTCCGACGACACGGCGCGCGTCATCGACGAGGAGGTCGAACGCATCCTCCGCGACCAGGAGCAGCGCTGCCGCGACCTGCTCCACGAGCACCGCAACGGCCTCGATCTCGTCGCTCGGGCCCTGCTCGAGCGAGAGACCATCGACGGCAGCGAGGTGAGCCGTCTCATCGAACTGGGCGATCGGGGCGCCCAGGACCTCGACGCCGGGACCCCGGCCTCGACGCCGGCCGACTAGCTACTGCACGACGGCGGTACCGAACCGGGCTCGCGCAGCTCGGCCACCGCAGCCCACAGGTCGGTGGCGGTGGCCGGACCGAGGAACGACCTCCGGACGACACCGTCGACATCGGCGATGACCGTGGTCGGGACGCTCTCGATGCGGTACCGGTCGTGGAGGTCCTTGCGGGCGGTGACCTCGACCTCGTGCACCGCGACGGTGTCCGACTCGAGCTGGCGCACCTTCTCCCACATGCCGGCACAGGTCGAGCAGGTGGCGGAGCTGAACACGGCCACCAGCCAGGGGGCGTCGGGGCGCTCGAAATCGGCGCGGTGCAGCTGCACCGGCACGTGGTCGCCGGTCGGCGCCGGTGCGGTGGTCGGTTGGCGGCGCTGCACCACCAGGGCCACGACGACGGCCACCGCGGCGATGACGACGAGGATGACGACGCGTTCCACGCCCCCAGGCTAGGGGGCGGTCGTGGTGGACGATGCAGCCGGGTCCTCGGTCTCGGCATCGGGATTCTCGATGACGATGGTCTGATCCGGCGCCGGTAGCTGGACGTCGCCCGGCGCGGTCGGGCTCTCGGAGCCGTCGCCCGGCGCGGTGGTGTCGGGGACATCCTCCGGTGCCGCGGTGGCGAACGGATCGGCAGGCGGCCGCATGCCCTCGGTCGAGGGCACGCCGACGGCGTTCGACATGCCCCGCTGGTCCTTGCCGACCCGGTACAGCCCTCGTTCGGCCACGATGGGCTCCGACGAGGTCACCACGAGCGTCAGGTCGGGCCGGTTGTTGATGTGCTCGCCGATCCGGATCGCCCGCCGCTCGCCCGCGCCCAGCTCGATGCCCTGGAGCTCGGAGACGGGGACCGCCTGGCCACCCACGATGGCGGTGACGTCGACGTCGGCCAGGATCTCGGCGTCGAGGTTGACCAGCACCAGGTACTCGTCGTCGTTCTCGGTGGCCGCGCCCGCGGCGAAGGTCCACTGCTGGGATTCGACCGGTGACCCGGTGGTGACCGTGACGCCTCGCCGGCTGTCGTGTTCGGCGTAGAGGGCCCGCTCGGCCACGATGGGCACGCCGTTGGCGCTGCGCACGATCCCGGTGTGCCCGACACCCGACGGGACCCGTCCGTCAGCGCCGATGTCGACGAGTTGGTGCGTGCCGGGCGGAAGGCTCAGATCGATCGACTCGGGCACACCATTGGTCTCGGGATCGTCGAGCACGAAATCGATCGAGACCTCGGCCAGCGAGTCGCCCGGGTTGTACACCGCGTACTCCTCGCGGGTGCCGTCCGACACGAAGCCGTCCGGGAAGACCCACGCGCCCTGCGGTTCGGGGATGCCGGTCTGCAGCGTGAGACCGCGCTCGGCGTCGCTGCCGAAGCGCAGGATGCGGTCGACGACGATGCGCCCGTTGCGCGCCGTGATCGTGGCCGCCACCTCCTTGCGCCGGGTGACGTCGTCGCCGATGTCGACCGCGATCGTGCCCCGTGCCGGGACGACGAGACCGTCGAAGCGCGCCGGCTCGCGGATCCCGTCCTCGGTGGAGAAGCGACCGTCGACGATGGCGTCCTCCGGGAAGGGGTTGAACAGGACGAGCAGCTCCCGAGCATCGACGGTCGTCTCACCGAACGCGAAGTGCCACGTCGACGAAGCCGAGGTGGCACAGGGCTTGGCGTCGAACCCGTTGACGCTCGTCACCTGGTGCTCGACGACGACACCGCCGGGCGAGGCCTCGACCAGCGCCGAGGCCACCGGCGCGTCCACCAGGTCGTGGAGGGCGACCTGCTTGCGGCTGCGGGCGGGCACCGGGACGGTGAGCTCGACCGGCTCGGGCACCGGTGCCGCCACGGTCGTGGTGGTGTCGGCCACCGTCGTGGTGGTGGTGTCGCCGGTGTCGGCGGTGGTGGACGGCGGGGCGATCACGCCGGCGAAGGCGGTGAGGGTCACGACGGCGTCGTCGGTGGTGGGGTTGGCGATGACGACGACGTGATCGGCGAACGCCTCCTTGTCGGCGGTGCCCCCGGCGCAGAACCAGGTGGACGACAGCGCGTCCGGGGCGGCGGCGACGGGGAAGACGGAGGAGTCGACGCTGGGCGGTGCCGTCTGGACCACGGCGTCGTCGGTGGTGGTGCGGTCCACGACGAAGCCACCAACGACGAGCCCGAGCAGGATCACCACGACCGGTACACGGCGGCTCATGCCTCGACCTCCTCGGGGGACCGGTCCGTCTCGCGGGCCCGGCGCCGGCTCCGGAACACCCCGACCGCGGCGATGGCCCAGAAGAGCGCCTGGATCCCGATCACGCCATAGCGGGCGATGGAGGTGTCGTAGCGCAGCACGGCGTCGCCACCGGTCTCCGCCTGGTACCCGTCGGCCCAGCCGAACAGCTTCGTCCTCGACGCCGGGCGGCCCTCGATCAGCAGCTCCCACCCGTCGGCCGCGGCGGTGGAGTGCAAGACGGTGGCGCCGGCGTTGATCGGTCCCTCGAACGTGGTGGGGCCGGTCTGGTCCTCGAGCACGGGGGTGTCGCCGGTGAGGTCGGAGGCGTCGACCGAGAACGTCGAGCCCGCGCCGGCCCCGGGCGCCAACGACGTGCGACTCGGGAGCGCGGCCTCGTTGCGGTACACGACGTAGCTGGGGTTCACCGGCACCTCGGCGAGATCGAGCTGATCGGCGAGGGTGTCGAGAATCCGTTGCGGGATCGGTCGCTGCAGCCCACCGAGCGGCTTGGGAGCCGCGGCCCGGGGCAGGACGATGTAGCGCACCGACATCGGAGCCAGGAGGCGCCCGAGCCGGCTGGTCTGGCCGGCGTCGGCCAGCGCGAGGGCGTCCTCGATGAGCCGGGTCGAGCCCTCGGCGGAGCCGGGCCAGCGGTCGGTGATGGACGGGAGCCCGTCGTCGGTGGTGGCGTAGACGAGCTCGTCGTCGAGCCGATACCCCTGCAGGGGCAGCACGTCGGCGTCGCCGATCCAGAGCACCCGGTATCCCGGATCTTCGCGGCCGAGGAAGCCGAACGTGGTCTCGAGCCCGCCCGACGGCAGGTACCACCGACCGTTGCCGGCATCGAGGAGCGTGGGGACCGCGCCGACGAGCAGCGCCACGCCTGCCAGCGCCGCGGCCGCCTGCCGCCACCCGAAGCCGTAGGCCGGCAGGTCGATCTCGAACGCCACCACACCCATGGCGGCGGCCAGACCCAACGCCATGGCGGCCGGCGCCAGCAGCAGTTCGGCGGGCGGGAGGGACAGCGGGAGCCAGCCCTCGCCACCGGCCCAGGCCAGCCCGACCAGGGCGATGGCGACGCACCACGCCCGCACGGCCCAGTCGAAGCGCCACTCCCGCCCGATGGCCAACGGGAGCAGCGCGGCCAGGGGCAGACCCACCGAGATGACCGATCCACCCACCGGTCCGACGCCGAAGCGGAACAGCTCGGCGAGCGAGGCCGGCGCGCTCACGCCCGCGTGACCCACGACCATCTCCCACGTGGCGCCGGGCAGGAGGAAGTCGAGCGTCCAGGGCAGGTGCAACACGATGGCGACCGCCACCGCCCCGAGCGTGACCACGGCCAGACGGCCGGTCCCCGACCGGACGCCGACGAGCAGCGAGCCCAGCACCAGGGCGGCCGTCACGACCAGCGTGACGGGCAGCACCGCGGGATCGACGGCCGTGACGAGGGCGAGGAGGAGGCCGAGGGACAGCATCCGATCGCGAGGACGGCCCGGGCGGGTGGCGTCGGCGAAGGGCTCCCAGCCGGCCGTGCGGGCGAGGTGGCCGAGGATCCACGGCGTGACGCCGTACACGAGCAGGGCGCCCCAGCGGGCGTCGGCGATGGCGTCGTACCCGAGCGGGATGGCGCCGTACACCACGAGCGCGACGGCCTGGGCCCGGGGCGAGCGGGTGGGGCGCAGCAACCGGTAGGAGCCGACCAGCCCGAGGACGAGCGATCCCACCAGCAGGACCCGGCGCAGCGTGCCCATGGCGCCGAGGAAGACGAACCCCAGTCCACTGAGCAGGGCCAGGCCCGTCGGGGCGGGTGCTTCGGTGCCGAGACCGACATCGCGCCACCCCGACAGGTAGTGGTGGAACAGCGCGACGGGTCCGAGGTCGAACGAGGTGAAGCCGCCGACCGCGGCGATCGGACGCAGGATGAGGTGACGACTGCCGAAGGCGACGATGACCGCGGTGACCACCCAGGCCAGGATCGGCCACCGCAGCGATCCGTCGCGGAACCCGTCGGCGAAGCGACGGAACGACGCCTGAGCCTGGTCGCTCCGCGACCCGCCTCGGCTCGTCTGGCCCCGCAGGTACCGGGCCAGCCGCGACGATCCCCGCAGCTGGAACCGGCGGACCTCGGAATCGGGCACGGCTCGGAACGAGGCGACCTTGGCCCGCCACTCGCCGATCTCGCCTCGGCGGGCGATGTTCCAGCGCCAGGCCCGGATGAGGTCGCCTGCCTGCCGCCGCCGACCGACGACGAGCGAGTACACCACCTCGAGCAGCGACACGAACATCGCCTGGGGCAGGACCCGGACCAGGTGCCATCGGCTGTAGCAGGACAGCACCGTCCGCAGGCGGTGGCGCACCAGCCGCTCGCGGCGTTCGGTCACCGGCAACCGCTCCCCGAGCGACTCGAGGTGTCGGACCACGGCGTCGGGGGCGATGACGACCCGGGCGCCGGCGACGTGGGCGCGCCAGCACAGATTGAGGTCGTCGTTGAGGACGTCGATGCCCGGGTCGAACCCGTCGATGGCGGCGAAGAGGTCGCTGCGGATCAGCGTGCACGCGCCCGGCACGACGAAGACGTCGCGCACCGAGTCGTGCTGTTCCTGGTCGAGCTCACCCGGTTCGACCGTCGTGACCCGCTCGCCGGTCTTGTCGGTGGACTCGCCCACCTGGAGGATGCGTCGCTCGTCGTCGAACTGCACGAGCTTGGGCCCGACGATCCCGGCGTTGGACCGCATCGCCTCGCTCACCATGACGGTGATGGCCCGCTCGGTGGGCGCGGCGTCGTCGTGCAGGAAGCAGTAGAAGGCCGCCCCGTCGACCACCTCGCGCACGTGGTTGGCCGCGGCACCGAAGCCCGGGTTGTCGTCGAGCCGCCGCACGTAGGCATCCGGGAGCACGGACGCGACCCGAGGCGTCGGATCGATGTCGCTCGCCGCGTCGATGATCAAGACGGCGAGGTTCGAGTAATCCTGCGCATCGAGGGCAGCGAGCACTTCGTCGAACCACGGTCCAGGGTTCCTGGTCACCACGACGGCGACGACCGCTGGCGCCGCGGGGCGGCTCGGGGCGGACGTCTCCACGATTGCGGCAGGCTACTGGCCGGGAGGGCACCAACCCGGACACCCACCGCCCATCGGACCGAACGAGACAATGTTCACAACTGCTTGCAACTCCACGCAATCGTGCTTAGTCTTTCAAGCAACAGGACGTGAAGCGTCCGTTGCAGCCCCATCTGCAGCCCCCATCGAAAGGTTCTCCATCGTGGCCGAGATCACGTTCGACGACATCCAGAAGACCGTGAAGGACGGCGTCTACGTCACCATCGGTCTGGGCGTCATCGCCTTCCAGAAGGCCCAGGTCCAGCGCCAGGAGCTGCGCAAGCAGCTCGAGGCCAACGTCGGCGACGCCCGCACGGTCGCCCTCGACCGGGCCCGGACCGTCGAGGAGCGCCTCGAGGCCGTCGAGGCCCGCATCGACGCCGTCCTCGACGACGTCGAGCAGCGGCTCCCCGACCAGGCCCGCACCGTGATGCACCAGGCCCGGGCCGCCGCCAAGGACGCCCGCGCCCAGCTCCGTCTGCTGACCCCACTCGCCAACTGATCACCGATCTGGGCCGGCCCCGAGTGGCCGCCCCAGCCGCAGCGGCAGGAACCTCTCCCCCGGGTCCCTGCCGCTGCTCTGCTGTCCCGCCGCTGCCCGCCGCGGTCCGGCGGGGCCGCGAGTGAGAACCTGATTGCCGCCATGGTCCCGCCCCCGCTGCGCGTCGCGGTCGACGCCACCTCCCTCCTCGACACCCGGACCGGGGTCGGCAACTTCACCCACGCCCTCCTGGCCGGCCTCGGCGCCCGGGACGACGTGGAGGTCACGGCATTCCCGGTGAGCATCCGGGGGCGCTCGGGTCTCGCCGAGGTCGTCCCCGACGGTGTCCGGGTGGTGGCGCCTCCCCTGCCGGCCACCGCGCTGCGCGCCGCGTGGCGCCGGTTCGGCTGGCCCCCGGTCGATCGGGCCATCGGCCGCCACGACGTCGTCCACGGTCCGAACTTCGTCGTCCCGCCATCGCGCGCCGCTCGGGTCGTGACGGTCCACGACCTCACCCCGGTGCGGTTCCCCGAGCTGTGCCAACCCGCCACCCTCGCCTACCCCGAGCTCATCCGCCGGGCGGCGGCGGCCGGCGCGTGGGTCCACACCGACAGCGAGGCCGTCCGGGTCGAGGCCATCGACGTGCTCGGGCTCGATCCGGACCGGGTGGTGAGCGTGCCGCTCGGGGTCACCCCGATGGCGGGGGGCGACCCGGCCCGCGGACGGACCCGAGCCGGCGCCGACGCCTACGTCCTCGCCGTGGGCACGGTCGAGCCCCGCAAGGACCTGCCGGCACTCGTCGGCGCCATCGATCGGCTGGCCGCGAACGGCGTGGAGATCCCACTCGTCCACGCCGGTCCCGACGGTTGGGGCACGGAGGAGCTCGACCGGGCGGTGGCCCAGATGGCCCGACCGGCGCTGGTCAACCGCCTCGGCCGGGTCAGTGACGACGAGCTGCGCGACCTCTACAGCGCGGCCCGGCTGGTGGCGTACCCGTCCGTGTACGAGGGGTTCGGCCTGCCGATCCTCGAGGCCATGTCCGCCGGCGTCCCGGTGGTCTCCACCACGGTGGCCGCCGTCGCCGAGGTCGCCGGAGACGCCGCGTCACTGGTGCCGGTGGGCGACGTCGACGCCCTCGCGGAGGCGATCCGGGCCGTCTGGTCCGACGAGGACCGGCGGGTCGAGATGGTGGCCCGGGGTCGGGCGAGGAGTGCCCGGTACTCCTGGGACGCCTGCGTCGAGGGCATCGTCGACCTGTACCGCCGGGCCCTTCGCGATGCGAAGCGGCCATGACCCCCGGCGATACATTCGTCGGGATGCGCGCCCTCGTCACCGGATCGCTCGGCTTCGCCGGCACCCACTTGTGCCAGCACCTGCGGGCCAGCGGCGACGACGTGATCGGCATCGACAAGGACGACGGCGACCTCACCGACCCCGACACCGCAGCCCGCATGTTCAAGGCCCATCAACCCGAGGTCGTCTACCACCTCGCCGGCGCCGCCGACGTGGCCCACTCCTGGCGCGATCCGGTCGGGACCTGGGAGGCCAACGCCACCGCGACGCTGTACCTGCTCGAGGCGGCTCGGGCCCACGGCGTGCGTCGCGTCCTGATCGTCTCCAGCGCCGACGTGTACGGCACGGTCACCGAGGACGAACTGCCGCTCGACGAGGAATCACCGGTCCGGCCGACCAGTCCGTACGCGGCGTCGAAGCTGGCCGCCGAGCAGCTGGCCCGCCAGGCGTGGCTCGGCCACGGACTCGAGACCATCCGGGTCCGGGCCTTCAACCACATCGGACCCGGTCAACGCGCCGACTTCGTGGCCCCGGCCCTGGCGACCGCGATCGCCCGCAACGAGCTGTTCGGTGATCGGGAGATCCCCACCGGCAACCTGGCACCGCGACGGGACTTCACCGACGTGCGCGACGTCGCACGCGCCTACCGCCTGCTGATGGCCGAAGGCTCCGCCGGCGACCTGTACTGCGTCTGCTCGGGCGAGGCCATCGCCATCCAGGACCTGGCCGACCGGCTGCTGGGGATGACCGACACCCCCATGGAGCTGGTGGCCGACCCCGATCGCCATCGGCC
>CAVSXR010000005.1:0-23518 GCA_963731885.1 uncultured Acidimicrobiaceae bacterium | reverse complement strand
GGCCCACGGCGGGATCAGACGCGCTCGATGATGATGGCCGGCGCCATGCCTCCGCCGGTGCACATGGTGATGAGGCCGACCTGGAGGTCGCGGCGCTCGAGTTCGTCGAGCACGGTGTTGATGAGGATGGCGCCGGTGGCGCCGATGGGGTGGCCGAGGGCCATGGCCCCGCCGTTCACGTTGACCTTGTCGCGGTCGAGGTCGAGGTCGCGCTGGAACTTCTCCGCCACCACCGCGAACGCCTCGTTGACCTCGAACAGGTCGATGTCGTCCACCGTCATCCCGGCCCGCTCGAGCACCTTGCGGGCGGCGGGCACGGGCGCGTTGAGCATGAGGGTCGGGTCGTCGCCGATGGTGGCGGTGGCCACGACGCGGGCCCGCGGTGTGAGCCCGTGGGCCTTGGCGTAGTCCGGGCTGGCCATCAGCAGCGCGGCCGAGCCGTCGACGACACCGGAGGAGTTGCCGGCGTGGTGGACGTGGACGATGTCGAGATCGGGGTACCGCATGTTGATCAGCTCGCGGAACGTCGGGTTGTCCTCGTAGCGGAAATCGGCGACGGCCGGGAAGCTCGGCGGGAGGGCGGCCAGGGACTCGGCGGTCGTGCCGGGCCGGGGGAACTCCTCGTGGTCGAGGGCGACCGAGCCGTCGAGGTTCATGACCGGGATGAGGCTGCGGTCGAACCGGCCCTCCTTGATGGCCTGGGCGGCCCGGGCCTGGGACTCGGCCGCGTGCTCGTCGAGTGCCTCACGGGGGATGCCCTCGAGGGTGGCGATGGCGTCGGCGCACACGCCCTGGTGGGACTGCGGGTGCAGCTCCTGCAGGTGGGAGTTGCCGGCGCCCATGGGAAGCATGCCCTTGTGCTTGATCGACATCATCTCGGTGCCGCCGGCGATGATCAGGTCCTCCATGCCGGCCATGATCCCGTTGGCCGCGATGTTGCTGGCGGTGATGCCCGACCCGCAGAAGCGGTCGAGCGTCATGCCGCTGGCCTTGACGTCGTAGCCGGCGTCGAGAGCCGACATGCGCCCGAGATCGCCGCCCTGGGTGCCGACCTGGGCACTGGTGCCCCACACGATGTCGTCGACGTCGGCGGTGTCGAACCCGTTGCGCTCCACCAGCGCTTCGAGCACGGTGCGGCCGAGGTGCTGGGGGTGGAGGTGGGCGAGCGAACCCTTGCCCTGCTTGCCGATCCCGCGAGGGGTGCGGACGGCGTCGATGATGAGCGCGTCGGTCATCCCACGGTTCTACACCGCCGGTGCCGTCGAACCGCCTTCTTCGAGGGCGAACGGCGGGTAGTCGTCGACCAGGAGACGGCCGTAGGCGTTGAGCCGGAGCCCGAGCCGGGCGGTCTTGACGACGAAGCCGTGGATCCCCTCCGGCCACCGGCCGGTGAACAGCACGGCGAAGAAGGAGGCGATCATCGCGAAGAACGCGGCGATCACCACCAGGGCGGTGAACAACGCGATGGGGATGATCCACAGGAGCCGCAAACCGACCGTCAGCCGGTTGCGGTCCTCCAGCTGCGGCGTGACGTCGACCCGCACCGGATCGGTGCCGGGGTCGGTCCCGCTGAGCTCGAACTCGAACGGCGGGTAGCTCTCGCGGAGCCAGAAGACGTAGGTGTAGGCCCGGGTCTCGTACCGCAGGATCATGCACTGGAAGTCGGCGATGCCCTGGGGCAACCGCCCGGTGAACACGATGATGAACCAGCTGATGACGGCCAGCACCTCGGCCACGTTGCTGAGCACGTTGGCGATCAGCAGGTGCGGGATGCCGAGGATCCAGTGGACCAGCGGCCGCCAGTTGGCGACTTCCAGCGGCGATTCGATCTCGAGGTTGACGGGATACGACATGGGTCTCCTCTCGCCGGGTGAACCCATGGTCCTCTCGGCCACGCCGCGAGTCCAGGACCGAAGGTCACAAACGCGTCACCCGCGATGCACCATGGTCGGCGTGCTCGACGTCCGGATCTCCACCGTCCGCCTCTTCCTCCACGTGTTCGCCGCCACCATCTGGGTCGGCGGCCAGTTCACCGTCGCGTTCCTGCTCCCCACCTTGCGGTCCGCGGGCCCCGACGTGCCTCGCACGGCGGCCCGCCGCTTCGCCGTCCTGGCGTGGGGGGCGTTCGCCGTCGTGGTGGCCACCGGTATCTGGAACCTGTATGCCATCAACGCCGGCTCCGCGTCCGACAAGTACCTGACCACGCTCATGGTCAAGCTGGGCCTGGTGGCCGTGTCGGGCATCGCCGCCGCCGCCCATGCCTTCTCCCGCCGCCGGATCGTCCTCGCCGTGGGCGGCGCCCTCGCCGGCCTCACCGCGCTGGGCGCGCTCTTCCTCGGCGTCCTCCTCCACGGCTGAGCTCGACGTGTCGCTGCACCGGCGCGGGGCCGTCAGCGGTCGTGGGCTGCCTCGTACCGACGGCGGACGTCGGCCGGGATTCGCCCGCGGTCGGAGACGGCCAGACCGACGCTCGTGGCCCACGCCCTGATCTCGGCGGCCGTGGGCGCGGCGGCCGGCAGCGGCCCGGCCAGCGGAAGGTGAGCCGTGACTCGTTCGGCGTCGTGATGCTCCTCGATGTGGGCGACGGCGGCACCGAGGAAGCGATAGGTCCACTCCTGGGCCAGCTTGCGGGTCTCGCAGAAGACGATCGGCACCGCGGGGAACCGGACCTGGGCCTCGGCCAGACCGTCGGCGACCACGGCCGGTCGCACCCGGTCGAGCTTGAACACGGCCGAATATCGGTCCTCCACCACCACGGCCGCCCGGTCGAGCTCGGCCAACTCCGCCAGCACGTACCGCAGCTTGCCGGTGGTGAGCGTCGACACGAAGTCGGTGAGGCTCTTGCGCTCGACCGCTGCGACCAATCCGCCGTCGAGCTCCACGCCGTAGTCGCCGGCCACCAGGCCCGTCCGCCGGATGGTGGCCTGCTGGCCGGCGAAGTCCCAGGCGTACCGTTCGTGGGAGTCGACGAGGATCTCCAGCACCCGGCCCGACGCGCGCGCCGTCGGCAACGACACGTTGGGCCGGGCCTGCTTCGCGGTACGGGCCGACTGCCAGAAGATCATCTCTCGGCCCCGTGCCCTGGTGAACACGAACTGCGAGCGGTTCTCCCGACCCGCGATCGAGCACGAGGTCGATGGCTGCGCCCCTGCGCCGGCACGACCGCACCGGTACCCGCTCCACGATGGTGGCGTCGGGGGGCCACCCCTCGGCCCGGTGGGCGTAGACCTTGGCGGTGCGCGGCCAGGTGTCGCGCACCTTCAGCACGACCCCCGCCGGCCCGAGCGGTAGCCGGACCAGGTACGGCAGCGAGGAACCCTCGTCCGGGTTGGCGGCGATCAGGAAGTCGTCCGGCACCGCCACCATCCTGCCCAACGACGAGGGCAGACAACGGCACCGGCGTGCTCAGGACACGCTGCGCTCGTCGAGCGAGGCGCCGACGCCGAGGTCGGCCCGGTCGCCGAACATCGTCCCCGCGAACCAACCCTCGCCGTCGGATGCGTTGGCCGCGAACCGGCGCGTCTCGGGGAACGCCTCGGCGGCCGCGTCGTGGGCGGCTTCGGCCCGGCCGGCCAGCACCGGCACGAGCGACCGACCGGTGGCCTGCTCGGCCTCGGCGACCACCGCGTCGGACGCCTCGGCGAGGCGTTGCCCGATGCGGGTGGCGAAGGCGACCAGGAACGACCGTCGGAAGCGCTTGGTGCGGCTGCGCCCCGCCCCGTCCTGCTTGGTTCCCTCGCGCCGCAGCGCCCTGGTGGCCTGGACCAGCAGCGACGTGAACAGGTCCTCGATGATGTCGAGCTCGTCGGGGAAGGCGAAGACGGTGGAGAACCCCAGCCCCTTCGACCAGACGGCCCGCCCGTCGTTGGCCTCGCAGATCGCCTGGAGAAGCATCGCCTTGGCGTCGGCATAGGGATCGTCGACCAGCAGGCGGCGCCCGGACGCGGTGTCGGAGCCGGCTCCCGACGATGCCTCCAACACCGCCCGGTCGATGCGGTGACGGGTCATCAGCTCCTGGGCCTTGGCGGTGAACGCCTCGGCCTCGGCATCGAACGACGTCGACTCGGCCTTCGCCAGCAGGGCCCGGACCTTCTCCAGCACCGCCGAGGGCAACCTGGTGCGACCCGCAGCAGCCGCCATGCCCGAGCGCCACTCGGTCGGCGGCGGGCCGAGGAGCGGCAGCGCCGGGAGGCGCTGCAGGACGTCGGTCAACCCGACGGCGGCGTGGAGGACGTCGGGCCAGGAGCGGTCGAGCCGGACCAGGTAGGACTGCTCGGGGGACGGGGACCGACCGGCGCCGACGGTGGCGAGCTGGTCCAACCACTCGGGCGCCACCTCGGCGGCCAGCGTCTCCCACGAGGCCGACTCGGCGGCGAGCGCGCCACGCAGCACGGCGGCGGCGCCGGCATCGGCGTTCCGCTCGACCGCCCGGTGCAACACGGCCGGCTGCCACCCCGCCACCCACAGCCGCGCCACCTCCCGCTCGACCACCACCTCCACCGCCGCGGCAACCGCCGCTGGCGCGAGGGCGGCGAGGAGCTCGACCAGCTCAGAGACCACGCGACCATCGCCGACGCGAAAGGCCTGGACGGCAGTCAGGAACGCCGTGCTCGGGTCGGCATCGGATCGGGCGTCGAAGCGCCGGCCGCCCGCAGCAGGGTGGCCCTCGGTACGGCGTTCCCGTCGCTGTTCGGTTCGCTTGCGTTGCTTGGCGGCCCGGCGCCGGCGGTTGTTCTTCCCCATAGCCCTGTTGTAGCCGGGTACTACGACAGGAACCGGGATCTGACCGATCGGCGCGGACGAGCAGGGCCGACTACGGGTTGGCCTGGATGAACTGGTCGATGCCCGCGGCGAGGACGTCGGGGACGTCCTCCTGGCAGAAGTGGCCGACGCCGGGCAGCTCGACGACCGGCGCGTCGGGCCACAGGGACCGGAAGTCGGCGATGGCCCGGGCCGGCGGGATGGCTTGGTCGGCCATGCCCTCGTAGAGCACGGCCGGCTTCGACTGCAGCGCCGGCACGCCGCCGAGCCCTTCGAGCACGTAGTCGATGATCCGGCCGGAGTAGGCGTCGATGGGGAACTCGTAGCCGCCGATGGCCGACTCCCAGGTGGGGAACGGGGCCGAGTACGCCCGGACCCAGGTGGCGCTGGTGACGGCCTCGGGGTTGTGCATCCCGAGCAGCTGCATCACCGACAGCACCGTGGACCCGAGGTTGCGCAGCACCGCCTCGGTGCGGCCGGACTCGAGGCCCTCGCCGATCCAGCGGAACCACCGCGACTCGTTGATCTGCGTCACGCCGTCGTCCACCTGGCCGTAGCCGGCCAGGGTGTTGGCCAGGAACAGCCGCTTGACCCGGTCGGGGTGGCGGACGGTGTAGGCGGCGCCGATCGGGCCACCCCAGTCCTGGATCACGAAGGTGATGTCGCCGACGTCGAGGTGGTCGATCAGCGCGGCCAGGTTCTCGGTGTGGGTGCGCAGCGTGTAGTCGCGGTCCTGGGGTGTCTCCGACTTCCCGAAGCCCATGTGGTCGGGGACGATCACCCGGTACCGGGGGGACAGCCGGGGGATGATGTTGCGGTACAGGTAGCCCCAGGTCGGTTCGCCGTGCAGGCACACCACCACCTGGCCGTCCCTCGGCCCCTCGTCCACGTAGTGCTGGACGAAGCCGTGACCGTCGAAGGTGTGCGGAGCGAACGGGAACGTGCCGTCGAAGGTCTCGTCGAGGGGGATCATCGCCAGCGGACCGTATCGCCGGCCGGACCGCAGCCACTGAAAGAGGACTGAAAGCGGTCCTCCGTACCGTCCCGCCCAAGGGACGCGCCTCGGGCGCGGAGGGGGAGGGCGAGCGATGGCTCGGTCGAGTCGGCGATGGATCACGCTGTTGGTGCTCGGGGCGGTGGCCATCGCGCTGGCGGTGGGCACCCGCCCAGCTGAGGCAGTCGCAACCCATGAGATCACCATCGTCCCCGACGGGACCGCCGGCGCGATCGACCTCACCGTTCTCACGTTCCAGGACGCCGTGGACACTCTCGATCCCGGCGGCAGCTTCACGGTCGCGCTGCCCATCACCGGTCTGGGCACCATCGCCAACGTACCGATGGCCATGACCACCACCGGATCAGCCGCGGCGGACGACGCGTTCATCGTCCTCGCCTCCACCGCGACGAGCACGTTCGGCGAGCTCGGCAACGCCGTGAGCCTCGTGCTCTACGCCCACTGGGCCGACCCGACGAGTGCCAGCCCGCAGATCGCCCTCGCGCTCGACATCGCCAGCGACGCCCTGGAGTCCGTGGTGCCGGCGTGGCCCGGCCTCACCGGGGTCGCCGAGGCCGTCCAGTTCGCCTCGGGCGTCATCACCCTCGTCCCCGACGGCTCGACCCCGAGCCTCGACCCGTCGATCGTGCCGCCCGAACTCCTCGCTCTCTACGATCTCGTGAGCACCGATGCACCGATTTCGTTCGACGACGTCGCCACGCTCGTCGCCGACCTCGACCTGTCGAGCATGCCGGTGCTGGACCGGCTGGCGCGCTTCGTCGGGTACGACCCCACCGAGCCGCTGGCGCTCGCCGGAACCATCGCCGACACGGCGTCGTTCCTCTTCGACAGCGCGTCGACGTTGGATCCGTCGACCTTCTCGCTCGACGCACCGATCGACCTCGATTCCGGTCAGCTGCCCGATTGGTTGACGCAGGCCGCGGACGCCGCCGGCGTCGGCGTGCCCGAGCTCCGGCTGCGGGTCGATCCGAGCGGCGGCGGTCCACTCGTTCCGCAGGCCTTCGTCGCCGGCACCGCCATCATCGACACCGGCCAAGTGTCCAACCCCGTCGCCTATGAGATCTCCCTCGAGGACGTCGCCGACCTGGGCCCAGCCCTCGACGTGCACCTCGCGGCCCCGTCCTTCACGGTGCCGTTCGGGCTCGACTGGATCGGGCCGCTCACCGACGTCGCGCTCGACCTGACGTACGACGACACCACCACACCCCCGACCTACGCCGGTGACTTCCGGGCCGGCACGGTGATCACCGCACCCGGGCCGCAGGAGCTGCAGATCGACGTCGCGTCCGACCCTCTCACGACCACCGCGCTCGTCCACCTCGCCGGACCTGTGGCGGTCGACGACCTCTTGGAGTGGCTCGGCGGATCCGGCGCGGCCACCTCGGCCCAGCTGCTCGATCTCGCCGGTCTCGGCGACGCGACCATCGACGAGCTCGAACTCACCTACGACAGCACGGGGCCCGTGCTCGGTGGGTACGCCGAGGTCGACGGCCTGCTCGACGGCGGCGTCCGCGTCCGCCTCCTCGTGGGCGCCGATGCCGGCCAGGTCCCCACCGCGCTGCTCGCCGCCCTGGTGGTGGACGCACCGAGCGACACCTGTCACTGCATCCGGCTCTCCCAGGTGCTCCCTGTCCCCACCGGCACCCTGGCCGGCGACTTCGAGCTGCCCGAGCTGCGGTTCCTGCACTCGTCCTCGGCCAGCTTCCCCACCGACCGGCTCGGCCCGGCGGCCCAGGCCTTCCTGGAGGAAGCCACCGACGCCCCGCTCACCACCACCCTCCCGGTCACGGGCGACCTGCGCATGAGCCTCGACGTCCCGCTCGACGACCTGTCCCCCTTGCTCGGCGCGCTCGACATCGCGACCTCCGGACCGCTGCACCTCGAGGGCTCGGCCGGGTTCACCATCCCTGATCTGGCGGCGAGTCCCACCACCCTGCTCGAACACGTCGACCTGCGGGCCACACTGCCCGGCTTCACGTCGACACCCGCGATCGACGACTTCCCGAGTTGGCTCGGCCTCCCCTCCACCGGCGCGTGGGAGTTCTTCCTGACCTTCGACGAGGGCCAACCGGAGACCGACGCCGACGACTCCCTCGCGCTGGGCGTGTCGATCGACGGCGTGTCGTTGAGCGGCATCCACAGCTCGCTCGCCGAACAGAGCGTCGACCTGCGGGCGACGTTCGAGGGCAACCCGGCCGCCGGAGACTGGACCGTCACGATGCGGGCCGCCCTGTCCGGCCCCTGGAACAACGCATTTGGGATCGACTGGCTCGACGTGACCGGCCTCTACGCCGAGGTGGTCATCGACTCCGACCCCGCTCGTGACCCGGTCGTGACGCTCACCGCCCGCCTCCGGGGCGACTTCGACATCGGGGGCATCGCCCTCGCGGTCGAGGTGGCCGTCGGCACTGACGGAGCCGAGCTCACGGTCGAGCTCAACTCGACCGTGACCGTCGGCGGCGTCGTCACCAAGCTCTTCGGGTCAGGCGCACCCACGCTTCCCGGATCGATCTCCTCGGTCGGGTTCGGACCCGGCGCCATCACGGTGCGGGTCACCGCGACACGAGCCGAGGTGACGGCCGTCGGTTCGGTCGGCTTCGACCCCTACGCCGACGACCCGGTGGACACGCGCGCCCCGATCTCGATGTCGGCCATCGCCGCAGCGACGTTCAACCTGTCGCCGTTCGGGCTCGACCAGGTCACCATCGGCGTCAGGCCCGACTCCGAGCTGTCGCTCAGCCGCCTCCTGCCCGTGGCCCTCGCCGACACCTTGCCGCTGGACATCGTCGTGGTACCCGCGCCTCCCGCCACCGGCGATCCCACCTCCGGGTTCGGTCTCGTGTTCTCCACCCCGGGGGTCGGCGGACCCGGCACTCTGCCCATCGACGACCTGAGCGACATCGCCCAGCGCTGGTTCGCCCCGCTCTTCGGCGGGGACGCCAGCGGACGGCGGCTCGACGACGGCTTCTCCGCGCTGGGCGCGTTCGCCATGCCGGCGCCGTTCGACGACCTCTCCACGGGTCTCGGGTTCGAACCGTTCGTGCTGGCCAGCGGAAACCTGCCCATCCCCGGTACCAGCGACCTGCCCGAGCTGCGGTTGGCGCTCCGGTTCGAGGTGAACGACGCCCTGCTGGCCAAGATCGACTTCGTCGACAGCCTCGGCATCGAGCTGGCGCTGACCGCCGGCCCCGACGGCGTCTCCTTCGAGCTGAAGGTCAACGGCACCCTGCGGCTCATGCAGGGCATCGACCCGGCGGTGACCGATGCCATCGCCGAGGTGACCGACTCACTCACCGGCGGTGCGCTGCCCATCGACTTCTCGTCCTTCGCCGCCTCCCCGGTGGCGGTCGATGCCACCTGCCCGCGTGGTGGCGTCGTCGCGCAGGCCGGGGTCCCGGGCGACGTCGCCCCAGGTCCGGCGCGCCACTTCTGCTACGACCTGATCGACGTCGAGATCGGCGGTGAGGTCGGGATCAGCTTCAACCCCGGTGTCGAGCTCTTCGTCGCCCTGGAGGGCTCGATCACATCCCGGGCCGCGGCCGACGACCCCGACGGTCTGATCGCCGATGCCGGCTGGGCACCGCTGGGGATCGACAACGTCATCATCCGCCAGATCATCGGCCGCATCGAGCTCGGCGTGAGCCCCGCCGCCACACCGACGCCCATCTCGCTGGTCCTCGGCGGCCTGGTCAACGGCTCGGTCGACCTCGGAGCCGGTCCCAAGGCCTTCGCCGGTGCCCTGCAGTTCGGCGTGAACATCGGTGCGACTACGACCCCGCCACCCGTGCCCATCATCCGGCCCAACATCGAGAAGTTCGGCCTGATGCTCTCCCTTCCCGGCGGGGTGGCCAAGAGCGAGCTGGTCGATCTGTACGAGGTCATGGCCGACGCCATCGGCGCCGAGCCCCTGGGAGCCCCGGCGCTCGCCGCGCTGCCCAACATCGGCGTCCGCGACCTGTTCTTCTCCCTGTCGCCGTTCGGCGTCCCCGACCTGTGCATCGGACAGGGCATCAGCCTCAAGGGCGACCTCTACGTCTACACGGGCGCCGTCGCCGCCGCCTCGCCGCCACCGGTGTGCAGCAGCGACGGCACACCGCCACCCGTGCCCCCGAACCAGTGCCTCAGCCACAAGGACGAAGGCTGCGTGGCGAGCATGCTGTTCAGCCTCACCCCCACCGGCATCATCGCCGAGGGGACGCTCGCCGCCTTCGACATGGCACCGATCCCGATCGAGTTCACCGACGACATCGAGGTCATCTTCCGATTGACCACCGAGGACCAGTTGATCCGGCTCGCGGGTGGAGCGAAGGTCGGGCTGCGTGATCCCGTCCTCACCGGCTCGATCACCGAGACGTGGGCGTCGGGGCGCATGGCGTACGAGCTACGGCCCACACAGATGGTCTTCGCCGGCCAGCTCGAGCTGTTCGGGTTCAACGTGCTCGCCGACGCCGAGATCGGTCTGGGAGATGGCGACCTGCTCGCCATTCTCAGCGGCGGCTTCGACCCCCACGTCACGCTGCACGTGGTGCTCGCCGGACCGGAGCTGTCCGATCCGGGCTTCGCCACCTACGCGCAGGGTGAGGACTTCCAGGACGTGGTCACCGGCTACGTGCAGCCCGTCCTCGCCGACTTCGAGGCCCTGATCCGCGCCCTCGATCGCCTGATCGCCGACTTCACCAGCGATCCCCTCGGCACGTTGCTCGACCTCCCCAACCGCCTCTCCGACGCCGGCGTTGACGTGCCGCCGGACGTGCTCGCGTCGGCGAACAACATCAGGACCAAGCTGCAGGGCGCGCTCGACCTGTTCAACCAGGGGAAGGCGGACGCCGGTGCCACCGTGAACGCCACCCTCTTCCGACTGCTCAACGGCTACACGTTCGAAGGGGTGCGCAGCACGTACTTCCCGGCGCGGCGGACCTGTGTGGCCGGTGTCAACGTGCTCGGCGTCTGGGTGACGACATTCGTCTTCGATCCGACCAAACCCATCAGCAACTCCAACCCCACGTTCCTGCCCGGGACCTTCGACGATGACGGCCGGTGCTGGACCGTGGAGGGTTGGTTGGGGGGCTTCGTCCAGAACCCGATCTGCCTCGGCGTGGCCGCCGACGGTGGAATCGCCAGCTACAACGAGCCGTGCTACCTGGTCCCGCCGTTCCACATCAACGGCATCTGCTCGACGCTGTTCCCCGACCTCGGCTCGACCTGCACCACCGACGAGGTGCGCGGAGAGATCGAGGACCTCTTCGGCGGCTTGATCGGGCAGATCGTGGATCTCGGGGGCTCGCAGTCCGGCGTGCCCGTGTTACCCGACATCGGGGACATCATCGACACCGTGCGCGGTTTCCTCGCGCCCGGTGGCTCGTCCACGCTCTTCGACCTCGAGTGCGCCGAGTTCCGCCTCGACCTGCACGCGTTCGGCGAGAGCCGGGCACAGGTGGCGCTCGACTCGGTGATCTTCGGCACCCCGCTCGAGTTCGGTGTGGATTGGACCTTCGCCATCGGCAACGCCTTCGCCATCGGCGACAGTGTCGACGACATGGTCGCCGACTTCTGGCGGTTCCTCACCACCGGTGGTACCCCCATCACCTGCGCCGGCGCCGATCCGCAGTACTTCGGGCCGGACGGCATCGACTTCGGACCCCAGCTCGAGCACCTCGGCGTGGACCCGGAGAACCCGCCCCCGCCGCCACCGCCGGTCCTGGCGGCGTCGGTCAGTCCCCGCAGCATCGACGAAGGGAGCTCCGTGATGCTGACCGTCGGCTTCGACCGGGTCCTGGAGGCGCTCGACGGCGCCCGGACCGTCTCGGTCGACTGGGGCGACGCCACCAGCCCGACGCCGGTGACGATCCCCGTCGGTGACCAATCGACGACCGTGTCCCACATCTACGTCGACGACGATCCCACCGGCACGCTCAGCGATGTCTTCACCATCCACGCCGCCGACGCGACTGCAGGGGTGGCCGAACCCACCCGCTCGTCCACCACGGTCCTGGTGCGCAACGTCGCACCCGTGGTCAACCTCTCGTCGGACGCAACGACGATCGACGAGAACGGCTCGGTGGCGCTCACCGTCGCCTGGACCGACGTCGGCGTGGACGACACCCATCGCCTCGCCGTGGTCTGGGGAGACGGCGCCGTCCGGCCCCTGACCACGGCCACCTCGGGAACGGTGCTCCACCACACCTACGCCGACGACGACCCGACCGGTACGACGAGCGACGACTACACCATCGCGGTCACGGTCGTGGACGACGACGGCGGCGTCGGCACCGACACGATCGTGGTGGGCGTGGACAACGTCGCTCCCACCGCCGAGGACCTCACGCTGTCTCCCGACGCGGTCGACGAGGGCACACCCGTCAACTTCACCATCGGCTTCGACGATGTCGGTCCCGACGACTCCCACGTCGTGGAGGCCGACTTCGACGGGGACGGCGTCTTCGACGTCCAGAAGTTCACCAACGCCGGGGACCGGTCGGTGACGATGACATTCGAGTACCCGGACGACGATCCCACCGGCACCCCGTTCGACCTCGAGACGGTCAGCATCCGCATCGCCGACGACGACATGTACCAACTGGATATCGACGGAGAGGTCCAGCTTGTCGCCGGCGCCGAGTGGACCACGCAGCAGCGCACGGTGACGGTCCACAACGTGGCCCCGGTGCTCTGCGCCAGTTCGAGCCCCGAGGGCTTCGGCGACGAGACGGCGGCGAGCTGCCCCGCGACAGCGAACGCCGTGTTGGATGAGGGCGAGGCCGCCACGATCACGGCGGGCTTCAGCGACCCCGGTGTGCTCGACGACCATGTCGTGGTCATCGACTGGGGCACCGACGTCCTCGATCCGGTGGTGCTCGGCGACACCTCACTGGTGACGCCACCGGCCGACCTGTTCGCCGACACGTCGTTCCCGTTCACCTCGGCCGAGTGGGGCGCCGACATCGAGACCGGCCCCCTCCCGCGCGGCACCCGGACCTTCGCCGCCGAGGCGGTGTTCGGTGACAATGGCACTTTCCCGGTGCACGTCTGGGTCATCGACGACGACACCGGCATGAGCACCGCTGGCTGGGACGTGGCCGTCTCCAACGTCGACCCCGCGACGGCGATCGACACCGGCGACCCGGCGGCGGCCTACCCGCGGACGGTCAACGGGACCACGCTGGTGCTGGCCGACGGACCCGACGACGACGCCGACATCGAGACCCAGACGTTCCTCACCAGGTCCGGCGTGAGCACGACCTTCGGGGCCACGGCGTCCGATCCCGGCAGCGACGACCTCACGTTCCAGTGGCGGTGGGACGCCGGCGGCCGGTTCGGTGACCCCATGACGACGAACACCAACCGTGTCGACGTGTCTCGGCTCGACCCGCTGCCCAGCCCCGAGCTGATCCCGCGCGTCGCCGTCGCGGACCGCCCCTCGTACACCTGGGCCCGGCCCTGCCTGTACCGGGTGGAGCTTCGGGTGACCGACGACGACGCCGGCATCGCCACCGACGGCACCTGGGTCGTGGCCACGGGGACCGACCCCCGAGTCCGCAACGCCGGCTGGTGGTACGGCCAGTACGACACCTCGAAGAAGAAGTCGAAGACCGACCTCGATGACGAGACGCTGCGGTGCTACATCGACATCGCCCGCCACATGAGCGCACTGTTCGACACCAGGCTGCGGACTGCGACGTTCGCCGACGTCCGCACGATCCTGCTCCTGCCGAACCAGAAGGCCGGCGACGACAAGCTCGACCGCCAGGTGCTGTCCACCTGGTTGAACCTGGCCCAGGGTTCGCTCGGCTGGTTCGCCAGCACGCCCACGCCGGAGGGGACGATGCCGCTTCTCGGCGCCCTCCGCCGGGCCGAGACGGTGTGGGTGACGGGAACCCGCGCCGAGCGAATCGCCTGGAAGAGCGCTCTGGAGGCGGTCAACGGCTAGTGGTACCCGACGGTCGTCGGGGATCCGCGTGCCGCCTCGGCGCTGGCAGCGACCAGCGGGTACGGGCCTCGCTGGCGTGCTGCTCCAGCGTCCGGGCCCGAGCAGCGTCGCCGGAGCGTCGCCGCTGGCGGAGGACGTCGACCAACCCATCGAGGTCACGGACCATCAGAGCCGGGGCCTCCAGGCGCTCGTGCAGGGCCATCGCCTGCTCGTGCAGGAGCACCGCTTCGTCGAGCCGGCCCAGCAACTGGGCCATCGGCGCCAGGAACCGCGCCACCGCGCCCCAGCACACGGCTCCCATGGCGAACACGGCCACCCGGCTCTCGTATGGACGGAGCAGGTCGGCGAGCACGTCCGCCGCCACGCGGTCGCCGAGGGTCGTGGCGGCGTCGGCGGTGTTGACCGCGGCAATCGGCCAGAACAGATCACGCCGGCACGCCGGCAGCTCGACGAGGAGCCTGTCCAGCAGCACCTGTGCCTCGGGCTGCTGGTCGAGACGGGCCAGGGCCATGGATCGCGTGGCGCGGGTGACCGGTCGGTCGGAATCGACCGGGTCCTGCAGCTCGAGGAGTCCGAGCATGTCGTCGTAGCGGCCCTGCGCCTCCTTGATGGCCATGAGCTGACCGCCGTACACGGCGACCCAGGCCCGGTCATCGCTGACCTGCAGCATCGCCTCGTGCACATGGCGCTCGGCTTCCTCGAGCCGACCCGCCAGCAGGGCGCGCATGGCCCGGTGCTGGGCATCCACGGCCAGCGCGCCCGGACTGCGGAGCTCGGACGCGAGGCGAGCATGCACGGCGAAGTCACGCTCCGCGCCGGCCCGGTCACCGAGCTCGAGCCGGGCGGTGCCCCGGAAGGTGTGGGCGTCGAGGACCACTGGCGACCGGACCTGGTCGCCGGCCCGGGCCAGGATCGCGTCGGCAAGAGCGACGCGCCGGCGCGGTGCGATGTCGGAGCCCTGGAAGACGTCGTAGGCCAGCACACGGTGGAGCAGCGCGAGGTCGTTGCGCTCGCCGGCGAGCGGTCGCACGCGGTCGATCAACTCGTCGGCGCGGGCCGGGTCCGACTCCGCCAGCATGAAAGCGAGGCACGCCTGGAGCCTCGGGTGATCGGCTGCGTCGGGTGGCACCAGCCGGAGGGCGTCCTCCAGCACCGTCGCCCACCGTTCGTCCGGCAACACCGGCACCGCGCCGAGCGCGACGCGCACCAGCGCGTCGTGGTCGCCGAGCTCGTGGGCGAGATCGACGGCGGCGTCGGCCAGGGCCGTAGTCCGCGTTTGGTCGGCGCTGGCCCCGGCGGCGTCGACGGCCAGGAGCAGGAGACGCAGGTACTGGCCGTCCCGCGCGCCGGTCGCGTCCAGCGCCTCGAGGCCGGTGGTGCACAGCGACCGTGCCTGCTCGAACGCCCGGTGCTGGAACGCCTCGAGCGCGGCCGCCTCACCGTGTGCCGCGGCCCGGTGGGCGTGGGCGGTGCCGGCATGGCGCCAGTGGTGGGCCAGCGCGGCGTGGGGCACGGACTCACCCGGGACGACATCGGTCAGGGCGGTGGCGATGGCCTCGTGGATGCGTTCGGCCTCGCCGGGTCCCAGCGAACCCCGCAGCACCGCCACCGTGACTCCGTGGGCGAAGCGGTAGCGGCCGGGCTCGTCCGGCACCGGTTGGACGATGCTGGCGTCAGCAGCATTGGCGAGCGCCGCCGCCCCGCCCGGGTCGGGACAGGCCTCCAGCACGAGTGCGGCATCGAACTCGGTCCCCGCCAAGGCGGCGGTCCGCAGCACGGCCTCGCCCGCGTCACCCAACTCCTCGATCCGGTGCCGGACGACCGCCAGCAGACTGGGCGGGAGATCGCCGGTGAACCTGAGCTGCGACCGGCCTTCGATGGCGAGGTGTCGGGCGAGCTCGAGGGTGAAGAACGGGTTGCCGCCGGTGTGCTCGTGCACGACGCGCCCCAGCCAGGGTGAGGTGCGGCCCGGGACCTCGCGCTCGACGAGCGCGGAGGTCTCCTCGGGCGACAGCCCGTCCAGGGCGATCCGGACCAGCGTGGCGTCGTGCCCAACGTCGGCGAGCAACTGGTCGACCTCGGGGCCGCTCTCGCGTTCGGTCATCACCACAGCCAGCGGGGCCTCGGGGCGGCGGAGCACGTGGCGCAGCAGCTCGATGGTCAGCGGGTCGGCGGCTTGGATGTCGTCCAGCAGCAGCAGCACGGGGCCCGCCATCGCCACGACGCCGAGCACGGACGCGAAGGCCTGGGCCGCCAGATAGCGCGTGGCGTCGGGCGGTGCCGACGCCGGGGGATCCACCTCGGCCATCCGCAGGTGGAGGTCGGGTACCAAGCGCCCGAGCTCGCGGAGGCGGTCACCGAGGTGGTGGCGCAGATCGTCGGCCCGCTCGTCGATGACGTCGTGGACGATCTCGGTAACCGGTTCGCCGGGGATAAGCGGGGACGCCGTGCACCTCCCGAGGAGGACGTGGAACCCGCGACCGCCCAGCTCGCTGGCCACCTCCGCCATCAGCCGCGTCTTGCCCACGCCGGCCTCGCCTGTGATCACGACCGCCCTCGTGCCGGGACCACCGCCCCAGATGACGTCGATGGCGCTCCGGAGCTGCTGCTCACGGCCGATCATCGGCGCGATGCGGAGGGCATCCACCGCGGTCGGGACGCGACCGGCAACCGCGGGCACGTGCGGTGCGAGGGGCAGCGCAGCGGCCCGCACCAGTTCGTCGAGGTCGGGGTCCTGCACCAGCATCCGGTGCTCCAGGTCCGCCAGCTGAGCAGTGGGCCGCAGCCCGAGGCCCTCGTCCAGGCGCCGGCGGAATGTGGCACACCGGTCGAGCGCTTCCCCCTGGCGGCCGTCGCGGTACAGCGCCAAGGCGAGTCGCAAGGCGAAATCCTCCCGCAGGGGATTGGCGTTGGCCATCGTCTCGAGCTCGGCCACCAGCTCACGATGACGTCCCAGGGCCAGCTCGGCGTCGGTCCGGTCGAGGGTCGCCTCCATCCGCAGCTCCGACAGGCGGGTGGACTCGCTGAGCGCGAAGTCAGCGTCGCCGAGGTCGCCCAGGAACGGTCCCCGCCACAGGGCGAGGCCTTCGCGCAGCTGGGTGGCCGCCGCACCTGCGTCCCCCGCCGCCAGCGCGGTGCGCCCGGAGTCCACCAGGGACTCGAAGCGGTCACTGTCGACCTTGCCATCGTCGGTGTGCAGCCGGTACCCGTCGGTGGTGGTCTCCAACCCGTCGGGATCACCGAGTGCCCGTCGCAACCGGGCGATGCTGGTCTGCAGTGCAGCCCGCGGGTTGGCAGGCAGTTCATCCGGCCACGCCGCCTGGATCAGGGCGTCGGCCCCGACCACCCGGTTGCGGCGCAGCACGAGGGCGGCCAGCAGGACACGGGCCTTGCGGGTCCCGACTTCGACGGCGACACCGTCGGCACGCACCTCCAGGGCTCCGAGGATCCCGATCTCCACGCCCATTGCCCTCCTGCCCGGGCCGCCCCCCGGCTGCCCGGGCACCATTGGAGCACGGATGGACCGCCGGCGGCGCCGGCAGCGTCGAGCGTGACCGGCGGCCTCAGGGGGCGGTGAACGCCAGCGGCAACCGGTTCGGTCCGCTGATGCCCATGTTCATCCGCCAGTCCGGCTCGCCGTCGAGGCGCAGCTCGGGCATGGCCCCGACCAGGACGGTCAGTGCCTCCTCCATCTCGGCCCGGGCCAGGTTGGCGCCGAGGCAGTAGTGGGGGCCGCCCCCGAAGGTGAGGTGCGCCTCCCGCTCGGCGGTGATGTCGAAGCGCAGCGGGTCGTCGAAGTGGCGCTCGTCGCGGTTGGCCGAGCCGACGGACAGGAAGACGATGGTGTCCTTGGGGATGCGCCACCCGTCGACGTCGACGTCCTCGAGCGTGACCCGCGGGACCCCCGACACCGCGCCGAACAGCCGCATGGTCTCGTTGACGGCGGCCGGCGCCAGCTCGGGGCGGCGGGCCAGCAGCGACCACTGGTCGGGGTGCTCGCAGAAGGTGTGCATGGCCAGGCCGAGCTGGTTGCGGGTGGTGTCGACGCCGGCGAAGAGCAGGCCGCCGATCATCGAGAGCAGCTCCTCGTTGCTCAGCCGGTCGCCGTCCTCGGAGGCCTGGACCAGGCTGGTGACCAGGTCGTCCTGCGGATCCCGCCGGCGCTGCTCGACCAGGTCGGTGACGTAGGCGCGGAGCGCGACGCTGGCGTCGACCACCTCGTCCATGTGGGCCGACAACTCCAATGACAGCAGGAACGTGATCGCCTCGGCCCAGGCCCCGAACTGCTCGTGGTCCTCCTCGGGCACGCCGAGCACGCCGCAGATGACCCGCACCGGGTAGTGGTCGGCGAAGGCGGTCACGAACTCGCACCGGCCCACGCCGTCGGCGCCGATCTCGAACCCGCCCACCAGCTCCTCGGCCAGCGAGCGCATCAGCGGCCGGTGACGGTTGGCGGCGCTGGGCGTGAACGACCGGCTCACCAGCCGCCGGAGCCGGGTGTGGTCAGGTCCGTCCATGGCGATGACCGACGACGCCAGCAGGTCGCCGGCCGGCCCGTCGCCCCCACCCTGGAGCCGGACGAGGTGCGGGATCGAGCTGACCAGCCGCCGATCACCGAGCAGGCCGTGGATCTCGTCGCGGCGCAGCACCACCGCGCCGAGCGGGGTCCGGGCCACCGCGGTCTGCTCCCGCAGCGCGGCGAACACCGGGTCGGCGTCCACCCCCAGCTCGGGGTCGAACAGGTCGAGGTACGGGGCCTCCGCCAGGTCCGGCATGACACTGCCTCCAGTCGACGTCGCCGGATCCGCCCCAGTGCCGAACCCCGGCCGATCGTCGGTCCAGTTGGCGAGACCCTACGACCCGGCGTCCCGTTCTGTCCGATTCGCTCCGGGGCGGCGACGTGTTGACCTGGCGCGCCCTCGCTGCCGCCCGACGTGTTTCAGCCGGGCAAGGTGAGGTCGAGCAGGTGGAGGATGTCGGCCCAGCCGCCGTCGACGTGCGGTGAGGCGACGGTCGTCAGCTCCTGGCCGAGGCGGAGGGCCGTGCCCTCGTCGATGCCGAGCACGCCGAAGGCGAGGACGTGCTCGGTCGTCACGATCGTCCGGAGGTCGCCGGATGGACGTCGGTGTCGAAGCTGGCGAGATGTTCCGGGTGCGTCGAGGGGTTGGCGCTGACGTCAGCTCCGGGCGAGTCGCTCGCGGCCGTGCCCTCGTCGATGCCGAGCACGCCGAAGGCGAGGACGTGCTCGGTCGTCACGATCGTCCGGAGGTCACCCGACGCGACGTCGGTGTCGAAGCTGGCGAGGTGTTCCGGGTGCGTCGAGGGATTGGCGCTGACCCACACCGGGTGGTCGTCGTGGTCGACGTAGACGCACGGCTCGACGCCGTGGGCCAGGTGGGCGTCGAGCACCGCGACGGCCTCGTCAGGCCGGAAGCCGCCGCGGTGGAACCGGTCGCCGGAGGCGAGGTCGAGGCCCAGCGCCCCGTTGAGGACCACCGCCGGCGGGGCGAGCCCGAGGGCGGCGAGCGGCGCCCGGGTGGAGCCGACCCGCCGTCCGGTCGCGACCAGGAGCTGGGTGCTGTGGTCGAGCAGGCGGACGACGGCGGCCAGGGTCCGATCGTGGATCGCCGTCTCCAGCTCCCACAGCGTTCCGTCGAGATCGGTGACGACGAGCTCGATCCTCACGCCGCGTACCCCGGCGTCAGGTGAACCGGGTCAGAGCGGCGAGGAGACCAGTCCATGCCGCGATGGCGCCCCCGAGCCACAGCGTCTGCTGATGGAACCGCTCGACCATCTCGGTCCGCAGCTCGGCCACCTCGGTTCGCAGCTCGGTTCGCAGCTCGGCCATCTCGGCGCGCAGGAACTGCCTCGTGACCAATTCGTCGGCTTCGCTGGCGGGGAACTCGGACATCAGTGCGTTGGCGTCGTCCTCGCCGAGGAGCGGGACGAACTTGCCGTAGAGAGAGGATCGATGACGGGCGTCGAGGGCCATGGTGACGGATTCCCTTCGGAGTGACAAGACCCGGGGAAGTCGCCTTGACCGTACCGACGGCTGCCGACAGGAACGCCGTAGCCACGAAAATGGACTCTGGCCGGGGCGCAACCCCGACGGTCAGGCCGAGACGTCGAAGTTGGCCGTCACCCGCTCGGCGTGGAGGCGCACGAGGAGCTCGCCAGGGACACCGTTGCGGGCGCCGAACTCCTCGGCCCGGTCCTCGCCCATGTAGCGGCCGCCGATGCGGGTGGCGAGGCGGCGCACCTCGGGCAGGTCGTCGGAGAGCGTGACCGGACCGTCCACCTTCACGAAGGAGTAGGGCTCGTCCTCGTCGACCACCAGCGACGCCCGTCCCTCGCGGGCCAGCGCCCGGCCCTTGCCGGTGGCGGCCCCGGTGTTGAAGACGATGTCGCCACCATCCAGCACGAACCAGACCGGCGCGACGTGCGGCGCCCCGTCCGACGCCACCCACGCCACCTTCCCGGTGCGGGTGCCGGCGCTCAGGAAGTCACGGACGTCTCGGTCGTCGATCGATGCCATGCCCCCAGCAACACCGGGACCCGGCTCGGTTCTTCCATGTCAGCGGCCTCGTCCGGTCACGCAGCCGGCTTGTGCCACACCAGCGTGTAACGCCACAGCACGCGCCGCCGGTACTCGACGCCGGGGAGCACCCGCTCGGCGACGGCCCGCGTCTCGGCGTAGGTGTCCGGGGGCGGCCACACGATCGGGGCGTCGACGTCGGCGTACCCGGACCACGGGACGAGGAGGCGGGTGGCGATCCCTCCGGCCACCACCCAGGGCAGGTCACGCGGCAGGCAGACCCGGGCTATCCCGACCAGCGCCAGCACGCCGCCGGGCCGGACGAGCTCGGCCATCCGTCGCAACCCGGCCTCGGCGTCGATGTGGTGGAGGGCGGCCACCGAGGCCACGAGGTCGAACGACCCGGGCTCGAACGGGTGGGTCAGCACGTCGCCCAGCACCCAGGTCAGGCCCGGTGCCGGATCGGCGGCCGCCCCCCGCAGCGTCGGCTCGTCGGGGTCGAGGCCGACCACCTCGGGCACCCGCTCGGCCAGTTCGCGGGCCAGGCCGCCGGCGCCGCAGCCGACGTCGAGCGCCCGCCGCGCCCCGGCCGGCACGGCGTCGAGGATCACGGGGTGGAAGTGGATGTTGTGGTTCCACGGCGGCTTCCTGCGCACCGACCCATGGTGCCCGCCGGCGGGTGCAGGGTCAGGTGAGCCGGGTCAGCGCGGCCAGGACACCGGTCGACGCCGCGATCGCACCGCCGAGCCAGATCGTCTGCTGGTGGAACCGTTCGACCATCTCGGTCCGGAACTCCGCCATCTCGGTCCGGAGGTCCGCCATCTCCGCGTGCAGCTCGGTTCGCAGCTCGGCCATCTCGGCGCGCAGATACTGCCTCGTGACCAGTTCGTCGGCTTCGCTGGCGGGGAACTCGGACATCAGTGCGTTGGCGTCGTCCTCGCCGAGGAGCGGGACGAACTTGCCGTAGAGAGAGGATCGATGACGGGCGTCGAGGGCCATGGTGACGGATTCCCTTCGGAGTGACAAGACCCGGGGAAGTCGCCCTCGACCCTACCGGTGGCCGCCGACAGGAATGCCGAGGCGGCGGGGCGGGCGTCCACCCACCCCGCCGTCGAGGTCAGCGGTTGCCGCGGTTGTGGGAGATCGGCCGTGCGCCGTGTCCCCCGTCGTGCCTCACCTTGCCGGGCAGGTCCCGCTGGTGGGTGGTCGGTGCCTGGTCGGCTGCCGGTGTGTCGTGCTTGCGGGCCGACTTGTCCGGAGGCTTGGTCCCCTTGGGGGTGACCCGCCCGGAACCCTTGCGTTGCTTCGCCATGTGTTCATCCTCTCGTCTCTGCCGGCACGAGGCCGGATCCGCTCTTCGATGGAGACGAGTCACCGCAACATGGCGTCCACCGTACGACCGTCGGGGCGGGACGGGAAGTCAGTTGTCCGGATCGCTCACGACGGGAGCCTGGAAGTGGATGCGAGCATGCTGTGACCGCGCCGTGTCGGGAGCACACCGAGGGCAACCAGGGCTACTGTCGTGGCCGGTGCCGCGGTGGTACCAGGGGGCGAGGTCGGTGGCCATGCGGATGCGTCGGACGTGGTCGGCGGTAGCGGTCGTGGCGATGGCGGTCACGCTGGTCGCCGCACCGGCAGGGGCGAAGGGCGGCAAACCGGGAGGCGGAGGCGGTGGCACCTCGGCTGAGCCGGTGCCGGCGTCGATGGCGTCGCTCGGCGACTCGATCACCCGGGCCTTCAACGCCTGTGGCTGGTACGTCGACTGTGCCGGTCGGTCGTGGTCGACGGGCGGCTCGAGCGACGGTGTGTCCAGCCACTTCGAGCGGCTCCGCGCCCTCGACCCCACGATGACCGCCGCGTACAACGACGCCCGCACGGGGGCGACGGTCGGCGACCTGGCCGGCCAGGCGCAAACCGCGGCCGGCCAGCACGCCGGCTACGTGACGATCCTCATCGGCGCCAACGACGCCTGCACCAGCAGCGTGTCGACGATGACGAGCGTCTCTGCATTCGAGGCCAGCTTCCGGGCGGCGATGTCCGCGCTGGATCCAGACCGCAGCGGCACGAAGGTGTTCGTGGCCTCGATCCCCGACATCTACCGGCTCTGGGAGGTCGGCAAGGATTCGAGCTCGGCCCGGACCGCGTGGAGTCTGTTCGGCATCTGCCAGTCGATGCTCGACAACCCGACGTCCACCGACCCGACCGACGAGGCGCGGCGACAGACGGTTCGGAACCAAGTCATCGACTTCAACGCCAAGATGGTCTCCGTGTGCGGCGAGTACACGAACTGCAAGGACGACGGCGGTGCGGTGTTCGGCTACCAGTTCCAGCTCTCGCAGATGTCGGGCTGGGACTACTTCCACCCCAACGAATCCGGCCAAGCCGTGCTCGCCGACGTGACGTTCGCCGCCGGGTTCGACTGGGCTGCCCCGAGCAAGGGCGGCGGCAAGGGCGGCGGCCGGAAGTAACCGACCGGTCAGCCGGTGGTCGGCACCAGCCGGGAGTCGGCGAGGGCGGCGGTCCGGTGTCCGGACAACGCCTGGTACTCAGGCGTGGTCACCATGCCGATGAACGCCGCCGGGCTCGGGTAGTGCACGAGGATGATCACGTCCCACTGCTCGTCGGCCGGTCCGATGACCGTGGACCCGCAGTTCCCCAGGTACTGGACCGACGCGCCCGCCGCCTCGATGTGGGGCTGGGCGGCGGCGCCGTAGCGCTGGTACGCCTCATTCCCGGAGATCGCCTGGTCGGGCGCGAGCTCGGGGTGCCCGGAGTAGTCGGCGACCTCCCGGAAGCGGAGCAGGTTGAGCATCACCACCGGCTGGTCGGGATCGAGCTCGTTCACCACCGCCAACTGCTCGGCCGTGGGTTCGATGCACCGGCGCTCGACGGGCGGGAGGTTCTCGGTTGCCATGGCCGCGCACCATAGAGGGCACCGGCCCGGGTCAGTCGGCCAAAGGGTGGCCGGTCGGGATCAGTCGAGCCCGAGCTGGCGCAGGATCGAGAGCAGGTCGTAGTACACGCGCTCGCACACGATGCCGTCGGGGCGGTCGCTGTCGGCGGGGGCGAACTCGAAGAAGGCCACCATGCGCACCCGGATCTCCCGCCCGGTGGCGGCGTGGCCGAGCAGCGGACCGGTGTGGGTGCCGAGCAGCCAGAACTCGGCGAACACCCCGGTGTCGGTCTCGTGCAGGGCGATGGGCTCGTTCCGCTGGTCCTCGAACGTGCGCCGGCTGCCGGCGAAGTAGGCCCGCACCTCGTCCTCGCCGTCGAAGACCTG
>CAVSXR010000004.1:0-17965 GCA_963731885.1 uncultured Acidimicrobiaceae bacterium | reverse complement strand
GACCCGGGGCCGCTGAACCGGACGGTGGTAACGCCGGCGCGTCCAGTTTCTCCATCACGTGCTCGCCGCCTCCGCCAAGTCGGTTGTCGCCCGGGGCGGCGTCGACCACCATGGCCAGCCGTGGGGCGCGACGACGAGCTACTGGCGGAGCAGCGGGCCTACTACCGGGCCCGGGCGCCGGAGTACGACGAGTGGTGGCAGCGGCGGGGCCGCTACGACCGGGGCCCGGACGAGCAGGCGGAGTGGGACCGGCAGGTCGCGGTCCTGGACGCCGCGCTGGAGACGTTTGGCGCCACCGGCCGGGTGCTCGAGTTGGCCGGCGGCACCGGGTGGTGGACGCACCGGTTGGCCCGGACGGCCGACGCCCTCACCGTCGTCGACGCCTCACCCGAGACGCTCGAACACAACCGGGCCCGGGTCGATCGGGACGACGTCGACTACGTCGTGGCCGACCTGTTCGAGTGGCGGCCGCAGGAGCTCCTGGGCGCCGCCCGCTACGACGTCGTCTTCTTCTCCTTCTGGCTCTCGCACGTGCCCCGCAGCCGGTTCTCCGGCTTCTGGTCCCAGGTGCGGGAGTGCCTGGCGCCCGGCGGCCGGGTCTTCCTCATCGACAACCGGGACGATCCCGTGGCGCCGCCGGCGGGCACCTCGCCGACGAAGGACCCGTACGTGGTGGAGTACACCCCGGACCTGCACCGGCGCCGCCTCGCCGACGGTTCCGAGTACCACGTGGTCAAGGTGATGTACGAGCCCGACGAGCTGCAGGTGGCCGTCGAGGCCGAGGGGTGGGCGGCCGGCATCGACGCCACCCGCTGGTTCGTCTTCGGGTCGGCCCGGCCGGCGTGACCGGCCCGCTCACCGTCGCCGTCCTGTGTCCCCACCCGGATGACGAGGCGATCTTCTGCGGGGGCACGATCCGCGCCCTGGCCGACCGCGGGCACCGGGTGGTGATCGTGGCCGCCACCAGCGGCGACGCCGCCGACGGGGCGCCCGACGCCGGGTTGCGGGAGATCCGTCGCCGGGAGCTGGACGCCGCCGGCGACATCCTCGGCGCCGGCGCGGTGCACCACCTGGGCCACGTCGACTCGGGCATCGGGCCGGATTCGACCGACGACGCCTTCGTGCGGGTTCCGGTCGAGTCGGCGGCCGGCGCGCTGGCGGCCATCCTCCGGGCCGAGCGGGCCGCCGCCATCGTCGCCGACGGACCGGAGGGGATCTACGGCCACCCCGATCATGTCCACGCCCACCGCGTCGCGGCCCGGGCGGGCGAGCTGGCCGGGGTCGCCACCCGCTACGAGATGACGGTGGACCGCGAGCACCTCCACTTCGTGGAGACCCACGTCGTCCACGACGCCACCGAAGCGGTCATGGCCATGTGGCGCGGCCACCCCGGCCGGTACGGCCACCCCACGGTGGAGATCGACCTCACCGTCGACGTGCGGGCCCACATCGCGGCCAAGCGCGCCGCCTTCGCCGCCCATGCCAGCCAGCTCCCTGACCACTCGTCACCGATGCAGCTCGACGACGCCGCCTTCGCCGCCGTCTACGGCCACGAGTGGTTCATCCGGATCGGCCCGCCCGGGCCCCTGGACGACCTGGCCGGGTGAGATCAGGGGTCAACCGGGGTCGCGACCGAGGAGGGCGAGGAGCTTGGCGGCGTCGTCGGCGTCGTCGGCCACCTCACAGGCCGGGCCGAACACGCCCGAGGCCCGGATCAGTTCGGCCTGGGCCTGCATGGCGGGCAGGAGACGCGCCGCCGTCTCGGCGTCGAGCCCGGCCGGCTCGCCCACGCCCTTCGCCAGGTCCCAGCCGTGGACCTCGGCGTCGGTGAGCATCTGCTCCAGGTACACGGCACAGGGCACGTCGCCGAAGGAGAGATGGACGATGGCTCCGAGGTCGGCGCCGGCGAACGCGGCCCGGGCGCCCTCGACCGCGCGCCGGAAGGTCGCCTTCGGGTCGTCGCCCAGCACGTCGCCGTCGTAGCGATCGCCCACCTCCTCGATCGTCTCCCCGGCGACGAGGTGCGGCGCCCACAGCTGCTCGTTGCCCACGTGGTTCACCAGGGCGCGGACGTCCCAGTCGGAGCACGGCGTCGACGCGCTCCACTGGTCGTCGCCGATCCGGTCGACCCGATCGGCGAACCGCCCGATCGATTCGACGAACAGTTCCACCGTTCGATCTGCCATGGGGCCATCCTCCCCCTGACGCGTCTCCGGGGGAAGGGCCGGATCAGCCGGACGCTCGGGCCCGGATGCGCGAGCACGAATTCTCGGGCAGGAATCCCGAGCACGACACCGGCTTCGGGCCGCGCCCCGGTCTACGGTCGAGGCCGCGGGCGATGGTGGACGTCGGTGGGAAGGTTGGCGATGAAGCAGTTCGCGCGCGCGGGGTGGACGACGTTCCGGGGATGGCGGTGGTGGGTGCAGGTGCTGGTCGCCCTGGTGGCGGTGTCGGCCGCCCTGGCGCCGTTCTCGTCCGGCGGCGGCGAAGACCAGCAGGTGCAGAGCGCGGCGGCGGGCGACCCGGCCGTGCACTCCACCACGACCACCGCGGCCACCTCGACGACGACCACCAGCCGACCCCGCCCGACCACCACGACCACGACGACGCCGGAATCGCCCGAAGGGGGCCGACGGTCGGGCACGGCCGACGTGGCGGAACCGGGCACGTCGATCCCCGACCTCGTGGACCGGGGCGCGGTGGTCGTCGACGACCTCGCCCGGCTCGACTCGTTGACCGTGGCCCCCGAGTCCCACGCCGACAGCTACGACCGGGCCCTGTTCCCCCACTGGGACGACGCCGATCACGACGGCTGCGACACCCGCTGCGAGGTGCTCACCGCCCAGCGACGCCCCGATGGATCGTGGTTCTCGGAGTGGGACGGGGCGACCGAGACCGACCCGAGCCTGGTCCACATCGATCACGTGGTGGCGCTGGCCGAGGCGTGGCGATCCGGCGCCTGGGCGTGGACGCCGCAACAACGGGACGACTTCGCCGACGACCACGCCAACCTCCTGGCCGTGTCGGCGACGAGCAACATCCGCAAGAGCGACAAGGACGCGGCCCAGTGGTTCCCCAGCCGAGCCGCGGCGAACTGCCTGTGGGCCCGGACCGTGGTGGTGGTCAAGCAGAAGTGGTCGCTCACGGTCGACCCGGCGGAGAAGACGGCCCTGACCAACCTGCTGGCCTCGTGCGGGGCGGTCGCCCCCGCTCCGACGACCACGGCTCCGACCACGACCGCGGCCCCGCCCCCGCCTCCGACGACGGCGGCGCCCCCGCCGGCGGGCAACGACTGCACGCCGGGCTACTCGCCGTGCCTCCCGCCGGCCGAGGACTACGACTGCCAGGGCGGAGGGGGCAACGGACCCGCCTTCACCGGCCGGGTCACGGTCGACCACAGCTACGGCGACCCCTACGGTCTCGACAAGGACGGCGACGGCGTGGGCTGCGACTCGTAGCCGGCGGCCGCGCCGCCCGGGCTCAGCCGTGCTGCCAGAAGCGGTTGGAAAAGCTGCGGATCCCCTCCAGCGCGGCGCGGTCGAGGGCGGCGATGTCGTCGGGCATGAGGGACCAGCCGAGGGCACGGGCGTTCTGGGTGGCCTGGTCGGGGTTCTTGGCGCCGGGGATCGGCACCGTGCCCTTCTCGATCAACCAGCGCAGGGCGACCTGGGCCGGCGTGCGGTCGTGGCGCTCACCGATGCTCCGCAGCACCGCGACGACCTCGTCCACCTTCGTCATCGGGTGGGCCGAGAACCCCCGCTTGCCGGGAGGCGGGTTGGACGCCGAGTACTTGCCGGTGAGGCGGCCCTGCCCCAGCGGTGAGTAGGCGAGCAGGACCACGCCCAAGTCACGGCAGGCGGCCAGCATGCCACTGGTTTCGGGCACCCGGCGCAGCAGCGAGAACTCGATCTGGTTGGTGGCCAGCGGGACACCCCGCTGCGCCAACTCGGCGTGCATCTTGGTCATCTCGCGGATCGAATAGTTGCTCACCCCCACGGCCCGGGTGAGCCCGGCGTCGGTGACCGCGGCGAGCGCCTCGGCGAGGACGGCCTTCGACCGCAGGCTGATCGGACCGTGGATCTGGTACAGGTCGACGTGGTCGACACCGAGCCGCTCGATCGATCCCTCCAGCGCGACGCGCATCGCCTCCTTCACGTTGAGCTTCTGCGGCATCGGCATGAACTTGGTGGCCAGCACGACCTGGCCTCGGCGGGACGGCTCGCGGGCCAGGAGCCGGCCGATGATCCGCTCGCTCTCGCCGCCGCCGTAGACCTCGGCGGTGTCGAACAGGGCGAGACCGGCGTCGATCGACGCCTCCCACGCCCCGGTGATGGCGGCCTCGGTGAGGGCCGGGTCGTAGCCGCCCATCCCCCAGGTGTCGCGGTCACCCCACGCCCAGGTGCCCACGCCCAGCGGGGCGATGGCGGTGTCGATGCCGGGCAGGGTGATGCTGGGCTGGTCCATGGCTGGCCTTTCGCGGTGGGACCCGAGCATGGCCGGGATCGGGGCGCCGACGGGAATCAGGGCTGCGTAGCCTCGACGGGCATGACCGACCACCCCGCACTGATCGTGGACCAGGACGGCGGCGTGCTGACCCTGACCAACAACGACGCGCCCCGCAACCGCATGACGTTCGAGTACATGGATGCGCTCGAACAGGCGGTGACCGACGCGGCCGCGGATCGATCGGTGCGGGCCGTGGTGTTCACCGCGGCCGGCGACGAGCACTTCTCGGTCGGGATGGATCTCAAGCAGCTCATGACCCGGGCCGGGGAACGCGGTGGCATCGAGGCCGTCCTCGATCAACGCCTACGGGTGCTGCGGGCGGTGGAGACGCTGGAGAAGCCGGCCATCGCCACCATGTTCGGCTACTGCCTCGGCGGGGGGCTCGAACTCCCGCTCGCCTGCCACTTCCGTTTCGCCGCCTCGACCGGGGCCCGGATCGGCCTCCCCGAGCTCGACCTCGGCACCGTGCCGGCGTGGGGCGGCACCGCCCGGCTGACGCGCTGCGTGGGTCGCGACCACGCCCTCGACATGATCCTGCGGGCGAAGAAGATCGACGGACCCGACGCGCTCCGGATCGGGCTGGTCAGCGAGCTGCACCCGGTGGCCGAGCTCAAGGCGGCGGCGCACGCCCTGGCCCAGGAGCTGGCCGCCATGCCGCCGGTGGCCGTCGCCGGCGTGCTGCGCTGCGTGGTGGGTGCGGGCGACGCCCCGCTCGACGACGCCCTGGCCGAGGAGCGGCAGGCGGTACTGGCCTGCGCCGGTACCGCCGACCAGGTGGAGGGCATGCAGGCCTTCCTCGAGAAGCGGCGCCCGGTCTTCACCGGCGAGTGAGCGCCCCGGTCACGCCCGGCCGGAGGCGATGACCATCGGTTGTTCGACCGGGGTCCGGCCGTCGACCACGAACGGCTGCCAGCTCTCCACGACCTGGGCCTCCATCGCGGCCTTGGCATCGTCGGATGCCTCGGCGACGAAGGGACCCATCGGCGTCAGGTTGATGTACTGCCACAGGAACTCGGCCGGACCGGGGAGCTGGAGCGTGGCCGGTGACACGGTGACCTCGACGTCGTGGAGACCGGCGCCCCGCAGCAGATCGGCCAGCACATCCGGGTCGTGCATCGAGAACACCGCCCGCACGAACCCGCCCAGGTCGGGGTTGATGTGCTCGGTGATCGCCTGCTCCATCAGCTCGAAGGTCGGCTGGATGGCGCCGGGGGTGTTGACGACGATCCGCCCTCCCGGGGCCAGCACGCGACGCATCTCGGCCAGGGCCCCGGTCCGATCCTCCATGAACATCAGGCCCATCTGGCACAGGACGGCGTCCACCGAGGCGTCGGGGATCGGCAGCGCCGCGGCGTCGGCGACGTGCCACTCGATGTGCGCTCCCGAGGACGGGGTCGCCTTGGCGACATCGATCATGTCGGGGGCGACGTCGACACCGGTCACGGTTCCGGTGGGCCCGACCTGCTCGGCGGCCAAGCGGGTGACGACGCCGGTGCCACAGGCGATGTCGGCGACCCGCTCGCCGGCGCGCAGCTCGGCCGTCCGGAGCAGGTCGCCCGCCACCGGCGTGGCGATGGCCGGGACGAAGTAGCGCTGGTAGTTCTCGGCACCGGTGCCGGTGAACGTGCGGTACGAGGGAGTGGTGGTCATGGGAATCTCCTCCTGGATCTCGGGGCGGGCCGGTTCACGGCCGGACCATCGGCGCCTCGGCGGCGTGGCGGGTGCGCAGCTCGTCGTCCCAGCCCCCGTTGCAGTACGTCGTGACCGCGGTGATGCACCCGCCGCGGACCTCGCAGAGGTGGAGGCGGCGGGCGATCATGTCGCCGGCGGGGGTGTGCTGGGTCTCGACGTGCTCGGTGACGAAGCCGGTCGCGGTCGGGACGGTGCGGACGATCTCGACCTCGACCGGGCCCCCGGCGATGGCGCGCAGCTGGCCGGTGAAGGCGTCGCCCGGGCCCTCGAACTGGAACCGCCACAGCGGGGGCAGCAGATCGAAGAACGCGTCGGGGGCGAACAGGTCGTCGCGGGCCTCGAAGTCGGAGAAGCAGCGGTGGAACTCGGCGCTCAGCCGGTCCGCGGTCTCCTGATCGAGGGTGCGCTGGTCGATGGTGTCCTGGTCGCTGGCGTGCTGGGTCGGTGCGGGCACGGTTGCCTCCTCGGGCTGGTCTCGGCGCGATCGCCTGGATCGACCGTACGAAGGGACCGCCGGGCCCGGCATCGCCCGTCTGGCCCATTTCGCGCCGCCCGGCGGCATGGGACATCTGCCCCACGCGCCCGGTGCCGACCGGTCAGAGCAGGCCGCGCTCGAAGGCGTGGGCGGTGGCCGCGGCTCGGGTGCTCACGCCGAGCTTGCCGAAGATGTTCTCGAGGTGACGGCTCACGGTGTGGGCGCTGATCACCAGCTCCGACGCGATCTGCCGGTTGGTCCGGCCCTCGGCGACCAGGGCCAGTACCTCGAGCTCGCGGGCGGTGAGGGAGGAACTCGCCGCCGCCGGCGGGTCCGGTGCGGTCCGGTCGGATCCGGCGCCGATCAGCGCCTCGACGCGATCGAGATCCGGGCGGGCGCCCAGGTCGGCGAAGGCGCTCCGGGCCGCGTCGAGCTCCAACTCGGCCGACGCCCGGTCGCCGAGGGCGGCGCAGGCCAGCCCGAGCAGCACCGTCGTGCCGCGCCGTCTCGTAGGGCATGTGGAGCGCACGCCACGCGCTCGCCGCGGCGCGCAGGCGGGCCAGGGCTGCAGCGGGGTCGCCCTCGGCCAGCAGGATCGAGCCGTCGGCCGCGGCGGCCTGCGCGGCCAGCACCTCCGAGCCCGACGGGCCCGCGACGGCGGTCAGCTCGTCGGCGGCGGCGCGGGCCTCGGCCAGGGCGCCGGCCGACCGGAAGACGTCCACCGCGGCGGCGAGGAGCGCGGCGCGGTCGGCCGAGGTCTGCCCCTCCTGGAGCGCTCGGCGGATGGCGGCCGCGGCGGCGTCGGCGTCGCCCCGCGCCAGGTCGAGCAGCGCCAGCCCGGGCATGGGCTGGTAGCCGTTGCGGTTGGCCCGGCGGTACCCGTCCGCCGCGGCGTCGAACTCGCCGCGGAGGCGGTGGAGCTCGGCCTGCTGGTACTGGGCCAACCCGAGCGCGGGATGGGGTGGGTCGGTCAGCCGCAGACAGGCAGATTCCACCGTCGTGGCGGCGGACGGCCAGTCGCCCGCCGCCTGCTGCAGCTGGGACCGGTGCACCAGGCACTGTCCCCGGTACGGGACCAGATCGACCTGGGCGTCGCACCAGGCCTGCAGCGCATCGGTCCACTCGGCGGCCCGCGCCAGGTCGAGCATCTGCATGCACTCGAGGATGACGGCGCAGTACACGATGCCCGAGGTGATGGGCCCGGTCTCGCCGGCGGTCACCGCCACCATGACCTCGTCCAGCCGAGCGGTGCCGGCGGCGGTGTCACCGAGGGCGAGCAAAGCCTGGCCGTGGCCGAGGGTGCCGAACGCACGCAGATCGGCATCGCCGACCCGCTCGCCGATCTCGGTGGCGCGGATCGCCATGGCGCGCGCCGTGGTGGGATCGCCGGCCTCCAACGCGCCGAGCAGACCCGGGATCAGCAGGTAGCCGGTGGCCGCCACCTCGGCGTCGAGGCCCGCCACGATCGACTCCGTCCGGCCGAGCCACCCGGCGGCCGGCGCGCCCTGCCCGCGGAGCAGGAGGCAGAACGCCAGCCAGAACGAGCAGAACGCGGCCCGCTCGAGATCGCCGCCATCGACGTGGAGGTGGTGGGCGGACTCCCACGCGGCCACGCACTCGTCGTCCTCGCCGATCATGTAGGCGGCGACCGCCAGCCGCTCGCAGTCGGCGGCACTGCGTTCCCCCGGCGGGCGGGCCGTGAGGTCGTGATACGTGTCCGACCAGGCGCGACCCTCGACGGCGTCAGGGGTGCGGTCGGGCCGGCGGGCCATGCGACCAGTGTGGCGCAGCCGGGGAGAGCGGTGGTCAGGCCTCGAGGATGGACTTCAGCGCGCGCAGGTCCTTGGTGTTGGCCCGGCGCATGGCCCGGGCCATGAACGGGGCCACGATCCGGCTGAATCCGGCGGGCTCGCCCCGGTTGCGCAGCGTCATCGCGGTCGAGCGCGGGCCGACCGAGACCCAGTGGTAGGTCGTCTCCATCGGGAAGGGTCCCTCGGCCGTGCGCATCACCAGCCGCTCGTTGCGCACGAGCTCGACGATCTCGTAGGTGTATTCGAGCGTGCGGCCCAGGAACCGGGCGACGAACGTGGCCCGCGACCCCACGGCCACCACCGGCTCGGTCTCCCACCGCACCGAGTCGATGTTGGCGTACCACTCGGGCGCGTTGGTGGGATCGGCCGCGTAGGTGGCGACCTGCTCGAGGGGGCGCTCGATCACGATGTCGGTGAAGACGTCGACCACGGCGCGAGCTTGCCACCGCGGCGCGGGCGGTGGGCGCGGACCGAGCTGAATCGCCGCGGCCAGGTGTGTGACACTCGCGACCGAGGCGCCACCCGGGCGCCGCACCGGTCGAGGGGGACAGGGGATGAGCGAGGAAAACGGCTCCGGGTCGGCGCCCGATGTCGACGTGGTCGTGGTGGGGGCGGGCTTCGCCGGCCTCTACATGCTCCACCGCCTGCGTCGGTCGAACCTCTCGGCCGTGGTGCTGGAAGCGGCCGACGACGTCGGCGGCACCTGGTACTGGAACCGGTACCCGGGCGCCCGCTGCGACATCCAGAGCGTCGACTACTCGTACAGCTTCGACCCCGAGCTCGACGAGGAGTGGGAGTGGTCGGAGAAGTACGCGACGCAGCCCGAGATCCTCCGCTACGTGAACCACGTGGCCGACAAGCACGACCTGCGGCGCGACATCCGTTTCGAGACCCGGGTCGACGCCGCGGTGTGGGATGACGACGCCCGCCGGTGGACCATCCGCACCCAGGGACCCGACGGGGCCGGCACCATCACGTGCCGGTACTACGTGATGGCCACCGGGTGTCTGTCGATGCCCAAGGAGCCCGACATCGCCGGCATCGACCGCTTCGCCGGGCCGGTGTACGCCACCAGCCGCTGGCCCCACGAGGGGGTCGACTTCACCGGTCTGCGGGTGGGGGTGATCGGCACCGGTTCGAGCGGGATCCAGTCGATCCCGATCATCGCCCGCCAGGCCACGGAGCTCACCGTGTTCCAGCGGACCCCGAACTTCTCGTTCCCCGCCCACAACGGACCGGTGCCCGAGGACAAGCGCGAGGCGATCCGGACCCGCCGTGACGACTACCGGGAAGAGGCCCGGTGGTCGGGCATCGGCGTGCCGTCGGAGCCGCCGACCGAGGGGGCGTTCCAGCTCCCGGACGAGGAGCGCGCCCGCCGTCTCGCGCGGGTGTGGGAGCAGGGCGAGCTGGTCGCCATCGGCAGCGCGTTCAGCGACTGGCTGGTCAGCCCGGCCGCCAACGCGGTGCTCGCCGACTTCGTGCGGGACAAGATCCACTCGATCGTCGACGATCCCGCCACCGCCGAGCTGCTCTGCCCCACCGACCACCCGCTCGGATCCAAGCGACCCTGCCTCGACACCGGCTACTACGAGACGTTCAACCTGCCCCACGTGCGGCTCGTCGACCTCCGGACGACGCCCATCGAATCGGTCACCGAGACCGGGATCGACATCGCCCACCCCGCGGGTGATCCCGGCGGCACCGAGTCGTTCGAGTTCGACGCCATCGTGCTCGCCACCGGCTTCGATGCCATGACCGGCGCCATCGTCAACGTCGACATCACCGGGCGCGACGGCGTGACCATCGCCGACAAGTGGGCCCACGGCCCCGAGACCTACCTCGGTCTGATGAGCGAGGGCTTCCCCAACCTGTTCATGATCACCGGGCCCGGGAGCCCGTCGGTGCTGTCGAACATGATGGTGTCGATCGAGCAGCACGTCGACTGGATCGCCGACTGCATCGACGACCTGCACGACCACGGCCTCGACGTGATCGAACCGACCCCGACGGCCGAGTCGGCGTGGGTGCAACACGTCAACGACCGGGCCGACATCACCCTCTACCCCCACGCCAACTCGTGGTACATGGGCGCCAACGTGCCGGGGAAGCCCCGGGTGTTCCTGCCCTACGTCGGCGGGGTCGGGCGCTACCGGCAGGTGTGCGACGACGTCGTCGAGCAGGGCTGGCTCGGGTTCCGGCGATCGGGCCCCGAGGGGCCGAGCGAGGTCCACGACGGGGTGATCTGCCGGCTCCAACCCGACGTGGAGATCGTCCTCGAGGTCTACGCGGAGCTCGGCGTGCCCTCCTACGAGGAGCTGCCGGTGGCCGACGCCCGCGCCCTGTCGGTGGCGGCCGATGGCCAACGCCCACCCGGCCCCGAGGTGGGCGAGATCGTCGACGGCACCTTGCCGGGGGCCGAGGGCGACCTCGCCTACCGGCTGTACCGGCCGCCCACGCCCGGGCCGCACCCGATCGTGGCCTACTTCCACGGTGGCGGATGGGTGCTGGGCAGCGCGATCTCCGACGACCCGCTGTGCCGTGACCTGTGCGTGCGATCGGGGGCGATCATCGTCTCGGTCGACTACCGCCACGCCCCCGAAGCCCGTTTCCCCGCCGCGGCCGACGACGCCTTCGCGGCCGTCGGGTGGATCGCCGACCACGCCGCCGAGCTCGGCGGCCTGCCCGGGCAGCTGGCGGTGTGTGGGTGGAGCGCGGGCGGCAACCTGGCCGCGGTGACCTGCCAGCGAGCCCGCGATGCCGGGGCTCCGCACATCAGCGCCCAGGTGCTGATCTGCGCGGTGACCGACTGCGACTTCGAGCGGCCGAGCTACGTCGAGAATGCCGAGGGCTACCTGCTCACCCGGTCGCTCATGGAGTGGTTCTGGGGCCACTACGCCGACCCCGACGATCGCACCGATCCCCGGGCCTCACCGCTGCGGGGCGAGTTGTCGGGCCTGCCCCCCGCCCTGGTGGTGACGTGCGAGTTCGACCCGCTGCGCGACGAGGGCGCGGCCTACGCCGAGGCCCTGGCGGCCGCGGGCGTCCCGGCGCGGTACCGGCCGTGCCGGGGCCAGATGCACACGTCGATCCCCGCGGTGGACGTCATCATCTCGGCCGCGCCGATCCGGGCCGAGATCGCCGCCGAGCTGTCGACCATGCTCGGGGTGACCGAGGCGGCCGCGGTCTGAGTCGCGGCGACGGCCGCGACCTCGACGCGGTCAGATGGCGATCTCGCTCTTGGTCCGGCCGTGGCTCGACCAGTGCGAGTCGGTGCGGTTGCGCCGGAACGGCTCGGGCTTGTCGTCGTCGCTGAGTCGATCGGTCTCCAACCACAGGCGCTTGAGGTGGCGGATCTTCCCCGCCGGGCGGTCGTCCTCGTAGCCCATGCGGGCGTGGAGCACGTGGTAGTTGTTCACCAGCTGGGCGTCGCCGGGCCGCATCGTCATCGACACGTGGTGGTCCGGATCGGCGCAGAGGGCGTCGACCATGTCCATGGCGGCGCGGGTCTCGGCCGAGATCGCGGGAGCGTCGTCGTGGCGGCGGCTGGCTTCGATGTAGGGGCGGATGTAGCGGACGAAGAGGCGGTCCTTGCGCCGGCTGAACACCGGCATCTCGTACCAGCCCTTGGCGCCGGGCGCCTGCTCACCCCGGAAGTCGTAGGGCAGCGGGGCATACAGGGCGGCGGCCAGCTCGGGAGCGGTGCGCACCATCTCGTTGTGGATGCTCACCACGTTGGCCACCAGGCTCTCGCCGCCCCGCAGGCCGGGGTCGAGACACAGCAGGCCGACCAGGTCGGAGCCGTCGGAGTGGAACGGGAACGGCACGCCTCCGATCTCGTTGCCCCGGGAGGTGGGGTCGTCGACCGCCTTGCCCTGGTCGGTGACGTCGCCGAGGAGGTGGCCCTTGGCGTTCTGGGGCCACGGCTCGCCGACGTGGGTGCCGATCCCCCAGTACATGGCCGCGACCTGGTCCTTGGTGTAGCCCTCGACCGGGATGCCCCGCAGCAGGGTCACACCGCGGCCGTCGATGAGGTCGTCGGTGAGCTGGGCCAGCACCGGCCCGAGCGTGGGCAGGGGGAAGTCGTCGCGGGTGATGTCGAGGACGTCGTCGGTGCGGGCCTCGGCGTGGGCGAGGGCGGCCTCGACCTCGGCGACCTGCTCGGCGGTCAGCTCGTGGACGTAGCCGTCGCCGAGTGAGTCGCGGGTCCATTCGCAGTGGACCTCGAGCGGTTCGAGGTCGGCGGGATCGATGGTCATGACGATGCTCCCTGGGGGACGGTGACAGAGGCGAGGGCGGGGATGACCTCGGTGGTGAACAGCTCGGTGGCGGTGCGGGCGTCGTCGCGGTCGGCGCCGAAGGTGGAGCCCACCACCACGACCCGGTCGATGCCCAGCTCGGCGAGTCCGCCCAGCCGCTCGATGCACCGCTCGGGCGGGCCGACCACCGCGAAGCGGTCGACGAACTCGTCGTCGAGGGCCACGGTGTGCTCGGCGGTGTTGCGGAGGTGCACGTTGGAGTCGTAGCGCCGGCCCACGTCGGCCACCACGTCCTTGTCGTGCTCCTTCAGGCCGGCGCCGGTGGAGCCGGGCATGGCCGAGAAGTGGGCGAAGGCGGCCACGCCGCCGGCGATCATCCCCCGGGCCGTGTCGAGATCGGGGTGGCAGCCGACGTTGACGTAGGCGCCGAAGCCGATCTCGGCCGGGTCGCGGCCGGCCTCGGTCGCCGCGGCCCGGACGAGCTCGACCGCCCAGGCCAGCCGGTCGGGATCGGCGCCGACGGCGAGGGTCACCCGGTCGGCGACCGCGCCGCCGAGGGCGAGCACGCGGGGTCCGGAGGCGGCGACGTCGAGCGGCACCTTGGGCTGCCTGGTGCGGTCCAGCCAGCGCAGCTGGCTGGCGAACCCGTCGATGTCGACGGTGTCGCCGGACAGGTAGGCCTGGACCTGGCGCAAGCGAGCGCCGAACGGCTCGACCGGCATGGGCGGCAGCCCGAGGTGGAACAGCGCGGTGTCGCCCCGGCCGACGCCCAGCACGAACCGACCGCCCGACTCCTCCCCGACGGTGACGGCGATGCCCGCCTCTACATGCTCCACCGCCTGCGCCGGTCGAACCTCTCGGCCGTGGTGCTGGAAGCGGCCGACGACGTCGGCGGCACCTGGTACTGGAACCGGTACCCGGGCGCCCGCTGCGACATCCAGAGCGTCGACTACTCGTACAGCTTCGACCCCGAGCTCGACGAGGAGTGGGAGTGGTCGGAGAAGTACGCGACGCAGCCCGAGATCCTCCGCTACGTGAACCACGTGGCCGACAAGCACGACCTGCGGCGCGACATCCGTTTCGAGACCCGGGTCGACGCCGCGGTGTGGGATGACGACGCCCGCCGGTGGACCATCCGCACCCAGGGACCCGACGGGGCCGGCACCATCACGTGCCGGTACTACGTGATGGCCACCGGGTGTCTGTCGATGCCCAAGGAGCCCGACATCGCCGGCATCGACCGCTTCGCCGGGCCGGTGTACGCCACCAGCCGCTGGCCCCACGAGGGCGTCGACTTCACCGGTCTGCGGGTCGGGGTGATCGGCACCGGTTCGAGCGGGATCCAGTCGATCCCGATCATCGCCCGCCAGGCCACGGAGCTCACCGTGTTCCAGCGGACCCCGAACTTCTCGTTCCCCGCCCACAACGGACCGGTGCCCGAGGACAAGCGCGAGGCGATCCGGACCCGCCGCGACGACTACCGGGAAGAGGCCCGGTGGTCGGGCATCGGCGTGCCGTCGGAGCCGCCGACCGAGGGGGCGTTCCAGCTCCCGGACGAGGAGCGCGCCCGCCGTCTCGCGCGGGTGTGGGAGCAGGGCGAGCTGGTCGCCATCGGCAGCGCGTTCAGCGACTGGCTGGTCAGCCCGGCCGCCAACGCGGTGCTCGCCGACTTCGTCCGGGACAAGATCCACTCGATCGTCGACGATCCCGCCACCGCCGAGCTGCTCTGCCCCACCGACCACCCGCTCGGATCCAAGCGACCCTGCCTCGACACCGGCTACTACGAGACGTTCAACCTGCCCCACGTGCGGCTCGTCGACCTCCGGACGACGCCCATCGAATCGGTCACCGAGACGGGGATCGACATCGCCCACCCCGCGGGTGATCCCGGCGGCACCGAGTCGTTCGAGTTCGACGCCATCGTGCTCGCCACCGGCTTCGATGCCATGACCGGCGCCATCGTCAACGTCGACATCACCGGCCGCGACGGCGTGACCATCGCCGACAAGTGGGCCCACGGCCCCGAGACCTACCTCGGTCTCATGAGCGAGGGCTTCCCCAACCTGTTCATGATCACCGGGCCCGGGAGCCCGTCGGTGCTGTCGAACATGATGGTGTCGATCGAGCAGCACGTCGACTGGATCGCCGACTGCATCGACGACCTGCACGACCACGGCCTCGACGTGATCGAACCGACCCGACGGCCGAGTCGGCGTGGGTGCAACACGTCAACGACCGGGCCGACATCACCCTCTACCCCCACGCCAACTCGTGGTACATGGGCGCCAACGTGCCGGGGAAGCCCCGGGTGTTCCTGCCCTACGTCGGCGGGGTCGGGCGCTACCGGCAGGTGTGCGACGACGTCGTCGAGCAGGGCTGGCTCGGGTTCCGGCGATCGGGCCCCGAGGGGCCGAGCGAGGTCCACGACGGGGTGATCTGCCGGCTCCAACCCGACGTGGAGATCGTCCTCGAGGTCTACGCGGAGCTCGGCGTGCCCTCCTACGAGGAGCTGCCGGTGGCCGACGCCCGCGCCCTGTCGGTGGCGGCCGATGGCCAACGCCCACCCGGCCCCGAGGTGGGCGAGATCGTCGACGGCACCTTGCCGGGGGCCGAGGGCGACCTCGCCTACCGGCTGTACCGGCCGCCCACCCCCGGGCCGCACCCGATCGTGGCCTACTTCCACGGCGGCGGATGGGTGCTGGGCAGCGCGATCTCCGACGACCCGCTGTGCCGTGACCTGTGCGTGCGATCGGGGGCGATCATCGTCTCGGTCGACTACCGCCACGCCCCCGAAGCCCGTTTCCCCGCCGCGGCCGACGACGCCTTCGCGGCCGTCGGGTGGATCGCCGACCACGCCGCCGAGCTCGGCGGCCTGCCCGGGCAGCTGGCGGTGTGTGGGTGGAGCGCGGGCGGCAACCTGGCCGCGGTGACCTGCCAGCGAGCCCGCGATGCCGGGGCTCCGCACATCAGCGCCCAGGTGCTGATCTGCGCGGTGACCGACTGCGACTTCGAGCGGCCGAGCTACGTCGAGAATGCCGAGGGCTACCTGCTCACCCGGTCGCTCATGGAGTGGTTCTGGGGCCACTACGCCGACCCCGACGATCGCACCGATCCCCGGGCCTCACCGCTGCGGGGCGAGTTGTCGGGCCTGCCCCCCGCCCTGGTGGTGACGTGCGAGTTCGACCCTCTGCGCGACAAGGGCGCGGCCTACGCCGAGGCCCTGGCGGCCGCGGGCATCCCGGCGCGGTACCGGCCGTGCCGGGGCCAGATGCACACGTCGATCCCCGCGGTGGACGTCATCATCTCGGCCGCGCCGATCCGGGCCGAGATCGCCGCCGAGCTGTCGACCATGCTCGGGGTGACCGAGGCGGCCGCGGTCTGAGTCGCGGCGACGGCCGCGACCTCGACGCGGTCAGATGGCGATCTCGCTCTTGGTCCGGCCGTGGCTCGACCAGTGCGAGTCGGTGCGGTTGCGCCGGAACGGCTCGGGCTTGTCGTCGTCGCTGAGTCGATCGGTCTCCAACCACAGGCGCTTGAGGTGGCGGATCTTCCCCGCCGGGCGGTCGTCCTCGTAGCCCATGCGGGCGTGGAGCACGTGGTAGTTGTTCACCAGCTGGGCGTCGCCGGGCCGCATCGTCATCGACACGTGGTGGTCCGGATCGGCGCAGAGGGCGTCGACCATGTCCATGGCGGCGCGGGTCTCGGCCGAGATCGCGGGAGCGTCGTCGTGGCGGCGGCTGGCTTCGATGTAGGGGCGGATGTAGCGGACGAAGAGGCGGTCCTTGCGCCGGCTGAACACCGGCATCTCGTACCAGCCCTTGGCGCCGGGCGCCTGCTCACCCCGGAAGTCGTAGGGCAGCGGGGCATAGAGGGCGGCGGCCAGCTCGGGAGCGGCGCGCACCATCTCGTTGTGGATGCTCACCACGTTGGCCACCAGGCTCTCGCCGCCCCGCAGGCCGGGGTCGAGACACAGCAGGCCGACCAGGTCGGAGCCGTCGGAGTGGAACGGGAACGGCACGCCTCCGATCTCGTTGCCCCGGGAGGTGGGGTCGTCGACCGCCTTGCCCTGGTCGGTGACGTCGCCGAGGAGGTGGCCCTTGGCGTTCTGGGGCCACGGCTCGCCGACGTGGGTGCCGATCCCCCAGTACATGGCCGCGACCTGGTCCTTGGTGTAGCCCTCGACCGGGATGCCCCGCAGCAGGGTCACGCCGCGGCCGTCGATGAGGTCGTCGGTGAGCTGGGCCAGCACCGGCCCGAGCGTGGGCAGGGGGAAGTCGTCGCGGGTGATGTCGAGGACGTCGTCGGTGCGGGCCTCGGCGTGGGCCAGGGCAGCCTCGACCTCGGCGACCTGCTCGGCGGTCAGCTCGTGGATCTAGCCGTCGCCGAGCGAGTCGTGGGTCGACTCGCAGTGGGACCTCGAGCGGTTCGAGGTCGACGGAATCGATGGTCATGACGATGCTCCCTGGGGGACGGTGACGGAGGCGAGGGCGGGGATGACCTTGGTGGGGGACACTCGGCGGTGGTGCCGGCGTCGTCGCTGTTGGCGCCGAAGGTGGCACCGACGACCACGACGTGGTTGATGCCGAGCGCGGCGAGACAGCTGAGCTGCTCATGGACCGCTCGGCTTTGCCGTACCACGTGAGTGGTCGACGAACTCGTCGTCGAGGGCCCGGGCGCGCCTGGTGGTGCTCGGCGGAGGCGACTTGGAGTCGAGCGGATACCTGTTCCCCTCGGCCACGACGTCTCTGTCGGCGCCGGCCCAGGCCGGCGCCGGCGGAAGCTGGGCATGGCTGAGAGCTGGGGCGAAGGTGGCGACGCTGTGGCGCAATCAATCCCCGGGCGGTGTCGAGGTCGGCCGGGAGCCGACTTGACGTCGTGCCGAAGCCCATGTCGGCCGGTCGTGGGGCTGGCTCGGCCTGTGCCGCACCTGGACGAGTCTGTGGCCAGGCGAGCCGGCTCGGGGATCGGTACTGACGGTGAGGGTCACCCGGTCGGCGACCGCGCCGCCGAGGGCGAGCACGCGGGGTCCGGAGGCGGCGACGTCGAGCGGCACCTTGGGCTGGGTGGTGCGGTCCAGCCACCGCAGCTGGCTGGCGAAGCCGTCGAGGTCGACGGTGTCGCCGGACAGGTAGGCCTGGACCTGGCGCAGGCGAGCGCCGAACGGCTCGACCGGCATGGGCGGGAGCCCGAGGTGGAACAGCGCGGTGTCGCCACGGCCCACACCG
>CAVSXR010000003.1:0-14178 GCA_963731885.1 uncultured Acidimicrobiaceae bacterium | reverse complement strand
TTCCCGCCCGTCGGCTACGCCTCGCAACTCGCCCCGATGACGTGGTGAACCGATGAGTGGCGAGCTGGTTTCCATCATCCTCGACGAGGCTCGGGACAAGATGGCCGACACCGTCGGCCCACACCCGGGCCGAGTTCTCGAGCATCCGCACCGGCCGGGCCGCCCCGGCCCTGGTCGAGAAGCTGCCGGTCGAGTACTACGGCTCCGACGTCCCGCTCCAGCAGCTGGCCGGGTTCAGCGTGCCCGAGGCCCGGACCCTGCTGATCACCCCGTTCGACAAGGGAGCGCTCGAGGCCATCGAGAAGGCCATCCAGCACTCCGACCTGGGCCTCAACCCGTCCAACGACGGCTCGGTCCTGCGGCTGAACTTCCCGCAGTTGACCGAGGAGCGCCGCCGGGAGTTCGTCCGGATCGTCAAGCAGAAGGCGGAGGACGGGCGGATCCAGATCCGGAACCAGCGGCGGGCGGCCCGCCACGAGCTCGAGGCGCTGCAGAAGGAGGGCGACCTCTCCGAGGACGACCTCGCCCGGGCCGAGAAGGAGCTCGACAAGCTCACCCACGAGCGGGAAGCCGAGATCGACAACGCGCTCGACCAGAAGGAGCAGGAGCTCCTCGAGGTCTGAGGCGGCTGGAGGGATTTGCACCGATGAACAACGACGAATCCACACCGGGGCGGACACCGGCTGATCGTGAGCCGCCCGCCGACCCGGAGGGCGTCCGGATCATCGGTCCCGACGAGGCCGAGAAGGCGCTCGAGCGCGACGACATCGTCCGTCGACGCGGCCCCGACGATCCACGCCCCGGCGACCGTCCCGGTGGGCCACCCGAAGGTGCGCCCGAGCCGGTCCTGCGGTTCCCGCTGTCCTCGTCGTCCGGTGTCGACGACTCGGCGCAACTGCCGCACTGGTCCGATCCGCCGACCGGCGAGTTCGACGCCGTCGGCGGCTCGCTCTTCGATGACGAACCGTCGCGCCCCGGCGGCGGCGAGGCCGAGTGGTCGGCGTTCACGTCGGGCGCGCCGCGGTGGCGCGACAGCGACGATGCCTGGTCCGACCAGGACGACGTCAGCTCGTTCGGCGACGACGAGACCCGCGTCGGCGCCCTCGACGACTCCGACCGACCCGACCCCGAGGACTTCTTCAGCTTCGACGAGCTCGACCAGCCCGAGCCGGCCCGCTCGGTGTTCGCCGACGGCCATGGCGACTTCGGGGACGAGCAGGGCGACTTCGGTGAAGACGACTACGGCTACGACGACGCCGAGGAGACCGGTCCCCGCAAGATCGTCGTCGGCGGTGGCCGCGTCACCCCCGGACGCCAGGGACGGCCGCGCCCCACCGCCGCCGGTGTGGGCAGCGACCGCGACATCGGCCAGGCCGTCGCGGTGGGCCTCGCGTTCATCGTCGTCGCCGCGCTGATGTTCTTCCTCGGCCCGGCCACGGCCGCGGCGCTCGTCATCGTGGTGGTCACCCTGGCGGCGGCCGAGCTGTTCACCAAGCTCCGCGAGATCGGCTACCAACCGGCCGCGCTGCTCGGCATCGTGGGCACCGCCGGGATGGCGTTCGGCGCCTATCACCGAGGTGAAGCGGCGATCCTGGTCGGGATGGTGCTGGTCACCGTCTTCTCCATGCTCTGGTTCCTGGTCGGCGCCGGCGACGGTCAAGCCACCTTGAACATCGGCGTCACCGTGCTCGGGGTGGCATGGGTCGGCATGTTCGGGTCCTTCGCCACCGCGTTGCTCGGGGTGCAGGGCGGGGCCGGCGTCGGCGATGCCGGCAAGGGCATCCTCTTCGGGGCCATCCTCGCCACCGTGGGGTACGACGTCGGCGGGTACTTCGTCGGTCGCAGCACGGGTCGGTCCCCGTTGTCGGCCGCCAGTCCCAACAAGACCGTCGAGGGCCTCGCCGGTGGGATCATCGCCGCGGTGACGGTCGCGTTGATCTACGGGTTCCTGTCCGAGCCGTTCGGTTCGCTGGGCGACGGCCTCGCCCTCGGTCTCACCGTCGCGGTGGCCGCCCCGCTCGGCGACCTGTGCCAGTCGATGATCAAGCGTGACCTCGGCATCAAGGACATGAGCTCGATCCTGCCCGGCCACGGCGGCTTCATGGACCGCTTCGACGCCCTGCTGTTCGTGCTCCCCGCCGTCTACTTCGTGGCCAAGCTCGCCGACTTCTTCTTGTGATGATCTCGGCGTCGCTTCGCTCGCCGAACCTGACGGACCTCGCTCGCTCGGACCCAAGGCGTCCTCGGCGGCGGAGCCGCCTGCGGCGCATCCCCGGGGTGCCCCCGGACCCCCTGCCGGGGCTCTGCCCCCAGACCCCCGATAGCCTTCCGGGGGTGACGACCACCGTCTCCATCGCCGGGTCCACCGGCTCGATCGGTACGCAAACGCTCGAGGTCGTCGCCGCCGAGCCCGATCGGTTCGAGGTCGTCGCCATCGGCGCCCACTCCTCGGTCGACGCCCTGGTCGCCCAGGCCGACGCGGTGCGGCCCAAGGTCGTCGCCATCGCCGACGACACCCGCGCCCGCGAGCTCGAGGACCGCCTGCCGCCCGGCACCGAGGTGGTGGCCGGGCCCGACGCGCTCGCCGCCATCAGCGCGACCGCCGACGTGTGCGTCAACGGCGTGGTCGGCTTCGCCGGCCTGCCGGTGACCCTCGGCGCGCTCGAGGCCGGCAAGCGGCTGGCGCTCGCCAACAAGGAGTCCCTCATCTCCGCCGGCCCCGTCGTGCAGGCGGCCCGGGCCACCCCGGGTGCCGAGTTGGTACCGGTCGACTCCGAGCACTGCGCCGTCCACATGTGCCTGCGGGCCAACGACAACGCCCAGCGAGTCGCCACCGTGGTGCTCACCGCCTCCGGTGGACCGTTCCGGGGCCGGAGCCGGGCCGATCTCGCGGGGGTCACCATCGACGACGCCCTCGCCCATCCCACCTGGAGCATGGGGCCGAAGATCACCATCGACTCCTCGACCCTGATGAACAAGGGTCTCGAGGTGATCGAGGCCCACGAACTGTTCGGCATCGCCTACGACCACATCGATGTCGTCGTGCACCCCCAATCGATCGTGCACTCGATGGTCACCTTCACCGACGGCGCCACCATCGCCCAGCTGTCGATGCCCGACATGCGCCTGCCCATCGGGTACGCCCTCGCCTACCCCGACCGCATCGGGTCTGCGTTCGGTCCCATCGACTGGACCCAACTGGCCCGCCTCGACTTCGAGGCACCGGATCGCGACGCGTTCCCCTGCCTCGATCTCGCCTACCGGGCCGGTCGCGCCGGGGGATTGGCGCCGGCGACGCTGAACGCCGCCAACGAGGTCGCGGTGCAGGCGTTCCTCGACGGGCGCATCCGCTGGGTCGACATCCCTGACGTTCTCTCCGGGGTGCTCGACCGGCATGATGGAGGGAACGCCAGCACCCTCGACGACGTTCTGGAGGCTGACGCCACCGCTCGGAGCGCAGCCTCCGCGCTCATCGACGAGAGGTTCTCCTCGTGACCGATCTGCACGAATCGACACCGGCGCCCCCCGACTCGCCGGTGACCAAGCAGAGCGGGGGCGCCGACGCCACCGGATCGAGCCCGGTCCGGTTGCTCATCCTCGCCGCGCTGTTGGTGCTGGCGTTCGAGGCCGGGGGCTGGGCGCTACCGGTCGTCATCCTCGGCGTGGTCGTGATGATCTTCCTCCACGAGCTGGGCCACTTCCTGGCGGCCAAGTTCGGCGGCATGAAGGTCACCGAGTTCTTCATCGGCTTCGGTCCGAGGATCTGGTCGTTCCGGCGGGGCGAGACCGAGTACGGGCTCAAGGTCATCCCGGCCGGTGCCTACGTGAAGATCATCGGGATGAACAACCTCGACGAGGTCGACCCCGCCGACGAGGACCGCACCTACCGCGCGAAGAGCTATCCCAAGCGGCTGCTCGTCGCCGTGGCCGGCTCGGCCATGCACTTCGCCCAGGCCCTGGTGCTGCTCATCGTCCTGTACACCTTCGTCGGCATCCCCGGCGGCTCGCTCACCCAGGTCGAGGACTGGACGGTGGGGGAGGTCGTCACCAACAGCGCCGCGGCGGACGCCGGCCTCCGGGTCGGCGACGAGATCCTCGCCTTCGACGGTCGCGACGTCTCGTCGTTCCATTCCTTCTCCACCGACATCGGCGCCACCCACCCCGGCGAGGGGATCGACCTGACCGTCCGCCGGGACGGTCGGACGATCGACGTACCTGCCACCATCGGGGCCTCGCCCGCCGATCCGAGCCGCGGCTTCCTCGGCATCGGGGTCGACCCCACCACCACGACGACCGGCCCGATCAGCGCGGTCACGTCGTCGGTCCGCGACTTCGCCGATCAGACCACGGCGACGCTCGGGTTCCTCGGTGACTTCTTCACCCCGTCGGGAATCTCCAACTTCGCCGGCGACGTCGCCAACGGCAGCGGCGACGCCAAGGTGTCCGACACCCCGTCGTCGGGCACCGGGACCTCCGTCGGCGACTCGTCCAACGACGGCCGCATCATCTCGATCGTCGGGGCGGTGCGCATCGGCGCCAACCTCACCGAGTCGGGGATGCTCGGCTTCCTGCTGTTCTTCGTCGGCATCAACATCACGATCGGCGTCTTCAACCTGCTCCCGCTCCTGCCCGCTCGACGGCGGCCACGTGGTGGTGGCCACCTACGAACGCATACGCGAATTCGCCCGGCCCAAGGGCGAGCGCTACCACGTCGACTTCGCCCGGTTGCTGCCCGTCGTCTACGCCGTCTTCATGGTGCTGGTGATGCTCGGCGTCACCACCATCTACCTCGACCTCGTCAACCCGGTGTCGCTGTGAGGGTGATCTGATGGAGATCGGCACATCGTCCTACCCCCGCCGCCAGACCCGCCAGATCATGGTCGGCAACGTGGCTGTCGGGGGCGGGGCGCCCATCTCGGTCCAGTCGATGACCATCACCAAGACCGCCGATGTCGACGGGACGCTCCAGCAGATCTACGCCCTGGCCGCCGCGGGCTGCGACATCGTCCGCTGCACCTGCAACGAGCCCGAGGCGGCCGAGGGTCTGGCCCGCATCATCCCTCGCTCCCCGGTGCCGATCGTCGCCGACATCCACCACCAGTACAAGCGGGCGCTGGAGGCGCTCGAGGCCGGCGTCCACTGCCTGCGCCTCAATCCCGGCAACATCCGCAACCCCGAGCACATCAAGACGGTGGCCGCCGAGGCGAAGGACCGCGGCGTACCCATCCGCATCGGGGTCAACGGCGGCTCGCTCGATCCGAAGCTCTACGAGAAGTACGGCGACAAGGTCACGCCCGAAGCCATGGTCGAGTCGGCCAAGATCGAGATCGGCTACCTCGACGAGGTCGGCTTCGACGACATCAAGATCTCGGTGAAGGCATCGTCGGTGCCGCTGATGATCGAGGCCTACCGGTTGCTGGCCGACGAGGTCGACTTCCCGCTGCACCTCGGCGTCACCGAAGCCGGCCCGCCGCCCGCCGGCCTGGTCAAGGCCACCGCGGGCATCGCCACCCTGCTGGCCGAGGGCATCGGTGACACCATCCGCTACAGCCTCACCGCCGACCCGGTGCAGGAGGCCAGGGCCGGCCGCCAGCTGCTCGAGGCCATGGGACTGCGCGAGCGCAAGAACGTCGACCTCATCGCCTGCCCGTCGTGTGGCCGGGCCGAGATCGACGTCTACAAGGTGGCCGAGGAGGCCCAGGCGGCGTTCGGCGACCTCGAGATCCCCCTCCAGGTGGCCGTGATGGGCTGTGTGGTCAACGGACCCGGCGAGGCACGCGACGCCGACATCGGCATCGCTGCCGGCAACAAGCGGGGCCACCTGTTCGTGCGGGGCACCAACGTCGCCGTGGTGCCCGAGGACGAGATGGTCGACACCCTCGTGGAGTGGGCGAAGTTCATCCACGAGCACGGGATCGAGCAGGCCATGGCCAAGGCCGACCTCACCGCGGCGAAGGAGGCGGCCGAAGCCGATCGGGCCCTCCTGCTCGACGAGCAGGGCGACGACGCCAACATGTCCGAGCAGGTCGTCGACCTGATCCGCAAGCACCGCGCCTGACCCACCCGCCCCCTTCTGGTACCAGGTTGTGCGGCCCACGACCGCACGTTGTGGTGCCAGAACGAGGGGGTGGGGCTCATGACCACAGGCGGTCGCGGAGGCCCGAGGCCCGGTTGACCGGTCGGTCGACCGCAGCGCGGACCGCGGCCTCGGTGCCCACCACGGTGACCGCCCGCTCCGCCCGGGTCACCGCGGTGTAGAGCAGCTCGCGGGTGAGGATGGGAGAGGTCTCGTCGGGGAGGACGACCACGACCTCGCCGAACTGGCTGCCTTGGCTCTTGTGGATGGTCATGGCGTAGAGCGTCTCGACGGCCGAGAGGCGAGTCGGGGAGACGTGGACGACGGCACCCCGCCGCTCGAAGGCGCACCGGAGCGCCTCGCCGTCCCGAACCACCACGCCGGTGTCGCCGTTGAACAGGCCGAGGTTGTAGTCGTTGGCGGTCACCAGCAACGGACGACCCGCGTACCAGCCGTGGGGCGCGTAGCCCTCGATCGACTCGGTGAGCCACGACTCGATGCGGGCGCGCCACGTCGACACGCCGTGCGGACCCCGTCGATGGGCGCACAGCAGCTGCACCCGATGCATGGCCTGCAGCGCGGTGTCGGCGTCGCCCCGCCTGGCGGCCTCGACCACCTCGGTGGCGGGCGCGAGGATCGCAGCTCGGATGAGCTCGTCGGCGGCCGCGCCGCGGGCGTCGGTGGCGACGTCGTGATCGAGCCACGTCACGCCCTCAGGCGCTTCGGCGAGGAGCTCGACCACCGCGTCGGCGTTGCCGGACTCGATCGTGCGGGCCAGGGCGCCGACGCCGCCGGCGAAGCGGTGCACCGTGCGCAGCACGACGATGCCGTCGGCGATCGACGAGCCCGCGGCCCGGCTGGCACGGGGGTCGAAGTCGGGTTCGGCCGCGTCGCCGACGATGTCGCCCAGCACCGCTCCGGCCTCGACCGAGGCCAGCTGCTGGGGATCGCCGACCAGCACCAGCCGGGCTGACGGGCGGACCGCCTCGACGAGGCGAGCCATCAGCGACAGCGACACCATCGACGTCTCGTCGACGATGACGACCTGATGGGGCAACTGGTTCGACCGGTCGTGGCGGAACCGGCTGTTGCTCCCGGGGGCCCGGCCGAGGAGCCGGTGGATGGTCGACGCCTCGGTGGCCAGGATCGCGTCCCTGACCTGGTCATCGACGTCGAGCGTCGCCGCTCCGGCGTGTACGGCTTCGGTGAGTCGGGCGGCGGCCTTGCCCGTGGGAGCTGCCAACGCGACCCGCACCGGCCGGCCCTCGTGGCGCGCCTGGTCGTGGAGGAGGGCGAGCACGGCCGCCACCGTGGTGGTCTTGCCGGTGCCGGGGCCACCGGCGATGACGGAGAACGGCCGTCGGACGGCGGTCTCCGCGGCCAGCTGCTGGGCGTCGGGACCGGTGCCCCTGCCGGCGAAGATCCGCCGCATCGAGTCGGCCAGGACCTCGTCGTCGACGACGGGATCGGGTGCGGTGGCGCGCTGCAACAGATCGGTGACGATGGCCCGTTCGTGGCGCCAGTAGCGATCGAGGGCGAGCCGGGATCCGAGCAGGCGCAGCGGTCGGGCCTCGCCCTGGTCGTCGGTGTCGGCGGCGTCGTCGCCCACCGCGACGAGCGGGGAACCGGCGACCGCGTCGACCCACCTGCCGGCGTCGGGCCAGGGAAGGGCCGACAGGTCCACCTCGGCCCCCTCGTCCACCGTGGCGGTCCCCGCGATGGTGGCGAGGTCGACGGTGACGCTGCCGAGACGGACGGCCCGTACCGCGAACGCGATGGCGAGGGCGACGAGGTCACTGCCGGGGTCGTGCGGCTCGGATCGGGTTCGGCCGAGACGCACGAGCGTCCGACCCACGTGGACGTCGGCGGCATCGAGCACGGTGGCATCGGTGAACGGCGCCAGCAACCCGGTGGCGGCGTGGGCCCGTTCGGGTCGGAACGGGTCGACCGCAGGGGCCATGGCGCTCATCGGGCTCGGCTCCCCGTGCGACTGCCACGGTCGAGCACGTCGGAGAGGCCGGTGACGAGGGCGGCCGGCGGCTGCCACGCGAACACGCCGCAGGGCTGGCCGGCGACGCGAGGCGTCCCCTCTCCGGTCATGCCCCGCAGGAACAGGTACAGGACGCCACCGAGGTGCAACTCGGGGTCGTAGCCGGGCTGGCGCCAGCGCAGGTACCGGTGGAGGGCGGCGGCGTAGAGCATGGCCTGCAGGGGATAGTGGGCGCGCACCATGGCGTCGCGCATGGCCTCGGGGCGGTAGTGCCAGGCCGACAGCTCCTCGCCCTCGACGCCCAGCCAGTTGCTCTTGTGGTCGACCACGACGTAGCGGCCGCCGGTGCGCAGCACGATGTCGATCGATCCGCTGAGGTAGCCGCGCACCGATTGCTGGAGGATCGGCGACCGGAGCTGTTCGTGGTAGCCGGCGAGGACGTCGTCGGCGGGCAGGGTGCGTTCGACCACCTCGGCGATCGCCGCCACGGTCAGCGATGCGGTGGGCTCGTCGCCGCCCACCAGCGGCAGCTCGAAGTGCAGCTCGTCGAGCCGATCGCCGGGCGCCACGTCGCGCAGACGGATGTCGCCGACCAGGGGACCGAGTGGCGTGCGAATGGCGGCGTCGAGGCCGGCAACCACGCGGTCGCCGTCCACCGCGTCGGGGATGCTGCGGTGCTGGGAACCGAGTGCGGACCGGAGCGCGGCGGGGAGGTCGGGGGCGGTGAAGTCGGTCGCCTCGAGGACGGCGTGGACCATCGTCCCGAAGCGGGCGCCGCCGGCGAGATCGCCGAAGACCGAGGGCACGGCACGCAGTTCGGCCTCGCGCGACGTGTCGTCGTCGGTTCCCGGTCCCGCGTCCACGACCAGGTCGCCGAGCCGCTCGTCCTCGAGGCCCCGGTCGTCGTGCTCGGGGGCGAAGCCATCGGCCATCGCCACGGTGTCGGCCATCGCCACGGTGTCGGTCGGCGCGTGCTCGTGGGCGAGGGCGGTCAGGGCCGAGTACGAGGTACGGCGCCAGGCGAGATCGATCGGACGGGTGAACGAGCACACGGCCAGCGGCGCGTCCGGCTCGGTCTCGGCGTCCCAGTGCGCTCCGCTGCCGCCGCTGGCCTCCTCGACCGTGATGGTGCCGCCGGCGCGCTGGGCGAGCACGTCGAGGATCGTGCGGGCCTTGTCGTCCTCGGGCGTGGACAGGACCTCACCCGATGCCGAGGCCGGCGCGAACAGCAACGTGCCCAGGGGTGACTCGAAGGCGCCGAAGGTGGACGCCCACCAGACCACCACCTGGTGCTCGGCCCGGGTGAGGGCGACGTAGGCGAGGCGCAACTCCTCGCCTCGCGTCTCGGTGATGTGCCGGGCGACATGCTGGGCGTACCCCCGGCGGGGCCCGCCGACATCGATGCACCGCACGCCGTCGACCGGATCGTGGAACAGCGGGGGTGCGTCGTCGGGGATCCACCCGGCCCGCCACAGGTACGGGACGTAGACGATGGGGAACTGCAGGCCCTTGCTGCGGTGGATCGTCCACACCTGCACGGCCTGGGCATCGGTCTCGAGCCGGCGACTCTGGGCCTCGGCATCCCCCTCGCGCTCGCCGCGGCGGATGCGTTCCCGCAGGTGCGCGACCAGGGTGGAGGGGGCGGTGTCGTGGGTGGTGCCGTGCTCGTGGAGCAGTTCGGCGACGTGGCGGAGATCCGTCAGGGTGCGCTCTCCGCCGAGCGTGGCCAGCAGCCGGGCTGGGAGCTGCTCCGCCGCGGTGACGTGTTCGAACATGGCGGCCACCCCCCGTCGCAGCAGCAGCCGGCGCCACTCGTGGAGCCGGCCGTGCACTCGGTCCCACGCCGCGTCGTCGCTCGTGGCCACGTCCTCGGCACGCCAGCCGAAGAACGCCGTCATCGCCGCGCTGCGCACCCTCGTGGTGGCTGCCGGTTGCTCGATTGCCTCGAGGAGGGCGAGCCAGTCCTGAGCCGCCGCGGTGTCGAAGACGCTGCCGGCCCCGTTGACCACGGTGGGGACGCCCGCGGCGGCCAGTGCGGCGCGGATCATGTCGGCGTCCTTGTGGCGCTGGACCAACACGGCGATGTCGCTGGGTCGCACCGGCCGGGTCGTCTCGGTTCCGTCCGGGGCTCGGTCGACCAGGGTCGCACGCGACGCTGGATCGAGCTGGAACACGATGTCGGTGGCGAGATCCTCGGCGACGAAGGCACGGGCCCAGTCCATCTGGAGATCGCCGCTGTTGGGGGTGAGCACCGCGTCGGTGGTGTCGCGCCGCACGTGGCGGATGCGCAGCGGGGTGGTGCGCCGGCCACCGAGCAGCCGGGGCGCACGATGGTGTGGTGCCGCCTCGGTCGACCGGTAGGCGATGTCGGGGTGGCCGAGCGTGGCACCGGCGAACAGCTCGTCGAGGCCCCGGAGCAAGCCGGCATCGCTGCGCCAGTTGGTGGTCAGCGGCTCGGTGCGGGTGGCCAGCGACCGGGCAGCCAGGTAGGCGTGCACGTCGGCACCCCGGAACGCGTAGATCGCCTGCTTCGGATCGCCGACCAGCACGAGCGACGTGGCCGTGCCCGTGCCGTCGCCGGCCCCGTTCACGAAGGCGTCGCGCAGGATGTTCCACTGCACCGCGTCGGTGTCCTGGAACTCGTCCACCACCACCAACCGGTACTCCTCGTCGAGCCGGTGTCGCACCACGTCACCCTGGGGGCCGGTGAGGGCCTCCTCGAGCCGGGTGAGGAGATCGTCGTAGCCGAGGACCTGCAACTCCCGCTTGCGCCGGGCGAGCCGCTGTCGGACCATGGCCGCGAACCGGGCGCGCATGGCGGCGGCCGGGTCGTCGCAGTCCGCCTCGGGCACGATGCGAGCGTGGGGGTTGGTGACCACGGCTTCGGCGATCCGTCGGGCCGCGTCCCGGGGGAACTCGAACGCCACCTTCTTGTGGAAGCGCTGGACGAGCAGGTCGTCGACCACCTGTTCGGTGAGGTCGCGGGGGTCTTCGATGAACTCGACGTCGCGCTCGACGTCGCCCGCGAAGCCCACCCGGCTCAACACCTGTTCGCAGAACCCGTGGATGGTGGCGATGGTGGCGGCGTCGAACTCGGCCACCACCGACCCGATGCGATGGTGGCGCCGCGCCACCGTGTCGGTGTCGGCGTCGCACAGGCGCTGGCTCACCTCGTCGGCCGGCACCGCGCCGGCCTGCAGGAACCGATGGAGGTCGGATTCGGTGTCGACGAGGCGCTGCCACACCCGGTCGCGGAGCTCACCCGTGGCCGCCCGGGTGAACGTCACCAGCAGCAGCGAGTCCACCGGCAGCCCATCGGCCAGGGCCTGGACCGCGAGCGACGTCACGCGATGGGTCTTCCCGGTACCGGCGCTGGCCTCGATCACCGTGACTCCCGGCGGGATCCCGGCGATGGTCCGGTCGTCGCTCATCGAGTGGTCTCCCGAGGCAACACCGGGTCCCACAGGCGACGGGCCAATCGGCCGAGGCGGCTGTCCTCCTCGTCGGCCCATCCGGCGCCGGACTCGGCGTCGGTCGGGGCGATGCGCACCAGCTCGTCGAACCGGAGCACGCCACCGAAGGCGGCCTGATGGCTGCGGTCGGCGTCCTCGCCGGGGAAGGCGTGGTTCGACTCCCAGGCGCGGGCGGCCGATCTCGCCGGGTGACGGTTCCTCCGCCGCGCCTCGGCCCACGCCGCGCTGGTCTTGCAGGGCATCGGCAGCGGTTCGCACAAGCCGCGGCCCCGGAGCGCCACCAGGTCACGCAGCGCGGACACCGCCGCGGCCCGGCGGGTGTCGGGCGGGCCGTCGAAGGCGGCGAGCTCCACGGCCTGACCGCCGGCTCGGTACTTGCCCACGGTCAGGGCCCGCCACGGCGTCTCGGGATACCCGGCGGACAGGGCGAGCAGCCGCACCCACGACGCCAACCGGTGCTTGGCCCCCACGTTGCTGTAGGACACCGCGCCGGTGGCGTCGTCGCGGACCCCGGTGACGGTGCCGACCACGGAGACGGGACCGCAACCCGGGACGTCGCCCAGTGCGATGTCGATCTCCAGCGACGAGGTCGCGCCCGCCGCGCCGACCGCTCCGGCGGCCTCGTGGATGCGGGTGGCCACGGCCTGGATCGACCCGATCGTGGCTCGACCCATGGCATCGGGCGGCAGGGCCCCGACCGCGAGCTCGGCCTCGACGGCAGCATCGATCGGATCGCCGGCCAGCAGGCGCTCGAGGAGGCGTTGGCCGATGCCCCAGCGCTCGAGGTTGTCGAGCTCCACCGGCATGGCGTCGGGGAGCTGGTCGTCGTTCTCCCAGACGTTCACGCCCAGGCGCTGCCGGAGGAACTCCCGGACCGGATGCTGGACGAAGCGGACGACGTCGTCGATGGCCACGATGCCGTCGCCCGGTGTCGTGGGGGCAAGCGGGGCACCGAGGAACGGCGCGCGGGGACGTCCGTTCGCCGGTGAGCGCTCGGGCCCCGGCGAGATGGACGAGGTCGAACGCCCACGGACCGTCGCCGGCGTCCCGGTGGGCCGAGGGGTCGAACGGCTGCAACGGATGGGTGGTCACCACGGATTCGGTGGCGTTGCCCCCCGAGGCCGTGCGCGCCGTCCGGTCGATGACGTCGAGCAGCTCCGACAGGGGCACGGCCGGGGGGCGGGGCTCGTTGGTGCGAACGTCGGCCCCGGTGGTCGTGATGATGAGCCGGTCCTCCGCGGACAGGAGCGCATCGAGGAGGAGCTGGCGGTCCTCGGTGCGGGGGTCGCGGTCACCGACCAGCGGCAGCCGCCGGAGCAGATCGTCGCCGTCCGCTCGCCCGGCGCGCGGGAAGGCGCCGTCGTCGAGGCCCAGCAGCACGACCACCCGGTGCGGGACGGCCCGCATCGGCACCAGCGTGCACATCGTGACCGCGCCGGTGCGGAAGTCGGCCCTGGTCGGCAGGCCGCGGAGGCGGTCGGCGAGCAGGGCACGGATCTCGGTCAGCGACAGCGTCCCGGCGGCGGCCGCGCCGTCGCTGGTCGCTTCGCCCAGCACGTCGCGCAGGACGCTGTCGACCTGCACCCGCTGCCACGTCTCCGCCCGTGGGCACGCCATGACCAGGTCGACGGCGTCGCCCAGGGCCTCGACCCACGCCGCGATCGGCCCGGGCTCGGCTGCCGCGGTGACCACCGTGTCGATCCGGTCGACCAGCTCGGCGAACCGCCCGGCGAGGTCGACGTCGCCGCTCTCGACGTCGTCCAGCGGGAGGCGACCTCCCAGCAACCGCGAACCGTCGGTCGCCATGGCCACACCGAGCAGCATCCGGTCGATCCCGACCCGCCAGGTGTTCGCCTCGACGTCGCCGAGCCAGTACCGCGCCCGCCGGGGACCGTCGAGCCCCCAGCGGATCTGGCTGGTGGCTGTCCACTCGGTCAGCCGTTCGAGGTCGTCGTCGTCGAAGCGGAACCGAGCCCGCACCGGTTCGCGGCCGGCGAACGCGATCAGCTCGGGCGCGGTGATGCGCCCGTCGACGAGGTGGAGCAGGGCGTCGAGCGTGGCCAGCAGCGGGTTGGTCTGGCGCAGCGACCGGTCGGCCAGCCGGTAGGGCAGGTGGGGGAGACCCCGATCGGGTGGGGTGACCGCGGCGGGATCCGCGTCGGGGGCGCCGGCGCCGAACGTGGCGTGCAGCAGCGGCGCGAACTCGTCGATGTCCGGACACAGGACGATCACGTCACGGGGCTCGAGGGTGGGGTCGTCGGCGAGGGCGTGGCAGATGGCGTCGCGGGCGATCTCCACCTGCCGGGCTCTCCCGTGGCAGGAGTGGACCTGGATCGACCGATCCGAGGGATCGAGCACCATGCGTTCGTCCGGTTGGCCGCCGCGCCCGTCCAGGGGCCGCCCAGGTGGCTCGGCATCGGCCCGGACGTCGGCCTGGATGCGTCCCAGCAGCGTCGTCGGCGCCGCCACGTCGACCGGATGGTGCGACTGGGAGGCGTCGGCCGCCGCGCTCAGCACGAGTTGCATCTCGCGCGTGTCGCTGCCCCACGTGCGCAACAGCGGGTTGGTCGGGACCGTCCTCGTGGGGTCACTCGCTCGCGGCATGGGCAGTGCCGGTGGTCCGAGGCGGGCAATGCGGT
>CAVSXR010000002.1:0-29462 GCA_963731885.1 uncultured Acidimicrobiaceae bacterium | reverse complement strand
CAGAACCCGGCCGCCCGCAGCATGGTGACGAGGTGGCTGTCGGAGGCGTCCCTCCAGTCCGCGTCCCGCAGGGCCCGGTTCCCGCGGTGGAACGGCTCGCCGGCGATGCGACCGCTGCCCAGGTCCTTCACCAGGATGGGCACTCCCCGGAACGGCGCATCGGACACCGCCGCCGGCAGCTCGCGTCGAGCGGCCTCGAATCGACGGTGGATGACGGCGTTGAGCCGATCGTCGAGGTGTTCGATGGCGCCGATCGCCAGCTCGACCAACTCGTCCGCCCGGACGTCGCCGTCCCGGACCAGCGCGGCCTGCCCGGTGGCATCGAGCTCGAGCGGGCCACGGTCAGCGGTCATCGCCGGTCGCCATCTGTCCGGTGCGGAGCTCCCGGAAGGGAACGTCCCGGTCGACGCTCGGCTCGCGGGGCAGGCCGAGCACCGACTCGCCGATGATGTTGCGCTGGATCTCGTCGGTCCCGCCGCCGATGTGCATGGCGAAGCTGCCCAGCAACGCGTCGGGCCACCGTCCGTCCTGGGGTGCGCCGGTCCCGACCCATGCGCCCGCGGGACCGAGCAGGTCGGTGCCCGCGTCGGCCAGCTCGGTCCCGAGGCGAGCAATCGCCAGTTTCAGGATCGACCCCTCGATGCCGGGGATCATCCCGCGCGCCAGGCTCGACTTGACCCTGGCGGTGGTCAGGTCGAGCACCTTGCCCAGCGAGTAGACGCGAGCGAGGCGCTGGCGGACCAGCGGATCCGACGACCCCCGCCCACCGTCACCGTCGATCGAACGGGCCAGCTCGGCCAGCGCGGCGAAGCTGGATTCGGACGATCCCAGCCCGCTCGCCGCGAACCGCTCGTTCATGAGGGTGGTGCGGGCGACCGTCCATCCTTCCCCCTCGGCGCCGACGCGGCTGGTGATCGGGACCCGCACGTCGGAGAAGAACACCTCGTTGAAGTGCGACTGGCCGTTGATCTGCCGCAACGGCCGGATCTCGATCCCGGGCGTGTCCATCGGGACGATGAGGCACGAGATGCCCGCATGCTTCGGCACCTCCGTATCGGACCGGAAGATCCCGAGACCGAGCTCGCTGTAGTGGGCGCCGCTCGTCCACACCTTCTGTCCGTTCAACACGTACTCGTCGCCGTCGCGTACGGCGCTGGTGGCGAGCGACGCCAGGTCCGAACCGGCGCCCGGCTCCGACCAGAGCTGGCACCAGATCTCGTCGCCGCGCAGCATCGGGCGCAGGTACCGCTCCTGTTGGGCCGAGCTGCCGTGGGCGATGATGGTCGGCCCGATCATGTTGATCCCGATGCTGAACACCGTCGACGGCACGTCGTAGCCGGAGAGCTCGTCGCCGTACACGAGGGCCTGCGCGGGTGACGCCCCCCTGCCGCCGTGCTCGACCGGCCAGGTGACCGCCGCCCATCCCGCGTCCGCCAGGGCGCGCTGCCAGGCCCGAGCGCGCTCGATCGACGCGGGTTCATCACGGAACCCGCCCACCACCGAGATGGCGTCGTTCGCGCGGTCCTTCGGCCGAGCGTTGCCGTCCAGCCACGCTCGTAGCTCGGCCCGGAAGGCGGCCAGCTCGGGGGTCTCCTGCTCCCTCACGTCCATGGTCACCCCCTCCCTGCGTGTGTGAACGGCAGATAACTTAGTGGCTCGGAGGAGGACCGTCACTGGGCGGACCGGCGAACGCCTGGGCGATCTCCAGCCAGCGTCGAGTACCCGGACCAACGGCCTGGAGCGAGGTGTCGTCGACGTGGCGCCGTTGGGTCACCACCTCGCAGAACTCCAGCGCATCGCCGCGGACGGAGGACTCGGCGTCCGCCGCGCCCCAGCGCCACGGAACCGCGCCCGGGCCGTCGAGCTCGACGAACGGTGCCGGTGGCACTTCGAGGGAACGAATGCGGAACGAGAAGCCCCGCGTCCGGACACCGAGATCGGCGACGTGGACGAGCCGTTCGGTCGGCGTGGGACGCACCCCGATGGTGGCGAGCACGTCGTGGCCGTGGGCGAAGGTCTCCATCAGGCGCGCCGAGGCGAACGTCTCCGCCGCCATGGGCCCTGCCACCCAGTCGATCCGGGCTCCGCCACCGTGTCGACGGAGAGCCGTCACGGTCGCCGCGGCAAGCTGTCGCCAGCGATTCAGCAGCTCGGTCGGCGTGCGATCCCGGACGTCGGCCTCCATGGTTGCCATCGCCGAGTCGAGGTCGCCGAGGAGCCGGGCCAACTCGGCTCGGAAGGCATCGGGATCGGCCAGCGCGAGCGCGGCCAGCTCCTCGCCCTGGGCGAGATGAGCGACCTGGTGCCTGACGCGCCAACCAGCGGCCGGTGTCGGCGCGTCCCACCAGCGCGGCTCGAGGTCGGCGAGGACCCGGTCGAGGGCGGCCTCCTCGGCCTCGAGGTCGTCCACCACCTGCGGCATCGATCGATCCGGCATGGACACATGGTGCCGCACGGGGCCCGTCGCGTTGACGCCGAGATTCACGACCGTTAACGTCCGCCGGGTGCTGGAGCCCGACGTTCGCGGGGCGTTGACCCGGGTGTTCCCGCCGACGAGGATGAACAACGGTTCACGTTCCACGACCACCGCCAGGGGGTACAGCTTCCGTGCTCGCACGTGAGAAGGTCCTGCCGCACACGCTGGCCCACCTCGCCGGCGCCGACCCGGACGGAACCTGCATGGTGGACGTCTCGGGACGCACCCAGACCTACCGCGAGACGCACGACGCGATGTTGCGGTGGGCCGCCGCGTTCCGGCGGCTGGGCGTCGAGCCGGGCGATCGGGTCGTGACGATGATGCCGAACTCGATGGAGTCGTTCCTCGCCTGGTTGGGTGTGGGATGGCTGCGCGCCATCGAGACGCCGGCGAACAACATGTACCTGGGCGACATGCTCCGGTACCTCGTCACCAACTCGCAGGCGCGTGTCGTGTGCGTCTCGGCCCGGTTCGTGGACCGGATGGCCGCCATCGCCGGTGACTGCGATCTGCTCGAGGTGGTCGTGGTGCCGGATGCGGACCCATCCACCGACCTGGCCGAGCTGCCGGTGCCGGTACTGCGCGGCGATGAGTTCTTCGGCGGCGTGGAGCCCGACGATGGTCGTGGGCCCGAGTACCACGACATCTCGGCCATGATCTACACCTCCGGCACCACTGGTCCCTCGAAGGGCGTCCTCGTCCCGTGGGCCGAGCTGTACCAGTTCGTGGACCTGATGCCACCCGACGCCATGGAGCGCGGCAGCGGCTACTACACCGTCTTCCCGGCGTTCCACGTGTCGGGGAAATCGGCGCTGTACGTGTCGACGCAGTACCACGGCTACCTCGTGATCCGCGAGAGCTTCAGCGTCGAGCACTACTGGGACGACGTGCGCGAGCACAACGTCACCTTGGGGGGCCTGGTCGGGCCGATGGCGGCGTTCCTGCTGCTGGCCCCGCCCCGGCCCGACGATGCCGACAACCCCATGCAGCACTGCTTCATGGGGCCGCTGCTCCCCAACCTGGACGACTTCAAGTCCCGGTTCGGCGTCGAGGTCGGCACCGGGTTCGGGATGACCGAGATCGGCGCTCCCCTCATCTCCAACGCCTACGACCTGCCGAACACGAAGAGCTGCGGCCGGCCGCGCGACCCCGACGTGTACCCGGGTTACGAGGTGCGGGTGGTGGACGAGCACGACGAGCCGGTCGGACCCGACACCGTCGGCGAGCTCGTGGTCCGGGCCCGCGAACCGTGGGTGCTCAACGCGGGGTACTTCGGCATGCCGGACAAGACCGCCGAGGCGTGGCGCAACGGTTGGTTCCACACCGGGGACGGCTTCACGTATGACGACGACGGGAACTTCTACTTCGTCGATCGACTCAAGGACGCCATCCGCGTCAAGGGCGAGAACGTGTCGTCGTTCGAGGTCGAGTCGCACGTGAACCTCCATCCGGCCGTGCAGGAATCGGCCGCCATCGCGGTGCCGTCGCCCCACGGCGAGGACGACATCAAGGTGGTCGTCGTCGCCCGCGCCGACCAGTCGATCGACCCGGCGGAGCTCGTCGAGTTCCTGATCCCGAGGATGCCGCGGTTCATGATCCCCCGCTACGTCGAGATCGCCGCCGAGCTCCCCAAGACCCAGGGCACCTTCCGCACCCAGAAGGTGAAGCTGCGAGCCGCTCCGGCCGACGGGGTGTGGGACCGGGTCGCGGCCGGGGTCGAGCTCCCGAAGGAGGGACGATGAGCGGAATCATCGGATACGGCGTCTACGTGCCCCACCACCGGCTCGATCGATCGTCGATCACCACCGCGCTGGGTTCGGGCGGCGGTCGCGGCACCCGTGCGGTGGCCTCCTTCGACGAGGACGCCACCTCCATGGCCGTCGAAGCAGCCCGCGCCGTGCCGGCGGCCGGCGCCGGGGACCCGGCCGCCGTGCTGTTCGCCACCGCCGCACCGCCCTACCAGGACAAGACGAACGCGACCGCGATCCACGCTGCCCTCGGGTTGCCGACCGACGTCGCCGCCTTCGACTTCGCCGGCGCCGCACGCTCGACGGCCGGCGCGCTCCGCGCCGGGTTGGCGTGGCCGGGTCGGGCCCTGGTCGTCGGAGCCGACGTGTGCAGCGGCCTCCCCGGGGGCGCCGACGAGGCGACCGGAGGCGATGCCTCGGCCGCGGTGGTGTGCGGTGAGGGCCCGACGATCGCCGACCTGGTGGGCACCGGTACCGCGTCGGCCGAGTTCCTCGACCGCTGGCGGCTCCCCGGCGACGGGTCGTCGCGCCATTGGGAGGAGCGCTTCGGCGAGCAGGCCTATCTGCCGCTGGCCGAGCAGGCCGTCTCCGATGCCTGCAAGCAGGCCGGGGTCACACCCCAGCAGGCCGATCACGTCGTGCTCGCCGGAACGCACGAGCGGTCGCTGCGCCGGGTCGCCGGCTCGCTCGGCGTCACCGAGGCCGGGGTGTTCGGCACCGACCTCACCTCCAGCATCGGCAACACCGGTGCCGCCGCCCTCCTCCTCGGCCTGGCCGACGCGCTCGACCGCGCCGCGCCCGACGAGATCATCCTCGCCGTGTCGCTGACCGACGGCGCCGACGTCTTCGTGTTCCGCACCACCGACCTCGTCACCGGGTTCGAACCGACCGTGACGGTGGCCGAGCTCGCCACCCGGACCGACAACGGCATCCCCTACACCTCGTTCCTGACCTGGCGCGGCCAACTCCGCCGCGAACCGCCGCGCCGACCCGACCCGGAACGACCGGCGGCGCCGCCGTCGTTCCGCCGGGAAGCGTGGAAGTTCGGCTTCGAGGGCAGCCGGTGCGACGTGTGCGGGACCCGGCACCTGCCGCCGCAGCGGGTGTGCCTGGAGTGCGAAGCGGTCGACCAGATGACGCCCGAGCCACTCGCCGACGTTCGCGGCACGATCGCCACGTACACCGTCGATCGCCTGGCGTTCTCGCTCAACCCGCCGGTGGTGGTGGCGGTCATCGACTTCGACGGCGGCGGGCGGTTCCAGTGCGAGCTCACCGATGTCGACCCGGCGTCGGTCGCCATCGGGGACCGCGTCGAGATGACGTTCCGGAGGCTCTTCACCGCCGACGGGGTCCACAACTACTTCTGGAAGGCCCGGCCGGTCCGCGGCGGGCGATGAGAAGATCGATCCGAGGAGGTCGGTGATGTCGAGTCACGGGATACGGGACCGGGTGGCCATCGTCGGGATGGGGTGCACCCCGTTCGCAGAGCACTGGGACAAGTCGGTCGACGACCTGCTCGTCGACGCGGCGACCGAGGCGTTCCGGACCAGCGGCATCGACAAGGGCGATGTCGATGCCTTCTGGCTGGGCACGCTCGGGTCGGGGGTGAGCGGGTTGACCCTGTCCCGGCCACTGAAGATCGACTACAAGCCGGTGACCCGGGTCGAGAACTTCTGCGCCACCGGCTCGGAGGCGTTCCGCAACGCCTGCTACGCCGTGGCCTGCGGCGCCTACGACGTGGTGATGGCCATCGGCGTCGAGAAGCTCAAGGACTCCGGTTTCTCGGGGCTCACCGGCTCGGCCCCACCCGACGACGGCACGCTGCCGCAGATGACCGCACCGGCCATGTTCAGCCTCCTCGCCCCCGCCTACGCCAAGAAGTACGGGGTGGACGACGACGAACTGAAGAACGTCCTCGCCCGCATCGCGTGGAAGAACCACCACAACGGGGCCCGCAATCCGCGGGCCCAGTTCCGCAAGGAGGTGGCGATGGAGACCATCTGCGCCTCGCCGCTGGTGGCTGGTCCCCTCGGGATCTACGACTGCTCGGGGGTGAGCGACGGGTCGGCCGCCGCCCTCATCGTCCGGGCCGAGGACGCCCACCGCTACACCGACAAGCCCCTGTACGTGAAGGCGCTCGCCTTCGCCGCCGGCCCGGCGACCGGGCCGATCGATCCCGGATACGACTACACGTCCTTCACCGAGGTGGTCCGCTCGGCCGAGGACGCCTACCGGCAGGCGGGCGTCACCGATCCTCGCGCCGAGCTCGCCATGGCCGAGGTCCACGACTGCTTCACCCCGACCGAGCTGGTGCTCATGGAGGACCTCGGCTTCGCCGAACGGGGCTTCGGGTGGAAGGAGGTGCTGGCCGGGACGTTCGACCTCGATGGCGAGCTCCCGGTGAACCCGGACGGCGGTCTGAAGTCCTTCGGCCACCCGATCGGCGCCTCCGGCCTCCGCATGTTGTTCGAGTGCTGGCTGCAGCTGCGCGGGGAGGCACCCGCCGATCGTCGGATCGCGTCGCTCGACACCGGCCGGACCCTCGGCCTCACCCACAACCTCGGTGGGGCACCGGGTGAGTGCGTGTCGTTCGTGTCGATCGTCGGCTCCGAACCCACCTCCTGACCGTCCCGCTCCTGATCGTTCTGGTACCACGATGTCCGGTCGGCGACCGACGATCGTGGGACCAGAACCAGGTTTGGCGGGCCGCGGGTGGTACGGGGGCGCGTCCAGTTCTCGATGAAGGGGCGGGTCAGAGGGGGAATGTCTCGTACGGCGTGGTGGCCGGGGGGCCGGGAGCGACGTGCGCCACCGGCTCGGGACCGAGCTCGGCCACGAGGGAGCCGATGGTCATGGTGGCGGTCGACTCCGTGCGCGCCACCGACACCGGTGGGGTGGCCAGCAGGGCCTGGATCTCCGCGACGGTTGGTGTCGTCTCTGCATCGATCCCCTCCAAGCGGTTCGCCAGCGTGGCGAAGCGGTCATGGGAGCTGGAGCGCGGGATCGGAGCGCCGCTCGGCGGGGCGGGGCGCTCGGTCTCCGGGCCGGTCCAGGCCAGTGGGTGGTTGGTGTGGAACACGCACCGGGGTCCGCCGGTGTGTGGGGCCACGTCGTCGCCCCCGCACTCGAGGTCGGCGAACCCGTCGGGATCGCCGACGACGTAGTTCTGCCCCGTGGCGTGGCGCACCGTGCGAAGGAACTCGACGGCGGACGCTCGCGACCCTCGTTCCAGCACGCCGCGGAGCACGAACGCCACCGGCAGGCCGTCGGCGCAGACGGGCAGGGTGGGGAGCGAGTTGCAGCACACCGCGACGCCCCGGTCGTTGCAGCCGCAGAAGCCGATCAGGCCCGCCGCGGTGAGCAACAGGGCGGTGGTACCGGTGCGCTCGTCGTGGACCCGGAGCAGCACCTGCTGGCCGTCGTAGACCGCGGGCAGGTCCATGTTCTGGGCGACCACCGTCGTGTCGGTGGGGGTCCGCAGCGCCAGGCTCGAGCACCGCTCCGCGGTCGAGGCGTCAGCGCCGCCCTGCCACCGTTCGGAGAACCACCACTGCTCGTCCATCAGTTGGTACGCCCACACCAGGTCGGGATCGGCGCCGGCACCTTCGGCGATGCCCTCCACCTCGTCGAGCACGTCCGGAGTCCAGCGCCGGGCCGCGTCCCGGAAGCTGCCCATGGCGAGGAAGGCCCGGAGGTACTCGGCCACCGCCCCGTCCCGGGCCACGGTGACGGCGAGACCCTCCTGCCACCGCTCGAGGCCGGCGGCGATCTGGTCGCGCAGTTCCTCTCCGTGCGCCCGTCCTCGCGCCCGTGGCGGTCCGGCCACCGAGATCTCCCTCATTCGGTGACCCCGGTCAAGTAGGCGCGCTCGATCGACGCGAAGCTGCCTCGCACCTCGGCGGCGGTGCCCGCCAGGGCGACCTCCCCGCGCCGGAGCACCACGACCCGGTCGGCCACCTCCAGCACCCGGCGGGCGTGTTGCTCGACGACCACGACGGCGACGCCTTCGTCGGCCGCGACGCGCAGCGCGCCGAGGAGTCGCTCGACGACCAGCGGGGCCAGGCCGAGGGACAGCTCGTCGGCGAGGAGGAGCGCGGGATGGCGCGCCATGGCCCGGGCCAGGGTGAGCATCTGCTGCTCACCGCCGGAGATGAGCCCGGCGGGACGCCCCAGCAGCGGCTCCAGCTCCGGGAAGTGGGCAACCGCTTCGTCGACATCGACCCGCGCCAGCCGCAGGTTCTCGCGAACGGTGAGGGCCCGGATCACGGATCGGTCCTCGGGCACCAACGACGTCTCGCCGGCTCGGCGGTGCAGCGGCTGCTCGGTGGCCTGACCCCGCCAGAGCAGCGTGCCGCCGAGTGGCCGCAGCTCACCGGCCAACGTCAACAAGGTGGTGGTCTTGCCGGCACCGTTGGAGCCGAGGAGGGCGAGGACCTCGCCCGACCGCACCTGCAGGTCCAGCCGCCGGACCGCGGCCAGCTCGCCGTAGCCCGCCGACAGACCCACCGCCTCGAGGAGGGGCGGGCTCACGACGTCGGGCCCGTTCGCCGAAGGAGCTGCGGCCGAGACGGAGACCGCCGCGGCCTCGGCGGCCGGCCTGGCCGCCGTCGGCACGGTCCCGGACGGTACGCCCGTCGTGCCGGCATCCAGCTCGCCCCCGCCCAGGTAGGCATCGATGACCACGGGGTCGTCACGGATCACGTCGGGTGTGCCCTCGGCGATCGTCACGCCGAACGCGATCACGGTCACCCGGTCACATGCCTCGAGCACGAGCGGCACATCGTGCTCCACGAGCAGGACGCCCAGGCCCCACTCGTCGGCCAGGCGGCGAACCATGCGGCCCAGTTCCCGCGTCTCCTCGGCGTCGAGCCCGGCCGCCGGCTCGTCGAGCAACAGCACCGACGGCGACGCCGCAACGGCGCGCGCCAGGGCGACCATGCGACGGCGCCCGTAGGGCAGCTCCTCGGGCCGGCGATCCAGGTCGTCCTCCAGGCCGAACTCCCGCACCACGGCCACGGCGGACGGGGTCAGACGCGGATGACCCGGATGGACGAGATCGGTGAGGTAGGCGAGGCGATCACGCCGGTCGCCGGCGGTGACGAGGTTCTCGCGCACCGTCATGCTCTCGAACAGTTCGAGGCTCTGGAACGACCGGCCGAGTCCGTGCACCGCACGACGGCGTGCGTTCCAACCGCTGATGTCGCGACCGTCGAGCCGCACGCTGCCCGAGCTGCGCGCGAACCCGGTGACCGCGTCGATGAACGTCGTCTTGCCGGCGCCGTTGGGCCCGATCAGCCCGACGACCTCGCCGGGATGGACGGCCAGCGACACGCCGTCGAGCGCAACGACCCCCCCGAACCGCACCCGGACGTCGACCGCTTCGAGCACGCGCGGCACGGTGTCAGGCCGACCCCGATCGTCGAGCGGCGCGGCCTCGATGCCTCGAACCAGTCGGTGGCCGATCCCCGGGACCCGTCGCAGCGGGATGCTGGCGAGGCCGTTCGGCAGCCACAGCAGCACCACGACCACGATGGCACCGAGGAGGAGCTGGACGAGCTGTGGGTTGTCGAGCAGGTCGCCCGACGCTCCTGCCACCAGGCCACCGGGGGCGAGGGCTGCGCCGAGGAAGGCGCCGGTCACGTACCCGATGCCGCCGATGACGGCGTACACGATGACGAGGATCGACTCGAAGATGGAGAAGGTCGGGTAGAAGACGACGCTGGGCCGGCGGAAGCTGATGAGCACGCCGCCCACGGCGGCGATGGCCGCCGCCAGCCCGAAGGCGTAGAGCTTCGCCCCCATCACGCTGACGCCGAGCGCGGCGGCCGCCCGCTCGTTGGTCCGCACCGCGACGAGCCGGCGACCAGTGCGTCCCCGGCGAAGGTTGCCGACCGCCAGCGCCACCACCACCAGGCAGGCGAGGGCGAGCACCGCGTACCGCTCGGCGTGGCGGGTGGTGTCGATGTCGATGCCGAACAGGCGCGGCGAGCCGATCTGGGTGCCGGTGATCCCACCGGTGCGACGACCGTTGTTGAGGATCAGGCTCTCGAGCACGAGGGCGAGACCCAGGGTGGCCACCGCCAGGTTGACGCCGCGGGATCGCAGCGCCGGCAGTCCGACCACCAGCCCGACCGGAACGGCGCCGAGGATGCCGACCAGGGCCGCGAGCTCGAACGGCACGTCGTAGTTCACGACCAGCCGGGCCGCGATCCACGCGCCGGCGCCGGCGAGGGCGAACTGGGCGAGCGAGAGCTGCCCGGCGTAGCCGGTGACCACCGTGAGCGACAGCACCACGATGGCGACGGTGGCCGTGGTGGTGGCGGCCTCGACCAGGCTCTCGGAGAGCACCGTGCTGACGAGCACGGCCGCCAACACGCTCAGCGCCACGACGGTTCCCGGTCGGACGCGGCCCGTGCCGACCTCGGGCGGGCGTTCGGCGGCCTCGCTGCGCAGGGGCAACGCCCGACCCCGGCTCATCAGCACCACGATGATCACCACGAACGGGATCGACCGGCCCCAACCCTGGAGCAGGGAAGGGTCGGACACCTTGGTCTGCCAGAGCGCGACCTCGGACTCCAGGATCCCGATCAGGAACCCACCGACGAGCGTGAGCGGGAACGACCGGAAGCCACCCACCAGCGCGGCGGCGAGCCCGGGCACCACGAGCAGCGTGAGGTTGGCGACCTGCAGGCCGGTGACGTTCACGATGAGGATGGCGGCGGCCACCGCCAGCGCGGCGCCGATGGCCCAGTTGACGGTGGCAACCACATCGGGAGACACGCCGAGCATGGCGGTGGTGCGCTGGTTCTCGGCCACCGCGGTGGTGGCGAGACCGAAGTGCGTCCAGCGGTACACGGCCATGAGGACCGCGCTCAGCACCACGGCGAGCGCGGCCAGGATCAACCGGTCGCGGCCCACCACCGCGTCGGGCAGGACCTCGACGGGATCGGTGGGGAGCAGCTTGGCCAGGATCCGGGGCGAGTCGCCCCAGCGCTCCAACCCGAAGGCCAGCAGGAAAGTGAGGAGGCCGAGGGTCGCGATGAGCCGGGAGAGGGCCGGGGCACGGCGCAGCGGGCGCATCACCAGGAGGTGGGTGGCCGCGCCGATTCCGGCGCCGAGCGCCAACGCCAGCACCAAGGCCACCGAGGTGGCCATGCCGGCATCGCGCCAGAGATAGAAGTAGTAGGCCCCCACCATCCCGAACGCGCCCTGGGCGAAGTTCACCACCCCCGAGCCGCGGTACACCAACACGATGCCCTGGGCCATCAAGGCGTAGATGGCGCCGGCTCCGAGCCCGAGCAGGGCGAAGCGGATCACGTCCACGGACGAACCTCCGGCCCGACCGGTCTCACGGCGCGGGATCGATCGGGTGTTGCGGGTGTGCGTCGCCGATCGTCGCGCACCCGAACGCAGGTTGCCCGGAGCTCAGCAGGGCTCGCCGGTGAACATGTCGATGAACCCGTCCGAGACGGTCTTGAACGTGCCGTCGGCCTGGAGCTGCTGGTACGCCCCGCAGGCGTTGAAGATGCGGGGCACACCGCCGACGCCACCGGTCTTGAACTGGAGCGGCGGGGTGATGCCCGTCTCGACACCCTCGGCCTGGGGCAGGGCGGCCCACAGGTCAGCGGCGGTCAGACCGCCCGCATCGGTCAACACCTGCGCCACGACCTTCACCGAGGCGTAGGCGTTGCGCCGGAAGCCCGAGGTCTCTTCGAAACCGACCGCCTTGAGGTCGTCGACGTAGGTCTGCCAGGCGTCCGGGGCCGTGTCGGCTGTCTCGTAGAAGTTGGTCACGTAGATGCCGGTGGCGGCGTCGCCCAGCGCCTTGACCACCGCGGCGAACTCGGTGGTGGTCGCCGAGATCGGCACGTCGGGAGCGGTCTGGCGGAGCTGGATGATGAAGTTGGTGGCGTCCTGGCCCGACAGGCCCACCAGCACACCGTCGGTGCCGCCCTGCAGGACGGATGCCACGTAGGTCGCCATGTCGGGCGCACCGACGGGGATGGCGACGTCGTTGACCACTGCGAGGTCATGACGCTTCAGGCTGGCGTTGGCGAACACGCCGATGGCCGACGCCGCGGCGAGGTCGATGCGGGCCAGGCTGATCTTGGACGCCCCGCCGTCCGACACGAGGACGTCGGCGAGGCCGGCGGACGCGGTGACGATGCCGCCGTAGAGGGGGAACGAAGCCGGCGAGGTGAAGTCGGCGGCCGAGGCGGGCACGTTGCCGACCACGGGGATCTGGGCCTGCTCCAGCAGCGGCATGTACTCACCGGCGTTGGCGCTCACCGGGCTGACCACCGCGGTGACACCCGCGTCGACCGCCTGGCTACCGCAGTCCCTCGCCGCGTTCGGGTCGTTCTTGAGGTCGCACTCCATCAACTCGATGGGCGAACCGTCGATTCCACCGGCCCGGTTGATCGCCTCGGCCGCGGCCTTGGCCCCCTCGGGGACCTCCGGGGTGGCGACCGAACCGGAGCCTTCGTACATGACCATCAGCTTCACCGGTGGGCCGCTGAGGTCGACCGTCGTCTCGGTGGTGGACGACTCGGCGGTGGTGGTCGACGTGGTGCTGCCGGTTGCGGCGTCGCCGCCGCTGTCGTCGTCACCACACGCCGCGGCGGTGAGCACCAGCGCGAGCACCACAGCCAACCAGCGGAACATCGGACGTCGCATGGACTTCCCCTCTCGAAGCATCCCTGGGCGAATGTTAATCGTCGTTCATTCGTTGTCAAAGCGACTCGCCGGAGCGGCCAACGAGAACGACCGTTCACGCTACTGTTCCCGGGAAGGAGGGGCCGTGGGGAGTGGTCGACAGCGGAGCGGCACGGCGGGCCCGGCACGAGCGACCCCGGCTGCGACGCGCGTGCCCCGCTGGGGCCCGCTGGGGCTGGCCCCCGCCCTGATCCTGGTGGCGGTCAACTTCCTCGACGGGATGGAGGGCAACTTCATCCCCGGGATCCTTCCGCTGCTGCAAGACGAGTGGGGGTTCGGCGACACCGCCGCCGGTGCCATCCCCACGGCGATGGCCATGGCCGGCCTCGTGGTGACCCTGCCCGCGGGTTACCTGGCCGACCGCGCCGAGCGCACCCGCCTGCTGGCCGTGGTGGTCGCCTCGTGGTCGGTGTTCACCATGGCATCCGGGCTGGTCACCGCCTTCTGGATGTTCTTCCTCGTTCGCGTGCTGCTCGGCACCGCCGCCCACGTCGACAACCCGGCGACCTCGAGCCTGATCACCGACTTCTACCCGCCGGCCTCGCGCGCCAGGGTCTTCGCCCTCCAGCGCGCCGCCTGGTACGTGGGCATCTCGCTGGGCGTCGCCGTCGGCGGAGTGCTCGGCGATGCCTTCGGGTGGCGGGCCCCGTTCTTCGTCATGTTCGCTCCCGGCCTCGTGGTGGCCTACTTCGTGTGGCGACTGTCGGAGCCGGTGCGGGGTGGGCTCGACGGGCTGGAGCCGGAGGTCGACCTCGTGCCGACGGCCACCGAACCACCGCACGGCGTGACCGTCGACGACACCGTGCCCAGCGGCGCCGAACCGGAGGCGCAGGTGATCGACCGGGCCCGCCGGGGCGAGCTCGGCGACGACCTGCGGGCCCTGCTCGCCGTCCCGTCCCTGCGGATGGTGTTCGTCGGGGTCGCCGTCGCGTTCGGGGGCTTCAGCGGTCTCGGGTACTGGCTCCCGACGTTCTGGCAGCGCCAGTTCGACCTCGGGGAAGGTCAGTCCGCGGTGCTCACCGGGGCGGTCGCCCTCACCGCCACCATCGCCGGTTCCTGGATCGGCGGGGTGCTCGGCGATCGGTGGCACGAGCAACGCCCCACCGGCCGCATCGACCTCGCCGGCCGCACGCTGGCGGTCGGCGGCGCGCTGCTCGCCATCGCCCTCGTCATCCCGACCCTGACCGTCCAGGTGCCAGTGCTGATCGTCGCCGCCGTGCTCATCGTGTCCGGCATGCCCAGCTACGCCGCCGCGGTCGCCGATGTCCTCCCCGCCAGCCGCCGCGGCATCGGCTTCGCCCTGTTCACGTTCCTGGTCACCGCGAGCTCCGCGCTCGGACCCTTGGGGGTGGGCATCGTGTCCGACCTCACCGGTTCGCTCCGCGGCGCGCTCGTGGCCGGCGCCCTGCCCTGCGTGCCCGGTGCGCTGGTCCTCCTGCGGGCCCGCCGCACCATCGTGGCCGACATCGAGGCGGCGAGAACCGCGTCCCGGTCCACCGGAGGTGCGCACCCGTGACCGCCGAGGGTCCGGTCCGCTGGAGCATCGACTCCGGGGTGGCGCGCCTGACGCTGCACCGTCCCGAGGCGGGCAACGCCATCGATCTCTCGGTCGCGCTCGGCCTGGCCGAGGCCGCCACCGCCCTGTCCGAGGACGAGTCGGTGCGCGTCGTGCTGCTCACCGGCACCGGGGACAACTTCTGCGTCGGGGGTGACCTGCGCGCCTTCGCGGCGCAGACCGACCTGTCCCGCCACCTGAAGGACGTCACCACACCGCTGCACACCGCCATCTCCCGGCTGGCGCACCTGCCGGCACCGGTGGTGGCGGCCGTGCAGGGCAACGCCGCCGGCGCCGGCATGAGCTTGGCCTGCGGAGCCGACATCGTGCTGGCGGCCGACTCGGCCCGCTTCGTGCTCGCCTACACGCGCGTGGGGCTGAGTCCCGACGGTGGCGGCTCGTGGTACCTCCCCCGGCTGGTGGGGGTTCGTCGGGCCCTCGACCTCGCCCTCACCAACCGCGTCCTGTCGGCCGCCGAGGCCGTGCAGTGGGGCATCGCCACTCGCTCGGTCCCCGATGAGGAGCTGCTCCCCGAAGCCGAACGACTGTGCCTCGACCTGGCCTCGGGTGCCCCCCACGCCCTCGCCGCGGCCAAGCGCCTCCTGCGCGAGAGCCTCGGCCACAGCCTCGAGACCCAGCTCGAATTGGAGACGGCGGCCCTGTCCGACAACGCCCGCCGCGCCGGGCCGGAGGGCATCACCGCGTTCCTGGAGAAGCGGCCGCCGCGGTTCTGACCGTCCGCTACTCGCCGGTGAAGACCGGATCGCGCTTCTCGACGAACGCCGCCGCGGCCTCCTTGTGGTCGGCGGTGGCGAACAGGCGCGCCAGCCCGTTGCCGACGAAAGTCGCCAGGTCGCCCAGCTCGGCGTAGCTGCGGCCCGCGCCGCGCCGCAGGCCCTCCTTGACGTGCTGGACGGCAAGCGGCGGCATCGACGCGATCCTCGCCGCGAGGGCATGGGCCGCCGTGAGCAGCTCGTCGGCGGGGAGCACCTGCGACACCAACCCGATCCGGGCTGCCTCCTCGGCATCGATCATCCTCGCGGTCATCAACAACTCGGCCGCCTTCTCGTAGCCGACCAGCTGGGGCAGCCTCCAGTACGAAGGCAGGTCGGCCATGAGCCCCATCTTCACGTACAGCAGACCGAACCGGGCCTCGGTCGCGGCGAGCCGGAAATCGCACATCACGGCGAAGTCCATGCCGATGCCGAGGGCGACGCCGTTGACCGCTGCGATGGTGGGCTTCGTGCAGCCCAGCACGGCAGCGGTCTCGGGGGTGAGGGGCGGTCGGATGCTCCCCAGCTCGTCCATGACGGCCGCCATCCGGGGGTCGCCCCAGGCGGCCTGGACGTCGTCGCCCGAGCAGAAGGCCCCGCCCGCGCCGGTGAGGATGACCGCCCGCACGTTGGGATCCGCAGCCACGCGTTCGAACGCCTCGGTGAGCTGGTCGCCCATGTCGAAGGTGGCTGCGTTGAGCCGCTCGGGCCGGTTGAGCGTCACCGTCGCCACGTGATCGGCAACCTCGTAGAGCACCTCGTCGGCCATGGTCGTTCCCCTTGGTCGTCCTCGCGGTCACGCGGTCGCCGGCGGCGCCGACGCGACCGCGAATGTTAACGGCAGTTGACTACAGTCCGCCCGACCGCGTCGCACCGGGAGGAACGCATGAGCTGGTTCACCGAGGATGCCCGTACGATCGCCGACGGCGTCCGCGCCGGGCGCATCCGTGCCGTCGAGGTGCTGGAAGAAGCACTCGACCGCATCGAGCGACTCAACGAAGGCATCAACGCCGTGGTGTTCGTCGACGCCGAGCGAGCCCGGGCGGTCGCCGCCGACGTCGATCGTGCCGTCGCCGCGGGTGACGATCCCGGCCCGCTGGCCGGCGTGCCGCTCCTCGTGAAAGAGCTCGAGGCGGTGAAGGGCTGGCCGTTGACGTCGGCCAGCACCGTCTTCCGCGACCGGATCGCACAGCAGACGTCGGTGCAGACCACCCGCCTCCTGGCCGCCGGCGTGGTCCCCGTCGGCCTCACCGCGTCGCCGGAGCTGGGCCTGCTGTACTTCACGAACTCCGTGCTGCACGGCGCCACCCGCAATCCGTGGAACCAGGAGCGCACCCCCGGCGGTTCGAGCGGTGGCGCCGGCGCCGCGCTGGCCGCCGGCCTCGTACCGCTGGCCACCGGAAGCGACATGGGCGGATCGATCCGCATCCCCGCCGGGTACTGCGGCGTGGTGGGCGTCAAGGGCACCTACGGTCGGGTCCCCCGCGGGCCGGGCTGGCTGGGTGGCGCCAACCTCACCCACTACGGGCCCCTCGCCCGTTCGGTGGGCGACGCCGCCCGCTACCTCGACTGCGTCGTCGGGGTCGACAGCCGTGATCCGTGGTCGTTGCCCGCACCCCCGATGCCGTTCGAGCAGGCGATCGGGGAGATCGACCTCGCCGGGCTCCGGATCGGATTCCTCCACGACAACGGGCTCTCGCCGTCGGTGGCCGGCGTGCGCGACGCGGTCGACGCCGCGGTCGACGCCCTCACCGCAGCCGGCGGGCTGAAGCGCGTGGCCGACATCGAGATGCGACTTCCCGATGTCAGCGAGATCGGGGGCGCCCTCCTCTACGTCGACCTCGACCCGGGGCTGGCGCCGAGCATGGGCGACATCATGGGCAACCTCATGCAGACGGAGGGGGCAGCCGAGCTGTTCTCGCTGGCCTTCGATCCGGCGGGACTCAACCTCGAGGGCATCACGAAGGCCAACGCGTTCCGGCACGAGACGAACACCCAGCTGGCCCGGGTCTTCGACGAGGTGGACCTGCTCGTCGTGCCCACGTCGCCGGTGCCCGCCTTCGGTGCCCAGGGGCCGGTGCCCACCGAGGTCGAGGGGCGCAACGTCGGGGCGGCCGCGCCCGCTGCCTTCACGTCGATGTTCAACCTGTCGGGACATCCCGCGGTGTCCGTGCCCGCGGGCATCGTCGACACCTGCCCGGTCGGGATGCAGATCGTGGCCCGTCGCCACGACGACGCCGTCGCCCTGGCCGCCGCCGCTGCCTACGAGGCGGCGAACCCCTGGCCCAAGCTGGCGCCCTACGCCGGCGTCTGAGGGCGCATCCGCACCCACGTCGCCACGACCACCACGCCGACGCCGCCGGCGACGATCAGCCAGCCCAGCCAGTTCCCGAACGACACCCACGGTGAGGACCCGGATCCGAGGGGCACATCGGCGACGAGGGTGACCTGACGGTCGCCGTCGCGTGACACCGACTTGGTGAGGACGCGGCCCCACGGGTCGATGATCGCCGAGTCGTAGCGGCTGTCGGCCTTGACCATCGACACCCGGTTCTCGATGGCCCGGTACACGAGGTGCGTGAAGTGGGTGACGGCGATGGCCGGCACGTCGGACGACGGGGTGGCGATCAGCCGAGCGCCGCCGCGCGTCATGATCCGGGCGGTGTCGGTGTAGTCGAGGTCGTAGCAGATGATCGTCGCCAGTGGCCCGAGGTCGGTGTCGTAGACGGGGAAGTCCCCCTGGAAGTCGTTCTCGTCACCGGCGAACGTGCCGGGATGATCCTTGCCGTACACCCCGAGGAACCGGCCGTCGGGGGCGAGGACCGTGGTGGCATTGCGCACCTTCCCGTCCGGTTCGTCGATCCGGTAGCCGAGGACGAGGTAGGCGTCGGTGGCGGCGGCGAGCGCCCGGAGCTCGTCGGTGTGCTCGCGCTGGGGATCGAAGCGCAAGCCGGCCTCGTTCCACACGATCATCCGTGCCCCCTGGGCCGCGGCGTCGCGGGTCTGGGCGACATACCGATCGAGACGAGCGTCGGCGGCCGCGGCACCGTTGTCGAGCCCGTTCTGCACCGCGGCCACCCGCACGACGCCCGGCGCCCGGTCGAGCATCGCCACACTGGCGACGACCCAGAACAGGACCAGACCGGCCACGATCGCCAGGTCGCGGGCCGCGGCTCGGGACCGGGCGGCGGGGTCCGCGCTGCCGCGGGCCAGCCGAGCCAACGCCGCTCCGGCGACGGCCCAGTTCACCAGCAGCACGAGGAACTGCAGACCGATGACACCGGTGACGCTGAGGGGTTGGAGGAGTGCCGGGTGGTCCCAGATGCCGTACACCTGGAACCCCCAGGTGCCGCCGAAGGTCTCACTCCCCGAGGAACGGAGGAACTCGATCGCCGTCCAGCCCAGGGGGAACGACACCGTGAACCAGCGATATCCGGAGCGGGCGTGGAACGTGCGGCTGCGGCCGGCCACCAGCGCAGCGATGGCCGCGAGGTACAGCGGGAACAGTTGGTAGACGAACCCCACCTGACCGTCGGCGAGACCGGGCGAGAAGTACACGGCATAGGTGCCCCCGATGCCGACGGCGACCCCGATCCACGACCAACGCCGGGGAAGCAGTCGGTGCTGCGCGAGCAGCATCGGCACGAACGCCACGAGGATGAGGGGCCACCATCCGAACGGGGGGTTGGCGGCCAGCACGAGCACTGGCGTCCCCAGAGCGACCAGGAAACCGATCACGATCCGTCGCCCCGTCCCAACGGATCCCTCGGCGCGCCCGATGTCGAGCGGGCTCGAGACGTCGACGGGGTGGTGGACGCTGAGGGCCATGCTCGAACTCCCTGGCGCGCTCCGGTGGATGGACGGTCGCGGACCCCAATGTTAGCCTCAGTTCACTTCTGTCGGTGGTGATCCGGGGGGTCGCGTGGAGTTCGGGTTCTCGGATGAACAGGAGGCATTGCGGTCCACCGTCCGCGCCTTCCTCGAACAGAAGTCACCCGAGACCGAGGTGCGCCGGCTCATGGAGACCGCCACCGGCTACGACCCCGCGGTGTGGGAGCAGCTGTCGTCCCAACTGGGCCTGCCCGGGCTGGCCGTGCCGGAGGAGCTGGGCGGGTCGGGCTACGGCTTCCGGGAGCTGGCCATCGTGCTCGAGGAGATGGGCCGGGCGTTGCTGTGCGCGCCGTTCTTCTCCTCCGCGGTGCTCGCCTCGTCGTTGCTGCTCCACTGCGGCGACGACGCCGCCCGGGAGGAGTGGCTTCCCCGACTCGCCTCGGGCGAGTCGCTCGGCACGGTCGCCTTCGTCGAAGGCCGCCACGGCTGGGACGGATCGGTGGTGGCCACCGAGGCCGCCGGCCATGGCGACAGCATCGTCCTCACCGGCACCAAGGACGTGGTGCTCGACGGCCACATCGCCGACGTGATCGTCGTCGTGGCCGGCACCCCGGCCGGACCGGGCCTGTTCCTGGTCGCCGGTGACGCCCCGGGCCTCACCCGTACGCTCGCTGTTCACGATGGACCAGACCCGCAAGCTGGCCCGCCTCGACCTGGACGCCGTTCCCGCTCACGCCGTGGGCGACCCCACCACCGCGCCGTTGGCCGTCGAGCGCATGTTGCAGTTCGCCGCGGTCGGTCTCGCCCACGAGCAGGTCGGGGTGGCTCAGCGCTGCCTCGAGATGTCGGTGCAATACGCCAAGGACCGCATCCAGTTCGGCCGTCCGATCGGTTCGTTCCAGGCGGTCAAGCACAAGTGCGCCGACATGCTGGTGGCCGTCGAGCTGTCGAAGTCAGCGGCCCACTACGCGGCCTGGTGCGCCAGCACCCTCGACGACGACCTGCCGGTGGCGGCGGCCATGGCCAAGGCGTACTGCTCCGACGCCTGCTACTCGGTGACGGCCGAGACCATCCAGGTCCACGGCGGCATCGGCTTCACCTGGGAGCACCCCGCGCACCTGTACTTCAAGCGGGCGAAGTCGTCCCAGCTGCTCTTCGGCGATTCCCAGCACCACCGTCGCCGCCTCGCCGATCACCTCGACTTCTGACCCTCGCACCGAAACCGGAGTGCGGGTGGCGGCGGTCAGGTGGTCGAGTCGTCGAGGGCCCAGGCCGGGGGTTCGGCCAGGAGCGCGTTCATCACCATGCCGAGCAGGAGAGGTTCGAGCATGTCCCGGGGAAGGCCGCTGCGGTAGATGGCCGCCATCATCCCGAGGCCGTTCACGGCGTGGACCATGACGCGGGCCTCGGTGTCGGTGAGCTCGGGCCTCACCTGGACGAGGGCATGCACCCATTCCTCGAGGTGCAGGCGCTCGGATCGCTCGAGCGTGGTGCGCACCTCGGCGCTGAGCGTGCGACGCTCGAGCAGACCGAGATGGGCGAGCGCCGGGTTGTCGAGCAGGGCCACCACGTACAGACGCACCAACCCCTGGAGCGCCGCGGTGGCATCGGTTGCCTCCTCGACGATCTCGTGGGCCTGCTCGAGGGCGGTCTGGCTGTAGTCGAGGATCAGCTTCTCGAGGATGTCCTCCTTGGACTCGAAGTGCCGATAGATCGCGGGGCCGGTGATGCCGGCCGCCGCGCCGATCTCGTCCATGCCGGTGGCGTGGTAGCCGTTGGCGTGGAAGAGCTTCGTGGCCGCATCCAGGATCTGCTCCCGGCGCTGCGGCCGACGCTTCCGGCGCGCCCGCGGCGGCGCGCCCCGCTCGGTCGGCTGATCGGTGTCGGACACATCGCTCCCTCGTTGGACGTCGGCACGGGGTTGACCGCGCCGGGAACGTGAACGGACGATAGCAACGGGGCGCTCGGCTACTGCACGAACCGCTCGCGGCCGTCCCAGTACGGCGCCCGCAGCTCGCGCTTGAGCACCTTTCCCGAGGGGTTCCGGGGCAGTTCGGCCACGAACTCCACTGCGGTCGGACACTTGTAGCCGGCCAGCCGCGTCCTGGCGAACGCGAGCAGCTCGTCGGCGTCGGCTTCCACCTCGGGGGCGCGGACGACCAACGCCAGTGGTGTCTCGCCCCACCGCTCGCTCGGGATCCCGATCACGGCGACGTCGGCCACACCGGGGTGCGAGAGGAGCACGTTCTCGACCTCGGCCGGGTAGATGTTCTCGCCGCCGGAGATGATCATGTCCTTCACCCGGTCGTGGATGTACAGGTAGCCGTCCTCGTCGAGGTACCCGGCATCACCGGTGCGGAGATACCCGTCGGGGAGGATCGTGGCCGCCGTGGCGTCGGGCATCCGCCAGTACCCGACCATGTTCTGGGGGCTACGCACGAGCACCTCGCCCACCGTGCCGGTGGGAACCTCGTCGAGCGACTCCGGGTCGACGATCTTCACCTCGGTGTTCGGTCCCGCCGTCCCCGCCGCCCTCAACCGGTGGGCATTCGGTCCGTCGGGGTCGTGGTCCTCGGGCGGCAGGAGTACGCAACCGCCGCTCGTCTCGGTCATCCCGTAGGCCTGCATGAAGTCGCACCCGAAACTGCGAACCGCGCTGGTGAGCACCGCTTCGGAGATGGGCGATGCCCCGTAGACGATGAGCTGGAGGCTGGAGAAGTCGGCGTCGGCGGTCTCCGGCAACATGAGCAGGAACTGGATCACGGCCGGCACCAGCACGGTGTGGGTGACCCGGTGCTGCTCGATGTCGCGGATGATCTGCGGCAGGTCCACCTCGCGCATGAGCACGTTCGGCACACCGTTGTAGAGGCCGAGCATCCCCCAGAATCCACCCGCCACGTGGAACGTGGGCATGACGACCTGGTTCACCGATCGATCGCCGAAGCCGAGGGCGTCGTTGTTGGCGTGCACCGACGAGAAGCAGTTGCCGTTCGTGAGCATGACGCCCTTGGGCCGTCCGGTGGTACCCGAGCTGTAGAACTGGAACGCGACGTCGCCGTCGGTTCCCTCCACCCCCGGGTCGACCGGATCGTGGCCGGCGATCCAGGCCTCGTAGCCGGGGCGGTCGTCGCCGATCCGGCCTGCCCCACCCACCACGACGATCGTCTCCACCGCGCCGAGACCACCGTCGGCCGCCGCGCCGTCGACGAGGGGCACGAACTCCTCCCCGACGATCAGGACGCGGGCACCGGTGTCGCCGACGATGAACGCAACCTCGGCCGGGGCCAGGCGCCAGTTCACCGCGGCCGTGACCGCGCCGAGCTTCGCCGTGGCCAGCACCGTCTCGAAGTACTCGGGAACGTTCTTGTCGAGGAAGGCCACCCGCTCGTCGGCCTGCACACCAGCGGCACGCAGCGCCTGGGCCAGCCGGTTCGATCGGTCATCGAGCTGGCCGTAGGTGAGCGTCCGGTCGCCGGCGATGATCGCGACGGCGTCCGGCCGCTGCGCGCCGTGAACCCGCGCGATGTCGGCGACGGTGTCGATGGTCATGGTGGTCGGCCCCCTTCGCCGCCGGGACCGCCGAGCCCAGACGATCCGTTGCAGTGAACGGCAACTCACTTTAGTCTCGGTTCGTGCCCGAGCCCACCAGCGACGTGGTCGCGCTCACGCAGCAGCTCATCCGCAACGAGTGCGTGAACGACGGCGACGTGGCGAGCGGTCAGGAGGTTCGCAACGCCGACCTGCTCCGGGGCTTCCTGGAGGGTGCGGGCCTCGACGTCGAGCAGTACGAGGCCGCGCCGGGCCGGTCGAGCCTGGTGGTCCGCATCGAGGGCAGTGACCCCGACGCTCCCACGCTCTGCCTGCTCGGCCACACCGACGTGGTCCCGGTCAACGCCCCTCGCTGGCGGGAGGATCCCTTCGGCGGGGAGATCATCGACGGTGTGCTGTGGGGTCGCGGCGCCATCGACATGTTCAACCTCACGGCGTCGATGGCCGTGGCCGTCAGGGACCTGGCCGCGTCCGGCTTCCGCCCGAGGGGCACGCTGATCTACGCCGCCGTGGCGGACGAGGAGGCCGGCGGCCACCTCGGCGCGGAGCACCTCGCCCTGCACCACCCGGACGCGGTCCGTTGCGACTACCTCGTCACCGAGTCCGGCGGGTTCCCGCTGCAGACCGCCGATGGCATCCGGCTCCCGTACCTCCGCGAGGAGAAGGGGCCGCTGTGGGCCACGTTGCGGGTGACCGGGACACCGGGCCACGGTTCGATGCCCTACGGCACCGACAACGCGCTCCTCAAGGCGGCCGAAGTGATCAGCCGGATCGGAGCGTTCCACCCTCCGACCCGACTCGACGACGCCTGGCGCGATTTCCTGCACGGACTCGGAGTCCCCGCGGAGCTGGCCGGCCCACTGCTCCAGGAAGAGGGATTCGTGGAGGGGCTCCCGCTGCTGCCCGCGGGGATCGCCAAGATGGCCTACTCGTGCACCCACACGACCATCACCCCGACCATGGTGGCCAGCGGCCAGAAGACGAACATGATCCCCGACGAGGCCACGATCTCCCTCGACATCCGCACCCTGCCCGGTGACGACGCGGCCAGCGTACGGGAGCTGGTCGAACGGGCCGTGGGCGACCTGGCCGGAGAGATCGACCTCGAGTTCGCGCGGCCTGACGACCTGGCCACCAGCTCTCCCGCCGACTCGCCCTTCGTGGCCGCGCTGAGCCGCGCCGCGGGCCACTTCTACGAGGGGGCGGGTCTGGTGCCGCTGCGCATGGTGGGCACCACCGACGCCCGCCACTTCCGGCGCATCTTCGGCACCGCGGCGTACGGCTTCGGGATGTGGAGCGAGCGCCTCGGGCTCGACGAGATCGCCACCATGGGTCACGGCGACGACGAGCGCATCGATCTCGAATCACTCGAGATGTCGGTGCAGCTGTGGGACGTCCTGGCCCGCGACGTCCTCGCCTGAGCCGCTACGCCCGCAGACTTCGTCTGCCGGCTCCGCTTCTGGAGTTGCTCGCCGCCGGCCTCCGGCCAGCCGGCTCGTCAACTCCGCCACTACGAGCGCGGGACCTGTGACCAGGGCAGGTCCTTGTCCACCCGGACGTCGCCGGGCAGGCCGAGCACCCGTTCGGCCAGGACGTTCTTGCCGATGGCCGACGTGCCGCCACCGATGGTGCCGCCGAGCGAGGTGAGGAACGCCTTCTGGACGTTCGAGCCCCCGCCGTCGCCGAGTGACTCCCCTCCCATGAGCGTGGGCCGGACCATCTCGTAGTCGGAGATGAGCAGGCCGTCGTTGCCGAGCAGGTCGACGCAGAGCTCCCACGTCGTGTGGCTGGCCCACGTGTAGGCCAGCTTGACGACCGAACCCTCCGGTCCGGGGACACCTCGATCGCGCAGTTGCTGGGCCCGCAGGGTGGTCAGGCGAACGAGCTCGTTCTCGATCCACTTCCGAGCGACCTCGTCGCGCCGCACCTCGTCGCCCTCGCCGAACTGGCGGTACAGCTCGACGGCGGCACCCACCGCGCCGGCGCCGCGCGGGGCCTTGGCCAGGTGACCGAACGCGGTGCGTTCGTTCATCAGCGTGGTGATGGCGACCCGCCAGCCCTCGCCGACGTCGCCGATGCGGAGCGAGTCGGGTGTCCGGGCGTCGGTGAAGTAGACCTCGTTGAACTCCGCCTCACCGTTGATCTGCCGCAGCGGTCGCACCTCCACCCCGGGCTGCTTCATGTCGATCAGGAAGTAGGTGAGCCCCTTGTGCTTGGGCTGCTCGGGGTCCGTGCGGGCCAGGATCATGGCCCAGTCGGCGATGTGCGCCAGCGTGGTCCACACCTTCTGTCCGTTGAAGATCCACTCGTCGCCGTCGCGCTCGGCCCTGGTCGACAGCGCGGCCAGGTCGGATCCGGCGCCGGGCTCGGAGAACAGCTGGCACCAGATCTCGTCGCAACGAAAGCCGGGCCGGAGGAAGCGTTCCCGCTGCTCGTCGGTTCCCATCGCGACGAGCGTGGGACCCGCCATCCCCACCAACATGAAGTTGCGGGTCACGTTGCTGGGCGCACCAGCCGCATGCAGCCGCTCGTCGACGTGTTCCTGCAACTTCGGGTCGAGGCCGAGGCCGCCGTTGCCCTCGGCGAAGTGCACCCAGGCGAGCCCGAGGTCGTACTGCGCGCCCCAGAAGTCCTGGGGGTCGGTGCTCGCCGGCGGGTGCTCGGCCAGGAGTTGCTCGACGCGCTGGTCGACCAGGTCGAGATCGGTGGTGACGGCCATGGCGGTTCAGCTCCTCGGTACGGCGGACCACGGCAGGTCCTTGTCGACTCGGACGTCCCCGGGCAGGCCCAGTACCCGCTCACCGAGGATGTTGCGCATGATCTCCGACGTGCCTCCCTCGATGGTGTTCGCGAGGGAGCGCAGGAAGCCCTTCACCACGTCGTCGCCCACCTCACCGATCCGGTCGGGACGGGTCACCGCGTAGTCGGGCACCAGCAGCGCGTCGTTGCCCAGCAGGTCGACGCAGAGGTCGTGCACCCGCTGGAGCGTCACCGTCGACGCCAGCTTGCCGGTGGACTGCTCGGGTCCGGGGGTGCCGACGCGGGCCGCCTGCTGAGCCCGGACGTTGGTGAGGCGGACGACCTCGCTCTCGATCCACAGCCGGGCGAGACGGTCACGGGTGACCTCGTCGGGGGCGTGCTCGCCGCCCGCGGGCCCGCCGCCGAGCCGGGCTCGCCACAACGACACCGCCGTGGCGATGGGGCCGGATTCCCGGGGCGTGGCACCCAACGCGCTGATGGCGTTGCGCTCGTTCATGAGGGTGGCGATGGCCACCCGCCACCCGTCACCCACCTCACCCAACCGATCCCGGTCGGGTATCCGGGCGTCGGTGAAGAACACCTCGTTGAACTCGGCGTCGCCGGTGAGCTGGCGCAGGGGGCGGACGTCGACCCCGGGGCCGTGCATGTCGACGATGAAGTAGGTCATGCCGCGATGCTTGGGGGCCTCGGGATCGGTGCGGGCCAGCAGGAGGCCCCATCGAGCCCGGTGGGCCAGCGTGGTCCAGACCTTCTGGCCGTTCACCCTCCACTCGTCGCCGTCGCGGACCGCGGTCGTGGCCAGCGCCGCGACGTCGGAGCCGGCGGCCGGCTCGGAGAACAGCTGGCACCAGATCTCCTCGCAGGTCCAGATCGTGCGGAGGAGCGCCGTCTTGTGCGCCTCGTCGGCGAAGGCCTGCAGCACCGGCCCGGCCATCCCGATGCCGATGCCGTTGTAGGAGAAGTTGTCGGGCGCGCCCGCCGCGCCGAGGGTCTGAGCGACCAGATCCTGCAGGCCCGGCGACACGCCGAGCCCACCCTGGCCATCGGGGAAGTGCACCCACGCCAGGCCATGGTCGAACTGCGCGGCCCAGAAGGCGCGGGGCTCGGTGGTGGCCGGTGGGTGGGCACCGAGCAGGTGCTCGATCCGGTTCCGTACCAGCTCGACCTCGTCGCGCACCCTTCCCTCCCGACGATCCGATGCCGTCGCGCCGGCACGTGGGCACCGAGCACGAATGTGAGTCGTCGTTTACACTAGCCCCATGACGACGAGAGCCCAGGTCCCCGTCGCGAAGGGGCTGTTCACCTGGCCGTCCGACGAGCCACGCCTGATCGGCTCGAGGTGCGCGGACTGCGGGGTGATGACGTTCCCCCGCCAGGCGGACTGCCCGCGCTGCACCGGCGCCGACATGCGGGAGGCCGAGTTCGACCGGCGGGGCACGCTGTGGACGTTCACCACGCAGGAGTTCATCCCCAAGTCACCGCCCTTCGCCCGAGCGGAGACATCGGAGTCGTTCCGTCCCTTTGCCGTCGGCTACGTGGAGTTCGACGGTCAGGCCCGGGTCGAAGGACGCATCGAGTGCGACGATCTCGGTGCACTGCGCATCGGGATGGACATGGAGGTGGTGGTCGTCCCCCTCTTCCCCGACGCCGAGGAGGGGGACCAGATCATGACCTACGCGTTCCGTCCGGCCCCGGGAGAGGAGTGAGATGAGCACGGATGTCGCCATCATCGGCATCGGCCTGCACCCGTTCGGCCGCTTCGACGGGGTGTCGGCCATGGACATGGGCGTCTACGCCGCCCGCCAGGCCCTCCGCGACGCGGGCCTCGACTGGTCCGACCTCGAGTTCGCCTATGGCGGGAGCCTCTCCCCGGTCAACGAACACGAGGCGACGCCGGACACCATGGTCGGCCGCCTCGGCCTCACCGGGCTGCCGTTCATCAACGTGATGAACGGCTGCGCCACCGCGGGGAGCGCGCTGCTCACCGCCTGCGCCACCATCGGATCCGGTGCGGCCGACGTGGGCCTCGTCGTCGGCTTCGACAAGCACCCCCGCGGCGCCTTCGACCCGGACCCCCGGCTGGTCGGTCTCGGCCCGTGGTACGGCGAGGTGGGGATGATGCTCACGACGCAGTTCTTCGCCATGAAGACGAACCGCTACATGCACGAGTACGGCATCTCCGAATCGACCCTGGCCAAGGTGGCCGCCAAGAACTACCGCAACGGCGCCCTCAACCCGAACGCGTGGCGCCGCAAGCCGTTCACCGAGGAAGAGATCCTCGAGTCGCCGATGCTCAACTACCCCCTCCGCCAGTACATGTTCTGCTCACCCGACGAGGGCGGCGCCGCCGTCGTCGTGTGCCGGGCCGACAAGGCGCACCAGTTCACCGACCGGCCCGTGCGGGTCGCCGCGGTCAGCCTCCGGACCCGCCGGTTCGGATCGTTCGAGGTGTTCAGCAGCTGGCTCCCGGTGGTGGACACCGAGACCCCCACCGTCGACGCGGCCAAGGCGGCGTTCGAGATGGCCGGGATCGGTCCCGAGGACGTCGACGTGGCCCAGGTGCAGGACTCCGAGGCCGGCCACGAGGTCATGCACCTGGCCGAGAACGGCTTCTGCGCCCACGGTGAGCAGGAGCGCATGATCCAGGACGGCGAGACCGAGATCGGTGGCCGCTTGCCGGTCAACACCGACGGTGGCCTCATGGCCAACGGTGAACCCATCGGTGCATCCGGGCTGCGCCAGATCTTCGAGATCTGCCTCCAGCTGCGCGGCGACGCCGGCGAGCGGCAGGTACCCGGCGACCCGAAGGTCGGCTTCACGCAGGTGTACGGAGCGCCCGGCATCGGCTGTTGCACCGTGCTCACCACCTGACCCTCGTCCGCCGATCGCACCGAACCACCGCTGACCGGGCGACGAACCCGGTCCGCTCGAACGGAGTCACATGACGTACACGAACGACAAGGTGCTGGTCGCCGTGGATGGCGCCGTCGCCACGGTCACCCTGAACCGGCCCGACCGGTCGAACGCCATCGACTCCGGCATGGCCGAGGAGCTGCTCGCCGCGCTGTGGGGCCTCGATGACGATGCCTCGGTGCGGGCCATCGTGCTCACGGGTGCCGGGCGGGCGTACTGCGCCGGCGTCGACATCTCCGGGGGCCCGGTGTCGTTCGAACGCGACGCGGAGAGCACCATCGAGGCCGACTCCGACATGGTGGTGCAGAACTTCGGGCTCTGGCGGATGCGGACGCCGGTCATCAGCGCCGTCAACGGTGCGGCCATCGGTGCCGGTCTGACGACCGCGCTCCTGAGCGACGTCGTGCTCGTCGCGTCCGACGCCAAGCTCAGCTTCCGGTTCAGCCGCCTGGGTGTGCTCCCGGAGGCGAACTCGCTGTGGCTCCTGCCCCGCCTCGTCGGCGTCGCCCGCGCCCTCGACCTGCTGCTGACCGGCCGGGACTTCACCGGGCAGGAGGCGATGGAGCTGGGGTTGGTCCTGTCAGCCCACCCCGCCGGCGAGGTGCTCGAGGCCGCCCAGGCCTACGCCCGCGATCTGGCGACCAACACCTCGCCGATCTCGTGCGCGCTCATCAAGCGACTCGTCTACGAGTACCTCGGTGAGACCGACCGGGCGGCGGCCATGGCCGACGAGACCGACTGGACGTGGTGGACGGGCACCCAGCCCGACATCGTCGAGGCCATCACCGCCCGGGTCGAGAAGCGGGCGCCCCAATGGAAGACCTCAAAGCTCGACGTGCCCGACGCCCTCCCGGGACCCGGGTAGCCCGAGGCGGGCCCCGACCGAGGAGGAGTCGTGACATCCACCGGCGCCGATCTGACCCTACGCTTCGACCGCAACGTGGCGATGACCACCCGCGACGGCGTCGTCCTGCGCGCCGACGTGTTGCGGCCGGATGCCGGAGCACCCGTCCCGGCGATCGTCGCCCGCACGCCGTACGAGAAGGGCAACACGTTCCACGGGCTCCGCTACCTCCCGCCGGTGGTGGCCGCGCGGGCCGGCTTCGCTGTCGTCATCCAGGACATCCGGGGACGCTGGGCGT
>CAVSXR010000001.1:0-14331 GCA_963731885.1 uncultured Acidimicrobiaceae bacterium | reverse complement strand
CATCCTCAGGTGCGGGGCACGAGCGACGTGAGTCGGAGGGTGTAGCGCTCGGAGTAGTCGACGGCGCCGATCACCGAATCCGTCGTCGACGTCACGCTCGACTCCCGCGCGATCAGGAGGCCGTCGCCGACCCGCAGCCAGTGGTCGTCGCGACCGTGGCTCACGCTGGAACCCGTCCCGTCCTCGACGATCGCCGTGGATCGTCTCGACCTCCTCGCGGCCGACGAGACGCGTCTCGAAGCCGATGACCTCGCCGGTACCGGTGTTGTGGACCATCTCGGCGACGCAGTCGGTCGACCACGTGTCACCGACGACCGGGCGGGCGGGGACCAGCAGGTACCCGCCGGGGCAGGAGAAGTCCTCCTCGTCGGACATCGAGAAGAACTGGTGGTGGATCCGCAGCCCCCGCCGCACGAGACCTTCGTCGGTCTGGCACAGCTCCTGCTCGTCCCACCGTTCGTCGAAGGGGCTCCACCGCTGCCGTTGCCCGCAGTCGACCGGGCTGACCGTGATGGTGGTCTCGGCGGGATAGCGGTGCGTGGAACCGCCGAGGGCGCTGACGTGCTCCTCGCCATCGGTGGCGTAGACGTAGACGCCCGCCGGGGGCAGCGACCGGACCTCGACCGCGGTCGTCGTGGGGTCCTGCGTGGTGCCGGCCTGGCTGTCCCGGTACCGATCGACGGCCTCGTCCACGCTCACCGGCGAGGTGCGGTCGCTCACGATCCGGTAGACGACAAAACCCACGCCGACCAGCGCCACGGCCGAGAGCACCGCGGTGAGACGCCAGATCCAACGCGGCATGCCACCTCCAGTTCCTCGATTCCGAGCGTCCGCCTCCTCGCCGCCAGGGTTCAGGGTCGTGGGCCCCCGATGCGGGGGACCTTCGTCCCGCGTCCGGGGTCAGGACCGGCGCACGTCCTTGAAGGGGACGCCATGGTCCCCCGACGGCTCCTTCGGCAGGCCGAGGACGTGCTCGCCGAGGATGTTGTGCTGGATCTCGTCGGTGCCACCGGCGATCGACTGCGCCGGGGTCGAGACCAGGACCTCGGCGATGACCGCGTCGAGCGGGTCGGGACCCGATGTCAGCATCGCCTGGGGTCCGGCGATCAGGGCGTGGAGGTGGTGACAGCGCCGGGCCACCTCCGACAGCGCCAGTTTGCCGATCGACCCCTCCGAGCCGGGTGGGCGCCCGAGCTGGCGCGCCGCCTTGGCCCGCAGCGCCGTCCATTCCGACGCCTTCTGGAAGCAGTGGAGGGCCATCATCTCCTGACGGATGACCGGGTCACGGCTCTTGCCGCTGGCGACGGCGCGCTCGAGAACGAGATCGGGCCGCCCCATCCGTTGCGGATACCACTCGTAGGTCTGGAGGTACTCCGCCGCCTCGGCCTTCGCCTCGGCGATCACCCGTCCGCCGGCACCGGGCACGAAGTCGACGGCGCGCTGGGTGGCGAAGGCCCGCTCGTGGGCCAGGGTCGCCCGGGCCACGCGCCAACCATCACCCACCTGGCCGATGACGTTGGCGTGGGGGACACGGGCATCGGTCAGGAAGACCTCGTTGAACGACTGGCGGTCGTTCATCTGCCGGATGGGCCGAGCTTCGACCCCGTCCTGGTGCATGTCGATGGCGAAGTAGGTGATGCCGGCGTGCTTGGGAACGTCCCAGTCGGTCCGCGCCACCAGGATCCCCATGTCGGCGTGGTCGGCGCTGGTGTTCCACACCTTCTGCCCGTTGACGATCCAGACGTCGCCGTCGCGGACGGCCGTGGCCTGCAGGCCGGCGAGGTCGGACCCCGCTCCCGGCTCGCTGAACAGCTGGCACCAGGTCAATTCGCCGGTGACGGTCCGCCGCAGCAGTCGGTCACGGAGCTCGTCCGACGCGTGCTCGTACATGGTCGGCGCGGCCAGCGCCATTCCGCCCCCGAGGGGCACCGCCACCCCGCCGGCCGCCCGGATGGTGGCGTGCGCGACCCGGTCGGCCCACGCCGGGAGATCCCGGCCGAACCAGCGCGTCGACCACGACGGCACGGCCCAGCCCGAGTCGACCAGGCGTTCGCGCCACTCGAGGAGGGACAGGTCGGGATCCCACGCCGATCGGAACCAGTCGTCGACCTGCTCCGCGACGTCCCGTTCGGTGGCTGGTGGTCCGGTGACGGGGGAATCGATCGACTCGACCATCGGCGTTCATCGCCCCCGGAACCGCGGCGTCCGCCGCTCGGCCATGGCCCGGATGCCCTCGGCGAAGTCGTCGGTCGCCCGCAGTCGCTCCTGCTCGACGAGCTCGTGGTCGGTCGCCACCGCGACGCGGTCCGCCAGATCGCCCCGGAGCGTCCGCCGGATGGACCGCACCGCGAGCGGCGCCGACCCGGCGATCTCGGCGGCCAGGTCGTGGGCCGCGGCTCGGACGTCCTCGAGCGGGACGAGGCGATCGGCCAGACCGATGGCCACCGCTTCGTCGCCCTTGACCCGGCGGCCGGTGAAGAGGAGCTCGGCGGCCGCCTGCTCCCCCACCGCCCGGGGCAGCGTGACGCTGAGCCCGAAGCCGTGGTGGAAGCCGAGCCGGGCGAAGTTGGCGCTGAAGCGCGCCTCGGGCGCGGCCATCCGGAAGTCGGCCGCCAACGCCAGGCCCAGTCCGCCACCGACCGCCGCGCCCTGGACCGCGGCCACCACCGGCGTCTCCGTCCGGAAGATCCGCACCGCCGCGCCGTAGAGCTCGCCGGTGGTGTAGCCGGCGTCGCCGCCGAAGTCGGCGCCGGCGCAGAAGTGCTTCCCCTGCGAGCACAGCACCGCCGCCCGGCAGCGGTCGTCGTCGTCGAGTTGCTCGAGGGCGTCGGCGATGCCACCGATGACATCCATCGAGAAGAAGTTGTTCGGGGGCCGGCAGATCTCGATCGTCGCGACGTGGTCGTCGCCCACGTCGACCGTGATCGCCCCTGTGCTCATCCCGTCCAACTGTGCCATGACGTGATGGTCGCGCGATCGCATCGGGCTCCCACCCGTCAGGTGGCCGATCGGCCGTGCTTCCAGTAGCCGCGCACCGTGGCCGCCGATCGGGTCAGGCCGCGCTCGTCGAAGAGGTGCTTGCGGATCCTCTGCACCGACGCCGCCTCGCCGGCGACCCACACGACCGGCGGCATCTCCTCGATGGCGGTGACGGCCGCGACCAGGGCGGCGCCAGAGTCCTCCCCGTCCGGCAGCACGTGCCACGAGACCTCGGCCGCCGGATGGGGCGGGAGGTCGAGCCGGGCCGACGGCTCGGCGATCTCGATGACCACCCGGACGGGGATCGAGCCCGGTACGTGCTCGAGCAGCTGGCTGATGGCGGGAATGGCGGTCTCGTCACCGGCCAGCAGGTGGCTCGACGCCGTGGTGTCGACCTCGTGGCCGCGACCGGGTCCGGACACCGCGACCTCGTCACCGACCGAGGCCGATGAGGCCCAATCGGACGCGGCGCCGGTCTCGTGCCGGACGATGTCGAGCGTGAGTTCGCACGCGGCCGCGTCGAGGTGGCGGGGGGTGAAGGTCCGGATCGGGGCCCGGGCCCCGTCGGCGAGCTCGAACTGGTTCCCCGTCCAGTGCGGCATCTCCAACCCGTGGTCGGTGGTGGGCAGGAGCAACCGGACGGACGAGGCTGGCGCGTCGATCTCCAGTCCGTCCAGCTCGGGACCACCGAGGACGACGCGTCGCATCCGAGGACTGAGATCGTCGATGCCGCGGACCGTCACCCGCCGGAACGGCGGGGGCTCGCGCCGGATCGGTACACGGCGGTCGGGGTCTGCGGTGCTCACGTGTCCCACTCTGGCATCGCTTGGGGAGCGGCTCGCACAGCGCAGTACGTTTCGGACCGGGCCCCGACCGCTGGCCCGATCCCCGGGGGGAGAACCATGAACGTGTCGATGTTGCTCGAGATGATCGCCGAGAGCGCCCCTGATCGCGTCGCGGTCGGCTCGCGCCCCGGGGGCGTCACCTACGGCCAGCTGTTGGCGCGCGCTCGCCGGCTGGCGACGTTGCTGCGCGATCGAGGCGTCGAGCGACTCGGGCTCGTCGATCTCAACTCCGAGGCGATGCCCATCTGCCTCTACGGGGCCGGCATCGCCGGCGTGCCGTTCTCCCCGGTGAACTACCGGCTCACCGACGACCAGCTCCGACACATCCTCGAACGGCTCTCCCCCGCCCTCGTCGTGGTGGGCGACGGCGTCGCCGCCCGGGTCGGCACGGTGGACGGCATCGAGATGATCGATCGGGACGAGCTGCTGCAGCAGCTGGCCACGGACGGCGCGCCGGCCGAGGGCGAGTTCCCGTTCGTCGATCCCGAGGACGTGGCCGTGCTGTTGTTCACCAGCGGCACCACGGGCGAACCGAAGGTGGCCGTGCTGCGCCACCGGCACCTCACGTCCTACATCCTGGGCAGCGTCGAGTTCCTCGGGGCCGACGAGGCTGAAGCGCAGCTGGTGAGCGTGCCGCCGTACCACATCGCCGGGATCTCGGCCGTGCTCAGCTCGACGTTCGCGGGCCGACGCATCGGCTACCTGCCCGGCTTCGAAGCCCACGACTGGGTGCGCACCGTCGCCGAGCAGGACATCACCCAGGCCATGGTCGTCCCCACGATGTTGGGCCGGATCCTCGACATCATCGACGAGGAAGGGATCGATCTCGAACACCTCCGGCACCTCTCCTACGGGGGCGGGCGCATGCCGGTGGAGCTGATCAAGCGGGCGATGCAGCGACTGCCCCGGGTCTCGTTCGTGAACGCCTACGGCCTCACCGAGACGAGCTCCACGGTGTCTGTCCTCGGACCGGATGACCACCTCGCCGCCCTGTCCAGCGACGATCCGGCGGTGCAGGCCCGTCTCGCATCGGTGGGCCGTCCCCTTCCGTCGCTCGAGGTCGAGATCCGTGGCCCCTCGGGCGTCGCCCTTCCCGCAGGCGAGCGGGGCGAGATCTACGTCCGCGGCGAACAGGTCGCGGGCGAGTACCTGGGCAAGAACCTGCTGACCGACGACGGCTGGTTCCCCACCAACGACGCCGGCTACCTCGACGAGGGCGGCTACCTGTACCTCGACGGCCGACTCGACGACGTGATCGTCCGGGGTGCGGAGAACCTGTCACCGGGCGAGATCGAGGAGGTCCTCATGACCCACCCCGCGGTGGCCGAGGCCGCGGTCGTGGGCATCCCGGACGAGGAGTGGGGCGAGGCGGTGGCCGCCGCCCTGGTGCTGCAACCCGGCGCCGAGGCCACCACCGCCGAGGAGATCCAGGATTACGTCCGCCAACGGCTGCGCTCGACGAAGACGCCCCAGAAGATCCAGTTCTTCCCCGAGCTGCCCCACAACGAGACGGGCAAGCTGCTGCGACGGGTGCTGCGCGACGACCTCGCCAACCCCGGCTGACCCGTCCGAAAGAGGGTCAGCCGGCCGGTTCGAACAGCGGCACGTAGACGTCGCCGTTGCGCTCGAACACGACCCGCACCCGCATCCCGATGGCGAGGTCGTCCTCCTCGCAGCCGATGATGTTGGTGGGCAGGCGGAGGTCGTCCTGCTCGTCGAGGACGACGATGGCGATGATGTTCGGCGGTAGGACGTCGGGATGGAACTGCTGCTCGTTCACCGTGAACGTGAACACCGTCCCGTGCCCGCTGACCGGCCGGGCTTCGAGCGAACCTCCACAGGTCGGGCAGGCATCGACCGGGGGGTGGACCCACCGTTCGCACGCCGCGCAGTGCTGGATGAGCAGTTGACCGTCGGCGCCGCCGGTCCAGAACGGGCGGGTGGCGTCGCGCAGCTCGGGGAGCATCCGGGGGGCATGGGGTTCGACGATCCGAGTGTCGGTCACGGCGGCGGACAGTAGCGTCCGGCGCCGTCTATGACACTCTCGTCAGGTTCAGAGTGACCGCACCTCGCGCTGGGAGCCCCCGTGATCGACACCCCTGAGAAGCACGCCATCATCTCCGGCATCGGAATCTCTCGCATCGGCCGCCGGACCGGGATCCCCGGCGTAGAGCTGACCAAGCAGGCCTGCGAAGCGGCCATCGCCGATGCCGGACTGACCGTGGCCGACATCGACGGGATCGCCTCGTTCGGCGACACTCCGAAGCGCCAGGTGCGGGAGGCCATCGGGATGGCCCGGCCCGACTACCTCGGCGGCGGCTTCGACACCGCCGGGCTGCTCTCCCCCGTGACCGGGGCGGCGGTCACCGTCGGCCAACGGCGGGCCCGCCACGTGTTGGTGTACCGCACGGTGCAGATGATCGGGGGTGCGGTCACCGGGGGTGCGCCCGAACGCGACGACGAGGGCCCGGGCATGGCCGAGAGCATGGTCGGCCTGATGGGTGACATGGCGCCACTGCTCGCCCACCACGCGTACTCGGCGGTGAACTGGCTCGCCATGCACTGCCGGCGCCACATGCACCTCTACGGCACCACCCGCGAGCAGCTCGGCTGGCTGGCGGTGAACAGCCGGCGGAACGCCGGACTCAACCCCCTGGCCGCGCTGCAGGACCCGATCACCCTGGAGGACCACCTCGGTGCTCGCACGATCTCGTCACCGCTCGGGCTCCTCGACTGCGACATCCCCGTCGACGGTTCGATCGCGTTGGTCATCTCGCACGAGGACCACGCGCCCGACTGCCCGGCGCCGCCGATCCGGATCGAGGCCATCGGTGGCTCGCCCGGGACGGGAGCCTGGGTCGATCGTCCCGACTACCCGAAGATGGCATCAGCGGACGCGGCAGCCGAGCTGTGGAGCCGGACCGACCTCACCGCCGCCGACCTCGATGTCGCCGAGCTGTACGACGGCTTCACCTTCCTCACCTTCGCCTGGCTCGAGGCGCTCGGCATCTGCGGGGACGGCGAGGCCGGTCCGTACGTCGAGGGCGCCACCCGCATCGCGCTCGACGGCGAGCTCCCGCTCAACACCTACGGCGGCCAGCTGTCCGCCGGCCGCATGCACGGCTACTGGGTGCTCCACGAGGCGTGCCTGCAGCTGCGGGGCCAGGCCGGAGCGCGTCAGGTGGCCGACACACCCGAGGTGGCGGTGGCGGCGGCCGGCGGAGGACCCATCGCCGGCTGCCTGCTGCTCACCCGATGACGCCCCCGAGCCACCGGCGGATGTCGGCGGTCACCTCGTCGCGGTTGGTCTCGTTGAGCACCTCGTGGCGGGTGTCGGGGTAGTAGTGGGAGGTGACGTCGAGCCCGGCGTCGCGGTACATGGCTTCGAGGATCCGGGCCGACTCACCGCCGTTCGAGACGGGATCGGCTTCCCCGGTGACCAGCAACACCGGCGTGCCGGCCGGGATCCGGCCGATGGCCTCCGCCTGGGTGGCGTCGTGCAGCAACGAGAGCAGGCCGGCGAGGAACCCGGCGGTGACCGGGCTGTCCGAACCGCACATCGGATCGGCGATGTAGAGATCGACCTCGGCCGCGTCCCGGCTCAACCAGTCGTAGTCGGTCCGGGCCGGCTGGAACGGATCGTTGAAGCTCCCCAGTGCGTCGATCGGTTCGTCGCCGGCCCCGGCGTCGACCATCGCCTGCATGCCCTGGGCCATCTCGGCCAGCTCGGGTGCCGGGCCGGCAGTGCCCGACAGCACGAAACCGACGAGATCCGTGAACCGCTGGACGTAGGCCTGGGCGAACATCGATCCCATCGAGTGGCCGAAGACCACCACCGGGAGCTCACCGAGATCGGCGATGGCCCGGTCGTGCAGCGCCCGGATCGAACCCAGCACGCCCTCGAACCCGTTCGGCCCGGCGACGCCCACCCCGGAGTTGGCCGCGGTACGGCCGAACCCGCGGTGGTCGTCGGCGTAGACGGCGAGGCCGTCGTCGACCAGCGCCTCGGCGAAGCGGCCGTAGCGACCCGAGTGCTCGGACATGCCGTGGAGAACCAGGACGATGCCCCGGGGCTCTCCGTCGGGCAGCCATCGGCGGTAGAAGATCTCGACCCCATCGGGATCGACGAGGTGGTTCTCATCGGCTCTCATCGCTGTCCTCCGGGCACGTACCATCGCCGTCTCGTCGTAGCCATCTCGGCTGCGGTACAGAGTGGCAGACACGCAGGGGAACCGATGCAGCCAGGCGACTACGTCGAAACCAAGCCGGACGCACCCGCCGTCATCATGACCGGCAGCGGGACCACGGTGACCTACGCCGAACTCGACGCGCGATCGAAGCGCCTCGCCCGGCTGTTCCGGGCCGCCGGACTCGAGCCGGGCGACCACATGGCCATCCTGCTCGAGAACAACCCTCGCTACTTCGAGGTGTACTGGGCCGCCCAGCGGGCGGGCCTGTACTGCACGCCGATCAACTGGCACCTCACCGCCGACGAGGCCGGCTACATCGTCGAGGACTGCGGGGCCCGCGCCGTCGTCACGTCGGTGGCGGTCGCTGACGTGGCCCGTGACCTCGAACCCCACCTCGGCATGGTCGACACCCGGCTGGTCATGGACGGTGACCTCGACGGATGGGACCGCTACGAGACCGCCCTCGAGGCCCACCCGCCCGACGCCCTCCCCGACGAGGTCGAGGGCATGTTCATGTTCTATTCGTCGGGCACCACCGGGCGGCCGAAGGGGATCAAGACGACGCTCACCGGGGAGCCGTTCGGGAGCGGCGGCGGCATGCTCATCGGCCTCATCCAGGGGCTGTTCGGCTTCACCTCCGACACCACCTACCTCTGCCCGGCGCCGCTGTACCACGCCGCCCCGTTGGGCTGGTCCACCGCGGTCCAGCGGATGGGCGGGACCGTGGTGTGCATGGAGCGCTTCGACGCCGAGGCGGCCCTCGCCGCCATCGAGGAGCACCGGGTCAGCCACGCCCAGTTCGTGCCCACCCACTTCGTCCGGATGCTCAAGCTGGCCGACGCCGATCGCAACGCCCACGACCTGTCCAGCCTCCAGGTCGCGGTGCACGCCGCCGCGCCCTGCCCGGTCGAGGTCAAGCACCAGATGATGGACTGGTGGGGCCCGATCATCCACGAGTACTACGCCGGCAGCGAGGGCAACGGCTTCTGCGCGGTGGGACCCGACGTGTGGCTCGAGCACCCCGGCACGGTCGGGACGCCGATGTTGGGCACCGTGCACATCCTCGACGAGAACGGCCACCAGCAACCGGCGGGCGAGCCGGGCCAGATCTGGTTCGAGAGCCCGACCCGGTTCGAGTACCACAACGATCCCGAGAAGACCGCCAGCGTCTTCAACGACGCCGGCTGGAGCACGCTCGGCGACGTCGGCTACCTCGACGACGACGGCTTCCTGTACCTCACCGACCGGATCTCGCACATGATCATCTCCGGTGGCGTCAACATCTACCCCCAGGAGGTCGAGGACGTCCTCACCCTGCACCCGGAGGTGAGCGACGTCGCGGTGATCGGCGTCCCGAATCCCGACTTCGGCGAGGAGGTCAAGGCGGTGGTGGTGGCGGCCGACCCGGCGCGCGCGGGCGACGAGCTCGGACGCGAACTCATCGCGTACTGCCAGGAGCGCCTGGCCCGGTTCAAGTGCCCGCGCACGGTCGACTTCGTCGACGAGCTCCCCCGCCTCCCCACGGGCAAGCTGCTCAAGCGCAAGCTGCGCGACCAGTACGACCAGGCCGGCGCGACGCACGCGGGCTGAGCGCCATGCGACTCGGTTTCACGTCGATGAACACGGTGGACGACCCGCCACCGGACGAGCTGGGCCGGGCGCTCGAGGATCGCGGCTTCGACTCGTTCTGGGTCGGCGAGCACTCGCACATCCCCACCTCCCGCCGAACCCCCTACCCCGCCGGCGGCGAGATGCCCGAGCAGTACAAACACATGATGGACCCCTTCCTCGCGCTCACCGCGGCGGCCATGGCGACCGACCGTCTCCTGGTGGCCACGGGTGTGGCCCTGCCGCTCGAGCGAGATCTGCTCACCCTGGCCAAGACGGTGGCGACGCTCGACCACCTCTCCGATGGTCGCCTGCTGTTCGGCGTGGGCGTCGGCTGGAACCGCGAGGAGCTCGCCGACCACCGGCCCGACCTGCCCTGGGCCCAGCGATATCGCGCCTTGCGCGAGGCCGTGACCGCCCTGCGGTCGTTGTGGACCGAGGACGCGGCGTCGTTCCGGGGCGAGTGGTTCGAGTTCGAGGCCGCCTGGTCCTATCCGAAGCCCCGCCAGCGACCCCATCCACCCGTGTACCTCGGCGCCAGCGGCCGGTTCGGCACGGCCCACGCGGTGGAGTGGAGCGACGGGTGGGCCCCGATGGACCTCGGCCTCGGCAACGTCGCGGCCCGCATCGCCCGCTTCCGCCAAGCCACCGCCGCCGTCGGCCGCGCCGAGATCCCGGTCACGCTCGTGACCTTCGGCGATCCCGCGCCCGACACGCTGCGCGCCTACCGCGATCTCGGCGTCGAGCGCGCCGTGGTCGGCGCCAACCGCACGGGCTGGGCCGACTCGGCCACCACCTACCCGTTCCTCGACACCTACGCCGGGTTGATCGACGACCTGCGCTGATCGCTACCATCCCGACTGGTCCGTCCAAAGGGGTGCAGGTGAGTCTCGATCTGAAGCCAGGTTCTCGATTCCGGTCCGCGGTCTGCAACACCGAGGTGGCAGTGGTCAAGGCGACCGTGTCGTCGGCCGACCTCCGCTGCGGTGGCCAGCCGATGGGACCGATGGACGCCGAACGCGATCCGGGAGCCACCCCGGCAGCCGGGTTCGACGACGGCACCCTCATGGGCAAGCGCTACGTGGATGCCGACGACACCATCGAGATCCTGTGCACCAAGCCCGGGGACGGGACGCTCTCGATGGGCGACCAGGCCCTCGTGCTCAAGGAAGCGAAACCGCTCCCGTCGTCGGACTGAGTCCGCGAGCGTCGCGAACCGCTAATCCTCCAGGGTGATCGCCTGCTCCGGGCAGGACATCACGGCATTGCGAGCGTCGGCGAGGTGGTCGTCGGAGACCATGCCGTCGCCGATCACCTGCCCGTATCCCGCATCGTCGTCGACGAAGAGCGCCGGCGCGAGTGCGTAGCAGCGCCCGTGACCGGTGCAGCGATCGTGGTCGATGACGACCTTCATGGCGGTGGTTCCTCCGGGGGGACGCGAGGGCTGAGGACTCCGGCGAACGCTAGTGGACGACCACCGCCGGCCCGGATCGATCGCCGGTCGCTCCTCAGCGGCGGGACGGCGGCTGGTCCCGGCGTGACGGCATCGGGGGGACGCCCCCGGCGTTGCCGATCTGGGTGTAGGAGATCCCGTGCTCGAACGCCGCGGTCCGGGGCAGCTCCATGGCCTCCCAGATCGCCCGCACGGTGCCCTGGATGGCGATCGGGTTGCGGGCGGCGATGCTCCGCGCCAGCTCGTCGGCTCGATCGTGCAGGTCGACCCGGGGCACGACCTCGGTGACCAGACCGATGCGCAGCGCGGTGGCCGCGGTGATCCGTTCCTCCGAGCCCATCAGCGCCCACCGGAGCACGTCGCCGGCGGGCACCCCGCGTGCCAGCATCCCGATCGGCTCGAGGGCCGAGACGATGCCGCCGTTGGCGTGAGGATCGAAGAACTCGGCGTCGTCGGAGCAGATGATGATGTCGGCCTCGTTGAGGAAGTACTGCGCGCCTCCCGCGCACATGCCGTGCACGGCGCAGACCACCGGCTTCCACACCTTGTGATGGAACTTCGGGGAGAGCACGACCCCGGGATCGAACGAGTTCCACGGGTTGTCCTTGACGAACCACGAGACGTCGCTGCGGAGATCGAGGCCGGAGCAGAAGGCCCGCTCGCCGCTGGCTCGGAGCACGGCGGCGTGGATGTCGTCGGTGTCGCGCACGGTCTCCCACGCCCAGCCCATCTCCGTCGCCATGACCTCGTTGAACGAGTTGAGGGCATCGGGCCGGTCGAGGGTGATGGTGGCCACGTGGTCGGCCACCTCGAACGTGATCGTCTCGCAGTCCATCGGCGGCGGCTCCTTCGTACCTCAGCGGGGCGCGTCCCATTTCCGGCGCCGGAAGCATCGAGCGTACGGTTTCGACATGTCGATCGCGATCACCGACGAACACCGCTCCCTGGCCGAGACCGTCGCGGACTTCCTCCGCCGGCGCGACGCCCGCGCTGATGCCCGGGCCCTGCTCGAGGCCCCCGACGAGGTCATGCCGGCCTTCTGGGACGATCTCGTCCGGCTCGGCTGGCTCGGTCTCCACGTGCCCGAGGAGCACGGTGGATCGGGCTACGGCCTCGAGGAGCTGGTGGTCGTCGTCGAGGAGATGGGCCGAGCCGTCACCCCCGGCCCGTTCGTGCCGACCGTCATCGCCAGCGCGTTGCTGGTCGCCGCCGGCGACGAGTCGGCCGCCAAGGCGTTCCTCCCCGGACTCGCCGACGGCTCGACCCCCGCCGCGGTGGCCCTGGACGGAACGGTCACCGTCACCGACGGCACCGCCTCCGGCGAGGCCGTCGCACTGGGCGGAGGGCTGGCCCGGCTGCTGGTCGTCCCGGCCGGCGACGACGTCGCGGTCATCGAGGTGGGCGACGGGGTCACGATCGACACCCCGCCGAACCTCGACGCCACCCGGCGCTCGTCACGGGTGACCCTCGATGCCGCCCCTGCCACCGTCCTCGCCGGCGCCCGCCGGGTGCTGACCGACGTGGCCCGGGTCCTGCTGTCGGCCGAGGCGGTGGGCGTCGCCCGCGAGTGCACCGATCTCGGCGCGGCGTACGCCAAGGACCGCCAGCAGTTCGGCCGCCCCATCGCCATGTTCCAGGCGGTCAAGCACCACTGCGCCAACATGGCCGTCGCCACCGAGCTGGCCACCAGCGCGGTGTGGGACGCCGGTCGGGCCGCCGCCACCGGTGGCGACCAGCTCTCCTACGCCGCCGCGGTGGCCGCCACGCTGGCCGCGCCGGCCGCCGATCTGTGCGCCAACCTCAACACCCAGGTGCACGGCGGCATCGCCATCACCTGGGAGCACGACGCTCACCTCTACATGCGTCGCGCCACCTCCCTGCTCTCCCTCCTCGACGCCGACGCCGCCGCCGAGGACCTGGTCGATCTCACCCGTCGCGGTGTGCAGCGGGCCAAGGCCGTCGAGCTGCCGCCGGAGGCCGAGCCGATCCGCGCCGAGGTGCGGGCGTTCGCCCAGAGCATCAAGGACCTGTCCGAGGGGGAACAGCGCGACCGGCTGATCGAGACCGGCTACGTGATGCCGCACTGGCCCAAGCCCTACGGGCGCGAGGCCGGCGCCGTCGAGCAGCTCGTCATCGAGCAGGAGTTCGCCGACGCCGGCGTCAAGCGGCCCGCCTACGGCATCACGGCCTGGAACATCCTCACCATCATCCAGCACGGCAACCCCGACCAGCTCGATCGTTGGGTCATGCCCGCCCTGCGCCAGGACGTCATCTGGTGCCAGCTGTTCTCCGAGCCCGACGCCGGCTCCGATGCCGCCGGCGTCAAGACCCGGGCCACGCGGGTCGACGGTGGTTGGCTGGTCAACGGCCAGAAGGTGTGGACCTCGGGCGCCCACTACGCCGGCATGGGCTTCGCCACCGTGCGCACCAACCCCGACGTGCCCAAGCACGACGGCATCACCATGATGGCCATCGACATGCACGCCGAGGGGGTCGAGGTCCGTCCCCTGAAGATGACCACCGGCAACTCCGAGTTCAACGAGGTGTTCTTCAGCGACGTCTTCGTCCCCGACGACGACGTGGTCGGGCCGGTCGACGGCGGCTGGACGGTCGCCCGGGCCACGCTCGGCAACGAGAGCGTCAGCATCGGCGGTGGGGGTGGCGGCATGTCCATGCCCGGCCCGGCGCTGGTCCCACCCTTCGACGCCCATCCCGAACGCCTCTTCGGCGGCGCCCCCCGCATCGGTCGCTACATCGCCGAGCACCAGGCCATGGGTCTGCTCAACCTGCGCTCGGCCAACCGCGCCGTCGCCGGCAGCGAGCCTGGCCCGGAGGGCGCGATGACCAAGCTCGTGCTGTCCGAGATCGGCCACGAGGCCGCCGCCATCCTCACCGAGCTCAACGGCTCCGACGCCCTGTTCATGGACGGCGCCGGGGGCATGAGCAACGCCCTGGTGCTCATGCACCGCGGCATGTCGATCGCCGGTGGCACGTCCGAGATCAAGCGCAACCAGATCGGCGAGCGCATCCTCGGCCTCCCCCGCGACCCGCTCCTGAAGTAGGGGTCCGTCCCACCGGGCGGCAACGTGCCCCGGCCCGCCGGTGTGCTGGCCGGCGGGCGGGTGTGGTGCAGGCACCATCGAACTCGAGATCGCCCGTAGCTACGGTGACCTCGACGGCGAAGGCGACGCAGATGGCGAGGTGATTCCCGTGGGAGCCTGCACCTGGGGGGCGGCCGGCCCGCAACGGGCGCGAT